>JAFAZE010000026.1 GCA_019239975.1 Streptosporangiaceae bacterium
CCGAGCTTGCCGACGTCCTCGCCCATGATCAGCACCTTGGGGTCGGCTTCCAGCGCGCGGCGCAGCCCCTCGTTCAGCCCCCTGGACAGGGTGAGCTTCGTCATCGTCCCGCCCCTTCCCCGAAGGAGTCCAGGTACTCGGCGTACCGCTGGCGCTCGCCGGCGAGGATCCGGTTCTGGCCGGCGTAGACGTGGTCGAACAGCGCCATGGGCGCCGGGTCCGGCATCGTCCGGCAGGCCTCCCTGACGCGCCCGCCGACCCGCTTGGCCTCGGCGTCGATCTCATCGAAGAAGCTTGGCTCTGCCTGGCCGCTGCGGATGAGGTACGACTTGACCCGCTCGATGGGATCGCGCAGCTTCCACGTCTCGAGCTCGCTGGCCAGCCGGTACCTGGTCGGGTCGTCCGTGGTCGTGTGCGCGCCCATGCGGTAGGTGAACGCCTCGATCAGCGTCGGGCCCTGGCCCTCGCGCGCGGCGCGCAGCGCCTTCCTGGTCACCGCGTAGCAGGCCAGCACGTCGTTGCCGTCCACGCGCACGCCCGGGAAGCCGAAGCCGCGCGCCCGCTGGTACAGCGGGATGCGGCTCTGCCGCTCCAGCGGCTCGGAGATCGCCCACTGGTTGTTCTGGCAGAAGAACACGACCGGCGCGTTGAACACCGATGCCCAGATGAACGCCTCGTTCACGTCGCCCTGGCTGGTGGCGCCGTCGCCGAAGTACACGATGACCGCCTCGTCGTCGGCGCCGTCCCGCTGGATGCCCATGGCGTAGCCGGTGGCGTGCAGGGTCTGCGCGCCGATCACGATCGTGTACAGCTGGAACTTGTGCTCTTCGGGATTCCAGCCGCCGTGGCTGACGCCCCGGTAGAGTTCGAGCAGCTTCACCGGGTCGACGCCGCGGCACCAGGCGACGCCGTGCTCGCGGTAGGTGGGGAACGCCATGTCCTTCGGGGACAGTGCGCGCCCCGAACCGATCTGGGCGGCCTCCTGGCCCAGCAGCGAGGCCCAGATGCCCAGTTCCCCCTGGCGCTGCAGCGAGATCGCCTCGGTGTCGATCCTGCGGACCAGGACCATGTCCCGGTACAGGCCTTTGAGGTCGACGTCGTCCAGCGGGTAATCGGGATGGCCGGTCCGCTCCCCTTCCGGGGTGAGCAGCTGGATGAGTTCGGTGTCTTGCGGTACGACGGTGGTCACAACGCCGGTCTCGACTGTCACGTGCCACTCCTCTCGGTGGCCGGGCGGTGGGATCGCCATCGCCGGCCGGACGGGCTTCGCTGCCCTCGGCCTGTCGCGGAGCTGTACGCTTCATGGGCGCTCGCTGCCGTGGCCTGGACGTTTCAGTAGTTCACGCACCTGACGATATATGCCCTGTTTGCCCTGGAGGATACGTGGCCCGAGTGATCGTCGACGTCATGCTCAAGCCGGAGATCCACGACCCTCAGGGCGAGGCGGTCCTCGGCGCGTGTCACCGGCTCGGCTTTGGACAGGTCTCCGGGGTCCGGCAGGGCAAGCGGTTCGAGATCGAGATCGACGGCCCCGCCGGCGAGGCCTCGCTCGCCGCGATCGCGGGGCTGGCCGGGGAGCTGCTGGCCAACCCGGTGATCGAGGACTTCTCCGTGCACGCGGCGGAGTTACCGGGCCGCCGCCACTCGCCGGGTAGTCTGCGTGCGTGCGGATAGGCGTCGTCACGTTTCCCGGCTCGCTGGATGATCAGGACGCGGCCCGCGCCGTCCGCTACGCGGGGGCACGGCCGGTCAAGCTCTGGCACGCCGATCGCGACCTGCGCGGAGTCGACGCGGTGATCCTGCCCGGCGGCTTCTCCTACGGCGACTACCTGCGCTGCGGCGCGATCGCCCGGTTCTCCCCGGTGATGAGCGAGCTCGTTCCGGCGGCCCGGGCCGGGCTGCCCGTGCTGGGCATCTGCAACGGGTTCCAGATCCTCTGCGAGGCGCACCTGCTGCCGGGCGCGCTCACCAGGAACGCCGGGCTGCGTTTCATCACCCGCGATGTCCGGCTCACGGTGGAGAACACGCGGACCGCGTGGACGCGCGGCTACGGGGCCGGCCAGGAACTGACCATCCCGCTGAAGAGCGGCGAAGGAGCCTACACCGCGGACGAGGCCACGCTCGACGAGCTGGAGGCCACCGGCCGGGTGGTGGTCCGCTACGCCGCGGGCGCCCCCAACGGCGCCGCCCGCGGCATCGCCGGCATCTGCGGCGAGACGGGCGGCGTCGTCGGGCTGATGCCGCACCCGGAGCACGCCATCGAGGCGCTGACCGGCCCCTCCGGGGACGGGCTCGGGTTCTTCGCCTCGGTGGCCGGCGCCTTCGCGAAGGCGGCGAGTTGACCGGCACGAGCGAGGGGGAGGAAAGCGCCCCGGAGGCGAGCGAGATGGGCTGCACAGACACCGTCGAGGTCGCCGCGGGCACGCCGGATCAGCCGCAGCCGTACGCGGAGCTCGGCCTGACGGCCGGCGAGTACCGGAAGGTCCGCGAGGTTCTCGGGCGCCGGCCGACCGCCGCCGAGCTGGCCCTGTACTCGGTCATGTGGAGCGAGCACTGCTCGTACAAGTCCTCCAGGGTGCACCTGCGCAAGCTCGCGCCGGCGCCCGCGCAGTCCGGGGCGCTGCTGGCCGGCATCGGGAGCAACGCCGGCGTGGTGGACATCGGCCAGGGATACGCGGTCACGTTCAAGATCGAGTCCCACAACCACCCGTCGTTCGTCGAGCCGCATCAGGGGGCAGCCACCGGGGTGGGCGGCATCGTCCGGGACATCCTCGCCATGGGCGCCCGCCCGGTGGCGGTGATGGACGCGCTGCGGTTCGGCCCGGCGGACGCGCCGGACACCGGGCGGGTGCTGCCCGGCGTGGTGTCCGGGATCTCCTTCTACGGCAACTGCCTCGGCCTGCCCAACATCGGCGGCGAGCTGGCCTTCGACCCCTGCTATGCGGGCAACCCGCTGGTGAACGCGCTATGCGTCGGTGTCATGCGGCACGGTGACCTCAAGGCCGCGGTCGCGCGGGGGGCCGGGAACAAGGTGATCCTGTTCGGGTCGCGGACCGGGCCCGACGGCATCGGCGGCGCGTCGGTGCTCGCGAGCGCGACCTTCGAAGAGGCCTCCGCCGCGAAGCGGCCGAGCGTGCAGGTCGGCGACCCGTTCATGGAGAAGCTGCTGGTCGAGTGCTGCCTGGAGCTGTACGCGGCCGGCCTGGTCGAGGGCATCCAGGACCTCGGCGCCGCCGGGGTCGCCTGCGCCACGACCGAGCTCGCCGCGGGCGGCAGCGGCGGAATGCGCGTCAGCCTCGACGCGGTGCCGCTGCGGGACCCGTCACTGGGGCCGGCCGAGATCCTGATGAGCGAGTCGCAGGAACGCATGATGGCGGTCGCCGCGCCCGCCAGCGTGCCCGCGTTCCTGGAGATCTGCGGGAAGTGGGACGTGGAGGCCACGGTCATCGGCGAGGTGACCGGCGACGGCAGGCTCACGATGACCTGGCATGGCGAGACCGTCGTGGACATCCCGCCGGGCACCGCCGCCGACGGCCCGGTCTGCCGGCGCCCCATCGCCCGCCCCGCCGACGCCGGTGCGCTGGCCGCCCGTGATCCCGCGGCACTGCCGCGGCCGGCCGGCGGCGCCGCGCTGCGCGCGGACCTGCTGGCCATGCTGGGCTCGGCGGACCTCGCGGACAAGACCTGGGTGACGGAGCAGTACGACCGCTACGTCGGCGGCAACACCGTCCTCGCCATGCCCGAAGACGGCGGCGTGCTGCGGATCGACGAGCAGACCGGTCTGGGTATCGCGCTCGCCACCGACGGCAACGGCCGTTTCTGCAGGCTGGACCCGTATCAGGGCACCCAGCTGGCGCTCAGCGAGGCGTACCGGAACGTCGCCGTGACGGGCGCGCGGCCGGTCGCGGTGACCAACTGCCTGAACCTCGGCTCGCCGGAGGACCCGGCGGTGATGTGGCAGCTCGCCGAGGCCGTGCGCGGGCTAGCCGATGGCTGCGCCGCGCTGAGCATCCCGGTCACCGGGGGCAACGTGAGCCTTTACAACCAGACCGGGACGACGGCGATCCATCCCACCCCGGTGATCGGCGTCCTCGGCGTGCTCGCCGACGTGCGGCGGCGGGTGCCGTCCGGGTTCGCCGCGGACGGCGCGGACATCATGCTGCTCGGCCGGACCCGGCCGGAGTTCGGCGGCTCGGCCTGGGCGCACCTGCTGCACGGGCACCTGGGCGGCCGGCCGCCGGAGCCGGACCTGGACGCCGAACGGCGGCTCGCCGGGCTGATCGCCGCCGCGGCCGCCGCCGGGCTGCTCTGCGCGGCCCATGACCTGTCCGACGGCGGGCTCGCCGTGGCGCTCGCCGAGTCCTGCCTGTCCGGCGGGCGCGGCTGCCGGGCCGAGCTGCCGGGCGAGGCGTTCACCTACCTGTTCGCCGAGTCCGCGGCGCGGGCCGTGGCGGCGCCGCGGCCCGGCCTCGCCGGGGAGTTCCGGTCGCTCTGCGACGAGCACGGGGTTCCCGCGGAGCGGATCGGCGTCACCGGCGGTGACAGCCTGGACATCGGCGGCTGCTTCAGCATCCCGCTGGCGGAGCTGTCGGCGGCGCACACGCGCACCCTGCCCGCGCTGTTCGGGTGAGTGACAGGTAAGCGAGCCGGAGGGCGCGGGAGGCAGAGTGCCAGCACGGAGGCAACCGGATCCGCTCGGCCCTGGCAGCGTGGCGGAGGTCGGCGGCGCGCTCGACCGTGACGACGCCCCGCCGGCCGCGGCGCTGCGAACCGCGGTCCGGTACCTGCTCGAGACGCTCGCGGAGCGCGCCCCCGGCAAGGCGGTGGAGGTGCGCGTGCCGCCGGTGGCGGCGGTTCAGTGCGTGCCGGGGCCGGCGCACACCCGGGGCACGCCGCCGAACGTCGTCGAGACCGACCCGGTCACCTGGTTCCGGCTCGCGACCGGGCGGCTCGGCTGGGCGGCCGCGGTCGGCGCGGGGGCCGTACGGGCCAGCGGCGCGCGGGCCGATCTGTCCGCGTACCTTCCGCTGGCCTGAGCAAATACACTGTCGTCGTGGCCAAGCCCGACGGGCGTCTCACGGACGAGCTCGATCCCACCGACCGGCCGCCGCGGGACGCCTGCGGCGTTTTCGGTGTCTGGGCACCCGGGGAAGACGTCGCCAAGCTCGCCTACTACGGTCTGCACGCGCTCCAGCACAGGGGCCAGGAATCCGCCGGAATCGCGGTCAGCGATGGCGGGCGCATCGTCGTGCACAAGGAGATGGGCCTGGTGGCCCAGGTGTTCGACGAGCCGTCCCTCACCGCGCTGCGCGGCTACATCGCGGTGGCGCACTGCCGGTACTCCACGAGCGGCGCGTCGGTATGGGCCAACGCCCAGCCGACCTTCCGGTCCACGCCGGCGGTGAGCATCGCGCTCGGGCACAACGGCAACCTGACCAACACCCGTGAGCTGGCCCGGCTGCTGGCCGCGCAGCCCGGGCACGGCGCGATTCGTGAGCACCGTCCGGTACCGGCTGACGAGCACGGGCCCGGTGCCCGTGCGAGCGGCCGGTGGCCCGAAGGGCATCCCGGACGGCGCGAACATCCGGGCATGACCGCCACGTCCGACACGGACGTGCTGACCGAGTTGTTCGCGTCCGGCGAGCCCCGTCCTGACGGGGACGGAACCGGCGTCGAGGAGGCGGCCGCCCGGGTGCTGCCGCTCGTCCGGGGTGCCTACTCGCTGGTGTTCATGGACGAGCAGACGCTGTACGCGGCGCGTGACCCGCATGGCTTCCGGCCGCTGGTGCTCGGCCGCCTGGGCGGCGGCGCCGCATCCGGCTGGGTGGTGGCGAGCGAGACCGCGGCGCTGGACATCGTCGGCGCCACGTTCGTGCGGGAGGTGCTGCCGGGCGAGCTGATCACGATCGACGAGCGAGGCGTCCGCTCGTCGGTCTTCGCGCCGCCCTCGCCGAACGGGTGCCTGTTCGAGTACGTCTACCTGGCCCGGCCGGACACCACGATCGCGGGGCGCGGCGTGCACGCGACGAGGGTGCAGATCGGGCGCACGCTCGCCGCCGAGCACCCGGCGGAAGCCGACCTGGTGATCCCCGTCCCGGAGTCGGGCACGCCGGCCGCGATCGGTTACGCCGAGGCGAGCGGCATTCCCTACGGCCAGGGCCTGGTGAAGAACTCCTACGTCGGCAGGACCTTCATCCAGCCCAGCCAGACCATCAGGCAGCGCGGCATCCGGCTCAAGCTCAACCCGCTGCGCGACATCATCGCGGGCCGCAGGATCGTGGTCGTCGACGACTCCATCGTCCGCGGGAACACCCAGCGCGCGATCGTGACGATGCTGCGCGAGGCGGGCGCCGCGCAGGTACACGTCCGGATCGCGAGCCCGCCGGTGGCCTGGCCGTGCTTCTACGGCATCGATTTCGCCACCCGTGAGGAACTCATCGCCGGGAACCACACGCCGGCGCAGATCCGCGCCTCCATCGGCGCCGACTCGCTCGGCTACGTGTCACTGGAGGGGCTGACCGCCGCGACCACCCTCCCCGCGGGCAGCCTGTGCCGGGCGTGCTTCGACGGCCGGTACCCGGTACCGGTGGCCGACCGGGAACGCGGGAAGGGCGTGCTGGAGCCGTTGCCCCTGCGCGGCTGAACGCCTGAACGCGGCTCGCCAGCGCTTCACGAGAGCGGCGCGGCCAGAAAGCGAGAGCGGCGCGACCGGAGACGCACTCCGGTCCCTCCGGATGCTCAGGCGGCGCCGGACGGCTCAGAGCCCGCGGCTAACGGCCGGACTTGTACCAGGCTTCCTCGTCGCCGTCCCGATCCCCGTCCCCGGCGTCGTCTTCGTCCCCGGCGTCATCCTCGGCGTCGTCGTCATCGCCGTATTCGGAGTGTCCGTCGCGGCGGGCATCGTAGTCACCGTCCCGGTCCGCCCGCGCCGCGTCCAGCTCCGCACGCAGCCGGTCAAGGTCCGTGCCGCCGCTGTTGTACTTGAGCTGGCGAGCAACCTTCACCTGCTTGGCCTTGGCTCGGCCGCGCCCCATTGGCTCGACCCCCTCGAACGTCCGGAGCCGCTGCGGCCCCACGATGCCTATGTCGCTGGCTATCCGTATGACACACAGAATCGCCGTAGATCCCCCTCGGGGAACTCGGCGCGCGCCAGCATCCGTACAGGTATAACCGTACCCGGTTTGCGGCGCTGATGCCTACGCCGATCTTCAGAGGCTCCATCCGCGCGACCCCTTACTGACACGGCAGCCACAGACCGCGAAGCCGTCCCACGTCCGCGATCCTGCGCTCGGCCAGCCGGTCGGCGGCCACCGACGGCGGCACGCTCTCCGCGTCCGCGAGCGCGAAGATCCTGGCCGTGGTGCCGAAGATCTGTTCCGCGCGGTCCCGGGCCCGCTCGAAGCTGAAGCCCGCCAGCTCGCCGGCGACCTGGATCACGCCGCCCGCGTTGACCACGTAGTCGGGAGCGTAGAGGATGCCGCGGTCGGCGAGGAGCTTCTCGACGCCGGGATGGGCGAGCTGGTTGTTGGCGCCACCGCAGACGATCTTCGCCTTCATCGCCGCGACGGTCTCCTCCGACAGGGTGCCGCCGAGCGCGCAGGGAGACAGGATGTCGAGGTCCGCCGCCGCCAGCTCGGCGGTGCTCCGCGCGACACGCACGCCGGGGTGCCGGGCGAGCACCCGCCGCACCGCGGCCTCGCTGACATCGCCGATGGTGACCTCGGCGCCGGCCTCGATCAGGTGGCCGACGAGCCGGTGACCGACCTTGCCGACGCCCTCCACGCCCACGCGGCGGCCGGCCAGGCCGGCATCGCCCCAGGCATGCTCGGCCGCGGCGCGCATCCCGTGGAACACCCCGAGCGCGGTGAGCACTCCCGAGTCGCCCGCGCCGCCGTTGGCCGGCGTACGGCCGGTGACGAACCGGCACTCCCGCGCGATGACGTCCATGTCCTCGCTGCGGGTGCCCACGTCACAGGCGGTGATGTAACGGCCGCCGAGGGAGGCGACGAACCTGCCGTAGGCGCGCAGCAGCGGCTCGCTCCTGAGCTGGCCCGGGTCGCCTATGATCACCGCCTTGCCGCCGCCGTGGTCAAGCCCGGCGAGCGCGTTCTTGTAGCTCATGGCCCTGGACAGCCTGAGCACGTCGGCGAGGGCGTCGTCCTCGGACGGGTAGGGGAAGAACCGGGTCCCGCCGAGCGAGGGCCCGAGCTCGGTGGAATGGACAGCGATAATCGCCCGCAGCCCGCTCCGCCTGTCCTGGCAGAAGACGACCTGCTCGTGGTCGGCCTGGCCGGTGGTGCCGACGGCCTCCTGTGGCATGGCGAACACGTTTGTCACTGTGGTGACCCATCTCCGTCAGATCCCGTTCCTCCTTGGACGGGAGGCTGCAGTCAGCCTAGTTCCCGCGGCTCGCGGCACGCGCAGGCTCGCGCAGCCGTCCCGCGAGGATGTCTCGTTATCGTCAGGATCACCCGCGGCGGCGGCCAGCTATGTCACCATGCGGGCATGGTGCCTTACGCCGCGTATCTCCGCATCTACGAGCCGCTGTCCGCGTTCACCGAACCGCACCGGTCGCGGTGGGCGGCCTACGCGGCGTCGGAGTCCCGGCCACGCCGGATGAACGCGCTCGCGGAGGAGTACACCGAGGCGCTGCGCCGGGTAGCGGCCGTGCCCCCCCTCGTCCTGCCGGAACGGGAAAGCGAGCACGCCTACATCCGGTGGGCGGAGGGCGTCACCTACATCTGCCCGTGGCAGACACGGCTGCGTTCCTGGCTCGCGTTCAGCCGCCTTCGCGCCACGACGTGGCCGCTCGCGGACGCCTTCGCTCCCCGGCACGCGGAACCGGCGGCCATCGCGTTCGCCCGGTCCGCCGGCGAACTGGCCTCGTCCCGCGTTCACATTCTGACCAGCATCTGGGCCGTGCCCCTGACCTGGTTCGTTCCGTTCGCCGCGACGGAGCGGTGGCTCGCGCTCGGTCCTGCTCGCAGGCGGGGCCGCATGCCGGCCACGCGCGCGCTCGTCTACGCGACGACGATGTCCCAGGCGCGCCGGAGGGTAGCGGGCGGCCTGGCCGCCGTGCGCGGCGCGATCCGGGCGCTTCCCGCCACCGGGGACCATGACGAGCTGCGCCGTGACTCGCTGCGCACCGAGGCGGAGCTGGCCGAGCTCGGAAGGTGGCTGGCGGAGTTCCACCCCTACTCGCTCGCCGAGCTCGACTACGGCGGCCTGGTCCGGCTGATGAGCGACGAGGCGCTGTGCGGCGACGAATCGGTGGCCGAGATCGCCGCGGCCGTCGGCGCGCTCGCCCGGCGCGAATGGGAGCTGGCGGCGGCGATGCACGGCAGGGCACTGGCGCGCTGGCAATCCTTGCGGGCCACCGAGTTCGCCAACTGAGGACGGGCCGCGGGTCCGCGGGCACTGTTTCCGAATTTCTGAGTCCTGGCCTGATGCGACGATAAGTATCGCTAGACTCACCCTGAGTGACGCTGATCCAGGGAGCAACACGGCATCCCACAACAGAAACCTCGCATCAGGTGGTCGACTTGTCACCGCCAGTGATGGCAATATGGTCTCCGAGGGCCATAAAGGACATCCCCGACAGCCTCCGCGCGGGGCGCGGAGTAAAACTAGACACATAGGATCGCTACACCGGTCCAGGAGGAGAGGCCGCACACATGTCCGCACGCACACCCGAAGCCGAGCCACTGCTGACGCCCGCGGAGGTCGCGACGATGTTTCGTGTCGACCCCAAGACCGTCACGCGGTGGGCGAAGGCCGGGAAGCTAACATCCATCCGCACGCTGGGGGGGCACCGGCGATACCGGGAGACTGAGGTCCGTGCTCTGCTCGCGGGAATCCCGCAGCAGCGCTCCGAGTAACCAGCCGCCGTGTCCACGTGGCAGGAGCCGGGACGGCACTCGCCCGGCGTGGGGCCTGCATCGCGGGAACGGCGGAGTTCGTCCAGCCACATGGGGGGTCGGCCCCGGTTGCGGGGATCTTGTCCCGTCAGCGGCGATGCCGGGCACGCGCCCGGCGCGCTCCGCGAGCTCACTGCACCGCCGGGGCCGGTCCGGATTATCTACAGGGACGAAGCGTAACCGCAGCGTGCCCGTCGCGGCACGCGCTTCGAGCATGCACTGAAGTGTTACGGGAGTGTTATACCCCGAGCGCGAGGCGGCGCTGCCGACGGGGGAGGGTCGCACGCCGGCGGATCACCCGGCCTTCGCCCGGTGACCGCATACCGGCGGTAAGCAGGTCCACAGCTTCGTCGCAGGTTCTCGCCAGGAACCCGTGCAAGCATCGAGTGCCGTGGGGGATTTCCCCTCCCGCGACGTCTGGGCTCGGGACGGCCAGGCCCCGGTCCGAGCCCAGACATCAAGATGCCCCGCGGCCTCCGGGCTGCGGGGACGCTACACCGTGGCGGACGGCACCTCGCTGGCTGGCGGCAGCGCGGCCGTGCAGTACATGCACCGCCGCGCCCCGGCAGGGATCTCGCTGAGGCACTCCGGGCAGGTACGGGTCGCCGCCGATTTGTGCCTGTTCGCGTATTCCGTGACCCTGGTCACCGGCGCGACGATGAGGAAGTACACCACCGCCGCGATGATCAGGAATGTCAGGACTGCGTTGATGAATGCGCCATAGGCGAATTTGCTGTGATTCACCGTGAATGAGAGACTTCCGAAGTTCGGCTTACCGCCCGCCGCCGCGATCAGCGGAGTGATCAGGTCCGCCACGAGAGCCGTGACCAGGGCGGTGAACGCGGTTCCGATCACCACCGCCACGGCGAGGTCGATGAGATTTCCGCGGGTGATGAATTTCCTGAAGCCTTTCACGTGTAATTCCCTCCGTTCGGTGCCGGTAAAGAGCCATAACGGCGGGAAAGGGCACAATTCCGCGTACCTGGGCATTCCGGCCAGCCGTCCGCCGTGAGCCGCGACCGCAGAGCAGTACCGTGACCATCATCGGTAGTCCACCGCCATGCCCGTCACCCTAGTGGGGCCGGGGCCGGATTTTCCGGTCAGCGGCGATAACACTTCTCCCCGGGCCAGCACGGCTTCCACGCCGGCGACGAACAGGCTGATGCCGAGCCGGTAGTGCAGCTCCGGGTTGTCGCACGCAGTCATCGGGATCGCGCATTCCACCAGGCGCGTGCCGGTCACCCGATGGTGCCGCTGCGGATGTTCCGGTCGCGCGAGTTCAGCGGCGGCACCGGCACGATGATGATCTGGTCCTTCGGCGTCCTCGGCATCTACTTCTTCACGTCGCTGTACCTGCAGCTGACGCTCGGCTTCTCGCCGGTCAAAGCGGGCCTCGCGTTCGTGCCGATGGCGCTGTGCGTAGCGCTGTTCGCCGGGCTGGCCCCGCGGGTGGCGGCGCGGGCCGGGGAGCACCGCACGGTCTCGTTCGGAATGCTGATCATGACCGTCGGCCTGTTCCTGTTCGCCCGCCTGGGCGCGGGCACGGGCTACGCCGCCCTGATGCCCGGGTTCCTGCTGTTCGGCGCCGGGGCGGGGCTGATGAACGTGCCGCTGACCGGCGCGGTGCTGCAGGCTGTCCCGCCGGCCCGCGCCGGTGTGGCGTCGGCGCTGCTCAACGCCTCGCGGGAGGTCGCCGGCCTGCTGGGGATCACGGTCATCGGCGCGGTCCTGCGGGGACGGCAGGCGTCGGCGCTGCGCCACGGGGCCACGCGGGCCGGCGCGTTCCTGGACGGGTATCACGCCGGGCTGTTCGTGACGATCGGGCTGCTGGCGGCGGGCGTGGTGGTCAGTTACCTGACGCTCCGCCCGCGGACGCCCGGCCCGCGGACGGTGCGCGGCGCCGGGAGCGCCCGGCCGGAGCAAGGCGCGGCGCTGGGCGAGCTCGAGGTGGACGGGGAGGTCGTGCTGCCCGCCGAGCCCGCCGACATCGCGCGCGGAGGCCGCTGAGGACGCCACGAGCCCGCTGGCGCCGTACACGCGGGTGATACCAGCCAGCCCGACTGCGGGGGGGAGTCAGCCGGGCTGGCTGGCGGCCTGTGCCGGCGGTGCCGCCGGATGGGGCGCGATCGCGTTCGCGGCGCGGGCGCGCCCCTGACAGTTATTACCCGCAGGCGCCATCGTTGTTCCAGGCGCCCGCCGGGCCGCCCGGAACTTCATCGTAGTTCCATTGGCTGGCCGTCCACTCGTCGCCGCCGTAGGACACCACGTCGCCGGCCACGTAGGCGGTGCTGGACACCCAGGCCGGAGCCGGGCAGGAGCCCGTCGACGGCGAGGGGGACGGGGAGGACGGCGAGGGGGACGGCGACGGGGGCGGGGATGGCTGCGTCACCGGCGCGTTCTTCGCGAACGCGACCGTGTAAGCGGTGAAGTCCCACGGGTTCTGCGCGACGCCGCTGCACTCGCTGGAGAGCACGCCGTTGTTGTCCACCGGGTTGCATTGCCTGTCCCGGTTGACCGACCAGAACGTGTACCTGCTCATGCCCGTGCTCTGCGTGAAGCTCAGCACCGTCTGGAAATCGCTCTGGTAGAAGTACTCCGCGCTGTCGGTGCGCCCGTCCATGCCGGAGAACCCCTCGTGCGCGTACGCTTGCGCGCTGCTCCACCCGAACGTGTTCATGAGCTGTGCGTTGAAGTCCTGCAGGGCAGTCACCTGGGACGATCCGCCGCTGAACCCTCCGTCGAACGGCATGATCGTGTAATCGTCAGGGGTGAACCCGAGCGCCTTGGCCTTGTCGAGGAGCTGCTGGCCGAAGTAGTTCGCGCCCGTCGTGGTCGAGGGGATCGTGACCGACACGAACAGGCCGGGGTTGTTCCGCTGCAGGATCTGCGCGGCTCCCAGCTCGCTGGCGATCGCGGCGGAGTTCTCGATCTCCGGCTCCTCGAGGTCGAAGTCGAAGGCGTGCAGCCCGTACGCGGTGATCACCTGCTGATACGCGGCCGCGGTCGCGGCGGCGGAGCCGCACACCTGGCCGAGCTTCGTGCCGTTGTAGCCGCCGGCGGACACGATGACGTCGCCGCCGGCGGAGCGGACCTCGTTGATGACCGCCGCCACCTGGGTGTCGGAGGAGACCGGGTCGGTGCCGTCCCAGGCGGGCGTGCAGGCGCTGCCGCCGGCCAGGATGAAGGCCATGGCGAACGCCTTCTGCCCGGTGGCCGACATCACCTGCCCGAGGTCGGGCGCGCTCGAGTCGAGCGTGCTGTAGTAGGGCGCCGACTCATACCAGTTGGCGCCGAGCGAGGCGGCCGCGGCGACGCCCTTGGCCATCCCCGCGGCGCGCGCGGCACCCCCCGCGGCACCCCTCGCGGCGGCGGCACCCCGCGCGGCGGCCGCCGCGTTCGATGTCGCCGCCGCGCCCACGGCGCCCGCGACGGCGGCCAGCAGCACGGCGGCGCCGAGCGTCAGCGTCCGGGTGCGGGCGCCGCGACTCGCCCAGCCGCGCGCTGCCCGCGGCCCCCCGGCCCGCGCTCCGGCCCCCGCCCAGCCAGGTGCTTCCCGCGGCCCTCCGGCCCATGCTCCGCGTGCCGCCCAGCCGCGCGCTGCCCGCGGCCCCCCGGCCCGCGCTCTTCGAGCCCGCGGTCTTCGGGGCTGTGCCGGAAAAGCTGCATCCATTGCTCCTCCTGGATCGTTGACACGAGCTCCCCAAGTGTTGACACGAGCTCCCCAAGTGAGGCGCTGACGCCGCGGAATTAACGCCGCAAAATTAATAGGAAAGTTTGTTGTTAATTAGCGCAGTGTAGAGCCGGCTTCGTTGGGTGTCAATGCTCTTTGCCTGCACGATCGTGACGGTCGGCGCGGAAGGGCACGCTCGAGGGAACTGGGGCGAAAGGGCTCGAGGGAGCTGCCGCGGAAGGAAGGCGGTGTCCGGAGCGCGGCATCCTGACCGGCGAAGGTCGCGTTTGGCCGCCTCTCAGGCCGCGTCCAGCGGAGACGGAGAACCGCCGCATGATCGCGGAAACGCAGGGTCGCAGGCAGGGCTCTGGCTAAATCTCGGGATGGTAACTAACCTCATCGATCGCTATCCGCCCTGCATGCCCATGGGTAACACCTCTGCTGCCGATGGCTGGCCCCCTGCGCGGGGCCAAATGCGCCAGCGGCCCCACTGGGCGGGGCCAAATGCGCCAGCGGCCCCGCCGCCATCGTCAGCCCGGCCGTGACCATCCAGACGTAAATGCCAGAGCCGCAGCAGGCCGGAAATTTCCGTAGATAGGTTCGCTTTCAGTGTGTTGTGGAAAGTTCGGGCCGTATACGACACCTAAATATCCGCGATCATGAGCGTTTAGCGTGGCGGCAGGCCGCGGGCGAGGAGTTCCAGCACGTCGTCGAGGACGTCCTCGGGGACCTGGCCGCCCGCGGTCCAGTCAGCCCAGCGCATCCCGATGAAGTTGCCGACCCCGGTGTACACGTAGGCGATCACCTCGGGGTCGTACCGGGTGTCCACCTCGCCGGCCAGCTGGGCGCGGCGGACGCCGCGCGCGTAGCCGCGCGCGAGGTGTTCGTAGTACTCGCGGAACAGCCCGGGCGCCACGAACTCCGACTCGCGGACGATCCTGTCCATCCAGGGACGCTTGGACATCATCTCGAAGTACACCCGGAAGCATTCCCGCTCCATCGCCCGCTGGCCGTCCCCCGCCTGCTCCAGCGCGGTCTTCATCGCCATCCTGAGGTCGGCGTTGATCCGCCGGACGACGGCGGCGAAAATCTCCGCCTTGGACCCGAAGTACGCATAAAAGCTGCCGGTGGCCATTCCCGCGCGAGCGCAGATGCCGGCCACCGAAGCCTGCTGGTAGCTGCGCTCGCCGAACAGCTGTTCCGCGGCCGCGAGCAGTCGCTCGGCTGGCGGCTGCTCGCGGCCTGGCCGGTTTGCCGAGCGCTCGCGGCCTGCCGGGCGCTCGCGGTTAGCCGTGCGCGTGCGATCAGGGCGCCGGAATGCCATTCGCCGGTGCCTGCTGTTCGGTCCCTGAATAAGCCGTGATCGCGCCGGACGGCGACGTATCCGTGGCCAGTACCGGCCCCTGCTGCACGAGCACGCCGTTGTTGATGACTCCCATGTAGGCGCCGGTGATGCCCGCGTGGTTGGACATGCTGTAAGCGTACGAGGCGACGGCTGGTCCCGACGGCAGCCCTGCCTGGATCGCCGACACCAGGCTGGCCCGGGTGGGGTTCCGCCCAGCCTTGAGCATCGCCTGCACGAACGTGTAGCCGACCGCCTCGCCGTAGAGCACGTTCCCGTCGAACGGAGCGCTCTTGTCGTAGGTATCGTGCACCTTCCTGAACAGCGCGATCCAGCTGTTGCTGGCGTTGCCCAGCGTCGGCAGGTACCCGTCGGTGATGATCCCGGCGGTGAGCGCGTTGCCGTTGACGGTCGCGCCGCCCTGCTTGGCGAACGCCTCGAGCAGGCCGGACAGCGTGATCGGATCGGAGCCGACGTTGCTGACGACGAGCTGCGGGCTGTAGTTGAGCTTGAGGCTGAACAGCCGCAGCAGCGCGGTGAACGCGGGGATGGAGAACGACACCACGACCTGCGCGCCGGACGCGCGAAGCGCGGCGACCTGCGGGGCGATGTTCACGTTGGTCGGCACGTAGCTCTCCCGGCTGACGACCATCGACTTCGGGATCTGGTAGTCGAGGCCCTTCACGCCGTCCATGCCGAACTCGTCGTCCTGGTAGAAGTAACCGACCTTCTTGCCCTTGAAGTGCTGTGCGACGTACTGGCCGAGGATCTTTCCCTCGCGCACGTAGTCCAGCTGCCACCCGAACGTGTACGGGTAGGCGGACGGCTGATTCCAGCACTCGCACCCGGACGCGACGAACACGTCGGGTATCTTCTCCGAGTTCAGGAAGCTGACCGCCGCCAGGTGGGTCGGTGTGCCCAGCCCGTCGAACACCGCGAACACGTTGTTCTGCAGCACGAGCTGGCGGACCACCGAGGCGGTCTTCGACGGGTCGTAGCCGTCGTCGATATATTTGTAGACGATCTTGCGGCCGTATACGCCGCCGTGCGCGTTGACGTAGCTGAAGTAGGCGTTCGCGGCGGGCGCGATCTCGCTGTAGCCGGGTGCCGCCGGCCCGGTGAGCGGCTGGTGGCTACCGATCAGGATCTCGCTGCTGGTGATCCCCGGCGCCGAGGCCGTCAGCGCGCCCGAGTTGCTGTTGCCGCTCGTGCTCGAGGAGCCGCAGGCGGCGACCGCCACCACCGATGCGGCCGCGAGCGCGGCGGCGGGCAGGCGTCTTCGGTATCTCTTCATGGGATGCCTCCCTACTGGCGTTGCGTACTGCGGTGTTGTTCATCTCGGCGGGGACCGGTTCATCCCTGCGGGGACTGGGCACGACGCGCGCCGCGAGCCTGCGCAGGCCGCCCTGAATGCCGTTGGGGAAGACGAGCATGACGACGATGAGGACGACGCCGTAGGCGGCCACCGGGATGTTCGATCCGACGGCGCTGGACAGCCCGTGACTGGTGGCTACGTCGGTCGCGTACGTCGGCACCAGGACCACCAGGAGACTGCCCCAGACCGCGCCGGCGAGGCTGCCGAGCCCGCCGATCACGGCCCCGGTGAGCAGCGCCACCGACAGCGTGACCGTGAAGTCCGTCGGCGCGACCAGGCCGGTGGTCACCGCCAGCAGCGAGCCGGCGAGACCGGCGCAGGCGGCGCTCACCACGAACGCCAGGATCCGTGCCCAGGCCACGTTCACGCCGGCCAGCGCCGCGGCCACCTCATCGTCCCGCACCGCGCGCCAGTTCCGGCCGATCCGGCTGGCGCTCAAATTGGCCAGCAGAACGAGCGTGAGCAGCGCGCAGCCGCAGGTGATCCACGCCTGCCACCGGGTGAGCGGCACCGACCCGGGCGCCGACACGGTGACGTTCAGCCCCTGCTCGCCGCCGAAGACGCCGGGGTACTTGTACGTCAGCGACGGCAGCGCGACGGCGAGCAGCAGCGTGGCGCCCGCCAGGTACGGGCCGTGCAGCCTGGCGGTCGCGGCGCCGACCAGGGCGCCGGCCAACGCGGCGATCGCGGCGGAGGCCGCCAGCACCGCCGCGAGCGGCCAGGCGAGATGCAGCAGGAGAAGCGCGGTGCCGTAGCCGCCGATGGCCATGAAGGCCCCGTTGCCGAGCGAGATCTGCCCGCTGAGCCCGGTCAGGACGGTGAGGCCGGCCACCGCCGTCACGTAGACCGCGACCTGCGCCATCTGGAAGTCGCGGAACTGGGTGAGCCGGATGGAGAGCAGGGCGACGAGAATGGCCACCAGGGCCGCGGCGCCAAGATGCCGGGACATGGATCACACCCTCCGCAGCCTGACCCCGGCGAACAGCCCGTCCGGCCGGAACGTCAGCACCAGGGCGAGGATCACCAGGCCGGCCAGCGGGGTCAGCTCGGAGCCCAGGTAGCCTCCCGCGTAGCTGAGCAGCACGCCCAGGATGAGACCGCCGGCGACCGCGCCGGCCGGGCTGTCCAGGCCGCCGATCACCGCCGCGGTGAACCCGAACACGAAGATCGAGTCCATGCTGTTCGGGTAGAGGAACGTCGACGGGGAGATCAGCAGGCCCGCCAGCGCGCCGAGCAGGCCCGCCAGCGCCCAGCCCAGAGTCAGCACGCGCCCCACCCGGACGCCGAGCAGCCGCGCGATCCTCGCGTCGAACGCGGTCGCGCGCAGCCGCAGCCCTGCCGTGGTGTACCGGAATCCCGCCGCGAGGGCGGCCGCCGCCGCCAGCACCGCCAGCACGGTGAACACGTCGAACCACGAGATGCCGAGCGGACTGCGCCCGGCCCTGAGCCCGGTGACCGTGAACGCGGCGGGAAACGACCGGTACTGGCCGCCGTAGATGATCCCGGCAAGCCCCTCGACGAGAACGAGCAGCCCGATGGTCACGATCACGGCGTTGAGCGGCGGCTTGCCCTCGACCGGCCGGATGACGGTCACCTCGGCGAGCGCGCCGAACACCAGGCCGGCCGCGAGCGCGACGGCGAACCCCGCCCAGTACGAGCCGGTGCCGCGGATGACCTCCAGCGCGATGTACGTGGTGAACATCGCCATCGCGCCCTGCGCGAAGTTCAGGATGCGGGTGCCGCGCCAGATCAGCACGAGGGACAGGGCCACCGCCGCGTACACCGCGCCGAAGCTGATCCCGCTGAGCGTGAACTGCAGGAACTCCAGCACCGCGGCCTCCTAGTACCCGAGATAGTGGTGACGGAGCGCCACGTCGGCCGCCAGCGTCCCGGCATCCGCCGTGGCGACCACCGTGCCGAGGCTGAGCACGACGCCCTGGTCCGCGATGGCGAGCGCGCCGCGCGCGTTCTGCTCCACCAGCAGGATGGTCAGCCCGCTCTCCGCTCTGAGCTGGCTGATCAGCTCCATGACCTGGCGTACCGCCCTGGGTGCGAGGCCGAGCGACGGCTCGTCGAGGAGCAGGACACGGGGCCGGGCGAGCAGCGCGCGGGCGATCGCCAGCAGCTGCCGTTCGCCGCCGGAGAGCACCGCCGCGGGCTTGTGCCGGCGCCGCCCGAGATTCGGGAACCGGTCGCAGGCCGCCGCGACCGCCGCCGCCCGCGCCGCCCTGCCGGTGTTCCGCCCGTCTCGCCGCCAGCTCATCGCGCCGAGGCGGAGGTTCTCCTCGACCGTCAGCTCGGCGATCACCCCGTGCCCCTCCGGCACGTGCGCCACGCCCGCCCTGGCCACGTCCTCCGGCGGCCGGCCGGTCAGGTCGGTGTCGTCCACCAGCACCCGCCCGGCCCGCGGCCTGACCAGCCCGCTCACCGTGCGAAGCAGCGTCGTCTTGCCGGCCCCGTTCGCGCCGAGCACGACGGTGATCGTGGCCGGGGCGGCCGTCAGCGAGACGTCCTTGAGGGCGAGGACCCCGCCGTACCCGGCGGCCAGGCTGCCGACCGAAAGCGCCGCGCTACTCATCGTTATCCCGGGCCCCGTCGCCGGCGCCGTTTACCGCTGCGCGTTCGCCGGTCGCGTTTTGCGCGGCCCCGTCGCCGGTCCCGGTCTCCGCGGCCTCGCCGTCCGCGCCAAGGTAGGCCGCGGTGACGGCCGGGTCGGCCTGCACGTCCTTCGGTGATCCGCTGGCGATGACCTTCCCGAAGTCCAGCACCACCAGTGAATCGCAGACGGACATCATCCAGTCCATGTGGTGCTCGACGACGACGAGGGCGGCCTGCGCGGCGATCTGCGTGACCAGGTCGGCCAGGCCGGCCAGCTCATCGTCCGCGAGGCCGCTGGCCGGTTCGTCGAGCAGCAGCAGCCGGGGCCTTGCGGCCAGCGCCCTGGCGAGCGCGACCCGTTTCCGTACGCCGTAGGGCAGCTCGCCGGGCTTGCGGTCCGCCGCCGCGGCCGCCCCGGTCTGCCGCAGCGCTTCCAGCGCCTCCGCGCGCAGCCGCCGCTCGTCCCGGCCGGAGCGCGGCAATCCGGCGAGCGCGGGCCAGAAGCCGGCGGAGGCGCGGCAGTTCGCCCCCACCATCACGTTCTCCACGGCGGTGAGCCCGGCGAACAGGCCGACCCCCTGCAGCGTCCTGGCCACGCCGAGCCCGGCGAGCCGGTGCGGCGGCAGGCGGGTGAGCTCACGGCCCGCGAAACGGACCCGGCCCTCGTTCGGGCGGATGAACCCGCACAGCACGTTGAGCAGAGTGGTCTTGCCGGCGCCGTTCGGGCCGATGAGACCGAGCACCTGCCGTGGCGCGACCCCGAACGACACGCCATCGAGCGCCGTCAGGCCGCCGAACCGCACGGTGACGCCGTCGACGTCGAGAACACTGCCTGAATCCGCGTTCATTGCGTAAGTCCCCTACTGCTTCGTACAGGACTTAATGGATATGAACCTACATTCAGTCACTGGACGCACAGCGGCAACCCCCAGGTACTGATTCGAGACGGAACTGAGACTGCCTCGCGAGCATCAGCCGGTACGCCCCGCCGGCCGGCCCGGCGCAGATGCCGTCACCAAGCGTGTATCACGTGACGTGATGGGCTCTCTGTGTGGCATCCGGCGATGCGGACGTCGCCGGAGGCGAAGCAGCGGGGAGCGCCTGGGTGCCTCGCCAAGCCATCTGGGAGGGGATCATGGCGGTAACCGAGCATCACGAGCACGTCCGGACCGACGGGGCCCTGGAGACGCTCACCCGGTGGGGGCGCGATCCGATCAAGGAGGGCGGGGAAAACATCCTGTTCTCCGTGTCCCGGCAAGGCGCCCCGAGCGACGCCTTCCTCGCCATCGGCGACTGCACTCCGTTCACGCCGCAGGGAAGCCGTGGCGTCCTCAGCGGCCAGCCGTCCGGGGACACCGGTGCGCCCGCCGCCTACTTCATCGGCTTCGGCAGCCCGCTGTCGGTCAATCAGGTCCCGTGCACGTTCTCCTTCGACCTGAACAGCGGCAGGGTCACGCTGGCCGGCTCGTTCCCCAATCTGCCGTCGACCCTGGACTTCACCGTCGAGTTCGACAAGGAGTTCGACGGCGCTGGCGGGGAGAACATTCTGTTCCATTCCGAGAAGACCTCCGACCACGCCGGATACGTCATCGCCGTCGAACTGGTGGCGGCCTCATAGAAGTTCGCCGGCCGGTCTACGTCGCGGCGTTCGCGGCCGCCCGGCGGGCGAGGCCGTCGACGAAGATGTCGATGAGCATCTCGAAACGCTCGTCCGCGTCGGCGAACGCGAACTCATCGGCCAGGCCGGTCATGGTGGGAAAGAGGTCCCGCGGGAGCGAGGCGATGTAGTCGCGGGCCATGTTCGCGGCGTCCTGCGCGCTGGCCGGGTCCCCTGGCCCGGCGCTGTCTGGCCCGGCGCTGTCGCCGGTGCCGGCGGGGGCGCCGTCGGTTACGCCGGTCTCGTCGATGGTGAAGCCGTTGACGGTGGCGATGAGCAGCAGATATCCCTGCACCGCCAGCCGCGGCGGCAGCCCGCCTGCGCGCAGGATCGCGAGCACCCGCTCCGAGTAGCGCAGCGCGTTGGGGCCCATCGGGATGCGCCCGATGGAGATGCGAACGATGTAGGGGTGCC
This sequence comes from Streptosporangiaceae bacterium, assembly GCA_019239975.1. Classification (GTDB taxonomy): domain Bacteria; phylum Actinomycetota; class Actinomycetes; order Streptosporangiales; family Streptosporangiaceae; genus JAFAZE01. The sequence continues at coordinate 20,974 of JAFAZE010000026.1, forward strand.
GCAGGCTGGCGCGGCGCTGTGCCCGCGCGACGTCCTTCAGCTGCTCCCGCCACCGGGCCGGGTCGGGGTCTGGGACCTGCCCCTCGCCGATGACTTGGTCGAGCACGAGATCGAGCAGGCCGTCCTTGCTGCCGACGTGCCAGTACAGGGACGCCGCGCCGGTGCCGAGTTCTTCGGCGAGCCGGCGCATGCTCAGCGCCGCGAGGCCCTCGCGGTCGAGCAGGCGGACCGCCGCGCTCACGATCGCCTCCTGGCTGATCGGCTCGCGCCGGCGCCTGGCCTGCCTGTCCGGCAGCCGCTGCCAGGGCGGCGGTGGAATCTGCGAGTTCGCGGTCATCAGGGCCTCGCCTCCAGGCGCGGGGGCAGGAGCCCCCTCCCTTGAACACCGTACCTTTATTGAACACCGTACCACTATCGAACGGCGTTTGACTGGATCGTCGGCCCATGATAGAACACTGTTCGACAAGCGAACCTAGTTCGAAGGAGGCCGCAATGGCCAGTCAGACCGTCGTCGCCGAGCGGCCGGCCGTCCCCGCCGGCTATCGCTGGCGCTGGCTCGCCGCGATCGTCATGATCGTCGGGGCGCTGATGGACATGATCGACGTGACGATCGTCAACGTGGCGCTGCCCACCATCCGCCGTGACCTGCACGCCACCGCCACCCAGCTGGAGTGGGTGGTCTCCGGGTACATGCTGGCGTTCGCGGCGGCGCTCATCATCGCCGGGAACCTGGGCGATCTGTTCGGGCGCAAGCGGATCTTCCTGCTGGGCGCCGGGTTGTTCGGGCTGGCGAGCCTGTGCGCCGGGCTGTCGGCGTCCGGTGCGGACCTGATCGCCGCCCGTGTCGTCCAGGGCGCCGCGGCGGCCGCCATGACGCCGCAGGTACTGGCCACGTTCCGGGTGATCTTCGCGCCCAGGGAGCGGGGCGCGGCGTTCGGGGTCTACGGTGCGATGCTCGGTTTCGCGTCGGCGATCGGCCTGGTCCTGGGCGGGGTACTGACCGAGGCGAACCTGTTCGGCTGGAGCTGGCGGTCGGTGTTCTTCGTGAACGTGCCGGTCGCGGCGTGCGCGATGATCGCGGGGCTGCGCGTCGTGCCCGAGACCCGAGACCAGGCGGCTGGCCGCCCTGACCTGCCCGGCGCCGTACTGCTGGCGGCCTCGCTGATCGCCGTCGTCTACCCATTGCTGGAGGGCCGCGCGCTGGGCTGGCCCGCCTGGGTGTGGCCGGTGCTGCTGGCTGGCCTGGCCGGGCTGGGCCTGCTGGGTGTGCTCGAGCACAGGCGGTCGCGGCGGCAGGGGCGCGCGCGGCCGGCCGCGCCGCTGCTGCGCGCCGGGCTGCTGCGGATCCCGGCGTTCGCGGCCGGCCTCGGTATCCAGGTCGCGTTCGCCGCCGGCATGCAGGGCTTCTTCCTCGCCTTCGCGCTGTGGCTGCAGGCCGGTGAGCATTTCTCGCCGCTTAAGGCAGGCCTGACCGCCGTCGCCTTCAGCGCCGGCAGCTTCATCGGCGCGCCGGCCGCGGTGCCGCTCGCGCAGCGTCACGGCCGGGGCATCCTGGCAAGCGGTGCCGCGGGCATGGTCGCGGGCATCCTGGGCGTGGCGCTGGCGGCCGGGCACGTCGGCGTGGGCGGCAGCCCGTGGCCGGTCGTTCCCGGCCTGGTCGTGGCGGGCGCCGGGCTGGCCCTGCTGGTCGTGCCGCTGGTCAACGTGGTGCTGGCGGCGGTTCCGGCCGAGGTGGCCGGCGGAGCGTCCGGGCTGTTCGGCACGGCCCAGCAACTCGGCGGGGCGCTGGGCGTGGCGGTGCTCGGCACGGTCTTCTTCGGCTACCTGGGCGCCCACTCGTTCGAGGCCTCGCTCGTCCACACCGCCCCGTATGCGATGGGTGCGTTCGCCCTCTGCGGCGCGCTGTCGATGCTGCTGCCGCGCACCGCGGTTTCCGAGGAGGCACTCACCGAAGCGTGATCGCCGCCCTTGAAATGACCCCGTCCTGTTGGCGATCATCGGAATCTGCCCACTGACGGTCATGTATGACCGCCCAGAGACGGCCGGACTGACCACGGAATGTAACTGCGTGTGGAGCTAGGGCCGCTCCTGATCCGCCGTTCTGTACGAGAACAGTCCCTCGGTCCGGTCCGCCGGAAGCACCCGATCCTAGACGCGGAAGAGGAGACGAGCGGGAATGCGTTCAGGTCAGATACGCGGGCGGCGTGTCCGCCCGCGGAGTAACGGACACCAACAGACGGCAGTCCGGCGCGGCGGACCGCTGCGGCGCCGCGTGCCAGCGCTTATCGCCGTGGCGGCCGCCGCCACGGCGCTCACCACCAGCCTCGGGACCGCTGCGGCGTCTGCCGCGCCACCGCCGCCCACACCACCGACGTCGCTGGCGGGAATTGGCCCTGGCCTGCTTCCGCCGCCGAGTTCCATCTCCGCGTCCGCGGCCGATCTGTGCGCGCAGACCGCCTACAAGGTGGGCTTCTCCTACATCTACTACGTCAACACGCCCATCGGCGCCACCCGCAGCATCGTCGTGGCGACCGCGGTCGCCATGGCGGAATCCGGCTGCAATCCGAGCGCGGTCTACACCAACCCGAACGGCTGCCGCGACCGCGGCCTGTGGCAGATCGATGACTGCTACTGGCCGCAGGTCAGCGACGGTTGCGCGTTCAACGCACAGTGCAACGGCAACGCAGCGTGGGGGCTGATCTCCAATCAGGGCACAGACTGGAGACTGTGGTCGACGTACAACAGCGGCGCCTGGGAGAACTACGTCCCGGCGGCGCGGGAGGCGCTCTCCCGGCTCACGGTCACGCTGAGCAGCCAGGGCGCCGGCACCTGCCTGGACGCCAAATCCCAGACCCCGCACAACGGCGGCGTCATCCAGCAGCGGGCCTGCAACAGCAGCGACCCGTACCAGCAGTGGCACCTCGTCCAAGGCGGCGGGACCGAGAACCCCGTGCTGCAGAACGTCGGCGATGGCTTCTGCCTGGACGCCCAGTCGCAGACCGCGGACAACGGCGGCGTCATCCAGCAATGGGCCTGCCACACCACCACCGACCCCTACCAGCGGTGGAACGTCCAGGGCAGCGGCCTGGACACCACCGGCCACGCCGACCTCTTGCTGCACAACGACAAAGCGGGCACCTGCCTGGACGCGAAATCCCAGACCCCGCACAACGGCGGCGTCATTCAGCAGTGGGTCTGCAGCAGCACCGACCCCTACCAGCAATGGAACTGATCGCCCGCTGACCCGGTGCTTGCTTCTCGACAGCGGCTGCCAGCGCCGAGGGCGGCGTAACCGCGAACGAGGCCGACATCGAGCAGTTCGTCACAATGCATCACCGGGCGGGCGGGTGCCAGAGCTGCACCGTCAGCCGGCCGCCCCCTCGCACCGCGCCCGGCCGGGGATCCTGGTCGACCACCAGGCCGTCAACCGCCATCGGGCGTTCCGTGAGCCGAACGACCGTGACCTGCAGTTTATGCCGCCTCGCCACCTCCAGGCACACGTCGTAGAACAGCCCGCGGACGTCTGGGACGGCGACCGGCCTGGGTGGCTGCGGCTTGCGGACCAGCCCGCCGGCCAGCGCCACCAGCAGGCCGCCGACCACGCCGGCGTCCAGGAATTCCCCGGCGATGCCCATGTCGTCCGGGCCCAACCCGGGACCCGGCGGGCCGGTCCGGGGCTGGTCCAGGCCTCCCCCCGAGCGCCGGATGCCGATCTGCTCGTCGTAGCGGCCTCGGCTCACCGGGTCGCCGAGCACCTTCCAGGCCCTGTCCAGGTTGTCCCGTGCCCTCGTGGCCGCCTTGACCACTTTCGCCGGGGCGCCCGCGATCATGTCCGGCCGCAGCAGGGCGGACTTGGCCTCGTACGTGCTCTCGATCTTGCTGACCGCGGCTCCTGGCGGCACGCCGAGGATGTCGTACCAGGTGATGCCTTGCTCCATAGCACCCTCCCCGGGCCACTACAAGCACTACCACAAGCGGCGATGGTGCCGGCGCCGGGCACGCTGGTGCCGGCGATCGCGCGGCTGGTCGCGGCCGATGAGGATCGATGACGAAGTGCACATGACACTAGGCTGACCGCTATGACGGCGGATGTTCTTCCCGACGCGGCAACCCCTTTCGGACAGCGGGTACGCACGCGACTGCAGAACGACACGGTGATCTGGATCGTCACGGTCGGCGCGGACGGCCGGCCGCAGCCGAACCCGGTGGGGTTCTGCCGGGACGGCGATGCGGACAGCGCCGAGTTCGTGATCTACAGTCGGCCCGACGCTCACCGGCTCGAGCATCTCCGTGAACGGCCGGACAAGGTTTCGTTCCACTTCGACAGCGACGGTCTCGGCCAGGACATCGTCGTGCTGCACGGCCGGGTCGTGGTCGACGACGACCATCCGGCCATCCAGGACTGGCCGCCTTATGTCGAGAAGTACGGCCCTGCCGTGGAACGCGTCTTCGGCAGCATCGCGAAGTTCAGCGAGAGCTACCCGATCGCCCTGCGCGTCACGATCACCGGCGTGCGAGGCTTCTACGTGCGAGGTTAGTGCGGGTCTCACATTGGTGCGCGCGGGCGATGGCCGGTCCAGGCTGACATCGCAGGTGATCAACCCGGCGCGTCCGCCGCGGCCGCCACTGACAACAAGGCGGTGACAAATGTCGTCATCCATCATGGGAGAGCTGGTCACCCAGACGTTCGACTACGACGGTGGCCGACCGGTGACGGTGTACGTCCCGCCAGTTCCGCCTGAGGCAGTGGTGTTCGCCGGTGACGGCCAGTTGATCTCGCAGTGGGGCGGCGTCCTTGAGGCCGCCGGCGTGCCGCCGGCCATGATTGTCGGTACTCATCGGCTGGACGACGAGATGCTGCGGCTCCGCGAGTACTCGCCGGTCTTTGACGCGGAACGGTTCGCGGCACACGAGACGTTCTTCGTCGGTGACGTCCGCCACTGGGTGCGGTCACGTTTCGGGGTCGCGCTGCCCGCCGAGCGCACCGCTGTGTTCGGTGTCTCCGCGAGTGCAGAGCTCGCGCTCGCCACAGGGCTTCGCCATCCCGGCCTCTACGGTGCGGTCTTCTGCGCGTCGCCGGGCGCAGGTTACCGGCCGCCTGCCTCGATGCCGGATTCGCTTCCGCGCGCATACCTCGTCGCCGGCACGCTAGAGCCGTTCTTCCTCGAGAACGCGACCCGCTGGGCTGTCGCCCTGCGCAACGCAGGTGCCGACGTTGTCATGACAGAGCGGGTTGGGTCGCATGGTGACGCGTTCTGGAGACAAGAGTTCCCGCTGATGGTGGCGTGGGCGTTTGGAAGCTGAGTATGGTGAGCCACGCGCGGGCGGTCACCAGGGCCTGCCGCGCGCACGTAGTGCTCGTCCGTCCACGTGCATGGTTCCGGAAGACAATCTTCGATTTGCCTTCGTGGCATATGCTAAATCTCAGCGTCGGCGCTATCTTTAATGAGCGGCCGGATGGTTCCCCTAGCTCCTCCACCAGCGGGCACAAACAAATGATTAAAAGGGGTTAGGCCCAGAAGGGCGTCGCAGGCCCAGAGTATCGAGTGCCTCATCGAGGGCATCGCGGATTCCTGTGCCGAATGAAGGGGGTCCCGCAACAGTCAGTTTGACCCGCCACAGAAGGCCCTGGACTCGGATCGCGCCGCTTTCGACAACATCTCTGGCGAGTGTGGACTCCGATTCCCTGTGCATTCCTTCAAGACGTCCGACGAGATCGTACAACACGGCTGGTCCCTCGGTCATGCGCTGCCAGTCCGGCAAAAGAATCGCTGTTTTGCTCACGTCGCCGCCAAACACCATTACGTCCCAGGGCAGCGCGCCTTGCTCCTTGGGGTGAACCGGGAAGCTGATGGGGCAATCGCTCTTCAATATAGCTAGTCTTGCGTGGTCCTCGCCCACTGACAGTGGCGCAGCCGGAGGGATCACTGCCTGCGTTGGCTCAGCGAACGCAGGCAGCAGAGCGAATTCTGCAGCGGAGAGGTAAGTTAGCACCAGGCCTCTGCTGAACAGTACCGGATCCTCCGATGGGAACCGGCGCTCCTGCCTACTCACAAATCCCTCAACCTCATGCACTGCACTCGGCATGTATTCAGCAATGCCTGCACGCCTGAGCTCTTCGTTGACGACGGAAGCCTGTTCGTGTGAGAGGATCGTCATGTCTGCTCCTAAATGCCGGATAATGAGGACGCGGGCGCGGTGATCAAGGCCCCGACGATACAGATGAGGCCGTACGCCAGCGCATACAAGCTGATGTTTAGCATGAGGCTGGCGATCGCCGCGCCCCAGGCTCCGGGGATTCCGCCGGCGGCAAGTGAATAGAGCAAGATGCCGAGGACAACCCCCGCCGCAAGCGAGGCAGCACCGACATTCACCAAGGTGCTGCTGGCAGTGCCCTTTGCGATGAATGCGAACACCAACCCGAGAACAACGCCTTCGACTGTGATTACGAGATTCGCTCCGTCTTTGAATGCCGCGCCCCAGTCCCTGTCTACCCCGGGCTCAGTCTCGGTGGCGCCTTCTGTTGCTGACTGAGCAGCCGATGCCGTGGTGCCTACCAGGCGTATCCAGCCGCGGTCCAGCAGCAAGTGCAGGCCGATCAGTCCGGCAAGGATCGACGTCGAGACCGTCAAAGCGAGCGGTACGGCCATCAGCCCCAGGGCAACTGACGCAGCACCCGCTCCGGTAAAGCACGCGATGCGAGTGGCCGTGATCAGTCCGACGGGCGTCATCCGGCCCACCCCCTCCCCACAGTCCGATCATGGCATTCACAACAGCACTGGTCGAGGAAATGACACGAAGAGGTCTGATCTGACGGCGGTCACGAAACCTGCGCTGAGACAACCATGTAGCGGACCAGCCGGATCAGTTCACTTTGGAGGCGGGTGGTTGGTACATAGGGCTGCCGAACCAAGCGTTTTCGCTGGCTGGTGGGGCGCCAGGGGGTCGAACCCTGAACCCACGGGTTAAAAGCCCGCTGCTCTGCCATTGAGCTAACGCCCCGCGGCGCCGCCGGGCTGACGCCCACGGCACCGTACGGTTGGAACCGGACGCGGCACGCGTAGCCCGTCCCGTTCCGTAAAAATTACCCGGCGGCACCACGACGATGCGGCGCCCCAGCACGAAGCGTACCGATTTCGCGGCCCGGCCGTCAGCGGCGGCCGGTGACGCGAGCCGGATTGCGGGCGCGAGCGTGCCGCGGGCGCGCCGGGCCGTGAGCCGAGCGTGCCGCGAGCGCGGCCGGGCCGTGAGCCGAGCGTGCCGCGAGCGCGGCCGGCCGTGAGCCGAGCGTGCCGTGAGCCGAGCGTGCCGCGTCACCTGTACGCGGACAAGCCGGTGATCTCCTGGCCGACCGCAAGCGCGTGAATCTCCTCCGTGCCCTCGTAGGTCAGCACCGATTCCAGGTTGTTCGCGTGCCGCATCACGGGGTACTCGAGCGTGATCCCGCTGGCGCCCAGTATGGTGCGCGCCTGCCGGGCGATGTCGATCGCCGACCTGACGTTGGCCATTTTGCCGATGCTGACCTGCGCCGGCGTGATCGTCCCCGCGGCCTTCAGCCGGCCCAGGTGCAGCGCGAGGAGCTGGGCCTGGCTCAGCGATACCGCCATCCAGGCGAGCTTTGACTGGGTGAGCTGGAACCCCGCGACGGGTTTGCCGAACTGGGTGCGGGTTCCGGCGTACGACACCGCGCTCTCGTAGCAGGTGCGCGCCGAGCCGGTGACGCCCCACAAAATGCCGAACCGTGCCTCGCTGAGGCAGGACAGCGGTCCCTTCAGCCCCGAGACGCCGGGCAGCACCGCCGAATCGGGGAGCCGGACCGAGTCGAAGTGCAGTTCCGATGAGATCGAGGCGCGCAGCGAAAGCTTCTTGTGGATGTCGCGCGCGGTGAAGCCGCGCGTCCCGCGCGGCACGAGGAAGCCGCGGATGCCCTCGGGCGTGGCGGCCCACACGACGGCGATGTCCGCAATCGACCCGTTCGTGATCCACATCTTGGTGCCGGAGAGCACCCAGCCGGAGCCGTCGCGCCTGGCCGAAGTCCGCATCCCGCCCGGGTCGGAGCCATGGTCCGGCTCGGTGAGGCCGAAGCAGCCGATCGCCTCGCCCGCGGCCATCCGGGGGAGCCACTCGGCTTTCTGCTCCTCCGAGCCGTACCGCCAGATCGGGTACATCGCGAGCGACCCCTGAACGGACGCGGCGCTGCGCAGCCCGGAGTCGGCCGCCTCGAGTTCCCGGCACGCGACCCCGTAGGCCACCGGGCCGAGCCCCGCGCAGCCGTATCCCACGAGATGCATGCCGAACAGGCCGAGTTTGCCCAGCTCGGTGAGGATCTCGTGGGGCAGCGTGCCGGCCTCGAACCAGTCGGCGACGTACGGCAGCACGTGGTCGGCGGCGAACGCCCGCACGGTGTCCCGGATGAGCCGCTCCTCGTCGGTCAGCTGATCGTCGATGTGCAGCAGGTCACTACCCGATGACATGGCGGCGCGTCCTTTCTTGCCGGATGGTGATCAGGGTATTAACGGGGAGAATCCTGATGTCTGGCACCTTCCAAGTGGGCATTATCGTAGACATGACCGAAAACAACAGCAGCGGGGGCAAGCGGCTCTTCCGGCGCCGGGAGGGCCGGATGGTCGCCGGGGTCTGCACCGGGCTCGCCGCGTACTTCCGAGTCGACACGAACCTGGTCCGGCTGGCCTTCGCTGTCTTCTCCATCTTCTACGGGCTTGGCGTTCTGGCATACCTCATCGCGTGGGTCATCATCCCGGAGGAAGGAGAGGGCGCTTCGATAGCGGAGTCCTTCGTCAGCAAGCAGCGCGACCGGTCCTGAGCGCGGCCGGTCCTCACTGCTGGCCGCGCTGGTCAGCGATCACCTTGCCGCGTAGCTGGCTCCAGCTCATCGCGAGGCCGGTCGCCGCGCACAGGCCAAGCAGCCCGGCCAGGCTGACCGCCATGGGCGCGCCGATCGTCTCGGCGGCCGCGCCCCCGGCCAGGATGCCCACGCCCTGCACGGCGTACAAGCCTGACTGCGCCACGCCGAAGGCGCGTGCCCGGTTGCCGGGCTCGAGCGACCGGGCGAACGCCGAGACCGCGGCGAGCTGGAACGCGCCGCCGACCCCGGCGAGAACCCAGAGCGCCAGGACGACTCCGAGCGGCGGGTTCCACGCGCTGCCGATGAGTGGGGCGCACGATGCCATGGCGAGCCAGCCCATCGACCTGATCTGCTCCGACGGCGTCACCAGCCGCCCGAACAGGAGGGCGCCGGCCACCGTGCCGAGCGGCATCGCGGCCATCAGCAGCCCCACGGTGAGCGCCGTTCCGTGCAGTGAGTGCGCGTAGGGCGCGGCGAGCCCCTCCGGCACGATGTAGAAACCCGCCAGCCAGCCGAACAGCAGGAGGTTGCGTAGCACCGGGCTGCCGAACACGGTGCGGATGCCGTCGGCGGACACCGACCACATGGACGGTCTCTTGCCGGGCTCGCGCGGTGGTGCGGGCCGTGCTTTCACCGCGGCAAGAGCAACAAGAGCGGAGATACCGAACGAAACCGAGTCGATCCCCAGGGTCCGGTACGGGTCCAGGGTGGCCACGACCGCGGCGCCTGCTACGAATCCGAGGATCTGACTCGCCTGGTGGGTGATGTTCCCGATCGCCGTGCCCACCGTGAGCTGATCGCCGGTGAGCACGTCGGGAAGCAGCGCGGACCGCGCCGAGCCGAACGGCGCGCCGAGCAGCACCGTGCCGAAGAGCAGGACGCACAGCACGGGCAGCGGAACGCCGGGTATCGCCATCACCCCCACGGTTCCCATCCGTATCAGGTCACACAGGATCATGACCCGGCGCCGGGGGAACAGGTCGGCCAGCCCGGACAGCAGCGGGCCGCCCGCGATGGGCGGCAGGTAGGTGAGCGCGTACACCAGGGCCGTGAGGAACGCCGAACCGGTCCGGCGGTAGACCAGGATGGCGATCGCGACCTGGGCGAACTGGTCCCCGACGTTGGACAGGACCTGGGCGGCCCATAGCCAGCGGAATTCGCGAACCGCGAAGACCTCGTGATACGACGCCCGCCGCTCCCGCTCGCGCCGGTGGCGCCCGGCCTCGGGCGGGCGCGCGACGGCGGGCGGCCGTGCCGGATCAGGCCCCGGTCCCAGCGCCCTCAGCCGGGGCTGGCGCTCGCTCGTCATGCGTGACCTAACGGGACCTCCCGCGGCGATGCTTCGGTGACCATGCGAGGCCGAAGTAACCAGCTTCCTTCCCCAGTATCAGCACTGAGTAATCTCCATAGCGCTTACCGTGTCTGATTGACGAGGTCTTCGCAAGGGGTATCTTCTTCAAAGGGCAGCGAGTGCCGCTGCCCCGTCCGGCGGATCGTAACGCTTTGCTGGTTGCGGTGTCTGTCCCCTATGCTGTGTCAGTCCCCGACGGCGGGCTGATGTGGCTGCGGTGGCCAACACCGCCGGAGCCCCCATCGTCTAGTGGCCTAGGACACCGCCCTTTCAAGGCGGCGGCACGGGTTCGAATCCCGTTGGGGGCACCGCAGGCGCAAGCCGGCACTGTTGGTCCTGTAGAGCAGCTTGGAGTGCTCGCCACCCTGTCAAGGTGGAGGTCGCGGGTTCAAATCCCGTCAGGACCGCCGGGTAGGCCCCCTGGGTCCCCGCTGAGGTCAGGTAGCTCAGTTGGTACGAGCGTCCGCCTGAAAAGCGGAAGGTCGGCAGTTCGACCCTGCCCCTGACCACATATCGAAGCCTCAGTGGTTAGCCCTCCTGCCTGCGGAAACGCAGGAAGCGAGGCAGTGAAGATGACGCAGGCACCGGCCGCGATCTTCAAGATCCCCACAGAATCCCCACAACCGGCCCGCAAGGCCGCCCGCCCCGCGCGGCGGGCGAAGGCCGGCCGCCCGGCACCCGGCCGGGTCCTCGCGAACGGCACCGGGCGCACCGCCACCCGGGGCGGCGGCGAGGTCATCGAGCTGGACTATGGCATCACCGTGTACCCGGACCGCGAGGAGAAGGGCCGCTGGCGCGCAGTCTGGTACGAGGACGGTAAACGGCAGCAGTGCGAGGCGGGAACCGAGCAGAAGCTGGCCGCAAAGCTGGAGAAGGTCACCGAGCGGCTGGAAGCAGACGCGCCGAACATGAAACTGCCCGGCGCGGCCCTGATCGCGCATTACCTCGACCCTGACCGCCTTCCCGTCGACGAGCGCTGGTCGCGCAGGCATGCCGACACACAGCGCCGGCTGTGCGAGCGGTTCGCCGCCCCGGTCATCGACGCGGTCACCTGCCAGGACATCAAGACCGGCCACACGCAGAAGATCGTCAACGCCGCTCCCACCCCTGGGGAAGGCAACCGGGTCCACCGGATGATCTCTGCCCTGGTCAGCGTCGGCCTGGAAGGCGGGTACCTGGCCAACCCGCGGCTGGCGAGGGTGCACTGGCAGGCAGGCGACCGGGAGCTACCCGCCCCGCGGGTGACGGTGGCGGGGGAATCGGCGCTGTGGGTCGACCCCGCCGAGATCCCGGCCGGCAGCGACATCGGCAAGCTCGGCCGGGCGCTGGCCGCCGGACGGCACGGAGAGCGGGACGAGCTGATGGCCAGCACCGCCGCCTACAGCGGGCTGCGCTGGGGCGAGCTGGCCGCGCTCACCATCCCGCAGGTCGACCAGGCAGACCGGGTGATCACCGTAGACCGCAAGGTGGTCGAGGTCGCCGGGCACCTGTACGTCGAGGCGCCCAAGTGCCGGAAGTACCGCCGGACGATCTACCCGCGCCGCACGCCGGACGGTTACCCGCTCGCCGAGCGGCTCGCCGCCAGGATCGAGGAGGCCCGCGGCGAGCAGCAGGCCGGAACCAACCCGCTCGGGCTGATCTTCCCCTCACCGAAGGGAAAGCACTGGCGCTCGTCCAACTTCAACCGCGGCGTCCTCCAGCGCGCCTACCTGGCCATCGGCTGGCGCGACGCCGAGGGCAACGGCCGGTGGACCTGGCACAGCCTGCGGCACGTGTTCTGCACCACCGCCTTGTTCGTGTGGAAGCTCGACCCCACCGACGTGTCCCGCATGGCCGGTCACGCCAACTACCGCATCACGCTCGACATGTACGTCGGCTCCACCGCCGGCGTCCTCGACCGTGCCCGCCAGGCCACCGACTAGACCATGCCCGGCCGCGATGAAGGGACCGGGCATGGCTCACGCGGGGCGTGCGCTGCCCGGTTCCTCCGCGCAGTCATGGAGGAACAGCATGACTGACACGGATTTCCTTCAGCCCGACCTGGGCCCGCTGTGCGCCGCAGCCGAGGCTGCGGAACTCGCGCAGGCAGCATCCGGGCTAGTCAGTATCGACGGGTGCCGCCTGGCGGGCAATGACCCGCTGGCGCCGCTCGCCCGTGATATCGCCCGCTCGATGACTGAGGCGGTCCTGACCGTGCACCACCGCGCCCGGCGTTACCCGCTGTACCGGCTCGGCGGGGTGTGCCTGCTCGCGGTCCCGCCAGGACTGGCTGACGGACCCGCCGGGGTCGCGGTGTCATGGACCCCGCACAACCTGCTCGTGCTGGACTGGGACCAGTACGGCACCTACGTCGGCACCCAGCAGGCCATGAATACCGCGCTCGGCGGCGTGCTGCGCGCCTTCGGTTACCTGGTCACGCCGTTCGGGTTCGGCGGTGCCTGGCTCGTCACCGGCCGCCGCGACGATGACCCGGGAGCGGGCCGGTGACCGCGCTCGCCGCCCCGGCCATCACGAGCCGCTACCTGCCCGCCGTCAGCGGCGGCGTGGACCGGGCGATCCGCGTTTCCACGGCGGCCGTCGTGCTCGCCGTGGCGGGCATCGCGGCGTACATCTCGTACTGGCACGCCTACGCCGTCGTCCGCGAGTACGGCGAGACCGGCGTGACCGCCCGGCTCGAACCCGCCACGATCGACGGCCTGGTGTACGCGTCCAGCATGGTCATCTTGTACGCCGCACGGCACCGCGTCCCGGTCCCTAAGCTAGCCCGCTGGATGCTCACGCTCGGCATCCTCGCCTCGCTCGCCGTGAACGTGGCCCAGGGCTGGTCCCACGGCCTCGTCGGCGCGGTTGTCGCCGCCTGGCCCGCGGTCAGCCTCGTCGGCTCGTATGAGCTGCTCGCCTGGATCATCCGGACCGCGGCAAGCGGCGGGCCGGACCACGTACCAGCGGCGGACCAACACCGCCCGCTGGCGGATCATGCCGGCACCGGCCCGTGGACCGCTCCCGGACCGGCGGCTGATGCCGGACCACTGAACCGGTGCGGGCAGGTCATCGGGCTGGAGCCCGCCATCGGAGCCAACTCCGAGTTCCCGGTTCCCGCAGCGGTCGCCGACCCGCGAACCGACGCGGGCCTGGGTGTACGGGACCACCCGGACCACGCGGACCAGGCAGCGGACCACGCGGACCAGGTTCCCGGCTCGCTGCCTGCGCCTGGTGCCAGAAGCGGCGAGATCGACACGAAGGCCGCCGCGGTGGCCGCTTACCGGGCTAGCCTCGAAGCAGGCAAGCCGCTTTCGGAGCGCAGGCTCGCGGGCATGTTCGGCAAGACCTCACGGCGCTGGGCGCGCAGCTGCATGGCCGAAGTGAAGCAGAGCCCGAGCCCGGTACCTGCTTAGAAATCTGCCTATCCATCGACAAGACGAAAACCCCTGCCGCGCATCCCACGCGGCAGGAGTTTTCGCTCGGCATGGTTATACAGATGATCAACGACATCAGGCCCTCCACCCAAGCGCCAGGTATAGCGGTAGTTCGCAAGCAGTAGCTTGGAGAGAGCCGCACCCCATGGCAGATCCGGGATCGGCGGCAGATCTGTCGGTTAGCTCAGGGGGTTAGTCGTGCCATCGCCTGTTGAAGCTGAAAAGTACATTCGGTTCCAGCTCGAACACCTGACGGCACAGAACGAGCACCACACCTTTGAGGAGATCTGCTACCGGATTGCCAAGCGGAGGCTTAGCAGCAACATACTGCCGGCAACCGGCCCAGTGAGTGCGGGCGGTGACCAGGGCCGGGATGCGGAAACGTACTACACGCGGCTGCCGGAGGAACTACCCGGCACGGCAGGGTTCGTCGGCCGTGCAACGACCGAGCCGCTGGTGATGGCCTGCTCGGTGCAGAAGGACCGCTTGGAGGAAAAGGTTCGGGGGGACCTGAACTCGATCTGCAGGAAAGGCGGCAAAGTAAACGCGGTCGCGTTCTTCGCGGTACAGGAGATCCCGGTGGCCGCCAGGCACCGCTTGCAGGAACATGCGCGCGAGAGGCACGGCATGACGCTGGAGATCTTCGACGGGCACGCTATATCGCACATGCTCGCCGAGGCGGATCTGGTGTGGGTCGCCGAGCGGTACCTCGATCTGCCATCCCACCTGGTGCCGGACTCGCCGGACGAACCGCAGCCGGGATGGTATGAGCACACGCTCGCGGCGCTGCGGCAGCGAGGCGCTGTGCGGCTGACACCAGGGGCGTTTTCAGAGATACGCGACGGGCTGCGTCACGCGACGTTCGATGACGCGGCCCGCGCGGACCTGCCGGAGTGGCTGGACTACATGCGTGAGTTCACCACCGCCGAAAGCGACGCGGTACTGGCGGTCCGCGCCAGATACGAATGCACGGTCGCGACCCTGCGCGGCCTCAACACGCTCGAAGGCGCCGAGGGCGATATCCGTGCCGTGCTCGACTATGCGATCGGGTCCCGACTCACCAGCGCTCCTAGAGGACGCAAGCGTCTTGCTCATGTACTGGGGCGGCGCATGGGTGCGGCGCATCGTGACAGTTGCCGCCCAGGAACTCCGCGAGCGGAACCTGGCGCTCCGCGTACGAGTGCGCGAGCTGATCGCCGCGACCGACGAGTCCAAGCATCCCAACCGCATGGCACGGCTGCTGGCTGTCGGCACGCACCTGTGCCTGCATCCTCGCTGGCCGGAAGTGCTCAGGCCCCCGGCCGGAACGCTGGCGCCGCCCCGCGAAGTCACCTTGCTCCGTCTCGCACTGGAGGAAGAAGGCGGAACGATCGTCTTGGACCCGGACGTGCCGCTAGACGCCGCTGAAGGACTGGAGTACCTTGACCGGCTGGTCGAACTGCTCCCGCAGGCACGCGCATTCCCGGTCGGAACCGTCAGCGAGACGTTCCAGATGTTCGCCCCCGCGCTGACCGGAGATCCGCGGTACGCAAAGGTACGAGATGGGCTTGACGCGGCGGTCGCGGCTGTCAGCGGCGACCGCGCAGTAGCCGAGAGATGCCGGACCCGCGCCTTGGCGTTCCGCCGCGCCGGACGGCTGCTAGATGCCCTCCGGGAGCTTCACGAGGCGAAGATCAACTGGTGGAACGGCGACACCCTGCGCGGTTCGCTGCTGGCCATGAGGCTCATCGGCCAGATCTACAACGAGCTGCGGCTGCCGCACGCCGCCAAGCAGTACGCGCTGGCCGCGGCAGGCATCGCTATAACCTCCGAGGAAACACAGCTTCAGGACATCGGACCCGACGCGCTGACCGACGCGATGCACTACAGCCATGCCGCAGGCGCCTGGGGTGACGCGCTCGCTCTGGCCAACCTCGCCGTGATCGCTCATGGCTCCCTCGCGGAGGACGCCTACGACCCAGAGGCCCACCCGGACCTTGAACGACTCGACTTCCACACGATGATCGTGCTGCTGGCCGCTGAACGATTCCGCCCCGACATCCTGCCCGTCCTGCGCGCTGCGCTCGGCGACACCAGCTACATGCAGGACTTGGTCGTCAACGGGCTGGATGTGGTGCGGCCAGCATTCACCTTCACAGAGGAGGCATTCACCGAGCACGCCGACCAGCAACTGGCCGGCAGGCCGTTCTCGGATCTGGGACCCTGGCGGACCATCACCTTCGCCGCTCTCGGCACCACGTGGCGAATCACCTGTGCCAACGACCGCCGCAACGTGCTGGCAGCGGAACGCTTCGCGGCAGCCGCACAGATCGTGCTCGTCGAACTCGCCCCCCGCGACCCGGTTTTCCTGCCGCAAGAAGTCCACGTCGAACTGCTGACCGGAACGCGGCTCGCCGGTCGCGATCCGGTCAGGTTCAAGCCGAGCAACGAACGCACCGAGTGCTTCGTCGTCCTCCAGCCGTTCACTGCCAACACCGATGACGAAGAACTGAGACTTGACCTGTCAGCAACGCTCGTCTACCTGCTCGCCCGTCTCAGCGCACGGCCAGATAACGAGTTCATGCTCATGGTGGAGCACGCGTTCCGGGAAGGGCTAACCCACAAACTCCACGTCGCCCGGCCCTATGACGACATCGCCAACCTCCTCAGCGACGCTCACTACGACGCGCTCGCGGCCGTGAGCATGCAGCCGTTCCCAGGCGTGCACACCCCAGTACCCGGCGGCGAACTCCGGCTCCCGGCCACGGCCGGCCCCGGCTATGACCGCGACGCTTCGCTGGAAAATATCCGTGAGAACTACGAGTTCATCCCCGAGCTGCTGAACCAGACGCTGCCGCGGGCACTGTCTGACCCGGACACTGCCGCAGGTCTACAGCGGCTCCGCGAGGACGGATGGCTCGACTGGCACATGCTGATCGCCATCACGAACGCGGCGCTTAACATCCGTGCCGGAGCCTCAGGGCTGCTCGACCGTCCGCTGGCCACCCAGCGGGAACAGCAGGCGCTCGCGCGCACGCCAGAAACCGCCGACTCCGAACCCATTCCCCTGGCCGCACTCACGCCAGAGTCGCTGAGCTACACCATGCAGGTCGCGATGCTCGCAATCGCCAGGCGCCGCTGGCGGCTCCTGTCACCAACACAGACGCCCAACCTGACCGCTTTCCGCGCCCTTCTCGCCACGCGTTACGGGTGGAACGACGACGTTTCGCACAGCGACCTCCTGTCCGATGCCCTAGCAGAGGACGGAACCCTACGGCAACTGATAGAAGAATGACTGGCTTCGTTCCTTCCCATTGATGTTGTGTACTGCGATCCGCAGGTCGGGTCCTCTACCGGCACCGAGCATGCGCGAAGAGAACTGCCTGATGATTCGGCCGCGCGATACAGCCGCGTGCTTCGCGTAATGTCGGCGCCATGCGATCTGGTTATCCGGACAAGGCGTTCGTCAGCGTGCCGTCCTTCGGGGACGTGCGCGGCGTGCCTTCGTACGAGCCTGCGTTGCAAGCAACGCTCAAGGTAGTGACCGCTGGTCTGCCAGACGGCGCCTCAGCCCTGTTCATCGTGACCGGCCAGGTCCAGGCCGACTCAGGGCGAATGGCGGATCTCGGCACTGCGGAGCCGGTTTTCCAGCAGCTCAGCTACGGTCCTGACCAGCCACAGGAATTCAGCTTCCAGGTGCGGTGGCGATTGTCGTCAGCCGGGGCTGAGCGGCTGGAGCAGATCCGCGCGGGTGGCGGGTTCATGATGTCGGTGGGCGTCCGGTACGGCCTGCTGGGCGGCACCGGGGCACCGGACTGGCGGGAACCGCACCGTCCGGTGCGGGTGCCATATCCCGATCAGCCGGTGCAGATCATCATCAAAGCCCACGACTGGGTGCAGAACGTGCTGGAGCCTTTGCAGCAGGCAGCGGCAGTGTCCCTGATCGTGGCCCTTCCCCAAGATCGGACCACCGACGACCACCGGACCATCGTGGCGCGGCTGGCGGACGCGAAGCGGGAACTGGACGCGGGCAACTGGAAGCCGAGCATCGCTGCCTCTCGCGAGGCATGCGAACTGCTCCGCAAGATGCGCCCGGCCACGATCAACCCCAGACCTGCGCAGAGGGAGCTGCCAGAGCGCGAGGCAGCCATCCTCACCAAACTGGGCGAGTTCGTCCAGGCTCTCTTCGATCATGACTCTGCCGCTAGCCACCCTGACGAGCACCTGCGGGATATCGCGTGGAACCGGGAGAACGCGGTGCTCGCGCTGGGGGCGGCGGCGAGCCTGGCCCAACTGATCTTCGCCTATCCATGAGGACATCGTTGACCGAATACCGCCGTCCGGGGACTGTAATTTCAACGGTGTAACTCCTGAGACGAAGGAGACACCAGATGGCTAACCTGACACAGGGCCAGGATCAGGGTGGCGAGCGCCTGCCGGCGGCTGATGAGCAGCTGCTGCGTGAGCTTACCGAGCGGGCGCGGGCCGGCGGCCTGAAACTGACCGGCGAGGGTGGCCTGCTCGGCAAGCTGGCCAAAATGGTGGTCGAAGGCGCGCTTGAGGGTGAGATGGATGACCACCTCGGCTACGCCAGGCATGACCCGGCGGGCCGCGACGGCGGCAATTCGCGCAACGGCCACCGGGCCAAGACCGTGCTGACCGAGGCGGGCCCGGTGCAGATCAGCGTGCCGCGGGACCGGGATGCCAGCTTCGCCCCGAAGATCGTC
>JAFAZE010000110.1 GCA_019239975.1 Streptosporangiaceae bacterium
GCCACGCGAGCTGCCCGACGCGGCACGCAGCTCGAAGACCATCGCCACCGCGCGTTCCCGCAGCTCAGCAGGGTGCTGCTTCCGTGATTGCATGAGTCCCAACTTTCCCAGAGGTCACAGCCTCCAAGAAACTCGGGGCGGTCCAGGATGGCGCTGTTGGTGCGGTCGTCGGCGTCGAAGGATGCTGAGCTGCTTGTGCTGCGTCAGGAGGTCGCGGTGCTGCGGCGCCAGCATCCGAGACCGAGGCTGGACTGGGCCGACCGGGCGGTGCTCGCCGCCTTGGCGCAGCTGCTGCCCAGGCCGCTGCGGATGAGCAGGCTGGTGACTCCGGGGACGCTGCTGGGCTGGCACCGGCGGCTGGTCCGCTGGCGGTGGACCTATCCCCACCGGGGCGGCAGGCCGCCGGTCGTGGTGCTGATCGAGCAGATGGCGCGGGAGAACCCCGGATGGGGTTACCAGCGGATCCAGGGTGAGCTGCTCGGCCTGGGGTACCGGGTCGGAGCTTCGACGGTGCGGCGAGTGCTGAAGCGGCTGCGGATTCCGCCCGCGCCGCAGCGCAGCCGCACGACATGGCGGCAGTTCCTGCGTACCCAGGCCGTCACGATGCTGGCGTGCGATTTCTTCCATGTCGACTGCGCGGTCACCTTGCGCCGGGTCTACGTCTTTTTCGTGATGGAAGTGGGGACTCGCCATGTTCACGTCCTGGGCGTGACCGCGCACCCGGACGGGGCGTGGACGGTGCAGCAGGCCCGTAACCTGCTGCTGGACCTGGGGGAGCGGGCCGACCGGTTCCGGTTCCTGATCCGGGACAGGGCCGGTCAGTTCACTGAGGCGTTCGACGCGGTGCTGGCCGGTGCCGGGATCGAGGTGGTGAAGATCCCGCCGCGGAGCCCTCGAGCAAATTGTTATGCCGAAAGGTGGGTACGCACGGCACGATCGGAGGTCACCGACCGGATGCTGATCGCCGGGCCGCGGCACCTGCGGACGGTCCTGGATGAGTACGTCGCGCACTATAACCGCCATCGCCCGCATCGGGCCAGGAACCTGCGGCCACCGGACGGCGGTGACGCCATCGTCACGGTGCCCGTCGCCGGCCTGGTGGCGGCGCGGATACGACGCCGGAAGGTACTGGGCGGGCTGATCCACGAGTACGAACGGGCCGCATGACGATCACCCGCCCGGCTATAAAGCTGGAGGTCAGACACGATGACGAGGTATTGGAACCCTACAGGCTACCAGAATCCAGAAGGCCACAGGGACAGCTCTGTTGCGGTGCTCCGGTCGCCGAGCAAGGCAACGGGCAACCCCATAGTAGTACTTTGTTAGGTCGGGTATAGCTTTGGGTTTCCCGGTGTTATGCAGGCATGACTCTTGAGGAGATCGCGGAGGTCCGGCCCCGGCTGGTGGATTTCACCGCGGAGATGCTGGGCGGGCTGGCGCGCAAGGACCAGCGGGCGGCCGGCGAGCTTTACGTGCGGGGGCTGCTGATGGACGGGCAGCGCAAGTCGATGCAGCCGATGGCGGAACGGCTGGGGGCAGATCATCAGCGGCTGCAGCAGTTCATTACGTCCTCCACCTGGGATTACACTGTGGTGCGGCGGAACGTGGCCCGGTGGTTCGCCTCCAGCCAGCCGGCAGTGGCGCTGGTGGTCGATGACACCGGGTTCCCCAAGGACGGGAAGGCGTCGCCGTGCGTGGCCCGGCAGTACTCCGGGACGCTGGGCAAGACGGCGAACTGCCAGGTCGGGGTGAGCGTGCACCTGGTGAACGAGCACGCCTCGTGCGCGGCGGGCTGGCGGCTGTTCTGCCCGGCCAGCTGGGACGATAAGGCGCTGGCCGATCCTGTGGCTGCGGCCGGCGCGCGGCACCGCCGCCAGCGCGCCGGGATCCCGGACGAGGTCCGGCACACCGAAAATGGCGGCTGGCGCTGGAGATGCTCGATGAGATGGCCGGCCCGGGCGGCTGGGGCGTGCTGGAGCAGGCCACCGCGGTCGGCGGCGCCCGCCCGGTGGTGAGCGCCGACGCCGGCTACGGCGACAACACCACCTTCCGGCTGGAACTGGAAAGCCGGGACTGGCAGTACGTGGTCGCGGTCAAGGGCACCACCAGCTGCTACGCAGGAGATGACCGGCCGGCGACCCGCAGTCTGGGCGGCGGCCCCGGCCGGCCTCCCAGGTCCGCCTGCCCGGTCCCGCCGGCGAACTTGCGCCAGGTCGCGATCGCCAGCGCGGACCAGGTCCGGCAGGTGACCTGGCGGCAGGGAACCAGGGCCACCACAGGCAACCCGGACGCCGCCATGACCAGCTGCTTCCTGGCCATCCGGGTCCGCCCTGCCAACCGGGACATCCCCCGCGCCGGCGACGGCAGCCTGCCGGAGTGCTGGCTGCTGGCCGAATGGCCACCCCAGGCGGACGAGCCCACGGACTACTGGCTGTCGAACCTGCCCGCGGACACTCCCATCAAGGAGCTCGTCCGCCTGGCCAAGATCAGATGGCGGGTCGAGCACGACTACCGCGAGCTGAAGACTGGCCTGGGCCTGGACCACTTCGAGGGCCGCTCCTGGACCGGCTGGCACCGCCACGTCACCCTCGCCGCCCTTGCCCAGGCCTTCTGCACCCAGCTCCGGGAAGACCCAAAAGTCCCTGCGCCGGGATGACCCTATACCAGGTCCTGCGAGAACTGCAGCTCGTCCTCGCCGTCATCCTCGGCGCCTGCCCCCTATGCTGCCAGACCATAACCCCCGACAAGCTCGCCGCCGCCCTGACCCCAACTAACAAAGTACTAATAGGCGATTGTCGCTGACCGCCGAGGCCGTCCTCACACCCGGAAGCGACGGCGCGCGGTGGCCGGGCTTCAGCGATAACACGGGCGATAATAGGCGGCATGGCGGGCACAGCAGGCGAATGGTTTGACCGTTACGAAGAGGTCGGACGTTATCTGTCTGCAGGTGACGTTCTTCGGATCGCCGCACGTCACCATCGCGTCGAACTGGGCCTACGGACAGTACGCGCTCCCGGTACTGACGGGCTGACTCCAGGGGAGCGGGCCTACAACAACGAGTGGAACGGCATATCATTGTCCGGCTGGTTCCAAAGCAACAGCGTTACTGCGTGCATGGTTGATGATCTGCCCCAGAACACAGAGCTGACCGATACGTATGAGCCTCCCATGAAGTCCAGTGACAGGGTACTAGTTTGGAACGAGACTCAGGGCAATGGCGAAGCATTCGTAATGCGTCGGCGAAACGCCGATGAGATAGGCAACGCGTTTCTGGCCGTAGGTGCGGCCACGGCCGCTCTAGCCATCGGCTTCATCCCTGTCGTCTACGATGCCAACCTGGAGCGGCGACGAGCACGAAAACGGATGCAACAAGCGTGATTGCGGTGCTTAACTCTCGGGAATCTCCAAGCGAAATTCCCCAATCGGCCCGTTGCCCAAGCCCGGAAAGCTGATTATTCGGCCGGCAGTTCCGTTATACGTGAACTGGCAGCCAGCCAATATGTCAGTTCCGATAATAACCCGGAACAGGTCCGGGTAAGGCAAGGGAAGCTCGACTGCGTTTGGCCTCCACTCTGCTCGTATGTCTCCGGCAGGGCTAGTGATCGCGATTGCCACGTGGAACACCGGCACCTCAACCGGCGTTTCATCCCCGGAGGCCATACCCTCTTCTCGGCTGACCGCGTCGACGCCTAGCCCTTCCGACAGGTCCGGGTGTATGGCGCTGGTCGTAGCTCCCGTGTCGATCATGGCCTGCTCGTCCTGAGCCGGCCCCCGTGATCCGTCGGGGCGGATTCCGCAGATCGTCACCGGGACTATGGCATAGCGTGTCGGGACGTTCCCGCTGCGCGGGTGCCCCGGCAGATCGAGAGTTGGACTGTTCAGCTCACCCGAGTACAGCAGTTTCATGGCCCGACATCGTAGCCTTGGCCGTGGCGCTCTGCCTGCCTGGTCGGGTGGCCCGTGGCATCTGAGTCCGGGCCGAGATGGCCCTCATGCACTGCGGGGGCCCGTGGTGGCCGGGGCATGTAAGCGGTTCTTGCCCACGCTGGAGGGCGCCGCGCCGGCGGTCCTAGTTGTCGCTAAATGCGAGGGGCAGACCCGGAACGAAAACGCCGTCGGGTGTCGTGTTGTAGACATGACTGAGGCTACGCAAGGATCCACCGCCGCCATGACTGATGACCAGAAGCTCAGTGAGGCCGAGATCGAGGTCGTGCAGCGTGATCGCTTCCTGGCGGATCCGGCGGTCCCGGCCGATCAGTATCCGCGGCTGTGGAATATCTCCGCAGGCATGGTTTATGAGCGCGTTGTCCGCGCTCTCGAGCCGAGTCCGCCTGAGTATGTCACCATACCGGTGCTGCCCTGGGCCCGGAGAGACATCGAGCTGTCCCTTGCTATCACGGACTGGAACCTATTGTGGGAGGCCGCGCAGTTCCGGCGGCGGATCTTTTCCGAGGAACAGCTCCCGCATCCATTGCGCGACATCGCAGACCGCGGCGATGTGAACGTCGTGTTCGTCCCCAGGACGGCCAGCCGGTATTACGAGTACGCGCCGCTGTTTCACCTGCTACCCCGGAGCGTCATCGAGTATCACGGGCTGCCGCTGGTGCGCTGCGGGCAATGGCCGTATTTTGCTCAGTTCGGTGACATCGACCGCTACCTCCCTGCGGACTTCGAGGCGCGCCTGAACCGAGCATGGGCTCATACGGTATGGCGGCACCTGATATCAGGCTCTCCGATGCGGGCCTTCTCGGAATCGGACCCTATCCGGTTGCTAGCCCACAACCTGGACTTCTGGCTCCCGCCTGTCACCGCTGTCGTCCAGGACTTCCTGCGGGGTATGCCCGTGGTAAACAACGAGGTCAAGGAGACACACCCGCACCTCACCGACGGGACGGTGTTCGACAGCGTTGTCAACGCGAACCCCCGGATGGGCACGGATCTGTGGCGCGGGGAAGACGAGGCCGCAGAGTTCCTGCAAGCGACGGTCGACGCGGCCGACGCCGACGGCAGGCTACGAGGAATACTCGATGCCGTCCGCTCCAACCGGGTCGAGGATGACTTCTCCGGGTACTGGTCACACGCGCGTGAGGACTTCGAGCGCAAGCTCTACCGCAAGCGCTCCAAGATCAAGGTCCGGTTCGTCGAACTCACCGACACCATCCCCGTACAGGGACCAGAGACCGAGGTCGAAGCGAACCTCGTCTTCGCGGACTTCCTTGCCCTTCTCGACAGGAAAGAGCAGCAGGTTGTGGTCCTGCTGCAAAACGGGGTCACCAAAGTAGGCGATGTCGCCAGCATCCTCGGATACAAGAACCACAGTCCCGTCTCGAAGCGGCTCGCCCGGATCAGGAGAAAGGCTGCCGAGTACTTCGAGCATTCGTAGCCGCCCGTGAGCAACCTCGCTTTTCAACTAGCCGCCAGCCCCTCACAAGTCCTTTCGCAGGAAGGTCCTGCGCATGAGCGCAACGTGCCCTGACAAACCCGCGAGTACCCGCCCGCCGGCCTTGCGGCGCCGCCGCGCTGCAGCCGACACCAGATGCAGGGCCGATCACGACCGGTGGGTGACTATCCGGTACGCCCTCGATTCCAACGCACGCACGGTACGCCTGTGCATCATCACAGTGGTGACCGCAGTTCCCCCGGCCGTGATCACATGGCTACTGGGACTCCGCCACTAACCGGAAGTGAACAGCTCACGACATGGCCGGGCCGAGCCGCTTCCCGCTGGCGACACGAGCTAGTGCGGGGTTATTCGCTTGTCCTGGTTGGTCGCCACGGCATCAGTATGCTGAGACGGTGACCCGCCGTGAGCGCGATCTGGCGCGCGAGCAAGCCGTTTACCAGGCGCAGGACTGGACCCCTGTGCTGCGCGCCGTCGATGCCATGCAAGACGGGCAGGCGGAGATCTCCGAACTCGCCGAGGCGATGTATCCAGCGCCCCTCAACGCCCGCGGTCACCTGGACTTCCGGTCGCGAACCACCCGCGACTGGTTCAGCCATTTCCAAGCGGTCACGCGCGTGTGGGTTGATCTCGTTGAGGCTGGCCTCGTAGAGATCATCATTCCTGCTGACGGCATCCACGGCGACGTCTTCACAGTTAGCGAGGCCGGACACCGCTGGCTGGCAGAACACGACACGCTTGTAGGCGGTTGACGGCTGCCTTAGCTGGCGGGTCGTTCACTGATCATGTGAGAGGAAGCCTGTCCCGGATCACGCGGCAAGTTCAGCAGACGCCGAAGAACCGGGCTGCCTGCTTGCGGATCCGGTCAAGGCGTTTCGAGACGGGGCTGTGATTGCGGTAGCCCATGATGTCGGCGACCTCAGCGAGCTTGGTGACACCGCTGGAGAGCAGGACCACGACCTGGCGGTCGCGTTCGTCGAGCAGGGCGAGGAAGTCGCTGATGACGGTGCTGCCGATCACCTCTGTCTCGGGACCCTGCACCGGGATGGTGTCGGTCAGCTCGACGAAGCGGACCTTGATCTTCAGCCGCTTGTGGTAGAGCTTCCGCTCGAAGTCCTCCCGCGCGCAGCTCCAGCGGTCGGAGAAGTCTTCCTCGACCCGGTTGGAGCGGACCGCGTCGAGGATCTCCCGGAAGCGGCCGCGGGTGTCGGCAGCCTCGATCGTCCGTTCCACCATGAGCGCTGCTTCGTCCTCGCCACGCCACACGTCTCCGCCCATCCGGGGATTGGCTCGCACCGCACCGCCGAAGATCGTCCCGTCGGTGAGCCGTATGGGGTGCGCCACGATGCCCTTATCGACCTCGGGCCATTCGCGCATTTCCTGCTGGATCACCTGGGTCACTGCGGGAACCCAGTAGTCGAGGTTGTGCGCGAGCAGCCGGATGGGGTCGGACTTGGTGAACCCGCTCATGGGAGACTTCCGGAAGATATGACCCCAGATGGTGGATGCCCAGGCCCGCGAGAGCCGGGACTCGAAGTCATCCGGAAGGTAACGGTCTACCTGGTAGAAGTCCGCGAAGGGCGGCCACTGGCCAGCGTGCAGCAACGGGAGGCCGTGCCGTTCGAGTACCGCTCTGGGCAGCATGTGGAGCAGGGGCGCGTACTCGAAGTAACGCGTGGTGGTACGCGGCACCAGCACGATGTTGAAATCACCCCGGCCGGCCAGCTCGCTGAGCGGGGCCGGGAGGTCGTCTTCGCGGAAGATCCACCTGCGGAACTGGGCAGCCTCCCACTGCATGTTCCATCGCGTTACCGCGATGTGGAGACGGTTCTCCTCATCGCTCCAGCCCGGGGAAAACGGGATGGTCACGTATTCGGCTGGCTCCGGGTCCTGAGTCCGGAGCACCGCCATGTAGATCATGCCGGTGGAGATGTTGAACAGCCGCGGGTACAGGTCAGCTCCCGCCTTCTCGTCATCGGCGTCCAGGATTACCTGGGCGCGCCAGAAGGCGTCATCCTCGTCCTCGGGGGACGGCGGCCTGTCAGCCATGCCGAAGTCCGTGGCCGTCGTTTCGGTAGTCACGCATCCATCACGACACTAGTTCGCGGTTCCGTTCCGCTGACCGGGAAATCCACACAACCGATGTCGGCCTTGGCCATGGCGACGCGGACCCGCCAAGTTGTCGCGTGGTCACGCCGTCGCGCGGCAGCCCGGCCCCAGGGGGCCGGAGAACAGGCCCGCCTGCGTGTTAATCGGTGGCCTGGGCTGCGGTTTTAAGTAGCCTGAGATGCGTGGGGAACGAACTGGACTCGCCGGAGGACGTCGCGCGCCTTGTCCGCGGCATGGTCGCTGGCATGCACAAGTACAGTGCGGTCGCGCCCATCCGGTTCCCCGATCCGGGGGGAGCGTTCCCGGGAGATATCCTGCTGCGCCCGCCGCCGGTGGTGGTCGATGCGAACGTGCTCAGGAACGACATCCGGCGCGCCTGCCGCACAGGACAGCGAACGGTCCTGATCACCGCCGCGAACGCCGGCCTTCTGCGCCTGTTCTGCGCGGAGCACGTCTACCAGGAGGTGGTCGAGCACAGCGGCGACTGGACCGCTGACGGGCAGGTCAGCCGCGAAGCCTTCCTCCGCAGGTGGCTGCTGGAGTACCTGCCGCTGATCCGCGTCGTCCCTGTCGGGGAGGGGCATCTGGCCTGGCTCGGTCCGGCCGAGCTGGCGCGCATCCGCCATCTCGCCCAGCCCGGCCAAGATCCCGACGACGTGCCCTCGGCCGTGCTGGCCCTGCTGCTGGAGGCGTTCTTCCTGTCCGAGGACGTCAAGCCGCTGCGCGCGGTCTACGGCCACGTAGACCTGTCCGGCCACCGGGAATGGGTGAGCATCCTGAAAGCCGGCGGCGACGCCGGCCAGATCGGCAAGACCTTCACGCTAGCCGTCAACATCACCGCCCTCGCCGGCCACGGGCTGGCCAGTGGCGCGCGGCGGATCGCCGCCGCCACCAGCCCCTGGGTCCTCGTCGCGGTCGGCGCCGGCGCGGCCTGGTGGTACCTGAGCCGCCCCGCCAGCACCAGGCAGCGAGTCGCCTCCGTCGCCGAGTCCATCCTGACCGGCGTGCTCGGCGCGGCGATCGCCTACCAGGAAGTCCAGGACCAGTTCACCAGCGCCGCGCCGAAAACCCCGGCCTGGGCAACCCTGGCTGCTGACCTCCCGCCCGCCGCGCTCCTCGGGCGCGCCTGCCTGCATACGCTGGCCCGCAGCTCGCGCTGCCATCGCTCCGCCGCAGAGCTGACCGCGGACCTGCCCTACCTGGGCGTCGCGCAGGGCGAAGCCAAGGTCCGCCAGATCCTCCGCGACGCCGGGCCCTTTACCGAGGTCTGGCGCGGCAGGTGGCAAGCCGGGCACGCCGCCCCGGCGCTGCTGCGCTACCTCACCATGCGGTCGCCAGGGCGAGAGTTAGCCAGCCGCAGCGGGGCGCGTCCGCATGGGCGGGGAACGCCCGAGGGCGCACGGGTGGCCGTGCAGCGCGCCACAGCGGCGCGTCGCGGGCGATAGGGCCGGGTCCGCGTAACCCGGCGCCATCCCGGGCGGCCGGCCCGCGTGTGGCCGCCGCTCGTGTACCTCTATACCCGGTGACATCCGGACCGCGATAACAGCCGGGTCAGCCCTCCGGGGAAGCACTGCGGCTATCGCAGTGCCCAGCGGACTAGCGGGTCGAGCATGGCTGACTGCGAGCGCTACCGCCGGGAAGCGACTCCCGCTGCCATCGTGCATACGCACCAGGTTTCCCGGTGGCCTGGTCCCGCCAAAATGACCGCAGTGCCTGACGACAGACCATCACCAGCAGGTTTCACGCTGCGTGACCTCATTGGAAGGGGGGTTCTAAACCAGGCTGCGGCAGAGGTATAGACCAGCTATGGCATAGGTACAGACCAATCAGGCTGCTACGTCCCCGGGCACGGCCAAACGTGACCAGCCCCCGACGACCGGGGCCGAACTCACGAGCACAGATGGAGCACACATGACCCGGAAACGGCCATCTCGGGACTGCCCGAAATAGATATAACACCAGGTCAGTACGGGTGCGCCGCCAGGGACTCGAACCCCGAACCCGCGGATTAAGAGTCCGCTGCTCTGCCAGTTGAGCTAGCGGCGCCTCAAGAACGCTCAGATGCTAGCAGTCTTGGCCCGGCTTAGCGAATCGCCTCCTCAAACCCGTGCGTCGCCCCGCGTACACACCCGGCGATCCAGGTCGTACGCCGTGACACGTCACGTATCCACCACCTGCCCGGGCCTAGCAACCGAACACCGGCGAAGCTACAGTTCGATTGAGGCACACCACGAAGTCGATTGAGGCACACCACGAAGGCCGCAAGGGGGGCCACGAGGCCGGGTCGGCGGAACGCGGCCTGAGTGGTGCCCGGCCCGGTGGCTGCCGACAGCGACGTCAGCGGGTCCCGGACGGCCCCGGCACACGTGAGGAGCAGCATGCGGCTGACCCCCGGTGGGATGCGCCGCTCTGCGGTCGTCACCGCCGCCCTGGCAACCGCCCTGCTCGCCCCTGCCACCGCAACGCCCCCCCTCCCGGCGCCCGCCCTCCCCGCGCCCGCCCGCCCGGCGCCCCCCCTCCCCGCGCCAGTCCCCGCCGTCGCGTCCATGCCGCGCATCCCGCTCAGCGTCCCCTCGCCGCTGACCACGGCACAGTGCCTGGCCACGATCAAGGTCCGTTGTTACTCCCCGCCGCAGTACCAGGTCGCCTACGACCTGAGGCCCCTGTACGCCAGGGGAATCACCGGTGCCGGCCGAACGATCGTGATCGTTGACCCCTTCGGGTCGCCCACCATCGGCCACGACCTGGCCGTCTTCGACAGGCAGTGGGGGCTGCCCAACCCCGTGCTCAACGTCTACAAGACACCGGGAAGGCACCCCTTCGACCCGGCCAGCGCGCCGATGCGCGGCTGGGCGGAGGAGACGACGCTGGACGTGGAGTACGCGCACGCGATCGCTCCCGGCGCTACGATCGACCTGGTGGTGACCCCCGTCGCGGAGACCGAAGGCGTGCAGGGCTTCCCGCAGATCATGGCCGCCGAGGAGGCGATGATCGGCCGCGGCCAAGGCGACGTGATCAGCCAGAGCTTCGGCGCGACCGAGAACACGTTCCCCGGCTTCGCCCAGCACAACTACCAGTCCCTGTTCAGCCTGCGGTTCGCGTTCCAGGACGCGGCCGCGCACAACGTCACGGTGCTCGCGTCCTCCGGCGACAGCGGCGCCACCGATCCGCAGCCGAACGGCACGACGCTCTACCCGCAGCGGTCCAACTCGTGGCCGTCGGCGGACCCGCTGGTCACCTCGGTCGGCGGCACCGAGCTGTTCCTGTCCGCCAGCGGCACGCGGACCAGCCCGGACGCGGCATGGAACGACGGTTACGGCGCCAGCGGCGGCGGCCTGTCCAGTGTCTTCCCGCGGCCGGCGTACCAGGACGGCGTCGCCGGCGTCGTCGGAACCCATCGCGGCACGCCGGACATCTCGATGTCGGCCGCCGTCTCCGGCGCCGCGTGGGTGTACAGCTCGTATGAGCCGGGCAGGGCCGGCTGGCGGCTGTTCGGCGGCACCAGCGAGGCGACCCCGCTGTTCGCCGGCATCGTGGCGCTGGCCGACCAGGTCGCCGGGCACCGCCTCGGCGACATCAACGGCGCGCTGTACGCGCTCGCCGCGCAGAACAACCCGGCCAGCACCGGCATCCTCGGCGTCACCAGGGGCGACAACTCCTTCGGCGGCGTCACCGGCTACCTGGCCGTCCCCGGCTACAACCTGGTCACCGGCTGGGGGACGATCGACGCCGCCAGGTTCGTCTACGCGCTCGCCCGCTACGTGCCCGCTCCCGTGATCCTGCTCGGCTTCCAGGGCGGCCGGGGGTTCCCGGGCCGCTTCAGGCTCCCCTGACCGATCCGCGTGACCTCGCGGGCTGACCGGTCCGCGTGACCTCGCGGGGCAACGCCGAGGCGCGAGCCGTGCCGCGCGTACGGCATCCTGGTCACATGCCAGAACTGCCGCCACCGCGCGACCCGTCCGGCCCGTACCGGGTCTGCCTCGTCTGCCTGGGCAACATCTGCCGCTCCCCGATGGCGGAGGTGGTGCTGCGCGCCGCGGTCGCCGAGGCGGGTCTCGATGTCGCGGTGGACAGCGCCGGAACCGGTGACTGGCACATCGGCGACCCGATGTACGCCCGCGCCCGGGCCGAGCTGACCCGCCGCGGTTACGACGGGTCCGCGCACCGCGCCCGGCAGTTCGACCCGTCATGGCTGGCCGGACGCGACCTCGTGCTGGCGATGGACGCCAGCAACCTCGCCAGCCTCCGCCGCCTCGCCGCGCGGGCCGGTGCCGTGGACCGCGTCCGGCTGTTCGGCGACGCCGCGGGAATGCCGGGCACCGAGGTCCCCGACCCGTACGGCGGCGACGAGGCGCACTTCGCCCGCGTGCTCGACATGCTCGAGGCCGCCGCCCCGCGCATCGCCGAGCGGCTTTCGGCCCTGCTCAGCGACGAGCCGAAGAGCTCTCCGTCCCGCTGAGCTGCCGGAGAAATGAAGAATTTTACCGAACGGATCGGGCATCTCCTCAAAGCGAGCGTTCTCGACGTCAGCGTGGCCGGGACCCAGCACGGTTACCTCCACCTGTACGCGACGCTGGAAGACGGCCGCCGGGCATTCGCAAAAGCGGCCGGCGGCGGCGAAGACCTCGGCGCGGCGTTCGCCGCGGAGGCGCACGGCCTGCGCTGGCTGGCCGAAGCCGGCGCGGTGCCCGTGCCGGACGTGCTCGGGTTCGACGACGGCATGATCGTCCTCTCCCTGCTGCCGCCCGGCGGCCCCACGCCGGAGTCGGCGTACCGGTTCGGGGCGGATCTCGCGCTGCTGCACGCGGCCGGGGCGGAGACGTTCGGCGCGCCGTGGCCGGGTTTCATCGCGAGCCTGCCGCTGGACAACACGCCGGGAACGGAATGGCCGTCGTGGTACGCGGAGCGACGTCTCGTTCCGTACCTCAGGCGGGCAAGCGACGCGGACCTGCTGTCCGCCGCGGACGTGCGGCTGGTGGAGACCGTGGCGGCGCGGCTCGCTGAGCTGGCCGGGCCGGCCGAGCCGCCGGCCCGGATCCACGGCGACTGCTGGTCGGGCAACGTGCTGTGGCCGCGGGGGAGGGGCGCGCTGATCGACCCCGCCGCGCACGGCGGTCACCGGGAGACCGACCTGGCGATGCTGGCGCTGTTCGGTGCGCCGCACCTGGACCGCATCCTGCGCGGCTACGCCGGCGCCGCGCCGCTCGCCGGCGGCTGGCGCGCCCGGGTCCCGCTGCACCAGCTGCATCCGCTGCTCGTGCACGTCTGCCTGTTCGGCGCGTCCTACGCCGCCCGGCTCCGCACCGCCGCCCGCGCCGCACTAACGGCCTGAGCTTCGCCTCCGGCTCGTCGGGATCCTGGTTGCGCTCGTCGCCCAGGGCCTCCGGGACCAGCGGCAGCATCACGCGGAACGTGGCGCCCTGGCCTGGGGCGGTGTGCACCGAGACCGTGCCGCCGTGCGCGGCGACCAGCCCGGCCACGATCGCGAGCCCGAGCCCGCTGCCGCCTGCCTTGCGGGTGCGCGCGGCGTCGGCGCGGTAGAAGCGCTCGAACACGCGCTGCGCCTGTTCCGTCGTCATGCCAGGTCCGGTGTCGGCGACGTCGAGGATCGCCGCCGGCACCGGCTGGCCGCCCGCGGGACCGGCCGTTCCGGGCGGCGGCCGGAGCGTGCCCGAGCCGATCCGCACCTGTATCGGTGTGCCCGGCGGCGTATGGGTCAGGGCGTTGCTCATCAGGTTCCCGATCACCTGGCGCAGCCTGGCCTCGTCGCCGTTGACCAGGAACGCGGCCCCGGGCTGGACGGTGAGGTCGATGGCCCGGTCGGGCGCGAGGATTCGCGCGTCCTGGACCGCGTCGCCGGTCAGCGACAGCAGGTCGACCGGGCGGTGGTCCAGCGGCCGCTGCTGGTCCAGCCGGGCGAGCAGCAGCAGGTCCTCGACCAGCAGGCCCATCCTGGCGGCCTCCGCCTCGACCCGGTGCATGATCCGGTCCAGGTCGGCCGGGCTGAGCCCCCCGCCGGGGTGCTGCCCGTTCACCGCGGCCGCCCCGTTGGCGCTTCCCGCGGCCGGGGCCTCGTCGGGGCGTCCCGCGGACCGGGCCTCGCGTCCTTCCCCGGCGACGCTGACGGGCGCTTCCGCTTCGTGACGGTCCTCCGCCTCCTCGCCCCACTCCCTGGCCAGCCCGCCGCGCTGACGGTAGTACTCGGCGAACCCGCGGATCGCGGTGACCGGGGTGCGGAGCTCATGGCTGGCGTCGGCGATGAACCGGCGCATCCGCTCCTCCGACCGGTGCGCCGCCTCCTCGGACCGCGCCTGGGCGTGGAACGCGGACTCGATCTGGCTCAGCATGATGTTCAGCGACCTGCCCAGGCTGCCGACCTCGGTGCGCGGGTCGCGCTCCGGCACCCGCTGGTCCAGGTGCCCGGCGGCGATGGCCTCCGCGGTCTCCTCGATGTCAACCAGCGGCCGCAGGTTCGCCTGCACCACCGCGATCCCCACCACCACGAGCACCAGCAGGATCCCCGCGCTGACGATGATGTCCAGCCTGGTCAGGTCCGCGATCGTCTGGTCGATGTTGGCCAGGCTCACCCCGACGATGAGCGTGCCGGATATCTGCTGGCCAGTGGCGCTGTCGCTGAGCGTCAGCGGCTGCACGATGACACGCCAGTTGTCACCGCCCGATGCGGCCGGGACGGTGACCTGGTGGCCGGCGTTCGCGTTCACCCAGGACTGATTCGCCGGTACCGCCGGGGGAGGGAGCGGAGTGCCGTACTGATGACCGATGGACGCCACCTGGCCGGACGTGGTTACGATCTCGGCGATATTGGTTCCCTGGTACACGAGCGGGTTTCTCGGCATCGGGAACGGATTGCCGATGCCGACCGTGCTCTGTACCTCGGAGTAAAAGCCCCGCAGCTGAATGTCGGCCTGGTCCTGCAGGTATCCGCTGAACACGACGACGGTCACGAAGCCGATCACGGCCAGGGCGATCGCGACGAGGGCGAGCAGCGCCGTGATGAGCTTGATCCGCAGCGGGGTGCGCTGGGACAGCAGCCGGAGCGCGCGCAGCGGCCGGGCCGCCCAGTGACCGGTCCGGGTGCCCGCTCCCTCCGGTGTCATGCCAACCGCCTGCCTACGAGGAAGGGAGCCGCAGCACGTACCCGACGCCGCGCAGCGTGTGGAGCAGCCGGGGCTCCTTCGTGTCGACCTTGCGGCGCAGCACCGACACGTAGGATTCCACGATCCCGGTGTCACCGCGGAAGTCGTAGTCCCACACGTGGTCGAGGATCTGCATCTTGGACAGCACCCGGTTCGCGTTTCTCATGAAGTACCTGAGCAGCTTGAACTCGGTGGGGGAGAGCTGGATCTGCTCGCCGCCGCGCCAGACCTCGTGGCTCTCCTCGTCCAGCTCCAGGTCGGCGAACTTCAGCCGCGGCGTGGGCTCGGCGCCGTCGCCGCGGGTCCGCCGCAGCACGGCCCTGATCCGGGCGATGACCTCTTCCAGGCTGAACGGCTTGGTGACGTAGTCGTCCCCGCCGAGCGTCAGGCCGCGGATCTTGTCGTCGGTGGCGTCGCGGGCGGTGAGGAAGACGACGGGGATCCTGGCACCGCCGCCGCGCAGGCGCCTGATCACGTCGAACCCGTCCATGTCGGGCAGCATCACGTCGAGCACGATCAGGTCCGGGCGGTGCCGCTGCGCCGCCTGCACCGCCTCGGTGCCGCCGGCCGCGGTGATCACGTCGAAGCCGGCGTAGCGCAGGCTTGCCGAGAGGAGCTCCAGGATGTTCGGCTCGTCCTCGACGACGAGCAGCCTGGCATCCGCCTGCTGCCGCTCATCGCTGATCGGCATGTTCATACGTTTATCGTCACGCGCCATGCTGAGGATAACCTGAACGCTTCCTGGAGATGGCCTCCCACACCCCCAGCGTACGTGTTATCCCGGGGGGTCGCCCAGAGGGCGACCCCCCGGACCCCCGGCCCGCTGCGGTGCCCGGGGAGCGCCACGACGAAGGGGCCCGCGGCGCGTTACGGCGAACAGCGCGGGGCCGAAGCCCTTCGCGGTCACGCGGTCCGCGGGAGGCCTCCGCGGCCTCCCCGGCCGCGTGATTCTACGGCGGGAACTGTAGCGGGTCGGGGGGTCCGGGGGGATTCCCCCCGGACTAGCTCGGTGCGAGACGGATGGGCGCCGAGCCAGTGCGCGATCGCCGCCGGCCGTGAGGCGACGCCGAGCTTGGAATAGATCCGCCGCACGTGGTTCTTCACGGTTTTCTCGGCGAGGAACAGATGCGCGGCGATCTCGCCGTTCGTGCGCCCTCCGGCAATGAGTGACATGATCTCCGACTCGCGCGCCGACAAGCCGAGATCTGAAACCTCCGCACCGTTGAGTCCAGGAACCTCACTGCGGTTCATGAGACCTCCGGTTAGAAGCCCGCATCGGTGTGAACCGTACCAAATGCGTTAGGCGTCGCGTCAATCATCTGGAGATGACCCTCTATAGGTAGAGATACACCAAAACGCCACCCTGCAAACACCCCACGACACCCCTTCCCCTCCACCAGCCAAAACCACCCGGCCCCGGGTCGCCCCCCACCACCCCCGCCGCGCCCCCGCCGGCCCGTCGCGCCCCCACCGGCCCCGCCGCGTCCCCCACCGGCCCCCGTCGCACCCCTGCCGGCCCCGCCGCGTCCCCCACGGCCCGCCGCGTCCCCCACCGGCCCGTTGCGCCCCCACCGGCCCGTTGCGCCCCCACCACCCCATCCTCCGCCGGCCCCCGTTGCCCCCACCCCCCGTCCCCCCGCCGGCCCCCGTCCCCCCCGCCGGCCCCCCGTTGCCCCCGGCCGGGCCACTCTGTACGGGTTCGGTAGTCCCCAACCGGGGCAATCCGGACATCTACCGGTCGGTACGCGTACAAAGTGGCCCGTTCCGGCGGCGCGATCGCCGAGGGGGAGGGGCCGGGTCGGTGGGCGAGGGGGCCGGGTCGGTGGGCGAGGGGGCCGGTCCGGTGGGGGGGTGGCCGGCGGGAGAGGGGCTGCTAGCGGCGGGGGGTGATGTATGTGGGGGCGACGAATTCACCTCCGTTGCTGACGGTGCTGTAGTCGTTGTTCTCGTCGATGGCCGCGGCGGGGACCTCGCCGCCGCCCGAGGCCTGCAGGAACGTCCCGGCGTATGCCGGGGCGTCGCCCGCCACCGCGACCTCCAGCGTGATCCGGTCCCGCTCGCCCGCCGCGAGCCGCACGCCGTCGTTCGTCGTGCAGGCGGCGGTGGCGACCGTGCACGACCAGCCGCTCCCGGCACGAATCGACGTGACCGTGAGCCCGGCGGGCAGGCTGGCGCTGAACGTCACAGGCCCGCTGGTCGCGGCATACCCGTCGTTGGCGACCGTGATCGTGTACGTCCCGCCGTCGTGACGCCCCCGGATGAACGGCGCGTAAGGAACGCCGCCCGCGGACGGGTACCCGGTCACGGCCAGCTCAGGGACCTGGCCGATCACGGTCGGGTCGGTCCCGGTGCCCGCCCGGGCCGCGCCCCCGCCGGACACGGCGACCATGTTGGTGACCGAAGCCTGCGCGTTGTTCGCCACGGCCACCCGCAGCGTGATCGGCGGGTAGGCCGACCCGGGCGCCAGCGAATCGAGCCGGTAACACACCGGCTTCGGCTCATAGGTGTTCGGCGGCGCGTTCCGGCGGGACGTCGGCGCCGGAGGCAGTGCCGGCGGCGCCAGCGAGCACGTCCACCCAGCCCCGGTCATCCGGACCGGCGTCAGCCCGGGCGGCAGCGTGTCGGCGACGACGACCTTCCCCGCCGAAGGCCCGGCACCCGCCGCGTCCGACACCGTGAGCGTGTACGCGTCCGAGGCGTCGCCCTGGCGGAAGCGGCCCGAATGCGTGCTGGCCACGCGAAGCACCGGCGGATTCGGCGCCGGCGGAACCGTGGCCGGGGCGGAAGCGGGGAGGATCGTGGTCGCGGCGCTGACCGAGGAAGGGCCGCCCACGTTCCCGCCGCCGTCGACCCTGACAGTCTCGGTCCCGGTCGCCGGGGCGTTGCCCGCGACATCGGCCACGACGGTGATGGGCGGCTCCTCGCCGTTCTCGCCCGCCAGCACGTCATCGCGGTAGCAGGTGTCCGCCGGCTCGTCCCGCGGCGACGTGATCGCGCCGAGGTTGCACGTCCAGCCGCTGCCGTACAGCGCCGAGACGGTCACGCCCGCCGGCAGCGCGGTGATCGTCGCGGTGATGGGCGACGCGGCCGACCCGTTCGTCGGCGCGCCGCCGGAGTTGATCACCGTGATCTCGTACCTGCCGGCCCGGCCCTGCTGGAACGCGCCGTCCACGGCGTTGTCCGCGGTGAGGCCCGGCACGCCCACGATCGGCGTCGGGCTCGCGATGGACGCCGCCGGCCGCGCCGCCGCGCCGCCGGTCACGGCGGTCGCGTTGGTCACGTGCAGCCCGTCGGTCGAATCCTGGGTGCCGAAGCCGGCGCCGAGCGGCACCTTGACCGTCAGCGTGATCGGCGGGTAGGACCGCCCCGGCGCCAGGACGGCCGGCTTGCCGCCCGGGCCGCCGGTCTCGGTGCACACCACGGTCGGGTTATTGGACGTGTCGCACGTCCAGCCGGATCCGCCGATGGACACCATGCTGATGCTGGGGTCCACGATGTCGGTGACCGTGACCGGTGTCGAGCCGTCGGTCGGCGCGTTACCGGAATTGGTCACCGTCAGCGTGTAGGTGCCGGCGCTGTCGCCCTGGGTGAAGCTGGTTGACGGCGTGGTGTCCGGCGAATGCGCGACCGACCGGATCGTCCACGCGGGCGCGCGCTCGTCCCCGCGCCGCCCGCTGCCGCCACGCCCGCTCCCCGCACCCGCGCCCGCGGCC
Source organism: Streptosporangiaceae bacterium (assembly GCA_019239975.1). GTDB lineage: Bacteria > Actinomycetota > Actinomycetes > Streptosporangiales > Streptosporangiaceae > JAFAZE01. The sequence goes on from JAFAZE010000110.1 coordinate 18,381, forward strand.
CGCCCGGTCACCGCCGCCGGCGCCGAGGACACACCCGGTCGGGGAGCGCCCCCGGCCAGCGCTGACCCATCCGCCAGGCCGAAGTGCCGGACCCGCGCCGCGTCCTGTGCGGCCAGCTCCGCCCCGAGGGCAGAGGCTGTCTGAGGGGCGGCGACCGTCCCGTTCGGTACATTCCATCCACCGATGCTGACGACGGGCGTCGCGCCGTTGAGCAGCGAGGACCGGTAGCGGGCCGTCAGGGTTTCGGATTCGCCGGGCCACAGCGTTATGTCGTTGTCGCTCCAGGTGATCGGGAGCACCTGGTTGCCGCCGGGCAGCGCGGCGCCGCCGGCCGTGCCGCGCCGCACGTCCGCGCGCAGGAAGAACGCGACGGCCCGGTTGCCGGACGGGTTGGTGACGGTCACGCTCGTGACGTCGTAGCCGTCCGCGCCGGCGACGGTGGACGCCGCCGCCCGCACGGGCTCGGAAGGCAGGTTCCGCAGCGCGGTCATGTCGGCGTACCGGCTCAGCGGCGAGCCGTTGTCCGCCTGCGGGTTGCCCTCGGTGGTGGCCCAGTTGATCACGTCGCGCTGGGTGGACAGCCAGTACACGTTGCGGTCGGCCACGGTGCCATGCTGGCGCAGGATGAGCTCGACGAAGTAGGTCTTCGCGCGCTCAGGCGGGGTGGTGGCTGATGGCACGCGCGGGAAGAGGACTCCGGCCGCGACCTGCTGAGGTTCCAGGTTTACCGAACGATGGGTGGTCGACGAGCCGAGCAGCGCGCCGCTGGCGTCGTAGACGCGTGCTTCGGCCGACAGCCCCCGCTGGCTGACGCCTGTCAGGTTGTCGATGGTGACGCCGCCGGTGTCGTAGGCGTAGAGCACGTGCAGGCTCTCGTTCGCCTTCTTGGCGCCGAAGTAGCTGCCGGCCGTGTCGTAGTCGAAGTTGTAGAGGTCCCAGAGCAGCGTCGGCCAGCCCTTGTTCATCTGCCAGTAGACGGTGCCGGTGGCCGGCGTTGGGTAGTTGGCCCAGTGGTCGATGAACGCCTCGAACTGGGCGCGCGTGTCCTCGTAGTTCTGCACCTGCGCCCGCAGCACGTACTGCTGGAGGCTGTTCCAGCTCCCGTACCTCGCCTTGATCGCGGTGTCGAGATTGTCCAGCGTGCCGAAGGAGTAGCCCGAGTGCGTCCCGTCCGTCGACTCGTAGTTCGTGTGGAACTGGTGGGCGTCCGGCCGCTGCCACAGGGCCGCCTGGTCCGCCGGTGACAGGAACCGCTGGACCGAGTCCATGGTCGGGACCGTGTCGCCCGAGCCCTGCTCGCTGTCGAATCCCCACGACCCGCCGACGTTGGTCAGCGTCGAGTCGTTGTCGTTGGCGTTGTTGCCGGAGTGCGTGGTGTCGTACCAGTAGCCGGGCGGCACCCAGTCGTAGGGCCCTTCCTTCTCGCCGGACGGGCCGAGGATTCCGCTGGTGTTGTACTCGGCCGAGGAGATGATCGGCTCTTGGAAGCCGGACTGGCTGAACCCCGCCAGCGAGGCGGCCTCCTGCTCGTTGATCGGCGGGTTGTCGCTCCAGCTGTAGTTCAGCACGCTCGGGTGGTCCCGCAGCCGCTGCCCGATCGTGAGCGACGACTCGTACATGACGTGGTACTCCTGCGACGTCACGCCCCGGCCGCTGGATGGCGGCTGCCACTTGTCGCAGCACTGGAAGCCCGCGTCGACGAGGATTCCGGCCCGGTCGAGCTGGTTGTAGAAGTCCTGCGGCATCTCCTTGCCCTCGGTGCGGATGCCGTTGACGCCCATCGACTTGATCAGCTCGATCTGGTTCGCCAGGTCGCCGGCCGAGTAGTGCAGGAAGAGGTTCTCCGACCAGCCGCCGCCGCGGAACTCGAAGGGGACACCGTTGATCTCGAAGACCCGGACGCCCTCGGGGGCCAGCGTCGACGGCCTGGTCAGGTACGTCGTGACCTTGCGGATGCCGAAGTCCACGGGCGGCGCCGCGTCGGAGACGCCGTCGCCTGTCTCGACGGCCGCGCGGTCCCCCGCCGAGACCGCCGCGCGCAGCTCGTACAGCGGCTGGCCGCCCATCTGGTACGGCCACCACAGCCGCGGGTTCTCGATCACGAGCTGGCGGAAGGCGGCGGGCGTGAACGTCACCGTCGTGCTCGCGCCCGCCTGCAGCGTGACCCGCTGCGACACCCGGATGGGCTCGCCGCCGCCGGGCGGCGTGACCTCGGCGGCTACCGTGCCGGCCTGCGGCGTACCGGTGTTGTTGGTCACGTCGGCGTGCACGGTGAGCGCCGCTTTTGACATGTCCGGCGCGTCGTTCTGGGTGACGTACGTGTTGGAGATGCCCAGCGCGTCCGAGATGTGCAGCTGGACAGGGAACTGAACGCCGGTGTTGTTGTCCGGCGGTATCTGGGTCCAGTCGACGTTGTCGAGCGTCAGCATCGTCGACGGGTTGTTCGGGAACAGCTCGAGCGCGAGCGCGTTCGTTCCGCGCCGGAGCAGCTTCGTGACGTCGAAGGTGTAGCGCGCGTAGTCGCCCTCGACGGTCGCCTCGGTCGCGACCTCGGTGCCGTTCACCCAGACGTCGGCCTGCCCGACGACGCCGTTGATGACCAGCTTGGCGTCCTGGCCCGGCCGCGGGCGGGACGAGAAGCCGGTGCGGAACCACCACGGCACGCTGAACAGCGGGTTGGTGTCGAGCCCTGGATTGGTCATCGGAGCGCCGAAGCACTTCTGCAGGTTGTCCGAGTAGAACACGCTGTGCGGGCCGCTCGCGCTCTGGTTGACCGGCTGCAGCGCCGGGTCGTCAGGGCACACGCCGTTGCGCACCAGCGCCTCGACCTCGGTGCCGGCCGCTCCGGCGTCGTCGGGTGCCACCGGCAGCCAGCCTCGGGTGCCGAAGCCGGGCGCGGAGATCTCGTTGCCGCTCTGCGTGGCCCCGGTTCGCGTGGTCCAGTCGGTGGTCGCCGCCGAACTCTGCACCTCCCACCCCCGCCGCCCCAGCGTGATCAGATGCCCATCCGCGTCACCGCCGGCACCAGCGGCCGCTTGCCCCAGGGCGGCTGCACTGGCTGGCGCGGCAATTCGCGCCTGCACCTCCGTCGGCGCTATTCGCGCCTGCGCCGCTCGCACCTGCGCCATCGCACTGCCAGGCGCAGCGCCGAACGCACACAACCCGGTCACACAGAAGATCACACTGGCCCCACGCAGCCCGGCAGTCATTGGGAGCCTCCTCATAAGCCCGCATATGGCATTCACACATTCTTTTCAGCTTGAAAAGAATGCTTTGGGTTGCACAATAACGATCACCTGGCGCGTCGGCAAGAGAGGTGACTCCGATCGGGCTGATTGCGCCAGCGGCCCCGCCAGACAGCCTCTGCGCCAGCGGCCCCGGCCGCCGGATGGGGCCATCTGCGCCAGCGGCCCCGCCCAGTGGGGCCATCTGCGCCAGCGGCCCCGCCCAGTGGGGCCATCTGCGCCAGCGGTCCCGCCAGACAGGCCTCTACGCCAGCGGCCCCGCCGGGTGGGGCTACCTGCGCCAGCGGCCCCGCCAGACGGGGCTCTGCGCCAGCGGCCCCCGCTGCCGGATGGGGCCATCTGCGCCAGCGGCCCCGCCCAGTGGGGCCAAATGCGCCAGCGGCCCCGCCGCGTCCCGCCCCGGCGCACGCCGCCGGGGCGTCAGGAGATGAACGACTGGGCGACGGGCGGGCCGTCGAGCTCGGCGACGATCGCGAGCGCGCGTGCGATCGCGCCGAGCACGGTGGCGTTCGGGCCGAGCTTGGAGACCACGATGTCCGGCGGCCGGAACACGCGCGCCGCGACGGCCGAGCGAAGATCCTCCAGCCACGGCTCCAGGGCCCGGCCGATGCTGCCGTCGAGGATGATCCGCTCGGGGTCGACCAGCGCGGTGGCACCGGCGATCGCCGCCGTCACGTGGCCGATGAGCTCGCGGACGACCTGGCCGCCCGCCTCGTCTCCGAGCCTGGCGGCGGCAAAGATGCCGGCGACCGTGTACTCGCCGCTCAGCGAGCTCCGCGCGCCGCCCGCGATCAGCGCGGCGGCCCGCGCCCGCAGGGCCGTTCCCGACGCCACGTCCTCGAACCCGGCCGGGGCGCCCGCGGCGCCTCCGCCCGCGGTACCCGAACCCACCGGGAAGTAGGCGATCTCGCCGGCGGCGTTGTGCCGCCCGCGGATCAGGTGCCCGTCGATGACCACCGCGCCGCCGACTCCGGTGCCGATCGAGATCAGCATGAACGAATGCGCTCCGCGCCCGGCGCCGCGCCATGCCTGACCGAGCGCGCCCAGGTTGACGTCGTTGTCGACCTCGAAAGGCAGCTCGAGGTTCTCGCGGAGCATCCCGAGCAGGTCGAGACCCTGCCAGTGCACGTTCGGTCCGGCGGTGGCCAGGCCGGTGACCGGGTCGATGAGCGCCGGGATGCCCACCACCGCCGCCCGCGCCGGCGTCTGCAGTTCCCCCGCACGCGCCTCCAGCGCGCCGATGCAGCTGAGCAGCGCCCCGACCGCCGCACTGCCCTCGGCCGCCGGGCGGAAGTCCTCCGCGACGACGCTGCCGGCCAGGTCCGCGAGCGCGCCGTGGCAGCGCGTGCCGCCGAGGTCGACGGCGATCACCCCGCCCGGCGGCCCGACGAACCGCAGCACGGCAGGTATTCGCCCGCGTACCGCGCCCGCCCCAGGCTCCTCGGCGATCAGCCCGGCCGAAAGCAGCCGCTTGACGATCCGGCTGACCGACGCGTTCGACAGCCCGAGGTCGCTGACAAGCTGCCGCCGCGTGGCATGACCGCGTGACCTGATGGCGTCGAGCACCAGGAACGTGTTCAGCTCGGCGATGTTGCCGATGTCCATGCCAGCCGTTCCCTCGACGGCCCGGCGGCCTCCGCCGCACCCGGCCCGAGGCTCCCGGCCCGCGTCTTCAGTGGCAGGTCGCGCCTGCGGACGGTCACAATCAGCGCCAGAGTGTACCCGGCCGCCCGCCGGTGAACACGCCTGCGTCCGAACGTGCCCGCGGTTGGGCTCATGCCCCGGCCCGGTTAGCGGAACACCGTCTTGACGAACAGCTCGGCGTGCCTGGCGGCGCGCTGACGGGCGGCCTCGATGTCCTCCGGCGTGCCCCCGCCGTGCAGCCAGAGCACGCGGGCGAGCGCAACCGGGCTCATCAGCGCATAAGCCAGGTCCAGCGGAGAGCCGAGACCGGCGGCCAGCTTGCCGGCCTCGATCCAGCGGCCGAACAGCCCGGCCAGGTGCTCCAGCGCGCCGAAGATGCCTGCGGTGAGCGCGGGGTCGTGCAGCAGGTCGTCGTGCGCCATCAGGCTGATGAGCTGGCGCGAATGAGGTGATGCCCATTCGTCCATGGCGCGGCTGACCAGCGACCGGATGAACCCTGGAGGATCCCTGTCGGCCGCGGAGGGATCGAGGTTCTCGAGAACGGTGACGGCGCTCAGCGGCCCGAGCTGCGCGAGAACAGCGTCGAAGATCGCCCGCTTGCCGTCGAAGTGCGCGTACAGCACGCTCTCGCTGAGCCCGACCGAGCGGGCGATCTCGCGAACCGAGGTGCCCTCGTACCCCTTGGCCGCGAACAGCTCCAGCGCCGCCCGCAGCAGCGCCCCCTTCGTGTCGCCCGCGTCAGCCTTGGGCGGCCGCCCCCTCCGCCTGCCCGTACCGGTAACCGTCACAAGCGCTCCTCTCGACTGACTCCAGGCTACCACTTGAAAATAATCGAACGATCGATTATTTTCTTTCCCAGGCGGACCGATCCGCGGCCCGCGCCAGATACCGGGAGGACACCATGGCAGCGCTTACAAGGGCAGGCACCGGGTCCCGGCAGGAGAGGCCGGCCGCGAACCGCTGGCTCGTCCTCGCCGTCATCCTGACCGCCGTGTTCATGCAGCTTCTCGACACGACGATCACCATGGTGGGCGTGCCGTCGATCCAGAACTCGCTGCACAGCTCGTTCGGGGAGATCCAGCTCGTCGTCGCCGGGTACATGCTGGCCTTCGCCTGCGTGCTGGTGACCGGCGGCCGGCTCGGCGACAGCTACGGGCGCAAGCGGATGTTCCTGTGGGGCATGCTCGGCTTCACGGCAGCCTCGGCGGCCTGCGGCGCGGCCCCGGACGCGCTCACGCTGATCTGCTCGCGAGTCGCACAGGGCATGTTCTCCGGGCTGATGTTCCCCCAGGTGCTGGGGATCATCCAGGTCGTCTTCAGCAAGGCGCAGCGGCCAAAGGCGATCGGCCTCTACGGAGCCACCATCGGCCTCGCCACGATCCTGGGGCCGGTCACCGGCGGCGGCCTCATCGAGCTGAACATCGCCGGCGCCGGCTGGCGCTCGATCTTCTTCGTGAACGTCCCGATAGGCCTGGCCGCGCTCGCGCTGGGCGTCGCGATCATCCCGGAGTCGAAGGCCGCGGCCAGCCGGATCGACCTGCCCGGAGCGGCACTGCTCGGCTCGGGCCTGTTCCTGCTCGTCCTCCCGCTGGTCATCGGCCGTGACGAGGGCTGGCCGGCGTGGTCGTTCGCCTGCATGGCCGTCAGCCCGTTCGTTCTCGCCGCCTTCGCCGCCTATGAGCGCGGTCGCACCCGCCGCGAGTCGGATCCGCTGATCGACGTCAGGCTCTTCCGGCAGCGGCCGTTCACCCTCGGCCTCGTCGCCACCCTCGTCTTCTTCACCGGCATCCCGTCGTTCTTCATGATCCTGCTGCTGACCCTGCAGGAGGGGCTGGGCTACAGCCCGGTCAAGGCTGGCGCGGTGACCCTCGGCTTCGCCGCCGCCCTCGCGATCGGCTCCGCCCGCTCCGCGGCGGTCACCAGGCGGCTCGGCGGTCGCGTCCTCCTCCTCGGCTGCGGGCTGATGATCACCGGGCAGCTCGCCGTGATCGGGGTCATGTACTGGGCGGGCACCGCCCTGCACGGCTGGCAGCTGCTGCTGCCGATGTTCATCGCGGGTGCCGGCGGTGGGTTCTTCATCGCGCCGGTCACCGGCGTGGTGCTCGCCGGCATCTCCGCCAGGCACGCGGGCTCCGCGTCCGGCGCGCTGGCGACCGCGCAGCAGGTCGGCGCGGCGCTGGGCATCGCCGTCGCCGGCGTCATCTTCTTCGGCTTCCTCGGCCTGAACGCCAGCTCATCGTCGGCGTCCGCACTGCCCCAGCTCCGCCAGCAGCTCGCCGCCGCCGGCATCCCGGCCCAGCACCAGCGGCAGATCACCGACGGCTTCCAGGCCTGCTTCTCGGCCCGTGCGCACGCCACCGACCCGTCCGCCGAGCCGCCCGCCTGCACCGCCGCGGCCCGCCAGATCGCCGCGAGCCCCGCGTCGGCGCAGGTCAAGACCCACGTCGAGGCCGCCGTGCTGGGGCACGCCCTGCCGGCCGCCCGCCTCGATGACTTCACCCGCTCGATGCGCACCAGCCTGTGGTGGCAGGTGGCCGCATTCACCATCGCCCTCGCCCTGTGCAGCCGCCTCCCCAGGGTCCGCCTCGATCCCGCCGCCCCATTGGCGGGAGGCGCCTGACCCTCCGCTGCCAGCGGGCCGGGACCTAACGGGGGCCCGGCCCGCTCCCGCGTCCCGTGTCCCGCGGCAGGCGGAGGCGCAGGGCTCCGCCTGGTTGACCTGTGACCGCTCATGCCCGTGATGACGTGCTGGACAGGTAGTACGCGGCGGACACGATTCCCTGTGCGCCGTGCTCCGGCGGCCGCGCGGGATGCGCCGCGCCATCGCCGCGGCGCATTGTCCTGGTCGTCCTGTTCCCGAAGGGCGTCAGCGCTCCCCGCCCACTCTCGCTAAACGGACAAAACGGGCGGCCGTCATGATCGCGGTAACTACGGGCCGAATACGGCACCTACGATTCCGGGATCATGAAGCGTGGTGCTGATGGGGCGGACGGGGCTGGCGCACCCCGCGGCGTGCGGGGCTGGCGTTGCCGTCGCGGCTGACGTTGCTGTGGTGAAAGCGGCCGGGCACCCCCGGCGGTCACCCCGCCGGCAAACGGCAGCCGGCGGCGCCGCAGCCCCCATTTACCATCCGCCGAGATACGCGCCAGACCCAGTATTAGGACCCCGCAGTTTCCACAACCCGTGGCCGAAGGGCCTCGGCGGGTCAATCCCGCCGAGGCCCCTCGTGTTTTACCTAACCCCGTGACCGGTACCCCCTACCGCACTGCCGCAACCGGCCGCGCAGCCACGCTCGTCGCCGCCCGCGCCGCCGGAGCACTCGCCGAGGTCGGCACCGGCACCGGCAGCGGCTTGCACAACGCGTCCGGCCCGTTGCCGGGCTTGCGCTTCGGGAGATGGCCGAGCGCCAGGTAGTTGGCGATCGTGCCGTCCACGCACAGGTCGCCGGACAGCGAGTCGGCGTGGGTCGTGCCGCCAGGCTCGGCGAGCAGGACCGCGTTCGGGTAGAGCTTGCGGACCTCGAGGCTCCCCGGGAACGGCGTCGCCGCGTCCAGGGTCTCGTCGATCAGCAGCGCGCTCGAGGTGTGCTTCCCGTTGATGTGCAGCGGCTTGCCGGCCGGGGCGGGCCAGTACAGGCACGGCGCGTTGAACCAGGCGTTGGACCAGGTCTCGAACGGCGCCTTCTTGTAGACGGCCCAGTTGTCGTGGGCCCACTTGGCCCAGCTCAGCGGCCACTGGACGTCCGTGCACTGCACGGCGTTGTAGACCGCGAAGCCGTTGTCGTTGCCCGGCGTGTCATCGCCCTCGTACAGCGCCTGGACGGTCTTCCAGTCGTTCTTGTGGACGAAGCCCGCGAACGCGCTGCCGAGCTGCAGCCAGGTCTGCTCGTAGTAGCCGGCGTAAAGGAAGACGTCCACCCACTCGTCGGGGCCGATCACGCCTCCCGCCGGGTGCTTGAGCAGCTTCGCCTCTTCGCTGTAGAAGAGCTTCTCCACCGCGGCCTCGGTGGCGCCGAGCTTGTAGATCTTGTTGTACTTGGCGACCCACCCGAACCAGATCTTGATGTTCCGGTTGAAGGCGATGTCCTGGTCGAGGTTGGCCGCGTACCACACCCGGAGCGGGTCGACGTTGCTGTCCAGGATCATGCGGCGCACATGCGACGGGAACAGGGTGCTGTAGACCTGGCCCAGGTACGTCCCGTACGAGAAGCCGTAGTACGTGATCTGCTTCTGGCCGAGCGCGGCGCGGATGCTGTCCATGTCGCGTGCCGCGTCGATCGTGGTCATGTGATCGAGCAGCGGGCCGTTCTTCTTGGCGCACGCCGTCGCGTATGCCTTCGACCGCTTCAGCCAGGTCTGCACGAGCGCCGCGCTGGTCGGAACGTAGTTCGGCCGGTCAGGACTGAAGTAGTTGGGCTGGCAGCTCAGCGCCGGCACGCTGGAGCCGACACCGCGCGGGTCGAAGCCGATCCAGTCGTAGTCGTCAGCGGCGGCCGTGCCGTTCTTGAGCTTCTCGCTGCGAAGGGCCGGGACAAGGAACGCGTTCAGGTTCAGGCCCGACCCGCCGGGACCGCCCGGGTTCGTCAGGATGATGCCCTGGTACTTGGACGCGGGTGAGGTGTGCCGGATCCGCGACACGGCGAGCGAGATCCTGGCGCCGTTCGGGTGGCTGTAGTCCAGCGGCACCTTCAGGAAGCCGCACTGCGCGTGCACCGCCTTAAGGCTCGGATCCGAACACGGCCCCCACGTGATGCTCGCGGCGGACGCGGCTGGGGCTGCCTTGGTGGCCGCCCCGGCGGGGATGGTCACCGTCGCCCCAGCGGCCGTGGCGCCCGCCACGGCAAGAACAACGACGAGTTTTCGCACTACGCCCCCTTCGTGACGCCCCTCGGCGGGAGCGTCCCTGAGTATGGACACTGGGGGAGATTTTGCGCGGTTCCGCCCGACTCGTTGAAGATCTTGACCGAAGACTTTGTCAAACCGTGATCATCTGGGCTCCGCCGGACACGTGCTGTCTCAGCCGCGGGCGGTGCCGTCGCGGCGCGCCCGCCGCACCCGCCACAGCCCCACGCCGACCGCGAACAGCGCGGCGAGGCCGCCCCACAGGAGGGCCCACCAGCCGTGCGCCGTGCCCGTCATCATCATCTTGCCCGCGCCGATGATGAAGCAGGTAATGGCGAGAACGGTGACGCTCAGCACCGGGTGCGCCCGGTACCACGCGTTCTGCGCCTTCATACGCGAGCGAACCTGGCGGTCGGTCTCCTCCCGGTGACGCAGGGCCCACCACAGCCAGAGCAGGAACACGAAGCCGACACCGACGAGCGGCAGCGCGGTCCACCAGTAGGTGAGGATTCCGCAGACTATGCCGACGATGATGAACACCGCCGCCGGGATCCCAAGGACGAGCCTGGGGGAGGGGACCGCGAGCGGCTCTTGCGCGCCTCCGTCCGCTTGGGTCATGTTCTGGCGCTGCTCGTCCGTGTCCGTCGACATCAGATGCTCTCCCATGTGCGGAGGTGCGTTCCGGTGTTCGGTGCCGTAAACCAATTTCCCGTGACAGCCCGGTTAAACCGCCCTCAAGAGGCCACACAGAAGAATGAGAGCTCGGCCAGATGGCCGGCTGTGGCGAAGCTGGCGGGTTGATTTGCCGGCCGGCGGTATGAGGCGGTGGTCGCCGTCGGCGGCTGACGTCATATCACCATGAATGGCCCCGCGTACCCGCGCGGACGGCGGGGCGGTCCAGCCGTCACGTCGCCGTGCGCAGCGCCACCTGGCACATTTCGGGCATCTTGCTGTCGGCTACCTTCGCGGCCAGCCGCACGCCAGCGGTCGCGAGCGCGAAACCGTAGGCGGCCGCACACGG
>JAFAZE010000148.1 GCA_019239975.1 Streptosporangiaceae bacterium
GCGTACCCGTTGCCTGGCTGGCTGTTCGCCGCGTACCCGTTTCCCGCATGGCCGTTGGCCGCGTACCCGTTCCCCGCGTATCCGTTCCCTGGCTGGCCGTCGGACGGGTATGCGCTGCCGGCACGGCCGTCGGCCCCGCTCGCCTGCCCGTATTGGCCTGTCTCCGGGAAACCCTGGCCCGCGCCCTGGTAACCCTGGCCGGGGCCCGCATAATCAGAGCCAGGGGCCGGCCCCTGCGCGGTGTATCCCGGCGCCTGGTAACCCTGCGGCTCCCAGCCTGGCCACTGCCCCGGTTGTGCGGGATAGTCCTGGGCAGGAGACCCCGGCTGCCCGCCAGGCACCCCATACCCCCGCTGCCACTCGAAGCTCTGCGGGCCGGTATGCCCCTGGGGGCCGGTATAACCCTGCGGGTCCGCATATGCTCCCGGGCCCGTATACCCTTGCGGCCCGTCGTGCCCTTGCGGCCCGCCGTACCCCTGTGGTCCGTCGTGCCCCTGTGCTGTGCCGTACCCCTGCGGCCCGCCGTACCCCTGCGGCGCGCCGTAACCGGCCGCCCCGTAGTCAGGGCCCGGCACATCCCAGGAAGGGTAGCCCGCGTCCTGCGCCGGGTGGCCGGCCGGCTGGCCGGGGTAGCCGTCGCCGGGCACTGCCTGCCACGTGGCCATCTGGCCATCGCCGCCGTCCTGCGCCGCGCCCTCCGGCGCGGGACCCTCGGGGGCCGAGCCGGCGGCGGGGAGGGCAAGACGGAACGCCCGCGGGGATCCGAAGGCAGGCGGGATGGTGTCATCGGACGGCCCGGACCCGGCTGGACCAGCCACAGGCGCAGGCCCGGACCCGGCTGGCGCAGGCCCAGGCCCAGGCCCAGGCCCGGCTGGCGCAGGCCCGGACGGCCCGGGCACGGACGGCGAGGCCGGCGCCCCGGCGGGAGGATCAGACGCTGGCGGCATGGCGGGTCCGTTTCGGCAGGAGCAGGCAGGCGAAAGCTGTGGTCAACAGGGCAGAAGCACTATAGTCAACGGGCGCCGTCCAGGCCGTCAAACCTGAAAGGTCAGGTCAAGTGCGCGGGCCACGCGGAAGATCAGACGCTGCCGTTGCGGCTGAGCGTGGCCGGGTCGGGCTCCTGCCTGGGCAGCGAGACTTCGCCGGTGACGTCGGCGGCGAGCCGGATACGGTCGCCGTCCACCAGCCGTACCTCCGAACCCGGGAACACCCGGTCGCCGTTGACGAAGGTGCCGTTCGTCGAGCCCTCGTCGCGGATCGTCGCGCGGCCCTCGTCGTCGACCATGACCGTCGCGTGCCGCCTGGACACGTTGTCGTACTGGCCGAAGGCGGCCGCCACCAGCGACTGCGCCGGGTCTCTCCCGAGCAGCACCGAGGTGCCGGCGGGCACGTCGACGTTCCCGGTCGGGAACGAGATCCGCAGCACGACCGGGGAGATGTGCCGCCGGGCCCCGGGCAGCGGGTACCTGCACTCGGTGCAGATCACGTCCGCCGGGTCCTGGATCACCGCGCCGCAGTTCGGGCACGCTGATCGTCCGTCGCCCCTGAAGTACTTCTGCGAGACGGTAGGAGTCGGGACGTCGTCGTCCGCTGACGGTGTGTGCGGTAGGTTGGCGCCACACCGGAAGCAGATCAGGTCCTCCGGCTGCACCTTGACGCCGCAGTCTGGGCAGGTCAGGATCGCCATCTCCTCAGCAATCGGGCGCTGTTGTCGGCGCTGCTGTCGGGTAGTGCGGGCCCCAGGCTGTTATCGGACTGTTGCCGTGCCGGGTATGCATCGCAACTTTACCGTCCCCCGGCAGCCGTCTCCAGCGAACCCCGGGAAGCCGGCCGCCTGAGGCGCTTACGGCATGATCAGCGAGCTGGCCGGCAGCGGGCTCTTCAGCATCCCGGCCGAGAACATCAGGTCCGCCACCGGCTGCAGCTGCGCCGCCGTGAGCGCGGGCGGGTAGGTGTTCAGGCGCAGCACCGCGGCCGCCTTCGGGGTGATCTTGGTGTACGTCGGCAGGATCGCCCGCACCGCCGCCGGGTCGCTGTCCGCCAGCGCCTGCGCCTTCGCCATGGCAGCCTGGAAGGCGCGCGCCGTGCGCGCGTACCTCTGCGTCCAGGACGTGGTCGCGAAGTAACCCGACAGCGGGAAGCCGGCGGTCGGCCCGGCGCACTGCGACACCACACCCACCGTGCCGAGCGTGGCCTTGCCGGCGGTGATGTACGGCTCTATGACGCTGACGGCGTCGACCCGGTGTGCCTTCAGCGCGGCCAGCATGTCCGGGAACGGGACGACGACATAGCGCACCGCCGAGGGATTGATCCGGTCGGCCTTCAGTACCGTGTCCAGCGTGAGCGTCTGCACGTTGCCGGTGAGGTTGACCGCCACGGTCTTGCCCGCGAGCTGCGCCGGGTGCCTGATGCCGGACGAGGGCAGCGTCATGACCCCGAACGTGTTCGGCACGCAGTGCGTCGCGTCGACCAGCACCTTGAAGCTGACCACCCCCTTGGCCTCCGCCTCGAAGAAGGAGACGTAGTTGCCGGTCACGACGTCCACGCTGCCGCGCAGCATGTCCGGTATGGCCTCGGTGGACTGCGCGACGGGGACCGCGGTCACGGTCAGGCCCTCCTGACGGAAGTAGCCTTCCTTGATCGCCAGGTACAGCGGCGCGTCGTCGGCGACGGCGAGCGCCCCCACGGTGAGGCTTGTCTTCTCCAGCGTGCCGGCGGACGACATGGCCGACGAGGATGCCCCCGGTGCCGACGATGCCCCCGGTACGGACGATGCCGGCGGTGCGGAACTGGAACTGGCGCACCCGGCCACGAGCAGGCCGGCCAGCGCGACCAGGCTCCCGCCGGCCCCCTTGTGCCCCCGGCCTTTCCTCACAATCGTCATAATCGTCATGGGAACCGAATATCGCAGGCGTTCCCCTCCGCGCGACCGAGTGCTCGCTGTCCGTCACGGAATGGTTCGGAAGTTCTCAGACTGAAATACGGTGGAAGGCACAGCACATCCGGCCCGCCGACAGGCCGCCTACCGCCCGGGGAGAACATTCATGATCAACTACCAGCTCGCGCCGGAGCAGGAGGAGCTGCGGCAGACCGTGGCGGCGTTTGCCCGTGATGTCGTGGCGCCAGTGATCGGCGGCTTCTACGAGCGCGAGGAGTTCCCCTACGAGATCGTTGCCCGGATGGGCAAGCTCGGCCTGTTCGGGCTCCCGTTCCCCGAGGAGTACGGCGGCATGGGCGGCGACTACTTCGCGCTCTGCGTCGCGCTGGAGGAACTGGCCCGGGTGGACTCGTCCGTCGCCGTCACCCTGGAGGCGGCGGTGTCGCTCGGCGCGATGCCGATCTACCGGTTCGGCTCGGAGGAGCAGCGCCGCCGCTGGCTGCCGGACCTGTGCGCGGGGGAGCGGCTGGCCGGCTTCGGCCTTACCGAGCCCGGCGGCGGCTCGGACATCCCCGGCGGCATGCGAACGACGGCCCGGCTGGTGAAGGAAGATGGTAAAGGGGAATGGGTGGTGAATGGTACGAAAGCGTTCATCACGAATTCAGGCACATCTATAACTTCACTGGTGACCGTCCTCGCCATCACCGGGGAAAAGGGGGAAGAAAAGGAAATTTCATCGATAGTTATTCCGAACGGGACGGGCGGATTCATCATCGGTCAGCGATACTCCAAGGTCGGGTGGTGCGCATCGGACACCCGGGAACTGTCCTTTACCGACTGCCGCGTGCCCGAGGGAAACCTGCTCGGCGAACGTGGCCGTGGCTACGCGCAGTTCCTGCACATCCTTGACGAAGGGCGGGTGGCGATAGCCGCGCTGGCGACCGGCCTCGCCCAGGGCTGCGTCGACGAGTGCCTGCGGTACGCGACGGAGCGCGAGGCGTTCGGCAAGCGCCTCGAGCAGCACCAGGCGATCCAGTTCAAGATCGCCGACATGGCCGCCCGCGCGCACGTCGCCCGGCTCACCTGGTACGACGCCGCGGCCAGGCTGCTCGCCGGCCAGCCGGTCAAGAAGGAGGCCGCGATCGCCAAGCTGGTCGCCTCCAACGCCGCGATGGACAACGCCCGCGACGCGACCCAGATCTTCGGCGGCTACGGCTTCATGAACGAGTTCCCCGTCGGCAGGTTCTACCGGGACGCGAAGGTCCTCGAGATAGGCGAGGGCACCTCCGAGGTCCAGCGCCTCCTCATAGCCCGCCAGCTAGGCCTCCGCCCCTAATCCCAGCCTCAGCCCCAGCCCCGCCCGCCCGCACCCGCCGGCGCCCCGCTGCCCCCCAAGCAACTCCAGCCCATACGGTCCCAGCAGCCACTCAACCACCATCCCCGGCCTCCCCTCAGGCACCTCACGCACCATCCCACCTTGATCACGGAAACGTAGGTGTCACATACGACCCGTATTATCCGTGATCATGGTTGGCGCCCACGGATGCCGATGATCGCGGAAACGCGGGGTGCGGTGCGACCAGGGTGCGGTGCGACCAGGGTGCGGTGCGCCAGGCTGCGATGCGGCCAGGGTGCGGTGCGGCTCGATGCGTGCTCGGTGCGGCACCCGAACCCCGCGCTGGCACCCGAACCCCCGCGCCGGCACCCGAACCCCCGCTGGCACCCGAAACCCGCGCGCGCCGACACTGGAATCTCCCGCGCGCCGGCACCCGAATCTCCCCCGCGTCAATCTTTCCCGCGTCGGCACCCGAACTCCCCCCGCGCGCCGGCATGCGAATCCTCCGCGTCGGCACCCCGAAACCCCGCGCGCCGGCACCCGAACCCCCGCTGGCACCCGAAACCCGCGCGCGCCGACACTGGAATCTCCCGCGCGCCGGCACTCGAACCCCCCGCGCCGGCTCGAGGGCGCGCCTCCTATGATCACGGGTCAAAGGTGCACCATAACGTCACTTCTGACCCGTGATCACGAGGCGCCGGGCTTCGCGGGGGCGGCGGCCCGGGCGGGCGTGTCGTCCGACGGGGCGGGCGTGTCGTCCGACGGGGCGAGGGGCTTGCCGCGGACCAGGCGGCTTACCTCCGAGCGCAGGTGGACGAACTCGGGGAGCTCCTTGGTGGTGATCTGGTCGCGCGGCTGCGGCAGCGGCGCGGCGAGGTCGGCGCGGATCTGCCCGGGACCCGGTGTCAGCACGATGACCCGGTCGCCGACGTACACGCTCTCGTCGATGTCGTGCGTGACGAGGAGGATCGTGATGCCGCGCTCGGCCCGTACCCGCAGGATGAGGTCCTCGAGGTCCTCCCGGGTCTGCGCGTCCACCGACCCGAACGGCTCGTCCATCAGCAGCAGCACCGGGTCGCAGGCCAGCGCGCGGGCGATCGCGACCCGCTGCTGCATGCCGCCGGACAGCTGCCACGGGTACCTGTGCCCGGCGTCCGTCAGCCCTACGGCGGCCAGCGACGCGGCCGCGGCCTGCCTCCGGGCCGGCCGGCCGCGCATCGTCCGGCGAAGCGGCAGCGCCACGTTGTCGCGGACGCTCAGCCACGGATACAGCGACCGGCTGTAGTCCTGGAACACGACGCCGAGCCGGCCGGGCACCCGGGTGACCGGCGTGCCGTTCAGCACCACCTGCCCGCTCGTCGGCGGCAGCAGGCCCGCTACGCAGCGCAGCAGGGTGGACTTTCCGCACCCGGACGGGCCGACGATGCTGACCAGCTCGCCGTCGGCGACCCGCAGGCTCACGTCCTTGAGGGCGAGGTGCGCGCTGCCCGCGGTCCCGTAGGCGCGGGTGAGATCGGTTACCTCAAGCACATCGGGTTCCTGTTCGGTTGGTGGATGCGTGCGGTTGGCGAGGCGTCTCAGCTGGTGTGCTGCCGGGCTCCGCGGTGCCAGGCGAGGGCCACGTTCTCTATCCCGTAGAGGATCGCGTTCAGCACGTAGCCAAGGATGCCGAGCAGAACGAGCACCGCCCAGAGGGTCGGCAGGTCGAAGGCGTTGCTGGCGTTGGTCATCTCGTAGCCGATCCCGTTGCTGCTGCCGATCAGCTCGGAGAACACCATCAGGATCAGCGAGACCGACAGCGCGAGCCGGAGGCCGGCGAAGATCTTCGGCATCGCGGACGGGAGGATCACCGTGGTCAGCCGCTGCCAGCCGGACAGCCGGAACGCGCGGGCGGTCTGGATCTGCACCGGGTCGACCGACGCCGCGCCGTCGATGGTGTTGAGCAGCAGCGGCCAGATCGTGCCGGCGACGATCGTGGCCACCTCCATCTGGGTGCCGATCTTGAACAGCGCGATGAACACGGGCGCGGCCGTCACCACCGGGATTGACCTGCCGAACTGCAGCAGCGGGTCGAGGAACGCGGTGACGGCCGGCGAACGGCCCAGGGCGATGCCGAGCGGCACCCCCACCACGATGACGATCCCGAGCCCGAGCAGGATGCGTTCCAGGCTCGGCAGGATGTTGCCGGTCGCGTTGGACGTTAGGAACAGGTGACTGGCGGGGCCGGAGAACCAGAGCTGGTGCATCCGCGAACCGATCGCCGAAGGCGGCGGGAAGAACGCGCTCTTCCGGCTCTCGGCCCATAGCTGCCACAGGCCAACCGCGGTCGCGAGGACCAGCCACTGGCGCGCCCAGCGCAGCCGCCGCGCGGCGGAGACCGCCAGGTCCCTGACGTTCACGACGCCGTCCCCGCGGCGGCGGCCTCCGGATGATCCAGCCGCTGCGCGCGGCCGGGCACGCCGGCCTGGCCGGTCGGTCCCAGGCTGGCGCGATGCCAGGGGAGCAGCCTGTCGCCCGCCCACACCAGCAGCCCGTTCAGGGCCAGGCCGAGGAAGCCCGCCCAGACGGTGGCGGCCAGCACGAGCGGGGTGTTGCCGGCGCCGGAGTTGGCGTCGGAGATGAACGCCCCGATTCCCGGCCCGTTGATACGGCCGGTGACATAGCCGGCGCCGATATCCAGGATGAGCGCGACCGAGGAGGCGATCCTTATCCCGGTCAGGATGAACGGCGCGGCGCTCGGCAGCGAAACCAGGCGGATCACCGCCAGCCGGCCGAACCCGAACGCGCGGAGCGTGTCCTTCGCGACCGGGTCGACGTCGTCGAGGCCGGCTATGACGTTGTAGAGGACCGGCCAGATGCCGGCGTAGACGATGAGCGTGACCGTCATCCGCAGCCCGGAGCCGACCACCAGGCTCACCAGGAGGATCAGCGCCACGGACGGAATCGGGCGGAGGAACTCGACGATCGCCCTGGTGGCGAACCGCACACCGGGCAGGCTGCCGAGCAGGAGGCCGAGCGGGACCCCGGCGGCGACCGTGATCAGGAGCCCTACGGCCCACGCCTCCAGGGTCGCTGCCATGTCGGAAAGGAACTGCCCGTTGCCCGCCAGCCCCGCGGCTTGCGACAGCACCGTGGACATCCGCGGGAGCACCGTCTGCGGGATGAGCAGGCCGGCGATCTCGGCGGCCACCAGGAAAACGGCGACGCCCGCCAGCCCCTGCGCCCACCGGATGGCGCGGGCGCGGCCGGCCGCTGCCGCGAATGGGGAGCGCGCGACGGAGGTGAAAGGCTTCAGATCCGGGGGCACGTCCGGTGTCCTTCCCCGCCGCGCGCCCCCCCGTAGCGCGGCGAATGCGGGCTGGAGTTACCGGTTCAGGTTAGCCGGGGCCAGGCGCGCATGGGGAAGATAGCTCTCGCATGGCATGGATCTTTGCCGAAGTTCGGCCCGATTACTGGCGAATGACCCATGGGGCGCACCCAGAAGATGATTATATGTCCTTACCCGTTTTGTGACGCTAGCTGGAAGAGTGGCCTCGGCCGCCCTGTCGTCCTCATGCAGCGGCGATCGTTGCTCAGGAGGGAAAGGGAGGTGCGGATGTCGAACGGCTTGGCCGTTCGTAGCCCGGTGCAGGTCCAGGTGGCCCTTGATGCTGCGAGGTGCGAGCGCAGTGCGTAGACGATCAGAGACCGGCCGCAACGGCGGATCTCAGACGCCGGCTTCCGGTCTTCCGGTTAACGGTGGTTCCCTGGCGGCCGGCCAGGGACCGGGCGGGCCAGGCGTCTCAGGCACATCCAACGGACCCGGCGCGGCACGCGGCCGCGCGGGGCAGTCCGCGTTCGGCGGCCAGTCCGCGTTCGGCGGGTCGCCGGCCCAGATTGGGCAGGGCACGCTCGGTTCCGGCAGGCTGCCAGGCGGCAACGGCCAAGGCGGGCCGGGCGGCGCATCCGGAGTCGGCGCGACGGGCGGCCAGCCCGCGCTCCCCGCGCCGGTCACGCAGGCAAGGCGCACCGGCGCGGCGCCGGCGGCGCCGCGCAAGAAGTCACGGATGGCGCTCAGCAACTGGCGCGTCCGGTGGCGGCTGGTCGCGATCATCGCGGTTCCCACCATCACCGCCATGATCCTTGGCGGGTTCCTGATCGGGAACCAGATCAACAACGTCTACACCTTCCAGCGGATACAGAACCTGGCCAACCTCAACCAGTCCGTCGTCGCCGCCGCCGCCGCCCTGGAGAACGAGCGCGACCGCGTCGCCGGCTACATCTCCGCGGGCCGCCAGACCGCCGACTACCCGACGGTATCGGCCGCGCAGGGTGTCACGAACGAGGCCATCACAGAGGTCGAGAAGCTGGCCGCGGGCATCGGCCCGGGCTACGACCCCGGGGTCGTGCTCGACCTCGACAACGGCGTTCTGGCGAACGTCAACGACCTGACGAACATCCGCGAGGCGGCGCTGCACACGAACTACCCGGCGCTCGCCGTCATCAGCAGGTACACGTCGCTGGTCCAGGCGTTCACCACGTTCAGCGGGTCGATCGCCGCCGGCAGCGGCAACGTGACGCTGCAGAACGACGTCGCGGTCCTCGCCGCGCTGCTGCGGGTGGAGAACGACGCGTCGGAGCAGCGCGGCATCCTCTACGCGGCGCTCAGCTCACCCACCCCGTCGCTGCCGCCGATCGCGCAGACCACGCTCGCCCAGGCCGGGCAGCAGCAGCAGGCGGACCAGAGCCAGTTCCAGGCCGCCGCCAGCGTGCAGGAGGCCCAGGAATTCGGCAACGTCGTCAGCGGCCAGAAGGTTGACGAGGCGGCGAGCGAGGAAGAGCTCGCCACCACCACGGCCGCCGCGGGCCAGGCGCCCAGCATCGGGACCCAGCAGACCTGCGTCGCGGCCGGCGAAACACCGTCCGCCTGCTGGTTCGACACGCAGAGCTATGTCGTCGGCCAGATGGAGCAGGTCAGCGCCGGCGTCGTCGGCGACATCAGCTCCCAGGCCAACTCGCTGGAGTCGACGGCGGTGCGCAACGCGTGGATCATCGGCGCGGTCACGCTGGTCCTGCTGCTGCTCGTCCTGCTGATCACGGCGTTCGTCGCCCGGTCCATGATCCGGCCGCTGCGCAAGCTCCGCTCCGACGCCCTCGACGTGGCCGGCAGCAGGCTGCCGGAGATGGTCCGCAGGCTCAGCGAGAGCGAGGGCGGCGACGAGAGCATCGAGATCGAGCCGATCGGCGTCACGTCGACGGACGAGATCGGTGAGGTGGCGCGGGCCTTCGACCAGGTACACCGCGAGGCCGTCCGGCTGGCCGCCGACGAGGCCATGCTGCGCGGCAACCTGAACGCGATGTTCGTGAACCTGTCCCGGCGCAGCCAGTCGCTCATCGAGCGCCAGCTCTCGCTGATCGACAACCTCGAGCAGAGCGAGCAGGACCCGGACCGGCTGAGCAGCCTTTTCCGGCTCGACCACCTGGCCACCCGTATGCGCCGCAACTCGGAGAACCTGCTGGTCCTCGCCGGTCACGAGGCATCGCGCAAGTGGAGCCAGCCGGTGCCGCTCGTGGACGTGCTGCGCGCGGCGATCTCGGAGATCGAGCAGTACGAGCGCGTCGTGCTCAACGTCCAGCCGGGGATCGTGGTGGTCGGCCAGGCCGTGAACGACGTTGTGCACCTGGTGGCGGAGATTGTGGAGAACGCGACCACGTTCTCGCCGGAAGACACCCAGGTCTACGTGACCGGGCAGCCGCTGACCAGCGGCGGCGTCCTGCTCGACATCACCGACAACGGCGTGGGCATCTCCGAGCAGGAGATGGCGCACGCCAACTGGCGGCTGGACAACCCGCCGGTCGTCGACGTCGCCGTGTCGCGGCGCATGGGCTTGTTCGTGGTCGGCCGCCTGGCGGCCAGGCACGGCGTGCGCGTCCGGCTGCGGCACGCGCAGTCCGGCGGCCTCACCGCGCTCATCTGGCTGCCGGAGTCGGTGGCCGCGCCGGAGGCCGCTCAGCCGCTCGGCCGGCTCCGCCGCTTCGAGGCCGAGGACTTCGGGCCCGCTCCGTCGCTGTCCGCCCCGACGCCCACCACGAACGCGCCGTCGTTCACCCAGTTCACCCCCGGCGCCGGCACCGCCGGATCGCAGGCCGCCGCGGCCTCCCGGATACCCAGGTTCTCCGGCTTCGGGCCGCAGGGCGGCCGCGACAGCGGCGCCGGGCCGGGCAACGGCGGCACGGCCGACAGCGGCACCTCCCAGACGCCTCCGCCGCTGCCCGTCCGGCCCACCGGCGGCCCCGCCAACGGGATCAGCGGTCCCGGCCAGGACCCCCCCGGCAAGGCCGGCGCGGGCCAGGTCGCCGCCTTCGGCGGCCCGCAGCCAGGCGAGCCCGCGGCAGGCACGGGACCCGGTACGGGGACCATGGGGATGCCGGGGAGCCTGGGGGCGCCCGGCAGCAGGCTGCCCTCGTTCACGGACGGCGCGCCGGGAGCGTCCGGCACCGGCCCGATGACGGTGCCGGCCGGGGGCGGGGCCAGCGGCACCGGGCCCATGGGGTCCCTCGGGCCGGTGGGCACCAACGGCACGATGAGGCGGGATGGGGAGGCCGGCGGGGGGCCGGGGAATGGGACCGGCGACGGCGACGGGGCCGGCCAGGTGACGATCCCGCCGGTCGCGAGCCCCGCGCAGGATCAGCGGCTGCCCATCTTCGACTCACTGGAGTCGGACTGGTTCCGGCGCAGCGGGAAGACGGTCAGCGCGGCCTCCGCGACGGCGACCGCCCCGGCGGCCACGCAGTCCTGGAGTTCGCCGGCGGATGAGGGCTGGCGCGCGGCGCGCGTGGTAGCGTCGCCGGCGGCGGGCGAGACGACATCGGCCGGACTGCCCAAGCGTGTGCCCCGTGCCAACCTCGTTCCGGGTTCGGTTGGAGGTGGCGCCGAGGACGCCGAGGCGGCGGCCGTGCCGTCCCGGTCGGCGGATGCGGTACGCAGCCGGATGGCGAGCTTCCAGCGGGGCGTGCGCGAGGCGCGTGCGGCCGCACCTGAGAACGAGGAGCCATAGGACGGATGAATTCCCCGGATGAAGTCCATAACGTTGTTGCCAGATCACGAGGAGGTACCTGTATGAGCGGGCGACGAGAGGAGCGCGCGTGAGCACGCCAGGACGCCCGGTGCAGGACCTCAGCTGGCTGATCACCAACTTTGTCGAACGGGTCCCGGACGTCGCCCACGCGGTGGTGGTGTCCTCTGACGGGTTGCCGCTCGCGTTCTCCGCGGGGTTCCCGCAGGAACGCGCGGATCAGCTTGCCGCGGTCACGTCCGGGCTGACCAGCCTCACCCAGGGTGCGTCCCGGGTGTTCGAAGGCGGCGCGGTCGTGCAGACCGTCGTGGAGATGCAGCGCGGCGTCCTCGTCATCATGGCGATCAGCAACGGATCGAGCCTGGCCGTGCTTGCCGCGTCCACGTGCGATCTCGGGCTTGTCGCCTATGAGATGACGCTGCTGGTGGAACGCGCGGGCAGGGTACTCACCCCGGCCGCGCGCGGCGTCATGCAAGCGGCCATGCCTGGAGATGGAAGACGATGAGCGGCGGAGGACACGGTGGCGGGCCCCGGCCGCGGTGACGACCGCGG
This sequence comes from Streptosporangiaceae bacterium, assembly GCA_019239975.1. GTDB lineage: Bacteria > Actinomycetota > Actinomycetes > Streptosporangiales > Streptosporangiaceae > JAFAZE01. Next base: position 11,822 of record JAFAZE010000148.1, read on the forward strand.
CGCGCCGCCTGCCGCATGGCAGGGCCGGGCCGGGCCGTGGGACGACGCGCCGGTGCGCCAGGCGTTCCCGTCGTTCCCGGTCGAGGAAGACGGCGCCACCCGGCTCGTCCGGCCGTACACGGTGACGGGGGGCCGGACGCAGCCTCGTTACAAGCTCGCCGTCGAGGCGCTGGTCACCGCGACGGTCTACGAGCCGCGTGACCTGTCCGTGCTGGCGCCCGAATGCCAGGCGATCCTCCAGTTCTGCCGGGACTGGAGGTCTGTGGCGGAGATCTCGGCGGTGCTGAGGCTTCCGCTGGGGGTGGCCAGGATCCTGGTCGCGGACATGGGAGCGGACGGGCTCGTACGTATCCACCAGCGCGATGACGCGGAAGGCCGTCCCGACCTTCATCTGCTCGAAAGGGTGCTTAGTGGACTCCGTAAGATCTAGCATCGCCCAGCCGCACGGAGGCGGTGATGCTTCGGCGATGACGTCGGTGAAGATCGTCGTCGCCGGGGGGTTTGGTGTGGGCAAGACGACCTTCGTGGGCTCGGTGTCCGAAATCACGCCGCTGACCACCGAGGCGGTGATGACCGTGGCCAGCACCGACGTGGACGATCTGTCTCACGTGCCGGACAAGAACACGACAACGGTCGCCATGGACTTCGGGCGTATCACGCTCGAGAAGGACCTGGTGCTGTACATGTTCGGCACGCCGGGCCAGCACAGGTTCTGGTTCATGTGGGACGATCTGATCCAGGGCGCGATCGGCGCGGTCGTGCTCGTGGACACCCGGCGGCTCGCCGACTCGTTCCCCGCCGTCGACTATTTCGAGGCGAGCGGCCTGCCGTTCGTCATCGGCATCAACGGCTTCCACGGCCAGTTCCCGCACCGCTCCAAGGACGTGAGCGAGGCGCTGGCGATCCCGCCGGACGTCCCGGTGATCCCGTGTGACGCGCGCAACCGGGAATCGACGAAGGCCATCCTGGTGACCCTGGTGGAACACGCCATGTCCATGCAAGCCGCCGGACGTTACTAACCACGGTAGGTGGCACAATGGGAGGGACCCCCGACCATACGGAGGCCCCAGCGTGGCTGAGCGCTACTACACCACGAGCACGGCGTTCCTCGAGGCCCTCGCGGAGGCGGGCGTCAGGTACGCCTTCGCCAACCTCGGCAGTGACCATCCCGGGCTGATCGAGGCGCTGGCGCAGGCGAAAGCGGCCGGGAGCCCGGACAGCCTGCCACGGGTCGTCGTGTGCCCGCACGAGACCGTGGCGCTCAGCGCCGCGCACGTCTACGCGATGGTGACGGGGGAGCCGCAGGCCGTCATCGTGCACGTGGACGCGGGCACGCAGAACCTGGGCGGCGCGGTCAACAACGCCATGCGCGGCCGCGTCCCCGTGCTGATCTTCGCCGGGTCCGCCCCGTTCACGCAGAACGGCGAGCTGCCGGGCAGCCGCAACGAGTTCATCCACTGGGTGCAGGATGTCCGCGACCAGCGTGGCATCCTGCGCAACTACACGAAGTACGACAACGAGATCCGCACCGGCCGGAACGTCAAGCAGCTCGTGCACCGCGCCCTGCAGATCGCGCGCAGCGAGCCGGCCGGCCCGGTGTACCTGGTCGGACCGCGCGAGGTGATGGAGGAGCCGGTCGAGCCCTACGCCGTGGACCCGGCCGCGTACACCGCGATCGCGCCGGCGGCGCTCGCCCCGGAGGTCACCGCGGAGATCGCGACCGCCCTGGCTGGCGCCAGCCGCCCCCTGATCATCACCTCCTACCTGGGCCGGGATCCGGCGGCCGTGCCGGCGCTCGTGGAGCTGGCGGAGCTGCTGGCCATCCCCGTGGTCGAGGCGATGGCCTACCACGTCAACTTCCCGCTCGACCACCCGCTGCACGGCGGCTACCAGTACCACAGCGTCACGCAGAACCCGCTGCTGGCCACGGCCGACGTGATCCTGACGATCGACACCGACGTCCCGTGGATCCCCGCGGTGAACCGCCCGAGAGACGACGCCGCGATCTACTGCGTTGACATCGACCCGCTGAAGTCGCAGATTCAGCTGTGGCACGTGCCCGCCAGGCGCTTCGCCGCCGCGAACTCAAAGGTTGCCGTACGGCAGATAGCCGCGTTCGTTCGGAAAAACAATCTGGCCGACCCCGGTGCGGTGGCGGCGCGGCGGGCGGAGGCCAGCCAGGCTCACGCGCGGAACGTGGCCGAGCTGGAGGCGAAGGAGCGGCCGCGGGACGGCGCCATCACGGCCGAGTACCTGACCGCCTGCGTGCGGCGGCTGCTGGAGGGTGAGGACGCGCTCGTGCTGACCGAGGTGGTCACGCACAGCAAGGTGGTGGCCGAGCACTTGCGCGCCAGCCGACCGGGCTCGGTGCTGCACCACGGCGGGGGATCGCTGGGGTGGGGAGGAGGCGCGGCGGTAGGTGCGAAGTTGGCAGATTCCAAACGGACGGTGGTCGCTCTGGTCGGCGACGGCTCGTACCTGTTCGGTGTCCCGGCGTCGGCGCAGTGGGTCGCGCGCCGGTACGGCGCGCCCGCGCTGACGATCATCTACGACAACCGCGGCTGGGCCGCGCCCAAGTTCTCCACGCTCCGGGTTCATCCCGATGGCGCGGCGGCGGCGGCCGGCGACTTCCACGTGAGCCTCGAGCCCGAGGTCGACCTGCCGGGCGTGGCGCTCGCGGCCGGCGCGGGATACGGCGCCACCGTGTCCGACCCCGCGGAGCTGCCGCAGGTGCTGAAGACGGCCCTGGAGACCGTGCAAGGCGGCCGCTCCGCGGTGGTCAGCGTGCAGCTGCGGGGCGTCTGACCAGCGGTCAGCCGTCGATCCACCCGTGTTTTTTCGCGAATTCGAGCATGTTCTGCCGCAGCTGGAGGACGTGCTGACCCGTCAGCTCCGGCACGGTATCGAGGAGCAGCTCGGTGATTTCCTGCCTGAATTCCGGCGGGGACAGGACGTCGCACATCTGCTCCTCATCGGGAGCGGGCGCCTGCGATGCGGGGACCGGCCCCGGCTTGACCGCGACCGGCGGGCCGGCCACCGGGGAAGCGGGAGGCGCCGGGATCGTCGCCGCTGATGACACCGTGACGGGTGCGGGAGGCGCCGCCGTGGCCGTAGCCGTGACCGCAGCCGGGGCCGGGGCCGGGGCCGGGGCCGGGGCACCGGCCGGAGCCGGCCGGGCCGGCTTATCGCCGGGATCGGGCTCGTCGGACACGAGATGCACGGCGAACGCCTTTCGCCCGCGGTCACCCGCCATGACCTGGAACCTGACCTTTTTCCCCGGGACGAGAAGTTCAGGATCGCCGTCGAATACGGACGCGTGCAGGAACACGTCCTCGCCGCCGTCATCCGCCGCTACAAAGCCGTAGCCGCGTACCGGATCGAACTGCAGTACCCTTCCAGTAGCCAATTCCAGCCGACCTCCGCTTCTTTCGCCTCTTCTTCGCCAGCCATCCTTCTCAGCGCCGCAAGCCCGCCTCGCAGTTATTTCCCGTTCGCGGGCGGGCAGCGTGGCTGTCACACGGAAGGTTAACTGAATCGGGCGGGAATGGCACGCCGAGAATTCCCGCTATGATCGGCAGCCGTCCTGACGCATGTGTTCAACTGACGCAATTCAACAGTTGAACGCATCGCCCGGAAACTGCCAGGATTCGCTTAGTCCCGCAGCCTGGGGGAAGGTAGGCTGACGTTGAATATGATTGCGACCGATGTCATTGGCGATATTGCCCTGGTCATCGTGATCGCCGCGCTGCTCGCTGCCCTGGCCCGGCGAGTCGGCCAGCCGGCCGTCATCGGCCAGATTCTGGCGGGGCTGCTGCTCGGGCCGAGCCTGTTCGGACGGCTGCCCGGTCACCTGACCAGCCACCTGTTCCCGCACGCGGTGCTGCCCTCGCTGACCGCGCTTGCCCAGGTCGCGGTCGTCATCTTCATGTTCGCCGTGGGTTACGAGCTCGACTTGAGGGCGCTGCGCGGGCATGGGCGGGTGGTCCCGCTGCTGGCATCCTCAGCGCTCGCGTTGCCGATGGGCCTGGGAATCGCGTTTGTGCTGCTGTTCAGGTCGGGCTTCGCGTCCATCGGTGAGCCCCACGAGGGTCATTCGTTCGTGCTGTTCATGGGCGTGGCGATGTCGGTCACGGCGATGCCCGTGCTGGCGGCGATCGTCCGTGAGCACGGCCTTGCCGGGACCACCGCCGGTGTCACCGCGACGGCCGCCGCCGGGATCATGGACGTGCTGGCGTGGCTGGTGCTGGCCGCCGCGCTGATCGGCACCCGCCATTCCGGCCGGTTCTCGTGGCCCGTGACACTGCTGCTGATCAGTTGCTTCGCGGCCGTGATGCTGCTCGCGGCGCGCCCGGCGCTGGCCTGGTGGACCGGGCGGAGCGAATCCGTCCTGTCGAATCCGGTGCCGATCGCGTTCGCGCTCGCCATGGGCAGCGCGTGGGTAACAGCGTCGCTCGGCCTGCAGCCGGTCTTCGGCGGCTTCCTGGCGGGCCTGACGATGCGGCCAAGGAACGGCTCGCCCGACGCGGACGTGCTCCGCTCGATGGATCAAGCCGGGAGCCTGCTGTTGCCGCTCTTCTTCGTCGTCACCGGGCTCTCCCTCAACGTCGGCACCGTGCACGGGGATGCGCTCGTCATCCTGGCGCTGGTCTTCCTCATCGCGGCCGTCGGGAAGCTGGTGCCCGCGTATGCGGTTTCCCGGACGTGCGGGCTGGAGCCGCGTCAGTCCGCCACCGTCGCCGCGCTCGTGAACACCAGAGGGCTGACCGAGCTGATCGCGCTCAACGTCGCGCTGGTCGACGGCCTCATCAACCAGCGGCTGTTCACCGTCCTCGTGCTGATGGCGCTGATCACGACGCTCATGACGGGCCCGCTGCTGTCGTGGATCGGGCCTGTCCCCGCCGCGTCGCGGCCGACGGCCGCCGAGCGGCTGACGAACACGTAGCTCGCCCCCCAGTTGATCGGCACGGCCCGCGCTCGGCGAAAATGATCAGGTCTTGATGGCGCTGTTTAACTGATGGGGGGCCGCAGATGAACACGCGACCTGCCGCGTGCCCTTACCTCATCTGGCGCCGCGCCCCGTGCGGGCAAGGCCCTCCCGGCGGCCGGCGGGGCCGGTGAACTTGACCGGGTGGTCCCGTGTATTACGCTAAGCAGCTGAGTTAATTCTGCGGAGGCCGGAGATAGCTGTCCTGGGGAGAATTTAATGACGGTGCAGACGGATGTGGAAAGTCACAGGTTCGAGGCGGAGGCGGCCCAGATCCTGGACCTGATGATCAACTCGCTGTACAGCAATAAGGAGATATTCCTGCGAGAGCTGATCTCAAACGCTTCCGACGCGATCGACAGGCTCCGCCTGGAGCTGCTGTCCCGGTCCGAGGTGCCGGAAGAAGAGGGGCCGCTGCAGATCCGGGTGAGTTTCGACAAGGACGCGGGCACCATCACCGTCGCCGACAACGGGATCGGCATGAGCCGCGAGGAGGTGATCGAGCACATCGGGACGATCGCCAAGTCCGGCACCCGCGAGTTCCTGCAGTCCCTGACCGGCGACAAGCGCAAGGACGCCGACCTGATCGGCCAGTTCGGAGTGGGCTTCTACTCGTCGTTCATCGTCGCCGAACGGGTCGTACTGACCACCCGCCGGGCCGGCCTGGAGCCAGGAGAGAGTGTCCGCTGGGAATCTGACGGCAAGGGCGAGTACACGCTGGAAACGATCGAGCGGCCGGATCGTGGCACCACGATCGTCCTGCAGCTCCGTGAGGGCGAGGAAGACCTGCTGAACGGCTTCCGGCTGCGCTCGATCATCCAGAAGTATTCCGATCACATCAGCCTGCCGATCATGATGCCCACCGAGCCCGGGGAGACGGCTGACGACAAGGCCGAGGACGGGGAAGGCGCCGGCGAGCCCGACGCCGAAATGCGTGTCAACCAGGCCTCGGCCCTGTGGACCCGGCCGAAGAGCGAGCTCACCGACAAGGACTACAACGAGTTCTACCGGCACATCGCGGGGGAGTTCTCCGATCCGCTCGCCTGGGTGCACAGCAAGATCGAAGGGACGTACGAGTACACGCTGCTGCTGTTCATGCCGTCCCGCGCCCCGTTCGACTTGTGGGTCCAGGAATCCCGCCGGGGCATCCGGCTGCACGTGCGCCGGGTCTTCATCATGGAGGACACCGGTAACCTCCTGCCCAAATACCTGCGGTTCGTCCGGGGGGTGATCGACTCCAGCGACCTGCCGCTGAACATCTCCCGCGAGATACTGCAGAGCAGCCGGGCCGTCGACAACATCCGCAACAACGCGGTGAAGAAAGTGCTGAAGCGGCTCGCCGAGATGGCGGCCGGCGAGCCCGAAAAATACGCGGCCTTCTGGAAGGAGTTCGGCGCCACGCTGAAGGAGGGCGTGGCGGACGACTACTCCAACCGGGAGGAGATCGCCAAGCTTCTCCGGTTCCCCTCGACCAAGTCCGGTACCGACGAGCCGGACGTCTCGCTGAGCGACTACGTGGCGCGGATGAAGGAAGGCCAGCAGGACATCTATTACCTGCTTGCCCCCTCGCTCGCAGCGGCCAAGAGCAGCCCGCACCTGGAGGCGTTCCGTAAAAAGGGTGTCGAGGTGCTGCTGCTGGGCGAGGGCGTTGATAACTGGGTGGTCAGCAGCCTGCGGGAGTTCGACGGCAAGAAGCTGCAGTCGGTCGCCCAGGGCGCCGATCTGGGTGCCCTTGAGGACGAGGAAGAAAAACACGCAAAGGAGCAGGCGGACGCGGAATTCGCCGCGCTGCTCGGCAAGCTGAAGGCTTACCTGGCCGGGCAGGCATGGGACGTGCGGCTCAGCAGCCGCCTGACCACCTCACCGGCCTGCATCGTCGGTAACGAGCCGGAAATCGACATCAACCTCGCCCATCGGCTCAGAGGTACAGGGCTGCCCCGCCAGGCGGTACTGGAACTCAACCCGCAGCATCCGCTGATAAAACGGCTCAACCAGCTGCAGGATGACGCCCGCCTCGCCGACTGGGCGCACGTGCTGTTCAGCCAGGCCGTTCTCACCCTCGGCGCACGGATCGAAGATCCCACGTCGTTCGTCAACCGGCTGAACGACCTGCTCACGGCCCTGACCGAAGAGGAAGCCGGCCCCGCGGAAGAGGAAGCCGGCCCCGCGGAAGGGGAAGCCAGCTGAGCAAAGAAGCGCCAGGAAGGCTGCTTGCCGTCAGCGACCTGCACGTCACCTTTCCTGAGAACCGCGAGTTCGTCGAGAACCTCTGGCCCGACTCCCCGCGCGACTGGCTGCTTGTGGCGGGCGATGTGGCGGAAAGGACCGACACGATCGAGTGGGCGCTGCGCACTCTCAGCGCGCGCTTCGCGACCACGGTATGGGTCCCAGGCAATCATGAGCTGTGGACGCTTAGCACGGATCCAGTTCCGCTGCGAGGCGAAGCGCGTTACCGGTACCTGGTGTCGATGTGCCGGAGGCTCGGCGTCGTGACGCCCGAGGACCCGTTCCTGGTGTGGGGGAGCCCTGAGGGCCCGGTCGTGATCGTGCCGGTGTTCGCACTCTATGACTACTCGTTCCGGCCGGATGGTACGTCCACGAAGGCGGAGTCTCTCGCCCTTGCGTATGAGACCGGCGTGGTTTGCACCGACGAGGCGGTCCTGCACCCAGATCCGTATCCCAGCCGGGAGGCGTGGTGCCACGCTCGTGTGGCGGCGACCGAGCGGCGGCTGATGGCGCTGCCCGCCGGAACACCGACGGTGCTCGTCAGTCATTTCCCGCTGATCCGCGAGCCCACCCGGATCCTGCGGTATCCGGAATTCGCCCAGTGGTGCGGGACCGAGCGGACGGCTGACTGGCACGTGCGGTTCGGCGCGCAGGTCGTGGTCTACGGGCACCTGCACATTCCGGGCACCACGTGGTACGACGGCGTGCGATTCGAAGAGGTCTCGTTCGGCTATCCCGGAGAGCTGAAGACGAAGCCGGGTCGGCCGCGTGCCCTGCGGCAGATACTCCCCGCGGCAGGGCACGCAGCGGACGAGGATCAGGCTGCCTCCTGCGTGAGTCCTTAAGGGCCTGCCGGCTCATAGTCACCGTCAGTGGGAAAAAGCGCCGCGAGGCGAGCGCGTGTGTCAAAAGAAAGCCGGATGCAGGGTGCGGAGACGCTCATCTCGATGTGAGCGGGATTGCGTGTGCTGGGCACCGGGACGATATCGTCGCGCCACGCCAGCAGCCAGGCAAGGGCTAGCCGCTCTATCCCCACGTCCAGCTCCGCGGCTTCGGCCTCGATGACTCGCAGAGCACGCTGCTGGCGCGGCGAAGCCACGAAAGATCCACCGCCTGTGAGCAGCCCGCGGCAGAGCGGGCTGCATGCCACCACGCCCATCCCCAGTTCGGAGGCCAGTGCGAGCGGCCCGGCTTCGGCCGAGCGCTGCAGAAGTGAGTACTCCACCGCCAGGACGCTGATGGGATGGATCTCCTGGGCACGGCGGAGCTGATCCGCCGTTATGTCGCAGAGCCCCAGATACCGGATCTTCCCCGCGGCCACAAGTTCGGCGAGCTTTCCGACGCTGTCCTGGACGGGGATCTGCGGGTCGGTGCGCGCCAGGTAGAAGAGGTCGATGTAATCGGTACGCAGCCGCCGCAATGATGCGTCACACGCCCGGGCCAGGTAAGCTGGGTCGCCGTCGACGGCGACTGGCTTCCCGGCGGTATTGAAGCGCAGTCCTCCGCAGGTGGCGACCAGGGCAGCATCGCGCCTCCCGGACAATGCTTCTCCAAGCAGTCTCTCTGTCTCACCCCCGGAGTAGAAGTCCGCGGTGTCGAACATCGTTATTCCCATATCGAGGGCATACCGGATGGTCCTGTCGGCTTCTCGCCTGCTTACCGGGCCGTAGGCGCCGGTGAGGGCTTTCGTGCCCAATCCGATCACGGAGGAGACGAGACCACCCGAGCCGAGAGCACGAACGTCCATCGGCTGCCTCGCTGGCTGTGCAGGCTGGATATTTCCTGGAAACTGCCGCAGGCCGCTGACGCGGAATGCGCACGACCCAGCACTAGTGATAGCTTAGCTTTCCGGTGGCTCTTGTAAACATTAAGAGGTCGCGTTCTGGCGGCTCTGGAGCTGCTCAGCGAAGTCGCGCCATTCTTCACGGATACTCTCAGCTATCGTGCACATCTCTTTCAGCCAGTGTGCAGGTATAGCGTCGATATACTCTCGCCAATCCTTACTACGCGCCGCATGGGGGGTCATCCACCGAATAAAGGCGCGGCCGACCTCAGAGTATTTCAGGCTGGGGTCATTCATCAGCTTGGCCGATATCGCTGGCCAGTCCGGCTGGCTTGCGGTGCGCCGCGCATCACGCAGGCCACCACCCTTTTCCGGCTGCTGGCTGTCAGCTGGCGACGGTGGCTGCGGCGAGCGTTCGGTCGATGTGCTCTGCTGTCCCCTCGTGATAGGGTCCATGCCGCGCTGTAGTCTGGCACGTACGTCCTGCGCGGTGCCGAGGGACACATCGGCTACCCTCGCTATTTCGCGTAGTGAAGCGTTTGGCTGCGCGGCGATGTAGTCGGCTGCGCGCCGCCGCCCCTCGGTGCCCGCGACCGGGCGGCGCTTCCCGTCACGGCCCAGACGCTTCCCGGCCTGCTGCGAGCCGCTGTCCGAAAGGCGCCGCAGGCCGGCGATCGTCTTCGCGCTCAGCCCCGCGGCCGCTCCGACCGCGCGATCGGACCAGTCGGGATGCCAGGCAAGGATGCGTTTCGCCCCGAAGATGCGGTCGGTTCGCGAGAGAGGCAGTCCGTGCAGCGTGTTTGATTTCACTGCCAGGATGAAGGCGTTCTCGTCCGTGCAGTTGATGAAGCGTACCCTGATGGTCTTCTCGCCACGCATCTGCCCCGCCTTGAGCCGATGCATGCCATCGATAATTCGCGAGGTGCTCTTCTGTACCAGGATGGGCGGCAGATCGCTGGAACTGGCCGCGTCCGCGAGCAGCCTGACGTGGGCGGGGTCGGTCCCGGAGCCACGCAGGAAAGGCCCACTCTCGAGGGAGCTTACCGGCACCTCCACCACGGGTAGCTGATCGACCATTTCTATCGAGTCATAAGCGATCGCGTCCGAGGATGAATGATAAAAACCGTTGTCCGGCGATGATGCTGATTCGCTGTTTCCGCGATCTCGGTCAACGTCGATTACCTGACGAGGTAGTTCGATGTTAAGCGTGGTCATCGCGTACCTTCCCCGGCCTATTGCCCCGTTGTATTGCAATGTGCAGTGAATTTCTTGCTCGTTTGTGCGGATAACGTCCGGCGGTTAATATGATGATTAGGGATGGTGTGATACAACGCAGTGGGAGCCCGTGCCGATCAATGCAGCGGAGACTGTGCCAATCAATCGGTCCCGTCTGGAGACTAACCCCGGTTGTTACAGGTTGACAACATGGGTCCCCCGGAAGTTACGGAGTGGCACTCCTTACGATGCTGTGGATACATGTAAAGACGCATGCCGCGGTACAACTTTCGATACCAAATTCCTGGCTGATCTGCGGCGGCCAGGTCGGCCGGGAGGCCGGGAGGCCGGGGTCAGGGACCCGAGGTCTTCATCCGGCGCGCGACGGCTGTTATCTGGCCGGCGTCGGGCAGGTGCACGCAGCCGAACGCGTGTCCGGTAGCCAGCCGCAGTTCCTCGACCCGGAACGGGGGCGATGCGCCGGAGAGGATGTCGGCGGTCCGGGGCTTGCGCCCGCTGGCGCCGTCGCGGAACCGGGGATTGCCGATGTACATGACCAGGACGGTACGGCCGGTCCACGCGTCGGCCCTGAAGAGCGCGTCGGCGAGCGGATGGGCGCGAATATCCAGGCCGGCGGCGCGCAGGACCGCGATGGTATATGCCTCGCGCGCGAATGAGTAGTAGGCGACGCCGATCCGCCACCTGATGGCCTGCGCGGCGTGCGCCGGCGCGTAGCCCTGAGCGCGTGCGTGCTCCCGGATCGTGCGGGCCGGGTCGCCGAGAGCCAAGCGGCCGGCCGGGTCCTCCGCGCAGAATCGGGCGAAGTCACCGAAGGTAGGAAGCTTTCCGAGCTTCTCCAGCGCCAGGTGCATGACGTGGGTGAAGGCGAAGTCCGGGCGCCAGTCGACGACCGGCCGGACGGCCATGGCCACCTCCTTGCGGATGTCGCCGAGAGGGTGCTCGCTGGCCGCGCAGGTGGCCTCTATACCAGCGGGCTCGAGTTCATACAGCACCCTGGTGGTGTGCCGCATGACCATGCGCGGCACGTGCCGCCGTGCCGGGTCGGTCTGCCAGCGGCGCAGCAGCGCCCGTGCCCGCGGAGTGACGGCGAAAGTGGCGACCACCTCCGCCGACGTCGTCTGCATGAGCCGTCCTTCCGGAGCGCTGAGGTTTAACGGAAGTGCTGCTGAGGTACTTTTTCGGAGATGCAGAGGTTCTCAGGCGAGGCATCTCAGTTAAACGTTGAATTCCGCTTAATCCGAAGCATTGTTCGGGGCAGGGTCATATGTCATACTAAGGCACCACCCAATCCCCTTGCGGTCATCGCGCCGCATCATGCACAGCCTGCAGCGTGGTCGCTGCCGCGCCGTCCCCGGGTCGCGGCAACGCCCGTGCCCGGGCTCAGGCGCCACCCGGACGCGGTACCCCGAAGTGCCGCCGGACGCGGTACCCGAAGCCGATCTTGATCGGCAAGATCACGAAACCGTGATCATGAATCCGGCATGCGTCTCATACTGCGGAGACGCGGGAGATACGTATTGTCGTTTGGACTAAAATGCGTGAGAATACGGTGTGTGTTCCCAAGTCGTCACAGCTGTTGCGTGATGACCGGTGGGTAACTTGCAGGTGCTCAGCCTGGATCCACCGACTGCTTAGCAGGTAATCCTGCCAGGCTGCAGGAGCTAGGGCAGGGATGCGCCGGGCGACCGGCGCCGCAGCACTCTGGACGGGGGTGGGGTTGTCGGGGTCAGAGTCCGGTCAGCCGCCCAGCAGGTACAGCCTGGGAGGTAAAGCCAGAGAGTAACAATTTTGTATGCATGGGCGATGGGCGCAGGAAAGCCTGGGGGGCTGTGACCTGCCGCCGCTCTCCGCGGAGTGCGGTGAGCGTAGCAACATGGCCGTCGTTCAGGGGACTACGTGGCTGCAGACTCGGCTGGGAATACGGGGCGTCCGGCTAGCGAGCGTAACGAACATTACGCTGCGCTTATCAGGGCCAACCGCAATGTAATCCTCACTTCTTTTTCGCAGCGTCTTGCGGAGCTGTACGGTCCCGCCGCCGTACGCTCACCCTTCCTTGACCACGTGATGGCCGGCGCCTCGGAGGTTCTCACCGATGTCGCGGAGAGCGTCCTGGCCGCCGAGGTGCGGGTTGACCGCCGCATGCCGGTCCTGTGGCGAGCCGAGCGGGCCGGGACCGAAAACTGCCCGAGCCCGGTGGAATGGCTGCGCCCGGGCGGGACGTTCTTCAGCGTCGCCGTGACCTCACTCGAGGGTTACGTCAGAGACGAGCCGGATCTGCTGCCGTGCTTCACGCTCGCGGTCCTGGCGCTGAACGAAAGTATCAGCAGGCGTATCGGCGAAGTCACCGCCGCCTACACCGGGTTCCTGCTCAACCGCGTTCACGAGGCGCAGGTGGAGGAGCGGCGCCGCATCGCGCGGGACCTGCACGACCGGCTCGGCGAGCGGCTGAGCCTGGGGCTGCGCCAGCTCGACCTGCTCGAGATCTCCTCGGAGGAGCCGGCGAGCCCCAGTGACTCGCGTAGCCGGGCCGACCTCGCTCGCAAGGTGCTCGCCGATGCCATGCAGCGGCTGCGCCTGGTGACCGCCGATCTGCGGGAAGAGCCGGTGACGAGTCTGGAGAAGGCGCTGATCCGCTACCTCGACTCGGCGACCGGGGGAGCCGAGGTGCGGCTGCGGGTCAACGGGGATGAGGCCTGGGCATCTCCCGCGATTCTCGATGAGGTTTTCCTCATGATCCGGGAGGCAGTTCGCAACGCGCTGGCCCACGGCGCGCCGCAACTGGTGCTGATCAACGTCGATCTGGCGCCGCATGAACTGCGCGCCTCCGTCGAGGATGACGGCCGGGGCTTCGTGCTCGCGACGAGCCCTGAATCCGGCTTCATGGGCACCGGCCTTGTCTCGATGCGTGAGCGAGCAGCCTTGCTGGGGGGAAGGCTGAAAGTATCCAGCACTCCCGGCAGCGGTACCAGCGTTGAGCTCGTCGTGTCGCTGCCGGGGCACCGAGATGAGTAGCGCCCCTGCCCTTACCACCATCCTCGTCATCGACGATCACGCTCTCGTGCGTGAAGGGCTGTGCGGGATCCTCCGGACCCAGCAGGACATGCGCGTTGTCGGCGAGGCCGGTGACGCTGTCACGGCCGTTGCTCTGGCGGCGAAGGAGCATCCGGATATCGTCCTTCTTGACATCGAGATCCCGGGCGGTGAGGTCACCGAGACGGTGCGGCAGATCCGTGACCGCTCTCCCAGGTCGCGCGTGATCATATTGAGCATGTACGAGGGTCCTCAGCTCGTCCAGGCTCTGCTGGCCGCCGGTATCCGCGGCTATCTGCTTAAGAGCATCCACTGGCAGGAGCTGGTGGTCGCGATCCGCGCCGTGCACGCCGACCGTGACCGGGTGGTGCTCGGGGTTTCCCAGGAGAGCCTCAGGCACGTTCGCCAGGGACCGGGCACTGGAGTGCTCTCCACGCGCGAGCAGGAGATCCTCGCCCTCGTCGGGCAGGCGCTCAGCAACAACCAGATTGCCTCCAGGCTGTACTTGACGGAGGCGACGGTCAAGCGGCACCTTCGGAACATCTTCATCAAGCTCGGCGCCGTCTCCCGGATCGACGCCGTCAACAAGGCCGCGGAACTGGGGGCGCCCCCGCTCGCGGACCCTGGCCGGGCACGGACACGCGGTGGCTGACCCGTTGCTCCGGCAAATTCTGCCGCCGGAGGTCACCGCGGTAGAGGCGTTCGGCGACGATCAAAGCGTGAAGCTCTTTCCCGAAGAGGAAGAGGCCATCGCGAGGGCGGTGGACAAACGGCGGAGGGAATTCGCCACGGCCAGGGCATGCGCCCGTGCCGCGCTCGCCCAGCTGGGCGAGCCGCCGGTGCCGATCCCGCGGGGCCTCCGGGGTGAGCCGAAGTGGCCTGAGGGACTAACGGGCAGCATCACGCACTGCGACGGCTACCGGGCGGCCGCGGTCACCCGGCTCACCGACGTCGCCGCGCTGGGCCTGGACGCCGAGCCGGACGAGGAACTGCCCGGCGAAGTGCTCGACATGATCGCCCTGGATGCCGAACGCGCGATGCTCGCCGCCCTGGGTGCTACGGAACCGAGCGTACGCTGGGACCGCTTGCTGTTCTGCGCCAAGGAATCCGTCTACAAGGCGTGGTTCCCCCTTGCCCGCCGCTGGCTCGGCTTCGAGGACGCGCACGTCACCATCGCCGGAGACGGCGGTACGTTCGGCGGCCCGCGGCACGTCATGGCCGACGGCTCCCGGGGTGGTACGTTCACCGCGAAGCTGCTGGTGCCGGGCCCACGAGTGGCGGCCGCGTCGCTGACCGTCCTGCGAGGGCGCTGGCTGGCGGCACGCGGGCTGATAGTGACCGCCGTCCTCATCCCCGCCGGGCCGCCGGGGTAGATGCCACATCTCGTTTCACCGAACGAACGGTGGTGTCCCCAGTGGCAGACGCCAGCGGGGAAGGTCGTACGCGCCTGGGCCGGGAAGGTCGTACGCGCCTGGGCCGTCCGGGTGCTCGGGCGGGGGCGCCCTTTCCGGCGTGGTAGTGTGCAGCCGGTGAAGGGGGCGGTAGCTCAGCCGGTCAGAGCAGCGGACTCATAATCCGCCGGTCCTGGGTTCGAGTCCCAGCCGCCCCACGCGCTTGCTTGCTGCCTGCTCGCGGGCACGCTGACGCCAGCAGGCCTGTCCCCGGAAGACGGTACACGCCGCTGCGGGATATCCGCCCTCTTCGGGCACCGTGGTCAACGCCGCGCCGCCATGTACGGACCCGGCGTTCGCCGCCACCACAGATCACTGTCGACCACTGCCACCACAGATCGCCGCCAGGCACGGCCACGGCCACCACAGATCACTGTCGGCCACGGCCACCACAGATCACCGCCAGGCACGGCCACCACAGATCACTGTCGGCCACTGCCACCACAGATCGCCGCCAGACACGCGGCTCGGGCGGACGCTGTCTTGCTGCGGGAAGACGGCGAAGTGCCCGGGTTCGCTGGAGGGTACGATGCTTTTGGCTTCCAGAATGACCCTAATATGAGCCTGGCATATTGGCCAGTCTTTCTAATACTCTGGTCTCAGGCACAGGTCAATCGCGCCGTTCGACCAACGCGCCGCCGCAGTTGAACACGGAGGCTGGCCCACCGGCCTCCGGTCATAATGTCGCGGGTTAACTGGAATTCGAATTCTTAGTGACGCAACCATGAAGGCGGTCACAACGTGCCCTTTGTATCCACCAACGGTATCCGGCTGGCTTATGAGCGTACGGGCAGCGGAGCGCGCGTTCTCCTGATCATGGGTCAGGCGGCCGGCGGAAACGTATGGTCGACGTATCAGGTGCCCGCCCTGAAGCGAGCCGGGTATGAGGCGATCACGTTCGATAACAGGGGCATGCCGCCGTCGGACGTGCCACCGGGCGAGTATTCGATGGACGACATGGTGGCCGACACGGCGGGGCTGATCGAGGCACTGGATGCCGGGCCGTGCCGGGTCGCCGGCACGTCGCTGGGCGGTTTCATCGCCGCTGAACTGGCCATCAGCAGGCCAGACCTGGTCACCTGCTGTGTGCTGATGGGGGTGCGGGCGCGATCGGACGCGTTTCGCCGGGCGCTGTCCATCGGCGAGAATGTGATGATACGCGGCGGCGTCAAGCTACCCGCCGCCTATGATGCCCCGCTATCGGTTCTCCAGATGTTCTCCCCGGCCACCCTGAACGACGACGCGACGATCTCGATGTGGCTGGACATTTATGAGATGTCCGGCGCCCGCAGGACGGCGGCAGCCGGGCAGGACGCGATCGACCTTGACTCCGACCGCAGGCAAGCGCTCCGGGCGGTGCCGGTGCCCTGCCGGGTCATCGCCTTCTCCGATGATCTGATGTGTCCGCCGCACCTGTGCGCCGAGGTGGCCGAGGCCATCCCGGACTGCGACTATGTCGAGATCGGTTCCTGCGGGCATCTTGGCTACCTTGAACGCCCGGACGAGGTTAATTCGGCTATCATCGAATTTCTGGACAAATACTGACCGTAATACGATGCGCTGCTCGACTGCTGACACTCCACAGTTGAACATGAAAAGTTGGCGCATGCCCCTTGCCCAGGTGCCGTAGGGCCTTGCCTTGACAAAGTTATCCGCCGGAAGTGAAGCTAGCCACGTTATGTCCCGGTCAGAGGCAGCAGATACGATCGCGGTAACAATCCTGACTGTGATCCATGAGCGCGCGAAAGGAATGCGCAGTGGCGACGAATCCCTTCGATGATCCGGATGCCAGGTACTTCGTTCTCATCAACGATGAAGGTCAGCACTCGCTCTGGCCTGTCTTCGCCGACGTGCCCGAGGGCTGGCAGGTGATCTTCGGGGAAGACGGGCGCCAGGAATGCATGGACTTCATCGAAAAGAACTGGACCGATATGCGCCCCAGGAGCCTCGTCAGGCAGATGGAGGAGGACGCGATCGCGAAACAGAACGGTTCCCCGGGTAACGGATCGGTGGCAGCGCGTACACGACAAGAAGCAGCCAGCAAGAAATAATCGGCCTGTTACCGTACGCGTGAGTGGAGGATTCCCAGGTGACTGCCCAGGATATTGAGTACGTCGAGCTCTATACAAGCGACGAACCATCGGCTGTCCAATACTTCGTATCGTCCTTCGGATTCACGCGTATAGCGGAGTCTTCTGACGATGGCGCCCATTCATCACTGCTGCGGCAGGGGGCTGTCCAGGTGATCGTCACGTCCGGCCGCGGAACCGAGGAGTTCCTCGAAGCGCACGGGGAAGGCATCGCTGACGTCGCCTTCGCGTGTGATGACGCGGTGCGGGCTCGTGACAGGGCCGTGGCGGAGGGTGCCTCGGTTATCGTGTCGGAGCCGGCCAGGCAGGTGGTGTCGGGATTCTTCGGCGCTCGCCACACGCTCGTGACCCGTTCAGCTGGAAGCCGTGTGCCCGCTGGTCGCACTTGGGTACGGCCCCCCGAGACGTCGGCGCGACCCGGAGGGCACATCCGGTTGCTTGACCACGTCGCGATCTGTGTCGAGGGCGGGACGCTGGAGGAGTGTGCCGGCTTCTATACCAGGGCTTTCGGGTTTCCC
>JAFAZE010000168.1 GCA_019239975.1 Streptosporangiaceae bacterium
CCGCCGATGGCGTGCGTGGCCGCGATCGGCTCGCGGGCCTGGGACCGCCTGTTCGGCGGGCCGCGCCCGGCCGGACTGCACCCGTTCCGTGAGCTGTCCGGCACCCGGCACCACGCCCCGGCCACCCCAGGTGACCTGCTGTTCCACGTCCGGCACGACCGGATGGACCTGTGCTTCGAGTTCGTCACCCAGGTGCTCGCCCGGCTGGCCGGCGCGGTGACCGTGGTCGACGAGGTGCACGGGTTCCGGTTCTTCGACGAGCGCGACCTGCTCGGGTTCGTGGACGGCACCGAGAACCCCGTCGGCCGTGAGCGCGGCGAGGCGGCGCTGGTCGGCGGCACCGACGCGGACTTCGCCGGCGGCAGCTACGTCATCGTGCAGAAGTACGTGCACGACCTGACCGCCTGGAACGCGCTGACCACCGAGGATCAGGAAAAGGCGATCGGCCGCTACAAGCTGTCGGACATCGAGATGCCCGACGAGATCAAGCCCGCCAACTCCCACGTCGCGCTCAACACGATCGTGGACCCGGACGGCACCGAACGGGACATCCTGCGGGCGAACATGCCGTTCGGGGAACCGGGCCGTGGTGAGTTCGGCACCTACTACATCGCCTACGCGGCGACGCCGAGCGTGACCGAGCGCATGCTGGTCAACATGTTTGTCGGCGATCCGCCGGGTAACTACGACCGCATCCTGGACTTTTCCACGGCGGTCACCGGCGGTCTGTTCTTCGCGCCGTCCGGTGACTTCCTCGATGACATCCCGGATCCGCCCGGGGAAGCGGGGACGGCGCAGGACGGGACCGCGCAGCAGGAGAACGCACAGAACGGCACCACGAAGGCCGGGTCGCTCGGCATCGGCAGCCTGAAGGGGAGCGCACGACGATGAACAACCTGTACCGCGAACTCGCGCCGATTTCCGACGCCGCGTGGGCGGACATCGAGGAAGAGGCTCGCCGCACGTTCGAGCAGCACGTGGCGGCGCGCCGGGTGGTGGACCTGTCCGGCCCGGACGGCCCCAGGCTGGCGAGCGTGAACACCGGCCACCTCAGCGCGCTCGAGCCGCCCGCGGACGGGGTCATCGCGCACCTGCGCGAGACCCAGCCGCTGGTCCGGCTCCGGGTGCCGTTCACGGTCAGCCGCGACGACGTGGACGCGGTCGAGCGCGGCGCGCAGGACGCCAACTGGCAGCCGGTCAAGGACGCCGCCAAGAAGATCGCGTTCGCCGAGGACCGGGCGGTGTTCGAGGGTTACGCGGCCGCCGGGATCGGCGGGATCCGGGCGAGCTCGTCCAACCCGTCGCTGGCCCTGCCCGCCGAGGCCCGCGACTACCCCAACGTGGTCAGCCAGGCGATCAGCGCGCTGCGGCTGGCGGGCGTCGGCGGGCCGTTCTCGCTGCTGCTGTCCGCGGACGCCTACACGATGGTCAGCGAGACCTCCGACCACGGCTACCCGATCCGCGAGCACCTGGCCCGCCTCATCGACGGTGACCTGGTCTGGGCGCCCGCCATCGACGGCGCGTTCCTGCTGTCCGGCCGGGGCGGCGACTATGAGCTGCGGCTCGGCCAGGACCTGTCGATCGGCTACCTGTCCCACGACGCCAGCCACGTCGAGCTGTACTTCCAGGAGTCACTGACGTTCCTCGCGTACACCGCCGAGGCCAGCGTCCCCATCAGCCCGCGGTAGCCGCGGATCCCGGAAACTACGGGCCGTATGCGACACCCTCGTTTCCGTGATCATGGTTCAGCCCGCAGAGGGCGGCGCCGCGAGGGCGAAGACGGCGACCGCGCAGGCGAGCAGGCACACCACGCCAACCGCATGCGTCCAGTCCGGTCCGCCGAACACCAGTAGCCCCGCCCCCGCGACCAGGCACGCGGCGGCGAGCGTCCCGGCGAGCTTCGCCCGGGCACCGCCTCGCCGGGGCGCGGGCGCCGCCGGGCCGCCGCGAGGCGGGGCCGCTGGCGCAATCGGCCCCACTGGACGGGGCCAGATGCGCCAGCGGCCCCGCGCCGGCCGGGGCTCGGGAGGCCCCCCCGGCTCGGGAGGCGTCCCCGGCTCGGGAGGCGTCCCCGGCTCCGGCGGGGCGTCCGGCTCGGGGGGCGCGTCCTGCCAGACCCCGGTTCCGGCGGCCGCGGCGCCGCCGGCGGCCCCCGCGTCCAGGCGGCCGCGCAGGAACAGGGTGAACAGCAGGGCCAGCGACGGCACGAGGACCGCGGCGCCCGCTGCCACCGCGATGATCACGGCTATCAGCGTCGAGCGGCCGGCGGCGGCCTGGGCGACGGTCAGGCTACGGGGCAGCAGCCAGGGCCGCTGCGCGACCGCCCAGCCGGCCACGACCGCGCCGACCGCCAGCGCGGCGGTCGCCCTGGCCAGGGCGAAGCGGTACGACCGGCACAGCAGGAGCGTGGCAATCCCCGCGGCCGCCGAGACGCACACCATGGCGAGGCCCGCGCCGCTGGTCAGCCCCGCCCACAGCGACGGGGCGCCGGAGCGGATCACCAGCAGGCCCGCCAGCGCCAGTCCCCCGGAGGCCAGGCCCGCCAGCAGAGCACGGACGCGGAAATCGAGTTCCAGCGCTCGTTCGGCAAAACGACGGGCGTCGGCGGCCAGGTAGACGGCGGCGAGGTACCCGGGGAAGGCCACGGCGAGCACGCCGATGGCCGCCGGCACCGGGCTCAGCCACGACGTCACCATGTTCCCGCGGGCGTTGCCGACCGGGACCCGCCCGGCGGCGATCGCGCCGACGACCGTGCCGAGCGCGAACGGCGTCAGGATCGACGACAGCGCGAACAGGTTCTCCACCGCCGGGCTCTCCCGGTCGAGCTGGCCGCGCAGCGCGTAGGCCGAGCCGCGGAGGATGATCCCGATGGCGGCGATGAACAGCGGTGCCGCCAGCGTCGAGGTGATGGAGCCGAACGCGACCGGGTACGCCGTCCAGCACACGACGAGCACGAAGATCAGCCAGACGTGGTTGGCCTCCCAGACCGGGCCCATCACGTGCCGCGCGTGCTCGCGGGTCTCACTCGCGCCCGCGCGCCCTCCGAAGGCGAGCAGCGTCCACAGGCCCGCGCCGAAGTCCGCCCCGGCGAGCACCGCGTAGGCGGCCATGCCGAGCAGGATGAACACCACCGGGACGTAAGCCAGCATGCGGGCCTCCGGCGGCATGCGGGCCTCCGGCATGCTGGCCCCCGCGTTCGAGACCGCCCGGCGACTCCGCCTCCGGGGGGAGCGGGACCCGGGCGAACCGGCGCAGGATCGCCGCGACGATGAACCCCAGGATGATGTACACGACCACCAGCACGCCGTATCCGGCCGGGATGTCGCGGGCGCCGGTGACCGCCTGCGACACGCGCATCACGTCGTAGACGATCCACGGCTGGCGTCCCACCTCGGTGGTGATCCAGCCCGCGATCAGCGCGACCACCGACAGCGGGCCGGCCGCCACCACGCACCGGTAGAACCACGGCGACGCCGGAAGCCGCCGCCGGACCAGCCGGACGAACAGGTAGAACAGGCCCAGCAGGGCGAGCAGGGTGCCGATGCCGACCATGGCCTGGAACGCGAACCTGACGACGTTCACCGGCGGCTGGCCGCCGAGCGGGACGATGCCCAGCCCGCGGACCGTCGCGTTGTCGTTGTGGAACGCCAGCAGCGCGAGCAGGTGCGGGATCTCGATGCCCCACACGACCGCGTGCCCGTTGTACCAGCCGAGGATGTGCTCGGCCGCGCCGCGTGCCGTCGTGGCCAGCCCTTCCATCGCGGCGAGCTTGACCGGCTGCATCACGGCGACGTCCCGCGCGGCCCAGTCGCCGACGATCACCTGCAGCGGCGACGCGACGCACGCCGCGGCGAGCGAGATGCCGAGCGCCGTCCGCTCGTACCGGCCGCGCCGGCCGCGGAGGAACGCCCACGCGTAGGCGCCCGCCATGAGAAACCCCGCGACGATGTACGCCGCGAAGTACATGTGCACGTACTCGGCCCAGAACATGGGGTTCGCGAACAGCGCCGTCCACGGGTGCACGTCCACCGCGCGGCCGCCGCGCAGCGTGAACCCGGACGGGTGGTTCATCCAGCCGTTCACCGAGATGACGAACATCGAGCCGGCGACGCCCGCGACCGCGATCGGGATCCCGGACAGGAAGTGCGGGCGGGGCGGCAGGCGGTCCCAGCCGTAGGCGTAGATCCCGATGAAGATCGCCTCGAGGAAGAACGAGAACCCCTCCAGCGTGAAGCCGAGGCCGAACACGTTGCCGAAGTCCTGCATCCACACCGGCCACAGCAGGCCCAGCTCGAAGCTGAGGATCGTCCCGGTGACGACGCCGACCGCGAACAGCGCGAGCATGATCTTGGACCAGCGCCTGGCCAGCGTGCGGTACAGGGCGTCCCCGGTGCGCAGGTAGCGCCACTCGGCGAACAGGACCAGCACCGGGAACGCGATCCCGAAGCAGACCAGCGGGATATGGACGGCGAGCGAGAGCGCCTGCATCTGGCGCGCCTCGTACAGGTAATGCTGATCGGCACCCATCAGCGATCAGCTTACGCCGCGTCTACTACACGTCGTCGTAGCGGGTCGGCGGGAACGGGAAGCGGACGGTCAGCGCGGGGCGGGGACCCGGCGCAGGATGCGCCGCTCCTCGCTGGTGGTGCCGCCCCAGACGCCGGAGTCCTGTCCGGTGTCCAGCGTCCAGCGCAGGCACGGCACGCGTACCGGGCATCGCGCGCATATCCGCCTGGCGGCCTCGACCTGGGGCGTGGCCGCGCCGGTCAGCGAGATCGGGAAGAAGAGCTCGGGATCGTGGTGCCGGGCGCAGCGTGGCCGCCGGCCTGCGGCCGGACCGTTTCGAGGTGCCCTACATCCCGGACGTGGAGGGCGGCGCCGTGCTGAGCACCGCCGCCGCGCCGGTCATCGATCAGGCGGCGGGGGATCTCGCGGGCAGCGGGCCTGCTGCTCACCGACGCGCGCGGCCATATCATCGAGCGCAGGACGCCCGACCGCGAGGTCACGCGCAGGCTCGACCATATCGAGCTCGCGCCCGGCTTCGTGTATGCTGCCGATGGCCCGGCGGGTCGCCCGGGAGGTGGGGGAGCGGGTGCAGGTGGTCAGCCGGGCCGCCGCCGTAGCTGGCTGGGCCAGTCTTACTCATACCGAACGGATGGTGGCTGAACTGGTGACGCAGGGGCTCACCAGCCGGGTGGCGGCGGACCGCCTGCTGCTCCCCCCGCACGTCGTCGACCTGCACCTGCGGCACATCTTCCGCAAGCTCCGCATCCACACGCGCACCGAGCTCGCCCGGATCACCGAGGCCGCCGGGTCGCAGGAAAGGACGCTGGCGGCGGTGGACAGCGCCAGGCGCCGGATCGAGCGCGACCTGCACGACGGCCTGCAGCAGCAGCTCGTGGCCCTCGGGCTGCAGGTCCGCGCCGCCGAGTCGTCGGTGCCGGACACCGAGACCGAGCTGAAGTGGGAGCTGGCGAGCATCGCGTCGGGCCTGCTCGATGCGCTGAGCGACGTCAGGGAGATAGCGCGGGGGATCCACCCGGCGATCCTGGCCGAACGGGGCCTGGTGCCGGCGGTGAAGGCCCTGGCCCGGCATTCGCCGGTGCCGGTCAGCTGGACATCCGGGTACCGGGCCGGCTGCCGGAGCGGGTGGAGACCGGCGCGTACTACATACTTTCCGAAGCCCTCGCCAACGTGGCGAAGCACTCCGGGGCGGCCGCCGCGGAGGTTTCCGTCATCGCGCGCCGCGGGCGGCTCAGGCTGCGCGTGCGCGACGACGGGGTGGGCGGCGCGGACCCGGGCGGCTCCGGCCTGGCCGGGCTGCGTGAACGCGTCGTGGCGCTCGGCGGGACGCTGGCGCTGACGAGCCCGCGCCCGGGCGGCACCCTGCTGGTGGCGACCCTTCCCGCGAGGGCGGCCAGCCGGCCTTCGGGTACGCGCCCGGGCGCGTGACGGATGGCTGTTACCCGACGATCTGGATGACGCGCTCCATGCCGCGCGTCGTGTGCTCGCGGTGGTCCTGGGTGTCGAAGAAGCACGCGATGACCCAGAAGCCGGGGCGCACTCCGATGACGGCCTGGAACGACTCGCCGTGCGAGAGCCCGTTGTCGAAGGTGTAGGAGCCGATGGCCAGCTTCTGCGCCTGGTTGTCCCTGCCGGCCAGCAGCAGCCGCGCGATCTTCTGCGCGGTCTTCAGGTTCGGCGCCTGGACGCCGAAGACCATGTGCACCAGGAATCCCTGGTTGGCGAACCGGACCAGCTCACCGTCGCGCACCTTGGCGGCGCCGCGGAAGCCGAAATCGATCGTGCTGATCGTGGCGCCCGGCGCGGGCAGCCTGGCCGGGGACTTGGACCGGGTGATCACGAAGGTGGTGAACGGCGGTACCGGGGTGCTCGGGCCGAGGTCGAGCGCGACGTACCGGCCGGGTGCCATGTTGGCCTGCACCGAGCTCGAGCCCTTGTTGGCCTGCGTGCTCATCGAGATCTGGGCGATGCCGTACAGGTTGTTCGGGTCGGCGGCCGCCGACGGCAGGACGGCGAAGAACCGCGCCAGCGTGACGCCCGGGTCGAGCCGGACGAAGATGGGCAGGGCGGCGGCCTCCCCGGTCACCCTGAAGGCGATGCGCGCGCCGCCGGACCTGAGCGCTCCTGTCACGGAGATCGTCTTGCCGTTCATCTTCACCGTGATCACCGGCAGCGCCCGGGCGTGCGCCGCGGCACGCGCGGCGGCCTGCGGAGCGGCGGCGGCCCGTGCCGTGCCGGGCTGGGTCACTCTCGCCTGCGACACGCCCAGGGGTGCCAGCGACAGTCCGGCGGCGAGAGCCACCGGCCCCGCGACCGCGGCCCAGCGCCTGTGCTTGCTGAACATGTGGGTTCCCTTCGTTGCGGGGAGAGGGCAGCGGGCCGGGTGGCCCGCATAGCTTGCACACGTTCACGCTGCACGTGCGCCGCCCCGTGCGCCCCGGGGGAGCCGCCCTAGTCCCCAGCCCTAGGGTCGGGAACTCCGCCCCTGGTACGAACGGAGCCGAAATGAGAAACTGATGCGGGCCGCCGGCGTGGGGATGGGCTTGAGGCCGGCGGAGGGGGTGCGGTCGTGGATGAGCTTTTCGTGGGGCGGGACGGCGAGCTGGAGGTACTTGGCCGGCAGCTTCGCCGTGCGGCAGACGGCCATAGCCAGCTCGTGGTGGTGCGTGGGCCGGTCGGCATCGGCAAGACCGCCCTGATCCGCCGCTTCCTCGCCGGCCGGGCCGGCCAGCCCGGCCAGCCGCTTCGCGTCGGCTGGGCGTCCGGCGACCGGGACGAGATGTCCCTGGCGGGCGGCCTGCTCGAGCAGCTCGCGAGGTCCGCGGAGGATCCCGGCGCCGGTGAGCCGTCCGGCATCTGGCCGGTGCTCGAGCTGCTGAGCACGGGAGAGACGGATCCGCTGCGGGCCGGCTCGGCGCTGCTCGCCCTGCTGCAGACATGGCCGGGCGGCGGGCCGCTCGTGGCGGTCTTCGACGACGCGCAATGGGGCGACGAGCCGTCGCTGCGGGCCCTCGGCTTCGCCCTGCGCAGGCTGCACTGCGAGCCCGTGCTCACCGTCATCGCGGTCCGCGCCGACGACGGCGCGGACCTGCCGCCCGGGCTGGCCCGCGTGATCGACGTCAGGGGGACACAGCTCGACATCCGCGGGCTCGGCGTTCACGACGTTGCCGCGCTGGCCGAGCGCATGGGCGCCGGCCGCCTGCCGGCCTACGCGGCGCAGCGGCTGCGGGAACACACCAGCGGCGTTCCGCTGCACGTCAAGGAGCTCCTGCACGCCCTGCCGCGGGAGACCCTGTGCCGGCCGGACGCCGTGCTGCCCGCCCCGCGCTCGCTCGAGGCGCTCGTGCTGTCCAGGCTCGCGGGCTGCGCGCGGGAAACGCGGCAGCTCGTGATCGCGACGGCCGTGCTGGGCGGACACTGCCGGCTCGCCGACGCGGCGGCGCTCGCCGCGCTGCCGGATCCGCTGCCAGCGCTCCAGGAGGCCGTGCGGGAGCGGCTCCTCGCCGAGGTGGACACGATCGCGGGACGCTGCTGTGAGTTCCCGCATTCCCTCATCCGCACGGCGGTCTACCGCGACATCGGCGTCAGCCGGCGGGCGGCGCTGCACCGCCAGGCGGCCGCGCTGACCACCGGGCCGGCCGCGCTGGCGCACCGGGTGGCGGCCTGTCCGGGCGCGGACGCCGGGCTGGCCGCCGATCTCGGGGCGAGAGCCCGGGCCGAGATCGCCGCCGGGCACCACGCCGAGGCGGCCGGGCATCTGCTGGCCGCCGCCGGTGTCGGCGAGCGAGGCCCGGAACGTGACCGGCTGCTCCTGATGGCGGTCGGCCTGCTGATCGACATCGGGGATGCGGCGCGGGCTCGCACCTTCGCCGCCGAGGTCGCGGGCCTGCCCCCGTCCGCGCCGCGCAGCGCCGTGCTCGGCAGGCTCGCCATGCTGGCCAGGGACCATGCGGCCGCCGAGCGCTGGCTCACCGAGGTGGCGGTATGGCTGGCGGAGCGCGAGCCGCCGCGGGACCCGCAGCTGGCGCACGGCGTGGCGATGGCCTGCTGCGAGTTCGCGCTGCTGCTGCTGCGCCTGCGCCGCACCGCCGATGCCGCCAGATGGGCGAGGCTGGCCGCCGGCAGCGCTACCGCCGGCGTTCCGCGGGCGTGCGCCCACGTGGTCCTGGGCACGTCGCTGGCGCTGGCCGGGCAGGCAGCGGAGGCGACGGCCCTGCTGACAGCGCAGCTCGGCGACGGCGCGGGCGATGATGACCCGGCCCGGCTGCTGATCAGGGCCGGGCTGGGGACGGTCCTGCTCTGGTGTGACGACCTGCCGGGCGCCGCCCGGCAGCTGGCCGCGGCGTCGGCCGGTGATGGCTGCCGCGGTCTTTCGCTGCCCCATCTGCTCGAGGCGAGCGTGCTCAAGGTGATGACCGACTACCGGATGGGCGCGTGGGACGACGCGGTCGCGGGCGCCACCCGGCTCGTCACGCTGATCGACGACCTGGACCAGGACTGGCTGCTCGCCAGCGCGCACGCGGTCGCCGTGTACCCCTACGCCGGCCGCGGCCAGTGGGACCTGGCCGCGGACCACGCTTCCGCCGCCGGCCGCCGCGTGCGCGAGGGACCGCCGGACCGCCTGCTTGACGTGATCAACGCGCAGGCGGCGCTCGCGTTCGCCCGCGACGACCCGGACGCGGTGCTCGCCGCGGTGAGCCCGGTCGCGGGCCGTCTCGGCGAGCTCGCCGCCACGGAGCCCGCCCTGCTCGGCTTCTGGCCGCTCTACGCGCACGCGCTGGCGAGAACCGGCCAGTTCGCGGCGGCCGAGCAGGCGATCGCCCCGTTCGCCGCGCTCGCCCGCGGCCGGGGCCGCCGGTCCGCGATGGCGGCCGCGGACCGGGTGCGCGGCTTCCTGGAGGCCGCCAGGCACCGGCCGGACGCCGCCCGCGCCGCCTACCTCTCGGCGATCGCCGGCCTCAGCGGGCTCGGCACGCCGTACGAGGAGGCCCTCACCCGCCTCGACTACGGCCGCTTCCTCCGCCACGCCGGCCAGCGCCGCGCGGCGCTGCGCGAGCTCTGGGCGGCCCGTGCCCTGTTCGCCGGGCTGGGCGCGGCGCCGTTCGTGGCCAGATGCGACGCGGAGCTCGGCCACGACGTCCCCGGAGGGGACGCCCGCAACGGGCACGACCACCCCGGCGGGGGCCGCCCCCCGCTGACGTCCCGCCAGCTCGCCGTGGCCAGGGCGGTCGCCGCGGGCAAGTCCAACCACCAGGTCGCCCGGGAGCTGTACATCAGCGTCAAGACCGTCGAGTACCACGTCAACCAGATCCTCACCAGGCTGAGCATCGACACCCGCACCGAGATCGCCGCCGCCCTCGCCGGCCGCGGCACCGGGCATGACGCCGCGCGGGTGGCCCAGATCAGGTAGGGGCTCGGATCGGGTAGTGGCTCGGATCGGGTAGTGGCTCGGATCAGGTAGCCGCCCCGTAGGCGGGCGCCCGGGTCACGGCGGCGCGCGGCCGGGACGCCAGCAGCGGCATGTCACGCCGGGCGATGACGGTGGAGAGCACGACCGCGCTCGTGGACCTGGCGACCGACGGGGAACCGTCGATTCGCAGCAGCGTCTGCTGCAGGTCCGCGTGCGACGTGGCGGCCACCTTGCACAGCACGTCGCCGGACCCGGTGATCGCGTAGGCCTCGAGCACGCCGGGGATGGCGCCGAGGTCCGCCGCGACCCGGTCCAGCGCGCCCTGAGTGATCTCCAGCGTGACGAACGCGTGCACCGGGAAGCCCGCGGCGGTGAGGTCGATGTCCGGCCCGTACCCGGTGATCACCCCAGCGCGCTCCATCCTGTCCAGCCGGGACTGCACGGTCGCCCGTGCCACCCGCGTGATCCGCGAAAGCTGCAGCACGCCGGCTCGCGGCGACTCCCGCAGCGCCGTGAGCAGCGCCATGTCGAGGGCATCGGGCTCGTTCGCCAACCGTCGCTCCTAGCTAGGCAATCTGTTAAGCAGATTGCCCACTTCTCTCGGCAATATGCCTCATGTGATCAGCAGACTGGGGCTTACTTGCATAGCTTCCAAACGGGCGGTTGTGATTGCCCAGAGCATGTGATCATCCAGAGCACACGATCATCGTGCGAGGGAGAAGACGCCATGGTGGCTGCCACTGACACGGTGACCGATGACACGGTGACCGATGACACCGCGACCGATGACACCGCGACCGACGCCCAGCTCCGGACCCTTCTCGGCCTGGTGGACCACGACGCCGGGCGCGACCCGTTCCCGGTGACCGGCTGGGACGCGGTCGTGTGGGCGGCCGGCAACGCCACCCAGGCGGCACTGTTCTACCAGCTCGCGTTCGGCATGCGGCTTGTCGCGTACTCCGGCCCGGAGACCGGGAACCGTGACCACCACGCCTACGTGCTGCGCAGCGGCGCGACCCGGTTCGTGATCAAGGGCGCAGCCAGCCCGGACAGCCCGCTGGCCGGCCACCACCGGCGGCACGGCGACGGCGTGATCGACGTGGCGCTCGAGGTGCCCGACGTCGACCGGTGCGTCGCGCACGCCCGCGCTCAGGGCGCGGCCGTCCTCGAGGAGCCCCGCGACCTCACCGACTCCCACGGCACGGTGCGGACCGCGGCGATCGCCGCGTACGGGGAGACCCGGCACTCGCTGGTCGACCGGTCCCGGTACTCCGGTCCGTACCTGCCCGGCTACGTGGCGCGCACCGGCCCCGGCGGCGGCGAGCGGTTCTTCGTGGCGCTGGACCACGTCGTCGGCAACGTGGAGCTCGGCCGGATGGACGAATGGGTGGACTTCTACCACCGGGTCATGGGGTTCACGAACATGGCCGAGTTCATCGGCGACGACATCGCCACCGAGTACTCGGCGCTGATGAGCAAGGTCGTCGCCAACGGCAACCACCGGGTCAAGTTCCCGCTGAACGAGCCGGCGCCCGGCAGGCGGAAGTCGCAGATCGACGAGTACCTGGAGTTCTACGGCGGGGCCGGCGTGCAGCACCTGGCGCTCGCCACCGGCGACATCCTGGCGACCGTGGACGGCCTGCGGGAGCGCGGCGTCGAGTTCCTCGCCACCCCCGACTCGTACTACACCGATCCACAGCTGCGCGCCCGGATCGGCCCGGTGCGCGTTCCCGTCGGTGAGCTGCGGTCCCGCGGCATCCTCGTCGACCGCGACGAGGACGGCTACCTGCTGCAGATCTTCACCAAGCCGATCGGCGACCGGCCCACGGTGTTCTTCGAGTTCATCGAGCGGCACGGCTCGCTCGGCTTCGGCAAGGGCAACTTCCAGGCCCTCTTCGAGGCGATCGAGCGCGAGCAGGCCCGCCGCGGCAACCTGTTACATCTCTCTTATTTTTCCGGCGGGATCTCGGTGATCAGGTCATCGGCCGTTTCCATGCCCGCCCGCCACACCGAACGGGCGATGATCTTCCTCGGGTCGGCCCGGTGCCGGTACCTGGCGGCGATGTCGGTGCACTCCTCGAGCAGGCCCTCGGACAGCGTGGTGGGCTGCAGGCCGAGCGCGAGGAACCGGTCGTTGCGCACGATCAGGTCGTTCTCGTCGGCTTCCCGGCGGGGGTTGGGCAGGTAGGCGATCTCCACGCCGGTGGCGTCCGAGACCAGCTTGGCGAGGTCCAGCACGCGGTGCGTCTCGGTCATCTGGTTGAGCACCAGCGGCTTGCTGCCGGCCTTAGGCGGGTTCTCCAGCGCGATCTCGATGCACCGCACGGTGTCCCTGATGTGGATGAACGCGCGGGTCTGGCCGCCGGTGCCGTGCACGGTCAGCGGGTGCCCGACCGCGGCCTGCATGAGGAAGCGGTTCAGCACCGTGCCGTAGTCGCCGTCGTAGTCGAACCGG
The DNA here is from genome assembly GCA_019239975.1 of Streptosporangiaceae bacterium. Classification (GTDB taxonomy): domain Bacteria; phylum Actinomycetota; class Actinomycetes; order Streptosporangiales; family Streptosporangiaceae; genus JAFAZE01. The sequence continues at coordinate 12,390 of JAFAZE010000168.1, forward strand.
TTGATCAGCCGCTCGTCGCGGGCCGTTTGCGGGGTCTGCGTCCCCCAGACGATGCCCTGGTGCAGGTCGGTGATCCGCAGCTGGTCGTTGCGCGCGTAGAACGCGAACATGAGCTGGTCGAGCGTCTTGGTCATGTGGTACACGGACCCCGGGTTGGCCGGGTGCAGGATCTCGCGCTCCAGGTCGCCGTCCGGGGTCGGCACCTTCACGGTGAGGTAACCCTCGGGGATCGGCGCGGTCCCGGACCAGCCGTACCCGTAGACCCCCATCGTGCCCAGGTGCGCGACCGCCGCGTCGATGCCGGTGCTGACCAGCGCGGTCAGCAGGTTGTGCGTGGCGCGCACGTTGTTGTCGACCGTGTACCGCTTGGCGCGCTCGTTCCGCATCGAGTAGGGGGCGGCCCGCTGCTCGGCGAAGTGCACCACGGCGTCCGGCCGCAGCTCCTTGAGCACCGCCACGAGCCGGTCGTATTCGGTGGCGAGGTCGACGTTCACGAAGCCGATCTCGCGCCCCGACACCTCGCGCCAGGCGCGGAGCCGCTCGCTGATGGGGCGAATCGGGGTGAGCGACTCGACCTCCAGCTCGACGTCGATCTTCCGCCGGCTGAGGTTGTCCAGGATGGTGATGTCGTGACCGCGGTCCGACAGGTAAAGCGATGTCGGCCAGCCACAGAAACCATCACCGCCGAGTACGAGGACGCGCATTCCGACTCCCATCGGGTAACAGCGAAACCTGCGCGGTGACTTTACCGCCAGAGGATTATCTTCGCCAACGCCGCTTCGTGGACGGTGACCATGCCGCTTCCCGGCACCGCCATTGGCCGGCCCGATACACACCAGACGCTCAAAGTTTAGCGGTGGTGTGGACCATTGTCGCCGCATCTGAGCTCCCGCGTCCGCATCGCGGTTCCATATCGCAGAACGCAATCGGCCAGGCTTCCCGTTAACAGAACACTGGCCTATGGTGAGACCATGACGCCCGACGCACCGGCGGCCCCGGCGGACCTGGATCTGCTGTACCGCGATCTGTCCGCCGCGCACCTGTACCCGCTGTGGAACATCGGCCGCGAGCTGCTGCCGAACCATCCGCGCCCGCGGGCGATCCCCTGGCTGTGGCGGGCGAGCGTCATGTACGGGCTCGCCGAGCGCGCGATCCGGGCGGTGCCGGTGGACCGCGGTGGCGAGCGGCGGGTGCTCAGCCTGGGCAACCCCGGCCTGGCGGGCGCGCCCTACGCGGCGGGCACGCTCTGGGGAGCCCTGCAGTGCCTGGGACCGGGCGAAACCGCCCCGGCGCACCGGCATACGCCGGGCGCCATCCGGTTCGTGCTGCGCGGCACCGGGGTCTGGACGACCGTGAACGGTGACCCGTGTGACATGGAGCCGGGCGACCTCGTGCTCACACCGTCCTGGTACTGGCACGACCACACCAACGGCGGCGACGGGACCATGTTCTGGTTCGACGGCCTCGACCTGCCGATGGTCGAGGCGCTCGACGCGGTGTTCTACGAGCCTTACCCGGAGTATTCGCAGCCGGCCGGCCAGCGCGGACAGGCCGGGCGCAACGAGTCCGAGCGGCTGCACCGGCCCCGGTACGCCGACGGCGCCGCGCGGCGGGCCGGCCCGGATCCGTCGCCGCTGCTGGTCTACCGGTGGACGCGGACAAGCGCGGAGCTGGACCGCCTCGCGCGGGCCCGGCGGGCGCCGATGGCCAGCCTCGAGTTCGTCAACCCGCAGACGGGCGCGAGCGTGCTGCCCACGCTGTCCTGCTCCATGCACCGGATAGCCCCCGGCGGGGCCACCGCCCCGGTGCGCCGCACCGGCAACGCGATCTTCGTGGTCTTTCGCGGCGCCGGGCGCAGCGTGGTCGGCGGCCAGCCGATGGACTGGTCGGAGGGAGACATGTTCGTCGTCCCCTCCTGGGCGGCCGCCGGGCACTCGTCGCGGTCCGGTGCCGACCTGTTCGAGCTCGCCGACACGCCCGTGCTCCGCGCGCTCGGCATCTACCGGGAAGAAGTGCTCGGGTGAGGCTGGCGATCTTCGGCGCCCAGCGGCTCGGCGTCGTCACCGGCGACGGGGTCGCCGACGTGACCGGCGCGCTGCCCTGGCCGCACGATGCGGACCCGCTGACCGCGGGCTGGTGGCGCCGCCTGTGCCGGGACTTCGAGGCGGTGCGGCCGGCGCTCGCCGCCGCGGCGCGCGGTGCCGCGGCGCTGCCGCTGGCCGGGGTGAGCCTGGCGGCGCCGGTGCTGAACCCGTCCAAGATCATCGCGGTGGCCTCCAACTACGCCGGGCACGTGTCCGAGATGCACGATGTGCAGCGGCGGACGCTCGGCCGGGTGGAGTCCTGGATGATGGAGTTCGACGTCTTCCTCAAGGCGCCGTCCGCGGTAACGGGCCCGGCGGGCACAGTCGTGCTGCCGCCCGCCGAGGTCGCGGCCGGGCACGAGATCCATCACGAGGCGGAGCTGGCCGTGGTCGTCGGGCCCGGCGGAAAGGACATCCCGCCGGGCCGGGCGCTCGGCGCGCTGGCCGGGTACACGATCGGCCTGGACATCACCGTCCGCGGCGCGGCCGACCGGTCCCGGCGGAAGAGCTACGACACCTTCTGCCCGCTCGGGCCCTGGCTCACGACCAGCGACGAGGTGGGTGACCCGGCCAGCCTGCGGATCGAGCTCGAGCGCAACGGCGTGCTCAGGCAGCAGGTGAGCACGTCGGACATGCTCGTTTCCGTCGCGGACCTCGTCGCCTACGCGTCCTCGGTCATGACCCTGCTGCCGGGTGACGTGATCCTCACCGGCGCGCCACCGGGGGTGGGCCCGATCGCCGCCGGGGACAAGCTCCGGGTGCGGATCGGCCGGCTCGGGGAGATGGAGCTCAGCGTACGGTGATCACGTGCAACCGCGCGAACTGACGCCCGCCGCGCCGGGTGCCCCGGCCTACCGGCTCAATTCCGTCGACCACGCCCTGCAGCTGCTGCTGCTGTTCCGCAGCAAGCAGTCACTGCGCGTATCGGAGGTCGCGGAGCAGCTGAACGTGGCGAGGTCGACCGCGCACCGGCTGCTCGGGATGCTCGTGCACCGGCAGTTCGCGGTGCAGGACCCGGCCACCCGCGCGTACCGGCCCGGCCCGCGGCTGGTGGAGATCGGCCTCGCCGCGGTCGGGGCGCTGAACGTGCGGTCGCGGCTGCGGCCCTACCTGACCGAGATCGCGGCCGCGACCCAGGAGACCGTGAGCCTGCTCGTCCTCGAGGGCGACACGGTGCACTTCATCGACGGCATCGAATCGCAGCTCACCGTCCGGGTCAGCGCCAGGGTGGGCCTGCGGAGGGCGGCCCACGCCACCTCGGCCGGCAAGGCGATGCTGGCCGCGCTCGCCACCGGGGAAGTACTGGCCATCTACCCGGACGAGAGGCTGGCCGCGGTCACCGAGCGGACCATGACGTCCCGTGCCCGGCTGCTCGCCGAGCTGGAGCGGGTGCGAACCGACGGCTTCGCCGTCAACTTCGAGGAGAGCGAGATCGGCCTCGGGGCCGTCGGCATGGCGGTACCCGACGCCGGGGGCAGGCCCGTCGCCGCGTTCGCCGTGGCGGGGCCGATGCAGCGGATGACGCAGGACTACGTCCGCGCGATCGCCCGTGAGCTTCACGGCGTGGTCGCCGCTGCCTCCGCGGACCTGCGGGAGGCCCGTCCTGCGTCCGGGGGCTGACAGCCCGGCTGGACACCACGAGGCCATCCGGCGAGGCCCTGGCGCCGGAAGATTCCGCATCGCAGAATCGCGCGGCGAGATATTCCCCACAGCGCCTCAGGCATATAGTCTGCGGTCAAATGCCCCACAAGGGGGAGGTTTGTCGATGACGAAATCGATCCACCTCACGCTCGCGGCCGTCGGCGTCCTCGCCGTGGCGGCCTGCGCCTCCGGAAGCGGCGGAAACGGAGGCGGCAGCTCGTCCGGCCCGGTGGGCGTCGTCCAGATCGCCGCGTACAGCGGGGACCAGGCCTTCGAGGCACAGTTTTCGGCGTCCATCGACTACCCCGCGCTGTACGCGGTGAATCACGGCGGCGGCGTTCTCGGCCGCCAGGTGTCGCTCATCCAGGTCGACACGCGCAGCGACCCGGCGGACGCGCTCGCCGCCATGGGCAAGACGCTGGCCACCACGGGCAACGTCGCGGCCGTGCTCGGCCCGGACTCCACCAGCGCCGCCACGCTGGTGCCGCTTCTCAACACACGCCACCTGCCGATGATGATCGCGGCCGGCGAGGCCGCCTACGACCGGAGCTCGTACGCGTACCTCTGGCGTGACGTGCCGCCCGACCCGGCCAACGGCGAGGCGATCGCGCTGTGGGCCAAGCGCCAGGGTTACACCAGCGTCGCGACGGTGTTCGGCACCGACACCGGCTCACAGGGGGACCTGCCCGGGGTGCTGACGGGCGTCAAGGCGGTCGGCGTCAGGCTGGCCGACCAGGAGAACCTGACACCCGATCAGCCGTCGTACCGGTCTTCGGTGGAACGGCTGCTGGCGGCGAAGCCGCAGGCGGTCATCACCGAGTCGGACGGGCCGACGGCCGCCACGTTCTTCGGTGAGCTCAGGCAGCTCGGCTCGCTGCTGCCGATCATCGGGACCAGCGGGACGCCGTCCGATTCCTACTTCTCCCCGCTGCGCGGCGCGATCGGTGACGCCGCCTTCGGCACCTATTTCCGCGCCGTGGTGGTCGGCAACCCGGTGAGCAACCCCGCGGTGGCCGCGTTCAACGCGGACGTGCTCGCGGTCCAGGGCAAGCTCAGCAAGCCGGTGAGCCAGTGGGAGAACAACTCGTTCTCCGAATCGGGATATGACGCCATGATCACGCTCGCGCTGGCCATGGACGCGGCCCACAGTACCGACGGAACCGCCTACAACAACGACATCATGGCGGTGACCGCCCCCGCGGCCGGCAAGGAGATCGTGTACACCTACGCCGCCGGCCGCGCGGCGCTCGCCGCCGGCCACAAGATCCAGTACATCGGCGCCTCCGGGCCGCTGCTCTTCGACAAGTACCACAACTCGTTCGGCTCACAGGCGGTCGAGAAGTTCCCGGCGAACGCCCCGGCCGTGGTGGTCGGGACGATCACCCAGGCACAGGTGCAGGCCCTCAATGGCTGACCCCAACGGCAATGTCTGACCCCAACGGCTGAGAGGCCGTCTTGCTGATCCTCCAGGCACTCGGTTTCGGCGTCGTCAGCGCGGCGCTCATCGCGATCGGCGCCATGGGCTTCACCCTGCAGTTCGGCCTCACCAACGTGCTGAACATCTCCTACGGCGGCGTGATGACCGTCGGCGCCTTCGCCGCGTTCGGCGCCGGGGAGCTGCACCTGCCGATGGCGCTCGAGGTCGCCGCCGCGCCGCTGGCCGCCGCGCTCCTCACCTGGCTGCTCGGCAGGACGCTGTTCGCCTTCTACGCCCGCCGGGGGGCCGGGGTGTTCGAGATGGTGATGGTCACGCTCGCGGTCAGCCTGATCCTGCAGTACGGCATCGACGCGGCGTCCGGCGAGCAGATCTACCGGTTCTCCTTTCCGCAGGGAGCATCGCTGCACGCCGGCGTCTTCACGTTCACCGTGACGCAGCTTGTGCTCGTCGCGCTGGCGCTCGCGGTGTTCGGCGGCCTGGAGTTCCTGCTGCGCCGGACCCGGCTCGGCAAGGCGCTGCGGGCGATGGCCGTCGAGCCGCGGCTGGCGAGGACCTGCGGCATCCCGACCGGGAAGATCGTCAACGTCGTGTGGCTGCTCAGCGGGGCGCTGGCCGGCCTCGCCGGGCTGGGCTACGTGATCAACTCGCTCACGATCGACGCGTCGGTCGGCACCGGTTTCCTGCCGCTGGTGCTGGCGGCGGCCATCCTGGGCAGGGCCGGCTCCACCCGCGGAGCGGTACTCGCGGCTCTTCTCCTCGGCCTGGTCACCGAGGAGGTCGCCGCGGCCGGGGGCGCCGAGTACAGCACGGTCGCGGGCTTCGGCATCCTCGCGATCGTGCTGCTCACCCGCCCGGCGGCGCTGGCCGGGCAGGCCACGGCGAAAGCGGAGATCACGGTTTAATGTCCTTCTACGCGTCCACGCTGATCGTCTACTTCTTTGTCGACGTGCTGCTGGCCTGGGCGCTGAACCTGCAGTTCGGCTGGGGAGGAATCCCGAACTTCGCGCTGATCATGTTCCAGGCGGCCGGAGCGTACGCCGCGGCTGTCGTGAGCCTCGGGCCGGACACCGGGGTGAACTCGTTCCAGCGGTATGTGTTCGGCGCCAGCCTCCCGTTCCCGCTGCCGCTTGTCATCGCGGCGCTGACCGGCGGGCTGCTCGCGGCCGTCGCCGGGTCCTTCTCGCTGCGCCGGATGAGACGTGACTACCAGGCAGCCATCCTGCTGATCGTGTCGCTGATCGCCATACAGGTGGTTTCCAACGCGGTCGGCCTGCTGAACGGGTCGAACGGGCTGACCGGCGTGCCCAGGCCGCTGTCCGGCCTGCTGTCCGGGCTCACCTATGACGGGTACCAGTGGGTGTACGCGGCGTGGGCGGGCGCGATCGCGCTCGCCGTGTACCTCCTGGTCGCCCGGCTCGGGCGGTCCACGTGGGGCCGCGCGCTCCGCGCTGTCCGCGACGACGAGGACGCCGCGGCCACCATCGGCCTGAATCCGCTGGGCCTTCGCATGCAGGCGTTCGTCCTCGGCGGCGTGATCGCCGGGCTGAGCGGCGGGCTGCTCGTCGAGTTCCTCGCCGCCTGGTCGCCGGCCGCGTGGGGATACGCCGAGACCTTCGCGGTCTTCACCGCCATCATCCTCGGCGGCGTGGGGAACATCTGGGGGGTGGCGCTCGGCACCCTGCTGGTGCAGGTCATCTTCCTGCAGGTGCCCACGTTCCTGCCGCAGGTCGGTTACACGGGGCTCATCGACGCGCTGCAGTGGGTGCTGATCGGCACACTGTGGCTGGTCTGCCTGGCAATCCGCCCGCGGGGGCTGATCCCCGCCCGGCGGTACCACGCCGTGCCGCCGGCGCCTGGTCCGGGGACGGGGAACCCACGGTGAGCCCCGGGCCCGTGCTCGACGTCAGGAACGTGTCGGTCCGCTTCGGCGGGGTCGCCGCGGTGCGCGATGTCTCGCTGCAGCTGCGGGACCGTGAGGTGGTCGGGCTCATCGGGCCGAACGGGGCCGGGAAGTCGTCACTGCTCGGCGCGCTCGGCGGCCAGATCGCCGTCGCGTCCGGGCAGGTTCTGCTCGGCGGCCAGGACATCACCGCCGCGCCGCCGTACCGCAGAGCCCGGCTCGGCGTGGCAAGGACGTTCCAGCACACGAGCACCTTTGACGGCCTGACGGTCTACGAGAACCTGCTGGTCTCCGCGCTGGGCGCACAGGGATCCGGGCTGCGGGGCTCGCTGGCGGGCGGCCGGGCCAGGCGGCAGCGGCTCGCCGTGGCCGCCGAGGCCACCTGGAGCCGGCTGCGCGAGTTCGAGCTGGCGGACATGGCCGACCGGTACGGCGCGGAGCTGAGCGGCGGCCAGCGCCGCCTGGTGGAGATCATGCGCTGCCTGATGCGGTCGCCCCGGGTGCTGCTGCTCGACGAGCCGATGGTCGGCGTTGCCCCGCACCTGGTGCAGCGCATTCAGGCCGACTGCGCGCGCATCCGCGACTCGGGTGTGGCCGTCATCATCGTGGAACACGCCCTGGAGGTGGTGGAGGCGGTCTGCGACCGGGTGGTGGTGATGGCCTCCGGGCAGGTCGTCGCGCAGGCGAGCTACGCCGAGGCGATGAGCAGCGGCGCGGTCAGGGAGGCGTACTTCGCGTGAGCCAGGCCACCACGCCGCTGCTGACCGGGCGGGACATCACCGCGGGATACGCCGCGGTACCCGTCGTCCGCGGCGTCTCGGTGGACGTGGTGCCGGGCGAGGTCACCCTGGTGATCGGGCCGAACGGCGCCGGCAAGAGCACCCTGATCAAGGCGCTGAACGGCGAGCTGCGGCTGATGGCCGGCTCGGTGCACCTGGCGGGCGAGGACATCTCACGCCTCAGCGAGGACCTCAGGGCGGCCCGCGGGCTGGGTTATGTGCCGCAGTCCAGGGACGTGTTCCCGACGCTGACGGTCACGGAGAACCTGGAGATGGGCGGTTACCGGCTGCCGCCGGCCGAGACCGCGGCGCGGATCGCCGAGATCTTCGCCCGTTTCCCGCAGCTCGCCGCGCTGCGCAGGCGCACCGCGGCGACCCTGAGCGGCGGTGAGCGCAAGCTGCTCGCGATCGCCCGCGCCCTGGTGGCCAGGCCCACGGCCCTGATGCTGGACGAGCCGACCGCGAACCTCGCGCCCGCCGTGGCCCGCCAGGTGCTGACCGAGATCGTCGCGGGCCTCGCCGGGGCGGGCGGCGCGATCCTGCTGATCGAGCAGCGGATCCAGCTCGCTCTCGACGTGGCCAGCCGGGTGCACGTGCTGGTGGACGGGACGCCCAGGTTCACCGGGACCGCGGCCGGGTTCCGGGCGCTGCCGGATATGGGAGCGGTGTTCTTCGCGCGGGGCCGGCCGGAGCTCGCCCGCGAGGCTCAGGAAGGAGCCACATGACAACGACGGGCATGGCGGTGTCCGCTGAGCATGTCGACGTCCGCGGCCGCCGCGTATGGCTGGCGCGGTCCGGCCACGGCGAGCCGCTCGTCTACCTGCACGGCCCGGGCGAACTGGACGGCTGGGCACCCGCGCTGACGCTGCTCGCCCGCGACTTCACCGTCTACCGGCCGGACCACCCGGGGTTCGGCCGCAGCGACGACGATCCCTCCGTGGACTCCGTCCTGGACATGGCGTTCTCCTACCTGGACCTGCTGGACCGCCTCGGCCTGGACCGCCCGGCCCTGGTCGGCCACTCCCTCGGCGGCTGGCTCGCCGCCCAGATCGCGGTGCTCGCCCCCGGCCGGGTCCGCGGGCTCGTGCTCGCCGGCGCGGCGGGGCTGCGGGCCGGCGTCCCGGCACCCGACATCTTCACGCTGAACCCGGTGCAGGACGCCGAGCTGGCCAATCACCGCCACGGCGCCCGCGCGGCCGCCGTGGCGGCCGCCGAGAGGATCACCGAGGACCAGGAGCTGTTCCAGCGGTACCTGCGGAACCGGATGGCCACCGCGCACGTGGGCTGGAACCCGTACCTGCACGACCCGAAGCTGGCCGGCAGGCTGCATCGCATCACCGCCGGCGTGCTGATCATCTGGGGCGCTGAGGACCGGCTGCTGCCGGTCGGCTACGCACACCGCTGGGCCGAGGCGCTGCCCGCGGCACGGCTGGAGATCATCGAGGACGCGGGGCACCGGCCGCAGGCCGAGCGGCCGGAAGCGTTCGCCGCGCTGGTGAGGGAGTTTCTCGCGTGAAGTTCTTCGGCTTTCACCTCATGCCCTACCAGGATCTGCCGGCCGGTCACCTCGACGGCACCGCGAGCAGCTGGGTGACGCTCAGCAACGCGTTGTTCGACCCGGAGAAGGGACACCGGCTCTACCGGCGGTACATCGAGGAACTCATCGCGTTCGACAGGGCCGGGTTCGACGGCATCTGTGTCAACGAGCACCATCAGACCGCCTACGGGCTGATGCCGTCGCCGGACGTCATGGCCGCCGTGCTGGTCCCGCAGACGACCTGCCGGATCGCCATCCTCGGCAACGCGCTGCCGCTGCGCGACCACCCGCTGCGGGTGGCCGAGGAGGTGGCGATGCTCGACGTGATCTCCGGCGGCCGGATCATCTCGGGGTTCGTCCGGGGCATCGGCGCCGAGTACCACACGTTCGGCGTCGACCCCGCCAGCTCACGGGAGCGGTTCCATGAGGCCCACGACCTGATCGTCGCCGCGTGGACGCGCCCCGGGCCGTTCGAGTGGTACGGGAAGCACTACAAGTTCCGTTACGTCAACCCGTGGCCGAGGCCGCTGCAGCAGCCCCATCCGCCGATCTGGTCCCCGTCCCAGGGCAGCGGGGAGACGATCGACTGGGCCGCGAAGCACCGGTACACCTACCTGCAGACCTACAGCGAGCTGGCAAGCGTCCGCCGGGTCTTCGACGAGTTCCGCGCGGCCGCCCAGCGGTACGGCTACACCGCGGCGCCGGAACAGATCGGCTGGTCGATCCCGGTTTTCGTGGCCGACACCGACGAGCGGGCCGAAGAAGTGGCGCTGCCCGCCCTGGACAGGCTGTTCAACAAGCTGATGCGCATGCCCAGGGACGTCTTCTTCCCGGCCGGCTACCTGACGCCCGCCTCCAGCGCCAGGGTGATGGCGGCCAAGGGCGGCCTGGGCTCCGGCAACGCCGACGTGCGTGACCTGGTGAATCGCGGCTACGCGGTGATCGGCTCACCGGACACCGTCCGGCAGAGGCTGGAGGCGCATGCGAAGGAACTCGGCTTCGGCTGCTTCTGCGGCGTCTTCCAGTTCGGCAGCCTCGGCCACGAAGACTTCCTCGCCAGCCTTCACCTGTTCACCCAGAAGGTCATGCCGGCCCTCCGGGCCCTGTAGCCCTCGCCCGGCCGGCACGCTTCGCCCGCGGCGCAGGCCGGCGCCCGGACGGGCTGACCCGTCATCCCCCGCCCCGGGCACCGCGTACGGTTGCGGCATGGACCGTGATGAGCGCTGGGCGGCGGAGATATGGGCGCCTCGTCCTTGACCGGATGGCGGCGGCCATACGGCCCGGCGGGGTCGTGGTCGTGGCCGAGTGGGAGTGGGAGCGCTTCGACGAGGCGACCGCCCGGTGGTGTTTCGGCCACCTGGCCGAGGGCAACGAGACCTGGCTGCGCCACAGCCAGGAGGAGTTCACACGGTCGGGCCAGTCATGGGACGCCTGTAGCCAGGCATGGGCCGGGGAAGCCGGGCTGCACACCGGTGCGCGGATACTGCGCGGCCTCGACAGCAGGTTCCGCAGGCTGTCCTGCGCCTACGGGCCCTTCTTCTTTCCCGGCCTCGACGGTGTATCCGCCGCGGACGAGCGGGCCGCCATCGAATCCGGCCAGGTCCGGGCCCTCGGCATCCGGTACACAGCGACCCGGTTAGCGAGACACGGCGAGGATCACCAGCGGAACCACCGTGAGGCAGGCCAGCGCCCACGGCAGCCCGGCGGCCTGCGCGATCAGGCCGACGGCGAGCGGCCCGAGACCGCCGGCCATCGCGGCCGCGCTGCTCAGCGTCACCGCCACCGGGCTGCGGCCGGGCAGGCTCCCGTACAGCCGCGCCTGCAGCACCGGATACCAGGGCGACGTCGCGGCGGTCAGCGCCGCCAGCGCGGCGAGCTTCGGCAGCAGGCCCGGCACGAGCAGGAACCCCGGGTAGAGCAGCGCCGCCGCGACCGCGGTCGCGCGCAGGACGGCGAGGTCGCCGGCGCGCTCCAGGACGAAGACGCACCCGGCGTCACCGGCCAGCCCGGCGGCGAGCCGGACCGTCATGCCGACCGCCGCGACGGCGGGCGTCGCGTGCGCCACGTCCACCAGGTAGAGCGCGACGAACCCGGTCAGCACGTCGAGCAGCAGGTCGGCGACCTCGAGCAGGACCAGCCAGCGCAGCGTCCCCCCGCCGCGCACCGCCGCGATGACCTCGCGGGCCCGCGCGGCCCACGGCCGCCGCCCGGCCGGCCCGGCGGGGCCTGGCTCACCGGGATCCGCGCCGTCCGGGTCTGCGCCCTCCAGGTCCGCGCCGTCTGAGCCCGCGCCTCCCGGGTCCGCGCCGTCTGAGCCCGCACCGTCTGAGCCCGCACCGTCTGAGCCCGTGCCGGCCGGATCTGCCTCGCCGCGGTCCGCGCCGGCTGAGGTCGCCGCGCCGCGCCGGCACATGCCGAGCCACGCGACCGCGGACAGCCCCGCCAGCACCAGGTACGCGCCCCGCCAGCCGCCACCGCTGGCGAGCACCGCGGCGACGACCAGCGGCCCGGCGGCCGCCCCGGCCGATCCGGCCAGATCCCAGCGCGCCATGTGCTGCGCACGCCGGTCGGGGAACGCGTCCATGAGCTCGGCCTGCGTGAGCGAGACGAAGGCACCCGAGGCGGGGTAGAAGGCGATGAACGCGAAGAGAAGCTCCGGCAGCGTCCTGGCGAGCGCCGCGCCCGCCAGCGCGAGGATGAATGCCAGGCCGCCGCCGAGGACCACGCGGTGCCGCCGCCGGCCATGGCCGGCGAGCATGCCCATCGGCAGCTCGAGCACGCTGCCGGCCAGCACGGGCACCGAAGCAAGCAGCCCGACCTGTGCATAGCTCAGCCCCAGGTCGCGGGCGATCAGCGGGAGCGCGGCGCCCCTGACGCCGTCGGCCAGCTCATCGGCGAGTTCGACCGCGAGCGCGACGGCGAGCAGAGAAAGTGCGGGCCTTCAGCGTCAAGTGAAACCCATGAGGCGATGCTACCGGCCGGCCACGCGCCTGTGGCAAGGTCATTTCCGTGACGGATTCCGGTTCTCCCGCGACATCTTCACTGTAAGCGGGCATCCAGGCTGGTCACCCTGTGTGCCGCCACAGGGCCGCCGGCCCGGTGACTCCAGGCGCGCTGGACAGTCAGCTGAGCTGCCGGAGCAGGGTGGCCGTGTCCGAGCAGATCCATTCCTCGGCGATGAGGCCGCCGGCGATGCGGTAGAACTCGTGGCTGACGTACTCGATGGTGCGGCCGGTCGCGGCGAAACCCAGGAATTCGCCGGAGTGGGTGCCGCGGAACCGCACCCGGACGGCGACCTTGTCCTGGGCGGCGACGATGTCCTCGATGTGTGCCTGAAGGTCGGGGAAAGCGCGTCTCATCATCTCGAAGCCCTGCCGCCACGCCTCGCGCCCGTGCCGGGGCCCGGGCAGTTCAGCCAGGTTCATGATCAGGTCCGGGGCGGCAAGCGCCATGCACCCGTCGGCGTCGCCGGCGTTGAACGCCCGGAACCCGGCGCGCACGAGTTCGGCGTTCGCGGCGGGCGAGGTGGTCTGCAAAGTCATGATGTGTCTCCTGTTCGTCTTCACGGCGTGCTCGGTGCTGCCCGTCATGACCGGCCGGCTTCCGCTGGCCCGGCCGGCCCGGCGGCGCGGCCCTGCTCCCTCATCAGGTCGATGGCGCGGCCCTGCTCTTTCATCAGGTCGATGGCGCGGCGGATCGCGGCGGCCTGGGCCGGGGCGAAGTCCGCGTAAAAAGCCGCGGCGAACCCCTCATCCATGGCCGCACCGTCCCCGCCGGGGAACCGGATCGCCTGCCGCGCCTG
>JAFAZE010000091.1 GCA_019239975.1 Streptosporangiaceae bacterium
CCCCCTGCGGACAGGTGCTGCACAGCCACGGGCCACCCGCCCGAGCGGGGTAAGGCCACCCCTAGCGAGAAAGGCCGTCGCCGCCGGGAGAGGGCGGGCAGTACTGAGTGCGTGCATTGCGCGATTCTGGTCAGAGGCTGGGGACGCGGAACTGGGTTAGGGACAGGACGTTGCCGTCTGGGTCCTGGAACCATGCGATCTTGTCGCCGGTGGGGGCGGCCCAGATGCCGTGCTCATCTTGCTCCATGCCGTCGTAGCGGCTGAACGTCACGCCGCGGGCGGCGAGGGCGCGAACTGTGCTTTGGAGATCGGTGACTTTCCAGCCGAGAACCGTGTAACCGGGAGTCGCTACCGTGGTCACCGCGGTCAGCCTCAGCATCGTGCCGTTGGCGTTGAACACGCAGGCGTAAGGATTCTGCTCGATCACGGGCAGGCCGAGGATGCGGGTGTAGAAGTCACGACCGCGGTTGAGGTCCGTCACCGGGACGAAGGCGATGACGTCACTGGATTGCAGCATGGCCCAGAGCGTAGCGCCCGGCCGCCTGCTGGAGGACGTGCGCGGGGGCTGCCACGGTGGGCGGGACTGTGCGCGGGGCTGGGCGCAGTCGTCAGTCCAGGCCCCAGCTCGTCCAGCCGGAGGGTGGCTTGCCGGGGGTGAAGGCGAGCAGGACCCGGCCCTCCGCCGAGAGCGCCCGCAGGTGTTCATCGTCGTCCGGTACGGACATTCCGTACTTTTCCCGGATGGCGCGAAAACGGGGCAGCTCAGCGACGATGTCTTCGCGGATCTCCGCGGTGGCCGGGACCAGCACGGCGCGGAAGCCCACCGAATCGTCGATAAGCAGCTCCGCGCGCGGGTCCCGGCGGAAGATCGCATACTTCACACGGTGTCGTGTGGTGGTGACGTAAAAGCGCTGCCCGTCCCAGCAGAACCAGTTGGGACTCAGATGGGGGCGGCCGTCGCGCCGGATCCCCGCGACGACGACGTTACGCCGTTCCGCGAGGAACGCCTCGATCTTGTCGGTGGATGCCACGCCCATACGTTATCGGGTCCGCCCGGCCGCCGCCCGGCGGCCGCCCGCCGGTCCGCCCGGCCGCTTCAGCGGGACGGGCGAACCGTGATCCAGGCCAGCGCCACGGCGATCAGGTAGCCGGCCGCCGCGACGGTGAGCGGGGCGTGCAGGCTCAGCCCGTGGCCGGGGCTGGCCAGCATCGAGCCGAGCAGCGCCACGCCGAGCGCTCCTCCGGACTGCCGGGCGGCGTTCAGCACGCCGCTCGCCACGCCTGCGTGCCCGGGTTCAGCGGCACCCACAACGGCCGCGGTCATCGCCGGCATCGCCAGAGAGACCATGCCGAGCAGTACCGAGCCGCCGACCAGGAGCGCGAGCGGCGTAGCGGTGCCCGCCGTGGCGAGCAGCGCGGCTCCGGCGGCGGCGAGGATGAGCCCGGCGATCATCGGCGGCCGGGGCCCGAACCTGCCTGTCAGCCTGCCGCTGGCCAGCGAGCCGACCCCGACGACCACGCTCATCGGCAGCAGCAGCAGCCCGGTGGCGAGCACCGATTCATGCAGCGACTGCTGCAGGAACAGCGACAGGCAGATCAGCGCCCCGTACAGGCAGAGGTTGAACAGCACCCCGACGCCGGTGGCTCCGCTGAACTCCCTGGACCGGAACAGGGCCAGCGGAAGCATCGGGCTGTCCTGCCTGCGCTCGGCCAGCACGAAAAGAACCGCCCCGGCCGCGCCGACGGCCAGCAGGGCGCCGGTTACCGGGGTCAGCCAGCCTCGCTGGCCGGCGGTGATGAAAGCGCCGGTGAACCCGGCAAGGGAGACGATCCCCAGCGCCGTCCCGGTCAGGTCCGCGTGCCGCTCCGGGTTGCGCGGCGACTCAGTGACGTGCCGCCTCAGCAGAAACACGGTGAGCGCGCAGATCGGGACGTTGACCAGGAAGATGGACCGCCAGCCGGCCAGCGCCACCAGGACGCCGCCCAGCACGGGACCGAGCGCGACTCCCAGCGAGCCCATCCCGCCCCACACGCCGAGCGCGTGCGCGCGGGCCCGGGGGTCGGGGAACTGATGCACCAGCAGGGCGAGCGAGCAGGGGAGCAACGCCGACGCGCCCAGTCCCTGCACGGCGCGGGCCGCGATCAGCACGCCCAGCGCGGGAGCGGCCGCGCAGGCCGCCGACCCGGCGGCGAACGCCGTCAGGCCGAGCAGGAACACCCGCGGCGCCCCAACCCGGTCCGCCGCCGACCCGGCGGTGAGCATGATCGACGCGAGCGCGAGGGTGTAGGCGTCTATGACCCACTGCAGTCCCGAAAGCGAACCGCCGACCTCACGCTGAATGGCCGGCAGCGCGACGTTCACGATCGTCACGTCGAGCTGGATGACGAAAAAGCCCAGGCAAACCGAGATGAGCGCCGGAGCGGATCCGTGACCAGGCCGGCCGGCCTGATAACCCGGGTCAGCCCCGCCGGGTGAGGTGGCGGGGCTGCCATCACGGCGGCCGGCCGCGGCCCGGTGGCGCGTGTCGTGTGTCACCCTCGTTGTCCTTTCGTTCGCCGGGCTCTCCTGCGGACTGGTCAAACTACCCAGCAAACAGTTCGGGTACCGGCGAAGCGTGGTGGGGGGACACGCGGCGGATGGACAGGCGCCGCGGACCCGGCGAAGCGTGGCGGGGAGAACACGCGGCGGATGGACTGGCGCCGCGGACCCGGCGAACGTGATGACGGAAGGAGGACGCCCGGCCGATGGGGCGAGAGCGCCGGTCAGGACTCCAGGTATCTGATGGCGGCGATGACGCGGCGGTTGTCGTTGTCGGAGGGCGCCAGGCCCAGCTTCGCGAAGATGCTCGCGACGTGTTTCTCCACTACGCCGGGAGAGATGACGAGCGTGGCGGCGATCGCGGCGTTCGAGCGGCCCTGGGCCATGAGTGACAGCACTTCACGCTCGCGCGCGGTGAGCGTGGCGAGCGCCTCAGCACGGCGGCTGGCGCCCAGAAGGTGGCGGACCACCTCCGGGTCGAGCACGGTGCCGCCCTGCGCGACGCGTGAAAGCGCCTCTATGAAGTCGCTCACGTCCGCGACCCGGTCCTTGATCAGGTAACCGACGCCCGCCGGGGCGCCCGCGAACAGCTCGGCGGCAGACCGGGTCTCGATGTACTGGGAGAAGACCAGAACGCCGACCTTGGGATGGTCGCGGTGAATCGACAGGGCGGCGCGCAGCCCCTCGTCGGTATGCGTGGGAGGCATGCGCACGTCGATGATCGCGACATCCGGCAAGTGCGCGTCGACGGCCTGGCGGAGCGCGTCCGCATCGGCGACCGCCGCGACGACGTCATGACCCCGGCGGGTGAGGGTCTGGGTGAGCCCGTCCCGCATGATCGCGGCGTCCTCGGCGATGACGATGCGAAGCTGAGAGAACATCAGGCGTGTCCAGGCAGCTCGATCGCGATGACGGTCGGGCCGCCGGGCGGGCTGTCAGCGCGGAGGCTTCCGTCGACCGTCTGCACGCGCTCGAGCAGGCCCGCGAGCCCGCCGCCCGGCACCAGGCGCGCTCCTCCGCCCCCGTCGTCGGTCACGTTCATCAGCAGCCTCCCGTCCTGCTCGATCACGCTGATCGTGGCGCGGCTCGCCGCGCCGTGCTTGGCCACGTTGGCCAGCAGTTCGGCCGCGCAGAAATAGGCGATGGCCTCTATGGCCGGCGAGGGCCGCTCCGGGATGCTCACGTCCAGCCCGACCGGGATCGCGCTCGTCTCCGACAGCATGGACAGCGCCGCGCCGAGGCCGCGGTCAAGTACCGGCGGATGGATGCCGCGGGCCAGGTCACGCAGTTCGGCGAGGGTATCCTTGGCGTTCTGGTGCGCCGCGGCGACGAGCATGCGGGTACGGGCGGCATCGTCCGCTGTGGGATCAGCCCCACCCCCGGCCGCGCCGAGATTCTCCTTGATCTCCCCGAGCGCCATGGCCAGCGCAGTGAGCCGGACCTGAGCCCCGTCATGCAGGTCACGCTCGATCCGGCGAAGCCGTGCGGCTGAGTCCTCGACCGCACGGGCCCGTCTTTCCTGCAGCTCACGGGCGCGCTCGGCGGCCGCGGCGAGCTGTGCCTGCGCGTTGCGCTCGGCCTCCAGCCGCGCCGCGCGTTCTTCGAGCGAGGCATAGTAGGCGCGCCGGTAGCGGTAGGCGACCGAGTCGCCGAGCACCCACGCGGCCAGGGTGAGGCCGGCGAGCCCGAGGGCCGCGGCGAAAAGCGAAGGCCCCGGGCTGGGCTGGTGCGCCGGGGCCCAGCGCATGATGGCGGCGACGCAGCCGGCCAGGCACACGACCAAGCCGGCAACCGAGATCCGCCGCGGACCGTAGGCGGCCAGCGTGGCTAGTAGCACCAGGATCACCAGATCGGTCGTCGTGGGCTGCAGGGCATAGGCGCTTGGCGCCGCCCCGCCCGGCTGCAGGCCGAAAGCGATCTGCGCGGCGGCGATCACCGTCCCCGCCGCGAACGCCGCCGCCGGGTACCGCCGGCGTGGCAGGACGGTGGCGGCGAGCAGCGCGCTGACCGCCACGAGCGGGAGGCGTGTGGCAGCGGGGCCGTGCCACTGGCCCGCGCTCGCCGCGAACAGCGCCGCCGCGAGGACGCCATCCGTCAGGCGCAGATCACGTCGCGGCCAGACGTGCATCTCAGCCATGCGCCAAGGGTAGGCAGGGCCGCATGTGAGAGCTCCCTATCCCGTCGAGTTTGTGCTTCGCGTCGCGCTTGCCGGACAGCGCCGACGTTCACACTACGAAGGCGGCCCGGCCGGGAGCAGCCGGCTATCACCCAACTTCAGCTGGGGGATTCCCCCCAGGCGTCGCTGCTCTCCCGCCGGACACGGAAGAACGAGGACCGCAGGCCGAAGCGGGCGACGAGCATCAGGAGCAGGCCGACTCCGACGATGCCGACCAGCGACCAGTTCTGCGGCGCGGTCGACCTTCGCAGCGACTCGATCACGATCCAGCCGAGGACCGCCGCGGCGGCCACCGGGAGAATGCCGAGCAGCAGCGCGTCCCGGACGCTGGCGGCCAGGCGGCGCCGGTAGTAGACGATGGTGGCGGCCGCGGTGAGGATGTAGAAGACCGAGTACAACTGTGCGGTCTCGTTCACCACGTCGGTGAACGCCGTCTGGACGCTCGTCGCGAGCAGGTACACCCACGTGATCGCGATGATCAGCAGGCCGACCGCGACGCTGGCGGCGACCGGGGTGGCGAACCTGCGGGAGACGTTGCCCAGGAACCCCGGCAGGACGCGGTGGCTCGCCATCCCGTACACGATCCGGGACGTGAGCACGATGCCGGTGCCCGTGCTCGCGATCGCCGAGAGCGCGATCGACAGCGCCATCACCTTGGCCCAGCCACTGCCGCCGAGCGCCTGCGCCACGAAGGTGAGCGCGGAGGAGGAGTTGTTCTGCAGCTTGGCCGGCGACACGACGCCCTGCAGGCCGACCATGGAGAACGCGTAGATCACGGCGAGCAGGGCGACCGCCAGGATCGCGGCCCGCCCCGGGTTCGTCCGGCGGTGCCTGACTTCCTCGTTCACATAGAGCGTGCCGTCCCAGCCGGTGAACATGAATATCGCGATGAGGAAACCGCTGATCACGCTGCCTTTTCCCCCGATCCCGGCCGGACTGAACCAGTCCTTGGTGATCGGGAAGGCGCCGGCCCGGTGGTGCAGAACCGCCACCAGGCCGGCGATCGCGAAGCCGATCAGGATCACGTACTCGATCGCCGCCAATCCGGCCTGGGTGCGTGCCGTGATCTTGATGCCGATGACCGCGATGACGAGCATGATCACCGCGAGGCTCGTGTCAATGGCGACGTTTCCCCAGGTGCTGGTGGAATTGGAGCCGAAAACGGCAAGGACCGGCGGCGCCAGCACCTCCACTCCGCTGATCGTCCCGAGGACGTAGGCGGCTATCATCAGCCAGCCGGTCATGAAGCCCAGATACGGGTCGATCGCCCGGCCGACCCATTCGAAGGATGCGCCGCAGTTGGCGTTCCACATGTTCAGCCGGCGGTAGGCGTTGGCGATGACGAGCATGGGGATCGCCATGAGGATGATGATCGCCCCGCTGCCGTAGGCCGCCGCCGCGGCGAGGGACGCGAGGGTCAAGCCAACCGAGGCGGCCGGCGCGGAGGCCGCCATCCCGATGACGGTGTCCTGGGTCACCCCGATCGCGTCGGGCTCGAGCCTGCCCGCCGGGGCTGGAGCCCGCCCGATGACGGCAGGGCCTGTCGGCTCCGTCATCTCCTCACCCCAGCCTGCGGCGCAGCGCGGAATGCGGTTCGTCTGAGATGGGATTGCGGCCGGTCCGGCAGCCCCGCGGAATGATCAGGTTAACCACGCGGCAAATGGTAGCGATATTGCGCCTTCGGCGTCCGGAACCGCGATGGCACAACATGCCCGCTCATTATCACGAGTTGCTTCAGGTGATTATGTGCACACCCATTTCCGGTACGCTCCGGTTCGGGGCCGGGCTTGGGCCCGGAGCCGGAGAGGACGAGTGGACGGCAAGTATCGCGGAGGGCGCTCATGCCGGCTGTCGCCGGGGATACCTCCCATTCTGTAATCGCGCGGGTCGCGCGGCGGTGGCGGGCGATCGATCCGCTGCTGCCGCCGCCGGGGATCCCGGCGCGGCGGTGTCCGGCCGGGCTCATCGCCGCCGGGGGGGGCACGGCCTTCGGCACGTGCGAGCACTGGGCGGCCTCGCCTGGGTCGCTGGACCTATCCTGGGGCGCCGCGCGGCGGTTCGAGCTCGCGCCGCGGATAGCGGGCCCGGACGTCGCGGGGCCGCTGGAGGAGTTGCTGTCGCGGTGGCGCGACCACCTGCGCGGCGTGCCCGGCGCCGGAGACGAGGACACCGCGGCGCTCGTCACCTGGCCGAGCCGTGACATCGACGGGGTCACCAGCCTGCTGCGCCACGGGCTGGTGCCGCTGGAGGTCATCGCGGCGCGCCGCACGTCCGGCGAGGGCGCGGCGGCCACGGCCGGGGCCGCGCCAGAAACCGCGGGAGGGGTCCTGGTCAGGCGCGCCGGGCCCTCGGACATGGATGAGGTCGTCCGCCTGGGGGTGGAGGTGGTCCGGTACGACAGCCACTTCGGCGGCGTGAGGATGCGGCCCGGCACGGCGGGCGCCATGCGCCGTCAGGTCGCCGGGCTGCTCGCCGGGGCCGAGCCGTGGACGTGGCTGGCCGAGCGCGACGGCACGGCGATCGGCCTGCTGGCCGCCCAGCGCCCGGAGGCGGCGGGCTGGATCTCACCGATGGTGGGTGCCGGGCCCGCCGCCTACCTCATGCTGATGTTCGTCGAGCCTCCAGACCGCGGCTCGGGTGCCGCCGACGCGCTGACCGCGCGGTTCAGCCGCGAGGCCGCCAGCGCCGGGGTTGCCGTCACGCTGCTGCACTACGAGATGCTCAACCCGCGGTCGGGCCCGTTCTGGAGC
This sequence comes from Streptosporangiaceae bacterium, assembly GCA_019239975.1. Lineage (GTDB taxonomy): Bacteria > Actinomycetota > Actinomycetes > Streptosporangiales > Streptosporangiaceae > JAFAZE01. Next base: position 7,466 of record JAFAZE010000091.1, read on the forward strand.
CGGCAGGGATACCGGCCGCTGTGGACCGTCTGGGACGCCAGGCCGGCGACCGCCCTGCGCTAGGGCCGCGCCGCCGCGGCCGCGGCCGGGCGGGCCGCGGACCGCGCCTCGAAGATGACCTCGGCGAAGGCGCACGCGATCTGCCGGTACCCGGCGGCGTTGGCGTGGATGTTCGGTCCCACCGGGGCCGGCGCGCACATCCAGGTCCACTGGCAGATCCGCGCCACGTTCAGCGGCACCCTCTCCTTGGGCGTCAGCTGCACCAGCGGCGTGAAGTGATCGGTCCTGAAACGGCCGGACACGTCGGCGACCGGGACATGGAAGCCGCGGTAGATGGTGTCCAGGATGCCGCTGAACTGGCCGGCGAGCTTCACGGACTGCCTGGCCAGCGGGTGGTAGGCGCTGCCGAAGAGCCACACGGCGAGGAAGGGATCGTAGTACGTCATCCCGTAGACCGACGTGCGCCGGCCGCCCGCGGCGCGCAGTTGCGCGAGGATCTTCGGCAGGTCCGCGCGGATCGCCTTGAACCCCGCGGCGACGCAGTGGAGGTCGATACCCGATCCGTTGAGGCAGCCGTCGATGTTGTTCGCGCCGATGTCAATGGTGACCAGGACGCGCGCGCCGCGGTGGGCCTTCAGGAACGCGGTGGCCGCCGCGATCTGGCTCCGGTATTTCTCCGGGAACGGGCACCCGCCCTTCAGCATCGTCGTCGTGGTCTCACCCGGGCAGCCCAGGTCCGTGTACTTCAGGTCCCGGTCGCGCGAACGGAGCTGCGCGGCCAGGTCGTTGGTGTACCCCTGGCTGGTGATGTGGCCCACCCCGGTGACCGGGTTCGGCTGCCAGCCCGCTGCCAGCGAGTCGCCCAGCGCCAGGTAGTACTCGTACCGCCCGGAATGCTCGCTGCCGGATCCGGCCGTTCCGGCGACCGCGGCGGAGCCCGCGAAGGCGAGCACGGCCATCAGAACCCCGGTAAACACGATGAAACGTCGGTGTCTCATCCCTCCCCCTCTCCTCACGCTGAAGCGAACGCTACTGGAAAGTAGCTGGCGGGGGAATACCCGGTTTATGGAACGGGACGGGTGATACCCGGCAGCGCACGGCACATCTTTTTCGCGACCTGGGCATATGGCGGTGCGCTACCGAAGCGCCACCGCTCGTTCCGTAAAATCCTGGGCGAGAACCCCGTGGCGGCCGTCAGTCTTTTCGCCGATGATCGCGGGCATCCCGACGGCGCCGTCGGGACAGCGGCGCCCCGGCCCGTCAGCCAGCGGCCCGCGGACAACGGCGCGGCGGCACGGCGGCACGGCGGGACAGCGGCACGGCGGCGCGGCGGCACGGCGGGACAGCGGGACAGCGGGGACAGCGGGACAGCGGGACAGCGGGACATATTGACGGCCGGCGGACGGCGTGCCTCAATGTGTGCACCGGATGATTTCCGTCGGAAAGAGGGCGCTTATGACCACGATCCGGATCCCGCGGCGCCTCGCCATCGTGGTCGCCCTCCTGATGCCGCTCGCCGGCGCCGCCGTCCCGCGGGCGCAGGCCGTCACCACGATCGGGCAGGCGCAGGCCGCCACCACGATCAGCGTGAACGGCACGAGCGCCGGCCGGACGTTCGGCGGGATCGGCGCGATCAGCGGCGGCGGGGGCAACTCGCGGCTGCTGACCGACTATCCCGCCGCTCAGCAGCAGCAGATCCTCGACTACCTGTTCAAGCCCGGGTACGGCGCGAGCCTGCAGATCCTCAAGGTGGAGATCGGCGGCGACACCAACTCGACAGATGGCTCCGAATCCAGCCATATGCACACGTCCTCATCTGTTGACTGCAACACCGGGTACGAGTGGTGGCTGATGGAACAGGCCAGGGCGCGCAACCCGAACATCAAGCTCTACGGCCTGGCCTGGGGCGCGCCGGGGTGGATCGGCGGCGGCAACTTCTGGTCCACCGACATGATCAATTACCTGGTGAACTGGCTGAACTGCGCCAAGTCGCACGGGCTGACCATCAACTACCTCGGCGGCTGGAACGAGCGCGGGTACAACGTCTCCTGGTACGAGCAGCTCAGGTCCACGCTGAACGCCGACGGCTACGCGGGTCTGCAGATCGTCGCCGCGGACAGCGACTGGTCCGTCGCCGGCGCGATAGCCTCCACCCCCGCCTTCGCCAGCGCGGTGTCGGTCATCGGCGTGCACTACCCCTGCGCGGGCGGCGACGGCGGCAGCGCGGACAACTGCCCGGCCAACTCGGCCGCCATCGGCACCGGCAAGCCGCTGTGGGCGAGCGAGAACGGGTCCCAGGACCTGAACTCGGGCGCGCCCGCCCTGATCCGCTCCATCACCCGCGGCTACATCGACGCCGACCTGACCGCGTACATCAACTGGCCGCTGGTCGCGGCCGTCTACCCCAACCTGCCCTACGACACCGACGGGCTGGTCCAGGCCAGCCAGCCATGGTCGGGCTTCTACACCACCGGCGAGAGCCTGTGGGCCACCGCGCAGGTCACCCAGTTCACGGCGCCGGGCTGGCAGTTCCTCAACTCCGGCTCTGGCTACCTCGGCGGCAGCGAGTCCAACGGCAGCTACGTCTCGCTCAGGTCCGCCAGCGGGCCGGACTACTCGACGATCATCGAGACCACGACGGCGAGCGCCGCGCAGACCGTCACGGTGAACGTTTCAGGCGGCCTGTCCGCCGGCACGGTGCACGTGTGGGCGACGAACCTGAACTCCGCGAACCCGGCTGACTACTTCGTCCAGCAGTCCCCGATCACGCCGTCCGGCGGCTCCTACTCGCTGACCGTCCAGCCCGGCTACGTCTACACGCTCACCACGACCACCGGGCAGGGCAAGGGCACCGCGGTCTCGCCCGGCCAGGGGACGCTGGCGCTGCCGTACTCGGACAGCTTCGACGGCGACACCGCCGGCCAGCAGCCGCGGTACCTGTCGCAGCAGCAGGGCGCGTTCGAGGCCGGGCCGTGCGCCGGCGGCCGGTCCGGGCAGTGCGTCCAGCAGCAGGCGCCGGCCCAGCCGATCGAGTGGGACGGGAACTCCAGCCCGTACACGATCGGCGGCAACCTGAGCTGGGCGAACTACACCGTCGCCGCCGACGTGCTGCTCTCGCAGGCGGGTTCGGTTCAGCTCATCGGGCGCGCGGGGTGGCAGCACAGCTTCGGGCCGGCCGGAATCGATGACTATTACCTGCAGGTCAGCAACGCCGGCGCGTGGTCCATCGTGCGGAACAACACCAGCGACGCGCTGACCACGCTGGCCAGCGGCACCGTGGCCGCGCTCGGCACCGGCACCTGGCATCACCTGGCGCTGACCCTGAACGGCCATTCGATCAGCGCGGCGATCGACGGCGTTACGGTCGGCGGCGCGACCGACTCGGCGTATTCGTCCGGCATGATCGGGCTCGGCGTGAACGGCTACCAGACCGACCAGTTCGACAACCTGACCGTGACCGCCGCCGGCCCGGCGGCGCCGGCCGGGCCGATCGTGGCGGGAGACAACGCGGGCGTCTGCGTGGACGACAACGGCGATTCCTCCGCCGACGGCACCCACGTGCAGATGTACCAGTGCAACGGGTCCGCCGCGCAGAACTGGACGCTGGAGACCAACGGCACCATCCAGATCAACGGCAAGTGCCTGGACATCACGGGCGCGAGCACCGCGAACGGCGCGCTGATCGAGGAATGGACCTGCAACGGCGGCGGCAACCAGCAGTGGCTGCCGGTGAACGGGACGCTGGTGAACCCGGTGTCCGGCAAGTGCCTGGACGACCCGGCGTTCAGCACCGCGAACGGCACCCAGCTCGACCTGTGGACGTGCAACGGCGGCTCGAACCAGCAGTGGAGCCTCCCCTGAGCAGTTCTCCGCCGCCGGCTCTCATGATCATGGGTCGTTGTGCACCTTTGCCGGTGCCCTTCGACCCATGATCATGGTTTCGCGGGTCCCTGGGCCACGCGCTGAGCGTCGGCTTGGCGGTGGCGGCGGGCGATGGCGCGGAGCTGGACGATCCGGGCCGTGCCGGCGGCGACGACCAGCAGGACGCCGAGGACCGCGGCCAGCAGGAGCGCGACACCCAGCGGCAGGTGACCGTGCGCGCCCAGGTAGGAGATGGCCACTTGCTGGCTGTTCTGCAGGATGAAGATCAGCAGCAGAAGCAGCACGACGGCGCCGAAGCCGATGGCGATCCACATGCCGCTGATCCGGGTCGGCCTGATCCGGTGGTCCGGCAGCGGCGCGCCGCCGGCCGCCGGCTGGCCGTTGCCGGGCTGGCCGGCTTCGGGCGCCTGGGGCACCGGCGGATCTTGCGGCGTGGGTGGCGCTTGCGACGTGGGTGGCGCTTGCGACGCTGGTGGCGTTCGCGGCGCTCGCGGGTCCGTGGCCATCTGCAGCCTCCCCTCGTAACCAGAGACTTAGTGGCCTGCCCTTCCGCGGGGCGAATATGCAGCCGCGGATGAGCAACGGCCCGGTTTCGGTACGGCGTGGCTGAGGGCCAATCCGATTCGGGTTCCACTACGAATGACGGTTGTGGGCAGACGTGGCGCGCCGGAGCCGTCGCCGGGCCCTGGTCCCGGGGAGGGGAGCGACCAGGACCCGGCGGCACTGCTCGTCCGGGTCGCCCGCGGCGATCAACGGGCGTTCAAGGGCGTGTACGACCAGCTGGCCGGCCCCGTCTACGGCGTGATCAGAAGGGTGGTGCGTGACCCGGCGCAGTCCGAGGAGGTCACGCAGGAGGTCCTGCTCGAGGTGTGGCGCACCGCCTCCAGGTTCGACGCCGCGAAGGGCACCGCCGTGGCGTGGGTGATGACGATCGCTCACCGCCGCGCCGTGGACCGGGTGCGGGCCGAGAACGCCTCCGCGGAGCGGGAGCGCAGGACGGCACCCGACCCGGCCAACGCCGAAACGCAGGACGTGGCCGAGATCGTGTCGGCGAGGCTGGACCGGCAGCGGGTCAGCCGCTGCCTGGACGGGCTCACCGAGATCCAGCGCGAGTCGATCAGCCTCGCCTATTACGGCGGCTACTCCTATCCCCAGGTGGCCAGGCTGCTGGGGGTCGCGCTCGGCACGGTGAAGACCCGGATCCGCGACGGCCTGATCAGGATGCGCGACTGCCTGGAAGTGACCTGGTGAAACTTCAGCGCCACGACCTGCACACGCTGACCGGCGTCTATGCCATCGACGCCCTTGACGGCGCGGACCTGGAGGAGTTCGAGCGGCACCTGTCCCGCTGCCAGCCGTGCGCCACCGAGGTCCGCGGCCTTCGCGAGACCGCCGGCCGCCTTGGCCTGGCCGCGGCGCTCGAGCCACCGGACGCGCTGTGGGAACGGGTGCTCGCCGCCGCGTCACGGACCCGGCAGCTGCCGCCGCTCGACACCGAACGGCCCCGGCCGGGGCGCCGCCGTGGCTGGCTGCCGGCCGCGGCGGCCGCGGCGGCCGCGCTCGCCACCGCGGCGGCCATAGCGCTCGGCATCACCCAGGCCGCCACCCAGCATGACCTCGACAACGCGCAGGCGCGCGACCGGGCGATCGCCGCCGTCCTCGCGGCGCCCGACGCCCGCGTGCACAGCATGCCCTCCAGGAACGGGGGCACCGTCACGGCCGTCGTCTCCATCCGGCAGCGGCAGGCGGTCATCACGGCGACCGGGATGCAGCCGCTGCCCGCGAGCAAGGTCTACCAGCTATGGGTCATCGGCGCGTCCGGCGCCCAGTCCGCCGGGCTGCTGCCCGCGACGCAGGCTGGCCGGACCGGGCCCGTGCTCGCCTCCGGGATCCGGCCCGGCGACGCGATCGGCGTCACCGTCGAGCCGGCCGGCGGCACGTCCCGGCCCACGACCACTCCCCTGGTCATCATGCCCCTGCCCGCGTGACGTCCCAGCGGTGGCTGGTGACCTGGCCGCCGGCGATCGTGACGGTTCCCCCGGGCGTCGCGGGGCCGCGCCAGATGATGTAGTCGCCGGCGGGCAGCCCGGGATAGACGGCGGCGTGGGTGACGCCGCGGGGTGTCCGCCTCTCCCGGACAAGGGAGTGGGTTCGCGGCGATCCGGGTGCGCCCGCGGCGCTGATCTCGATTTCGCGGCCGGCCAGCGCGGCCGGCGTGTGCAGGACGAGCGCGCCGGTCCCGGCGCCGATGTCGAGGACGACGGCGCCGGGACCGGTCGGGCCAGCCGCGGGTTCGGCCATTTTCCAGCGCTCCTCAGGACGGGGTGGAGAACCCGCTGTACGGCGTTCCCAGGTACGGGAACTCATCGAGATAAGGGGCCTTGACACTGGCGGGTGTCAGCCCGTCGGTGACCGCGCCCGCCGCCGCGTCCGGCCGGTAGGACTTGTCCACCAGCGGGTACGTGGCGCCCGCGATGGCCCGGAGCTCGACGGTGACCACGTCGTCGGTCACCCGCCGCCCGTTCGGGAAACCCGCCAGGTCCCCGCCGAGCAGGCCGAGGATGTTCGGCTTGGCGGCGGGCTCGATGGCCGTGTTGAGCCGGAGCATGTCGGCCCGCACGGAGCCGGTGTAGTTCTGGAAGCCGGGGATCACGCCGTCGGGAATGCCGGTCAGCAGGATCGCCTCGAGGTCGGCGCGCGCCTTGCCGGATCCGGCGAGCGCGGCCAGATGGGGGAAAACGCCCGGGTAGAGCACCGGCAGCAGCCCGGCGAGGCCGGGATGCGCGACGTAGGAGGCGAACTGCTTGTCGTCGGCGGGCGGCAGCGAGTTCCACCGGTCCTTCTTCCCCAGCGGGATGAGAACCTCGTTGACCAGCGGGTTGCCGAGCCTTGACACCTGACGGTACGGCCCGCTGGTGATGTTCTCGCCGTGGTCGGCGTCCCACAGCCGCACCCGCTGCCTGCTCGCGGTGGTCCACACGCCGATCACCGAGCGCCGGTCGTGCGCCTCCCCGGTTCCGCCGCGGGTCAGCTCCGAGACCGGTACCTGGATGGCGATCGAGTGGACGTTCAGCCCGTTGGTGGCGTTCACGCCGGGCGCGGGCTTGCTGAAGATGTGCATGCCGAACTGGTTGTGCAGCTCCTCGAAGGGCCGCAGGTTACCGAGGTCGAAGATCGCCCCGAGGTCGACGTAGAAGCCCTCGGCGCGCTGCCCGGCGAACACCCGGCCGCCGCCCGGAATGGCGTGGATGGCGGCCGCCGCGAGGCGCTCGTAATGGGGAGTGGACAGCGGGCCGATGTTGCAGGGAGGACAGGCCAGGCCATCGCCCAGCACCGTCTCGTGATCGCGGCTGGCCCTCGTCAGCGTGTAGAACTGGCGGCGGTTCCAGTTCGGGCTCTCCAGCGAGGTGATCGGGCCGGTGTTGTAGAGGAACGTGTCCGGGTCCGCGAGTTCGGTGCGGAACCGGAACCGGTAGCTGATGTCCGCGCGGCCGTCACCGCTGTTGTCGATGTGGATCTCGTACAGCACGTCGTCGCCGAACTCGTAGAAGTTGGGGCCGCCGGCCGGTTCCTGCAGCGGGATGTAGTTGGCGATCAGGGTGACCGTTCCGGGGCTGTCCGGGCTGACGAACGCGTACACGTCGGTGCTGTCGGCCACCGGGTCCTTGGAGATCTCCGGCGCTTCGCGATGCGATGACATGGCTGACCTCCTCGGTCACCGGCTCGCGCGGACCAGCCGCGCCGCCAGGTCTGGGTCACGGAGCCGGGTGTGGCCCGTGCCGCGAAAGATGTCGAGCTCCCCGGTGCCCGCGTCGCGCACGTGCACGACGACCGGGTCGCCGTGGGGTTCGTGATACGCCGGGTGCGCGGCGGCCGGCGGCTGCGCGCCCGCTGCGAGCGGGAAGCCGGACCGCAGGCCGCCGGCCGCGGCGGCCGCCGCGCCGATACCGGCGACCCCGCGCAGCACCACCCGGCGCGACGGGTCGCTCGTCCCGGCGTTTCCGCTGTCCCCCCTGGTCCCGTCCATAAGCGTCCTTTCCACGGCGGCGCGGCCCGCCGCGCCGCATCGATCGAGCACACACTTACTTCGGCCCGCGGCCCGGCGCGGATTGGCCCCGGCCGGATTTTGATCGGGCGGGATGGCCGGTCAGCGGGACAATGGCCGGTCAGCGGAAGAGCTGTGTGCCGACCGCCGCCTTGCCGCGCACCACCCCGTTGACCAGCTCACCGATCTCGTCGATCCGGATGCTGATCTGGTCGCCCTCGCGGAGGGTGAACGGCAGGTCCGGGACGAGGCAGGTGCCGGTGGACAGCACCACTCCGGCCGGGAACTCGTCCTCCCGGAACAGGAAGCCCGCCAGCTCGCCGATGCGCCGCCGCAGCCCCGACGTGCTGGTGTGCCCCTGCCACGCCACGGAGCCGCCGCGGAAGATGGTCATCTCGATCGTCAGCGCGTACGGATCGAAGACCTCCCACGCGGGCCTGATCCACGGCCCGGCCGCGCAGCCGCCAAGGTAGATCTTGGCCTGCGGGAGGTACAGCGGGTTCTGCCCCTCGATCGAGCGCGAGCTCATGTCGTTGCAGATCGTGTAGCCGGCGACCTCGCCCGCGTAGTTCAGCACCGCGGCGAGCTCCGGCTCGGGGACGGTCACCTCGGAGTCGGCCCGCACGGAGACCGCGCCGCCGGGCCCGGCCACCCGCCAGGCCGTGGACTTGAAGAACAGCTCGGGGCGCTCGGCGGTGTAGACCCGCTCGTAGACGTCCGCCTCGTGCTCGCTCTCCACCACCCGGGCGGCCCTGGAGCGCTCGTAGGTGACCCCGGCGGCCCACACGTCGGTGTGGCCGTCCACCGGCGCGAGCAGGCTCGCCCCGGCCAGCGGGACCGGCTCGCCGCCGGGGTTTTCGCAGATCTCGCGGATCCGCTCCAGCGGCAGGGCGAGCAGGTCCGCCATGGTCGCGGCGCCGCGCAGCGGCACTATGGACCTGGCCGTCTCCGGGTCGAGTACGCCAATCCGCGCCGCGCCGTCGCCGGCGCTGAACCTGACCAGCCGCACGCGTCCTCCCGAGGTCACGTTCATGGGATGAGCCGGGCTCCCTCCCTGTACCCGCATTCTGGCATCGCCGCCCGGGCCGGGGGCGGCTGGCGGGGGCGGCGCGGGCCGCCTGCCGGATCCGCCGCATCTGCCGGGGAAGGCGGGCGGGGAAGGGGAACCACCGTCCGTTCGGTAAAAAATTTATGGATACGGAACGGACGGTGGTCTCCCCCTGCCTCAGCCCGACGCGGGCGGGATCTCGCCGGAGCCGCGGACGATCAGGCTGGCGGGGAGCTCGACGCACTCGGCGGGGCCCATGTACCCGCCGATGCGCCGGAACAGCAGCTCCGCCGCGGTGCGGCCGATCTCGCCGGTGCTCTGGGCGACCACCGTCATGGCGGGCGTGAGCAGGTCGAACAGCTCGAGATCGTCGAAGCCGGCGAGCGCGACCGCGGCGCCGGTCCTGCGGAGCTCGCGCAGGGCGAGCACTGTGGTGCGGTTGTTGCCGCAGAAGACGGCGGTGACCGGCTCGGGGCCGCTCAGCATGCGGCGCAGCGCGGAGCCGACGCTGCCGGCGTCCGGGGCCGCCATGCTGACCCAGGAGCCGCCGACGGGCAGCGCCGCGGCCGCCATCGCGTCCAGGTACCCCTGGTGGCGGTGCGCCGCGGTGTAGATGTGCGGCGCGTCGCCGATGAACCCGATGCGCCGGTGACCGCCCCTGATCAGGTGAGTCACACCGTCGAAGGCGCCGCGGACGTTGTCGGTGAGCACCGTGTCCGCCTCGATCAGGCGCGGCGGGCGGTCGGCGAAGACCACCGCGATGCCGGCGTCGATCTCCGGCAGCAGGTAGGTGTGGTCGTCCGAGGCGGGGACGATGATCAGGCCGTCGACCCGGCGGGCACAGAAAGCCAGCGCCAGCGCCCGCTCGCGGCCCGGATCCTCGCCGCTCGAGCCGGTGATCAGCAGGCTCCCGTGCCGGGCGGCGACCGCCTCGACGGCGCGCGACAGCATCGCGTAGAACGGGTCGCCGATGTCCTCGAGGACCAGCCCGATCGACGCCGTCTTGCCCTTCCTGAGCACCCGGGCGCTGTCGTTGCGCCGGTAGCCGAGCTCGGCGATCGACCTGCTCACCCGCTCGGCCGTGCGCGGTTTCACGCCGGGCTCGCCGTTGACGACCCGGGACACGGTCTTCAGGGCGACGCCGGCATGGCTGGCGACGTCCTTCATCGTCGGGCGGCTTCCGTACATGGTCACGGCGGCACCTCCCCCCTCGTACACGTGCGCGGGGAGCCGGGACGCACCCGGCTCCCCGCACCCTGACTCATCCGGCTGAGATCGCGAAAAGGCCGATCGAGCCGTTGTTCACAGTGGCAGGCAGTGTAATGCTCGCCACCGTCTTGGAGCTATCCACCGGGATCGTCGCGGCGAACAGGTACGTGTTGATCGTCTGCTTCGTGCCGTCGAGGTAATTGCGGTACGGAGTTGTCGCGACCGTCACGTTCCCGAACTGCGGCGACCCGCCGCCTCCGCCGAGCGTCCAGTCGCTCATCCCGAGGGTGGCGGTGGCTGTGGTGCCATCGGTGTATGTAATTTCCACTGTTCCGGACGCGCCTGCCGTGCCGGCGTTGATGGCGCTGCCGAGGAAGCCGATCTTCGACGTGCCCGCGGGCGCGCTGACCTGGATGGTCTGCCCGGCGGCGTTGATCGCGTCCGGCTGGGCCGGCGCGACGTTCGGCATCGTGTAGGTGATCCCGCCCGAGGTGACGGACGCGCCCTGCCCGAGGCCGGCCGCGGTAAGCGCCTGCTCCGAGTAGCTGAACCCGTCGCCGTCGAAGTTGGCCGCCGACGGGGTGCCGTCGCTGCTGATGCCGGTCACGTTGTAGTACGGCGCCAGGTCACCCGGCTTGGCGACGACGACCGTGAGCTGCACCGGTATCACCGACCCGGCTGGGCTGGTGAACCTCACCGGCACCGTGTAGTCGCCGTCCGTGCCGCCCGCCGTGACGGTCAGGCTGGCGCTCGCGGTTCCGTTCGCCGGGAGGGACAGGCTGCCGCTCGACGGCGACACCGTTACCTGGCTGGGCGGGGTCGCCTTCCAGCCCACGGTCTGCGCGCCGGCCAGCGACTGGACGGACAGCTTCACGGTCGCGCTGGCTCCGGGCCGCAGGTAGAGCGTCCCGGGGCTGGCCGAGGCGGAGTCCGCGAACACCGGGCCGTACGAGGGAGGCGCGTCCTGCTTGGCGCTTCCCCACGTGGTGGGCGTCTTGCCCAGGGTCCAGTCCATCGTGGAGCCCTTGGCCAGCGTGCCGAACGGCACGTACAGCTTGCTGTCGGGCTTGCCGTTGATCTTCAGGGAGTCGACGTAGAACCTCGCCGGCGACGCTCCCGGCGCGCTGATGGTGATCGTCTTGCCGGTGGGCAGGGTGATCTTCTCGTAGGGGAAGCCGGGGCCGTTGAGGAGCACGTTGTCGCTGCCGGAGTTCTCCGGGTACATGCCCAGCATCTCCCAGACGAACGTGGAGCTGTTTGCGCCGAGGTCGTCGTTGTTGGCGAGGCCGGTCGGGCCGGGCAGGTACATGCCGTTGCGGATCGTGTTGATCGCCTGCTGGGTGCCGGCCGGGTCGCCGGCGTAGTCCAGGGCGTTCTGCTCGCCGAGGTCGAATTCGTTGGTGAGCTGGGCGTACATGCCGAAGCCGTTCGGCTCGGACAGGTACTGCCGCAGCTCGGGCACGACCGCTTTGTCGCCGCCGAGCAGGGAGAACAGGCCCGCGTAGTCGTTGGGCACGTTCCACAGGTACTCGTAGGCGTCGCCCTCGACGTAGTGGCTGGTCGTCGTCGGGGTGATGCCGGGCACGAACGAGCCGTTCTCGTTCCGCGGGTTGAGCAGGCCGTCGGCGGCGTCGAACACGTTCACCCAGTTGTTGGCGCGGTTGGTGAGCATCTTCGCGTCCGCGGTGTCGCCGAGTGCGCCGGCGAACTGGGCGAGCGCGAAGTCCTCGGTGTCGTACTCCAGCAGCGTGGGCACGAAACCGTGCGGGTTGCAGCAGCCGTAGGTGCCGTCCTCGGGCAGGTAGCCGTACTTCTGCTCCAGCGCCTCGCCGGGCCTGACGTCGTTGACGGTGGTGGCCTGCTTGAGCATGTCCGCCAGCGCCTGCCTGGTGTTGAAGTTCCTGGCGCCGAAGGCGTAGTAGTCGGCGATGATCGACTGGGCGGGGTCGCCGACCATGACGTAGTTGTTCAGGTTCAGGTATCCCCACTGCTGCAGGAGGCCGTCCTGGGCGTAGTAGTTCAGTTGGGACTGCGCCTGGTCGCCGGCGGCGGTGGGGTCGAGCATCGCCTGGAGCTGGGACAGCGAGTGGTAGGTGTCCCAGCCGGAGAAGACGCCGTACTGGTCTTTTTGGCCCGCCGCCACCGTGTGGACCTTGTTGTCCGAGCCCATGTACTGACCGTTGACGTCGCTGCTGATGTTGGGCTGCATGAAGTCCTTGTACAGCAGGCTGTAGAACTCCTGGGTCTGTGCGTACGTGCCGCCGTTTACCTTGATGCGGCCGAGGAGGTTGTTCCAGGAGTTCTGCGCGTTTTGCTTGATCGTGCTGAAGTTCCAGCCGGGGTTCTCCGTCTGCCAGTCAAGCTTGGCGTTGGCGGCGCTGACGTAGGAGATCGCGACCTTCGCGTCGATCGTGGGGCTGGAGGTGGTGTCGAAGGTGAGGAAGACCGAGTCCGGGTTCGTCTGGCCGGGCTCGGTGATCACCTGGGAGGCCGTGAAGGGGTGGTTGAAGGTGATGTCGAAGTGCACCGTGTAGAGCTGCACCTGGCCGTCGTTGACGGGCTCGCCGCAGAACTGGCCGCTGGTGTCCGAGCCGATGACCTCGTTGTTGCCGACGATCTTCGCGCTCGACGCCATGTCGCCGTTCTGGCTGGCCATGAGCTTGACCAGGAAGTCGGCCTGTTTTGTCCTCGGGAACGTGAACGCGCCCATCGCGCTGTGCGGGGTCTCCGCGAACTTGGAGGTGATCGTGTCCGGGAGGTTGCTGCTGGCCTGGTAGTAGCCGGCCTCGGCGATCTCGCCGGCGTTGGTGAAGGACGTCGTGTACTTGCTCGGGTCGCCGCTGGGCAGCGGGCCGGTCATCGGGAGGATCGGCACGTCACCGGCGGCGCCGCAGCCGGGCCCGGAGATGTGGGTCAGGCTGTAGCCCCACAGCGCCTCGTCGCCGTAGTTGTAGCCGCCTCCGGCGTTGTTGTTCGGCATGGTGTCCGGGCTCCACTGGACCATGCCGAACGGCACGTCGGCACCGGGGTAGGTGTTGCCGCCGCCGCTCGTCCAGGTGCGGGTGTCCACGAGCTCGGCGGGGTTGCTGAGCTGGGCGCTCGTCACCGTCGCGTTGTCCTTTGCTCCGGGGAGTGCCGGGGCGGCCTTCGCGGCGTTGCGCGGGTGCTCGCAGGACGCGAGCGCGCCCGTGGGGGTCTTGGTGCAGTCCGCTGTGCGGGCGCCGGTCATCGTGGGCGTTCGCGCGCCGCTGCGATTTGCGGCGGCCGATGCGGCCGCCGCCGCGGAGGCGGCCGGGGTGGCGCCCGGGGCGGCGGCCGGGGACTGAGCGGTCAGGGACGCGGCGCCGGCCGGCGCGGCGGCGAGCAGGGCGATAGCGGCCGGAGCGACCAGGGGGATCACCCTTGTCAGCCATCGTCCTGCGGGGGTGGGTCGTCTTCTGGGGGTGGATCGTCTTCTGGGGGTAAAGGGTGTGCACTGGCGCGGCTGCCTGGTTCTCATCAGCGAGGTCCTCCCTCCAACGCAGCGGTGCGCGGTTGCTGGTGCGTGGTTGGCTGGTGCGTGGTTGGCTGGTGCGTGGTTGGCTTCGTGGGGTCCAGCGCGATTTACAACGATGTCATGAGATGTATAACGATGTCATCGCACCAATCGCCCAAAGTCAACCGTTTGAGAAAGAAGTAACCGAGCCGGGATGAGCTGCGCGCCCTCGCGCGCTGGCGCGCTCACGGCACCCGCCGGACAACGGGTACCGGCCACCGGGCAACGCCGGGCAACAGGCAACGGGCAACGGCACCGCCCAGCGGCCCACCGCCACCGGCACCGGCCACCGGACAACCGCCACCGGACAACGGGGCACCGGCCACCGGGCACTGGACACCGGACAAAACAGACAGCCGCCATGATCGCGGAAACGGCGGGTCGTAGGCGACACCCAGACTTCCGCGATCATGAGACGCGGTGCTGCAGCGGCTCGCGGGACTAATGTGCCCAGCGACGGGCGTGACTGGCGGTCCTGATGCGGCGCAATGACACGGCAGCGACAGGCGAGCTCGCGGCCACCGCCCCAGGATGTCGCCGGGTGCACGCACTCCCAGGCAAGCCTGCCGCCAACCGGGCGGATCAGCCATCAACATCGATCCGTGGTCACAAAAAGGCAAACAGGGACAGCTGCACACCGGTGCGCATGAAGGCGTCGTGCCAAGCGCATTGGAGCGCCGCGCCGGGGCACGCGGGGACGGGCACGGTCGAATGGCCGTGGCCGAGTGGCCGTGGGCGGTAACGCGGTGAGCGGGCGGGCCGCTGGGCCGGTGGCGCAGCGGCGGGCTATGTCTTCCAGGGAGAGGCCAAGGGCGGCGGCCAGCGCCGCGACCGTGAAGAAGGCCGGGGTGGCGATGCGGCCGGTCTCGATCTTCCGCAGCGTTTCGGAGGGGACGCCGGACGCGGCGGCGATCTCGGCCATGCTACGGCGTCCGCGCGCTTCGCGCAGCAGCATGCCGAGCCGTTCCCCGCGCGCGTGTTCTTCGGGACTCAACGGAGGCCGGACCATGTCGTGATACTAATGCCGGTATAGTTATACCAAATAACTGGGTTGCGGAAGGAATCACTGGGTTGCGGGAGGGATGCCGCGTGGTTGAGCTGAAGACATCCGGGGAGATCGAGGCGATCCATGCCGCCGGGCAGGTCGTCGCGCAGATACTGGCGGCCATGCGCGAGCAGGCGTCGGCGGGAACCCGGCTGCGCGAGCTGGATGAGGCTGCCCGTGAGGTGCTGGCGAAGGCCGGCGCCACCTCCCCGTTCCTTGGCTACCAGCCGGCGTTCGCGCCGGTCCCGTTCCCGGCTGCGATCTGCACGTCGGTCAACGACGCCGCTCTGCACGGCATCCCCGGGCGTTACCGGCTCGCCGAAGGCGACCTGCTGAGCGTCGACTGCGGCGCCGCGCTCGATGGGTGGGTGGCGGATGCCGCGACCTCCTTCACGATCGGGCCGCCGAGCCCAGCCGACGAGCGCCTGCTCGGCACCGCGATGACCGCGCTGCGCGAAGGCATCGAAGCCGCCGTTCCTGGCGGGCGACTCGGGGACATATCGGCCGCGATCGGCGCGGCCGGGCGGGCCGGCGGGTACGGCATCTGCGGCGACTTCGGCGGTCATGGCGTCGGCCGGGCGATGCACGAGGACCCGCACATACCCAATGAGGGCCGCCGGGGCCGCGGGCTCCGGCTCAGCGCGGGGCTCGTGCTGGCGATCGAGCCGTGGTTCCTGGCCGGCGGCAAGGACGACTACCGGATCGACCGCGACGGCTGGACCATCCGCAGCGCCGACGGCAGCCGCGCGGCGCACGTCGAGCACACCGTCGCGATCACCGGCGACGGCCCCCTCGTCCTCACCGCGTTATCCGTTCGCGTGGTTATCCGTGCCGGGCACCGGGACGGCTCGCCCGCGGCGGCATGGCGTCTTGTTCTGGCGGGGACCTTGTTCTGGCGGGACCTTCACGCGGTCGTTCGGGCGGGGACCTTCACCCGGCGTGCGCCCGGGGACCTTCACCCGGTCGTTCGGGCGGGGACCTTCACCCGGCGTGCGCCCGGCCAGGCTGTGACGATTGGTGAACATGCGGTGACGTGATGGCAGAGCTCAGCCAATGAGCTCACCGGGCACGCTGCGGCTGGCGGCTGGCGGCTGGCGGCTGGCGGCTAAACCACACACCTTAATTTCCACTACCACGCCCGCGGATGGCGCGTCGTGGAAATTAAGGGTCATATGCGACACCGGCGTTTCCGTGATCATGATCTGCCCCCGCCAGCGCGTTGCTGATGTTACAGAAGAGGAGGCTTCTTACGTCAATGTGACGCATCAGGGCTGCCGTGATCTCCGCTCCACGCAGAAAGGTCAGGAACGTCGGCTAAATTGTCCCATTTATAGCCTTTCGCTTATTGCGGCATACGTGCGTAGAATCGCGGCATTGTGAGCGGCGTCGCGGTCCGCCCCGGCCGGCCGTCTTCAGCGCCGCGGCCGTAGGCTTCAGCGCCTCGGCCGCAGGGCTTCAGGACCTCGGCCGCAGGGCTTCGGGCGTGTCCGGCGCTTCGGCTATGTTCGGCGCTTCGGCTATGTTCGGCGCGCTGGCGGACCGGCTTGGGTACGGAGGGCACGAATTGGGGATGGGGCAGCTGTGGGCCGAGGCGAGGCAGGCGGCCAGCGAGGACATGGGGAGAGCTGTCGCGGCCGCTGATGCTATCAGCGGACTGATCAAGAATGTGCAGCCATTCCTGAACTCGGGCACGTGGAGCGGCCAGGCCGCGGACAGCTGGATGGGCGACTGGAACAGCTTCTACGGCCGGCTGCTGCGCATGCTGAACGACCTCCCCGCCGCCCAGGCCGCGGTGGTGAAGGCCATTGACAGCGAGATCCAGGCCGCGCAGCGCCGGGGATGACCCGTGCCATTGAGGCACGGACGGGTTCATTAGCGGGTCGTGATGAGGAGGAGCCTCGGGTGACCGACTACGTGTCCGTGAACCCGGACCGGCTGGACCAGGTGACGCGGCGCCTCGAGGCGCTGCGAGACGGACTGGCGGCCAATGTCGCCTTGGTCACGACCATGATGAGCCAGTACGCCCAGCAAGGCGGCGACGTGCCGGGGCTCGCCCGGATGCTGGCGCAGGCGCAGGCCAGGTCCGTCAGAGACGCGGCCGACATGCGCGCCCGGACCCAGCTCGCCTACAGGGCGGAGAACACGCCGGTCAACTTCGCCGCGTTTCACGGCCAAGGCTCCCTCGACGAGAGCGCGATGCTGTCCATCCCGTGGGACATGCAGGCCGTGGACCAGCAGGCCGCCCTGGCCGACGCTCAGGAACTCCGCGACGCGATGGACTCCAAGGATTCCGGCGAACGCATCGCGAAAATCCAGCAGGCGGAACAGGACATCATGGATCATCTCGCCGAAGGACAAGGCGGGCTGGCCTACCTGTCGGCGTTCTACGACAAGGCCGGCGCCCAGGTGGCCGGCCTGGCGTCGGTGCTGTACTCATGGGACGGCACGCTGAAGCAGCCGCTGTCAGTACGCGACCAGCAGACGCTGAACATTTTCGCCACCGGACTCGCCTACGTGCTGAAGAACGGGACCGGCAATACCGCGCTGACAGCGCAGGCGATGGGCGCGCTCACGAACGCGCCCGACATGTGGTCAGTGGCGATGCTGGTCAAATACGGCCCGGACGCGAAGGCCTACGGGACGGGCGCGGGCGCGAACCTCCTGCACGCTGTCAGCACCAGCACCGTCCAGATCAGCCCGCACGTGATCGTCCCCGCAAACGACCCGGCAGTTCCCGAGCTGCGCGCTGCCTGGGCCTGGGCGGCGAAACGGCCCGTATACCTGGCCTCGACGGCGGGCGACGCCGAGTTCACCCGATGGGTCGGCATCGCCACCGTCAGCCCGTTCCGGGACCTGTTCAAGGGCCAGCTCTACCGCGAGTTCGCCTCGATGACCCCCGACTTCCGCATCGAAGGCGCCTTCACCCAGAACGAGAACGTCCTGATCACGACCGGCGGCCTGAGCACCGGCCTCGGCGCGGTCGTCTTCTTCAACGACCCCAGATCCCTTCTCGGCGCGCCTCCCGAAGAAGTGGAGAAGCTGGTCCCACCGGGATGGACGGGTCCCAGGCCGCTCAGGACCGGAAAGCCGGGCTGGCGATACTTTGACGAGAAGGGGCGCCTGATAGCCTACGAAGAGGGAGATCCTTCTGATTCTGACCTAGGTCGACCTGACTCCCTTCTCCACCGCGGTCCTTATTATAAGATTGCGGAGAATAGGTATATATACCGTATTGCAGCCTTCCGCAATCCAACGCTAGCTGATCCGAACGCGATAACCATTTCTATCGAAGCGCCGGACGGTACCAAGGTTTATCTGAACCAACGAATGCCAACTGACGTTCCTGGCGATGAAGTCAACGGGGCAGGCGGCGATGATCTTGGCGACGGCGCCGGTGGGGGCGACGCGGCCGCCCCGGGTGAGTGAGATGGATCGATTAGCTGAGATCTATGCTGTCTCCGACCTGCCCGGTCAGGCATATGCCAGAAGGAGGCCAACGATCGTGCGGTGGAGGGACCTAACCTCGGATCAGCAGTGCGTGCTGCTGAACGCCGTGGAGGATACGTATCTGTTTGCCGTGCTCACCGAGTGCGCGCAAGGCGCGGACTGGCCGGATCTGATGCCGCAGGTTCCGCACCTGGCACGGATCGTAGAGGATATGGCCGAGCGAGGCTGGGTCGTGCTGACCAGGGACTCGGAGGAAGAAGGCGAATTGCCTATTGATATTCCCGCCGATCAGGTCCACGAGATACTCAGCGATCCGGCGAACTGGTGGTCACCCGACGGTGTCCGGCCCATTGCTGTGGCAGCCACTGAAAAGGGCCTTGCGGTCTACCGTTCGACCTCGTTCAGCTCCTCCGAAGCCGACCACGAGCCAGGGCCAAACGACCGTGCTGTGGACTGACCTGACCCCCGATCAGCAGTGCGTCCCTGCTGAACGCCAGTGGACGTGGGAGCGCGCGGCCCCGCCGCGCGGGCCGAACCAGCACGCGAGCGAGGCGGGTTACGAGGTCATCGCACCGTCGTTCCTGAACGCCGCTGGCCTGCGATGAGACACGTCCTCACAACACAGCGCCTGGTCCTTCGCCCGGTGACGGACCAGGATCACGAGGCACTGCTGGACCACTGGACGCAGCCCGGCGTGCGGCGCTTTCTGTTCGACGGCGCGGTCCTGTCACCGGAGGAGATCACCGAAGTCATCTCGGGCAGCGCGCGGAACTTCGCCGCGGCCGGTTACGGCCTCTGGCTGGTCCGGGAACGACGCCCGGAACCGCCCTCGGAAAGCGGAGGATCGGGCCTCGTCGGCACGGCCGGGCTGCGCCCGCTGGAAGACCTCGGGCTGGAGATCCTGTACAGCCTCGCGCCGGGCGCCTGGGGCAAGGGGTACGCCACCGAGGCCGCGGGCGCCGTGCTGGAGTACGCCCTCGGCCCCCTCGGGCTGCCCGAGGTGCTGGCCGAGGTCGACGAGGGCAACGTGGCGTCGGCGGCTGTCGTCCGCCGGCTCGGGATGGTCCCGTTCGGGACGGTGCCCGGCGTGCTCGGCCCGATGATCCGCTACCGCAGAACACGCTGAACCGCCTCGCGCGGCGTCACGCGCCGGCGCCCCGGGCCGCGGCTACCGGCCTAGGTAGGCGAGGACCGCCAGCACCCGCCGGTTGTCGTCGTCGGACGGCTGCAGGCCGAGGCGCACGAAGATCGACGCGGTGTGCTTGGCGACCGCGCGCTCGGTGATGACCAGCCGCTGCGCGATGGCCGCGTTGGACCGGCCCTCGGCCATCAGGCCCAGCACCTCGCGCTCGCGCGGGCTGAGCTTGCCGAGCGCCGTGTCCCCCGAGTTGCGGGCCAGCAGGCGGGCGATCACCTCGGGATCCATCGCGGTGCCGCCTTCGGCGACCCGCCGGATGGCGCCGACGAACTGGGCGCTGTCGAAGACCCGGTCCTTCAGCAGGTACCCGACCCCGCCTTTTCCCTCGGCGAGCAGCTCGCGCGCGTACAGCTGCTCGACGTACTGCGACAGCACCAGCACCGGCAGCCCGGGTACCTCGCGCCGCGCCGCCAGCGCGGCCCGCAGCCCCTCGTCGGTGAACGTGGGCGGCAGCCGCACGTCCACCACCGCGACGTCCGGCCGGTCAGCGGTCACCGCGGCCAGCAGGTCGTCCCCGTTGTCCACGGCGGCGGTCACCTCGAGGCCGTGCGCGCCGAGCATCCGGGCGAGGCCGTCCCTCAGCAGGAAGAGGTCTTCGGCGATGACAACACGCAAGGGATCTCCATGGTCACCGCGGTCGGGCCGCCCGGCGGGCTGCGATGAGCGAGCACTCCGTCGAACGCCGCCAGCCGCCGCTCGATGCCGCGCAGCCCGCTGCCGCGCGCCGGGTCGGCCCCGCCCCGGCCGTCGTCGGTAACCCCGATTCGCAGCATCCCGCCATCATGGCGGATGTCGATCCACGCCTGCGCCGCGCCGGCGTGCTTCGACACGTTGGCCAGCAGCTCGCTGACCGCGAAGTAGGCCGCGGACTCCACCGGCGCCGGCGGGCGGCCGGGCAGCTCGCTGGCCAGGTGGGTGCGCAGCGGCGTATCCAGGGCGAGCGCGCGCACCGCGTCCACCAGGCCACGGTCGGCCAGCACCGGCGGGTGGATGCCGCGCACCAGGTCCCGCAGCTCGGCCAGCGCCTTCACCGACGTATCGCGCGCCTCCAGCAGCAGCGCCCGCGCCGCCTCCGGGCTGGTGTCCAGCACCTGCCCGGCCGCGTCCAGCGTCATGCCGAGCGCCACCAGCCGCGCCTGCGCGCCGTCATGCAGGTCGCGCTCGATGCGGCGCATCTCCGCGGCTCCGGTGTCGATCGTCTCGGTCCGTGTCTGCTGCAGATGGCGTACCCGCAGCGCCAGTTCCGCCCGCCCGGCGGGCGCCAGCAGCCAGCGTGCGGCGAGGCCGTAGCCATGCAGCAGCCACGGAGCCAGCCACATCCCCGCCGCCGTCATCGCGACACCGATCGCGACGAGCACCGGCAGCGTGTTTCCCGGGAAGGCCGGGGGCGGGATCGCGGCGCGGTCCACGACAGGCCCGATGAAGCCGATCAGGCCGCCCAGCACCAGCCCGGCGGGCACGAGCAGCACGAACCAGCCGGCGACCGCGTTCACCGCCAGCCACAGCAGGTCTCGCCAGGTCGCTGGCTCCGACAGCAGCCACCGTAGCCGGGCCCGGAATTCAGGCCGCTGTCCGCCCGCACCGGCTTCTGGAGGCAGGTACGGAACGGGCACGGGTACACCGCACCACTCACCGCTGCGCCTTCTGGTCAGGTTCGCCAGACGGCGGACGGCGAGCAGAATGCCAGGCGTGAAGACCCGGCCGAGCAGAAGGCCGGCGGCGATCGCCGCCAGCGGAAGGGTCACCGTGTGGCCGCTCCTGTCGCCCCGGATGAGCAGCACGACCAGGAGACCGGACCCGGACCCGAGCAGGAGCTTGCCCCAGAGGTCCGCCGGGCGCGGTACCCGCCATCGGGTCATGGGCACCTTGCCCGTCATCAGGAGCCTTCCGGTGCCCAGCGCGGGCGCCAGCAGCAGCAGGAAAAGCAGTACCTGCTGGCCGGTGTCCGCTCCCGGGTCGAAAACGTTCACCACAAGGAACGCAAGTCCCCCGCCGATCAGGAAGACCGGCGCCAGCACGGCGAGCAGCAGGAGCAGCCCGGCCGGTATCAGCCCGGCCAGCGCGAGCCCTCGTGCCCAGGCTGTGATGGCCGGTCCAGGGCCATCATGCCTGGTCCCGTCCGCCGGCACCGCGTCGTTCATCGTGGTCTCCTTCACCCGCCTTCCGCTCCCGCCAGTATGCGCCGGGAGCCAGCGGCCCGCAGTGCGGCTGCGCCCCGAACCGGGGGTGTACCTAGAGCCACCCCACGGCCGAACGCCGCGAACGCCGGCCGGTTCGGGTCGTTATGGCAGCCCGGATCGGCCGTTGTCCGCCGCGACGATCTCGCGAACGCCGCCGCGTCCCGGCGAGTCCGCGGCGGGACCCCAGACGGGGGTGCCGGCGCCGGGCGTCCGGTGGATCAGGTCGGCGGTGACCCGGACGACGCCGGGTGCGGCGGGCTGAACCTGGCCGCGCGCACGGGCCGGGGCGGCGTAGGCCATCAGGGCGACGGCCACGGCGATCGTCAGCAGGCCGCTCAGGCCCGGCACCCAGGCGCTCTTGATGCGGAACCTGGCCACGCTGGCAATCATGATGAACTCCCCGGTGTGTTGCTCGGTTACCCGTACTGACGATCGGGCGCCCCGATAATCACCGTAGGAATTCGACGAAGCGCGAACCATGGTGCAGACCCCCCAATGCCCGCGGGCGTTTCCCCCCGTTCCCGCCGCGAACTGGGCGCTCGCGCCGAGCCGCGCAAAGGGGATGGCTCGGGGGGCGACCGGGCCAGGCAGCCACGGGAGCTGGCGGGGGCAGCCAGGCCAGGCGGGAGCGGGCCGGGGCAGCCGAGCCAGGCGAGGGGAGGTGGGTGGGGCTGCGCGACTGCGCGGGAAAGCGCGTCGGCTGCGGACTGGGCGCTGCGTCGGGCCGGATAGGGAGCTGGCCGCTGGGCGGCCCGCCGAGCAAAGAGAATGGGCCCCGCACGGGCACTTGCCCGGCCAGATAGGGAGCTGGCCGCTGGGCGGCCCGCCGAGCAAAGAGAGCGGACCCCGCACGGGCACTTGCCCGGCCAGATGGGGAGCTGGCGGCTGGGCGCTTGCCCCGGGGGCCGGGTGGCGTGGGGGAGCTGGCGGGTGGTGGCCGGGCCGGGCGGAGGGTGGGATGCGGGCGGAGAAGGCGGGCTGGGCAGCCGCACTCTGGGGGCTGGCTCGCGGGCCGGGGGTGGGGCCGGCGCTCGTTTGGAAAAAATTTACACAGCAATAGTTGGGGTGGCAAGCTTTATGCTGTCAAGGGACCGGCTACGGTGGGAGTCATGGCGGTCGAACCGGCCGCGCTGGCTTGGCGCAGCCTGCACCTCGCCGACGCCTTTATCTGCGACGAGCTCAACGCGAGCCTGGCCGCCGAGGCCGGCTGCTCGCTGACCGAGCACGACCTGATGGCGTGGCTGGCGGCCGCGCCGGACCGGCGGCTGCGGATGGCGGACCTCGCGGCCCGGCTGCGGATCAGCCCGGGCGGCCTGACCCGCGTCGCCGACCGGCTCACGACACGCGGCTGGGTCGAGCGGGGGCGGCAGCCCGGCAACCGCCGGGAGGTCTATCTGGCGCTCACCGAGACCGGGACGCGGGCGTTCCGCGTCGCGCGGGCCGTACACTCACGCGTGCTGCGCGACGCCCTGAACCTCGACGAGCAGGACCTCGGCACGCTCGCCGCCATCGCCGGGAGGCTCCTGGGCCGGCTGGCCGACGGGCGCGCCCTGTACCAGCTCACGGACCAGGCGCAGGCCGCCGGCGACGGCTGAGGCCACACGCGGCTACTCACGATCTTTGACCGGGCCGGAGGTGACGACGGAGGCATGGAGAACGAGGCGGATCGGTTGTTCGCGGGGCTGGCCGGAGAATACCTCGATGACCTGACGGAACGGCACCCGGACAGGGCCACGGAACTCGGTGACCACAGGTACGACGCGCGCCTTCCGGACCCGTCCGCCGAGGCGCTGGCCGCCGAGCGGGCGAGCCTGGACGGCTGGCGGGCGCGGCTGGACGCGGTGGACACCGGCGCGCTGACCCGGGAGCACCGGGTGGACGCCGCGATGCTGGCCAACGACGTGGCACGGCGGATCTTCGAGATCGACGAGCTTCGCGAGCACACCTGGAATCCGCTGCCCGCGAATCCGGGCAGGGCGGTCTATGACCTGCTCGCGCGGGATTTCGCCCCGCTGCCCGAGCGGCTCGGCTCGGTCGCGGGCAGGCTGGCCGGTATCCCGGCGGCGCTGGCCGCGGCCCGCGCGCAGCTCGGCGCGATGCCGAGGGTTCACCTGGAGACCGCAATCGGCCAGTTCTCCGGCACGATCACGCTGCTCACCAGGGAGATCGACGCGGCGCTGCGCGACGCGGCGGAGTCCCGCACGCAGATCGAGAAGGTGCGGCCGACCGCCCTCGAGGCGCTGTCGGAGCACCGGGCCTGGCTGTCCGCGCGGCTGGACGAGGGCGGCGCCGGCGGGGGTTTCGCGGACCCCCGGATCGGGGAGGCCAGGTTCGCCCGCAAGCTGTCCCTCACCCTGCACTCCGAGGCCGACGCCGCCGCGATTCTCGCCAGGGCGGAGGCCGACCTTGACCGGGTGAGCGAGGAGATCGCGGAACTGGCCGGCGAGCTCACCGGGGCGGCCGGCCGCGACGGCGTCCGCCAGGTGCTCGGCCGGCTCTCGGCGGACGCGCCCGGCGACGCGACGATCCTGCCGTTGTGCCGTGACGCGCTCGCGGCGCAGACCGCCTTCGTCCGCGACCATGGCATCGTCTCGGACTTCGGCGACCCGGTGGAGATGATCGAGATGCCGGAGATCGACCGCGGGGTCGCGGTGGCGTACTGCGACTCGCCAGGGCCGCTGGAGACGACGCCGCTGCCGACCTTCATCGCCGTCTCCCCGGCCCCCGGGGACTGGCCGGCCGCCCGCGTCGAGTCGTTCTACCGGGAGTACAACCGGCACATGGTGCACAACCTCATGGTTCACGAGGGAATGCCGGGTCACTACGTGCAGCTTCAGCATTCCCGGCGGTTCGCGGGCTCCGCCACCGCGATCCGCGGCGCGCTCCGGTCCGGGTCGTTCATCGAGGGCTGGGCGGTCTACGCCGAGGAGCTCATGGCGGAGCACGGGTACCCGGGGGAGGGCGATCCCCGCGCCGTGCGGATGCAGCAGCTGAAGATGCAGCTTCGCACGACCATCAACGCCATCCTCGACGCCCGCGTGCACTCCCGCGGGATGACCGAGACCGAGGCGATGGCGCTGATGACGGGCCGCGGATACCAGGAGGAAGGCGAGGCGGCGGGCAAGTGGCGGCGGGCGCTGCTCACCTCGGCCCAGCTCTCCACGTACTACGTCGGGTACACCGAGGTCGCGGGCCTCGCGGCCGACCTGCGGGCGGCCGGCCCTGGCGTGCCCGAGCGGGAGATTCACGACCGCATGCTGGCGCACGGCTCGCCGCCGGTGCGGCTGCTGCGGGCGCTGACGTTACGGCACCTGCTCTATGACACCGTGCTTCGTAACACACGGTGATGAGGTTGACCGAGGAGGTGGGACGGCGCCCGGCCGCCGCGTACAGGCGCCCGGGTGATGGCCCCAGCGGGCGGCGGGGTTACCCGGGAATCAGCGGCGGTCTCTCCTCGTTTGATGAAACGGCCATGACACTCACCGACCTGCTGCCCGCGGCGCCCGATCCCGATTCGGTGTTCAGCGCGTTCGCCGGGTGGTCGAAGCAGCAGGGGCTCGCGCTCTACCCGCATCAGGAGGAAGCGCTCATCGAGGTGGTGTCGGGGGCGAACGTGATCCTGTCCACGCCCACCGGCTCCGGCAAGAGCCTCGTCGCCGCCGGCGCGCACTTCACGGCGCTCGCCGACCGGCGGCGCACGTTCTACACCGCGCCGATCAAGGCGCTGGTGTCAGAGAAGTTCTTCGCGCTCTGCGCCGCTTTCGGCCCGTCCCAGGTGGGGATGATGACCGGGGACGCCAGCGTCAACCCGAGGGCCCCCATCATCTGCTGCACCGCGGAGGTGCTGGCGAGCATCGCGCTGCGGGACGGCGCGGACGCGGACGCCGGCCAGGTGGTGATGGACGAGTTCCACTTCTACGCCGACCCGGACCGCGGCTGGGCGTGGCAGGTGCCGCTCATCGAAATGCCCCGCGCGCAGTTCGTGCTGATGTCGGCGACGCTCGGGGATGTCGGCCGGTTCGAGGCCGACCTCACCCGGCGCACCGGCCGGCCGACCGCGGTGATCCACTCGGCCGAGCGGCCGGTGCCGCTGGTCTTCTCCTATGTCGTCACGCCGCTGCACGAGACGCTGGAGGAACTGCTCACCACCGGCCAGGCGCCGGCGTACGTGGTGCACTTCACCCAGGCCGCCGCGCTGGAGCAGGCGCAGGCGCTGATGAGCGTCAACGTGTGCACCCGGGCGGAGAAGGACGCCATCGCGGCCCTGATCGGCGGCTTCCGGTTCTCGGCCGGCTTCGGAAAGACGCTGTCCCGGCTGGTCCGGCACGGCATCGGCGTCCACCACGCGGGCATGCTGCCCCGGTACCGGCGGCTGGTGGAGACCCTCGCCCAGGCAGGCCTGCTCAAGGTGATCTGCGGCACCGACACCCTCGGCGTCGGCATCAACGTCCCGATCCGCACCGTCGTTTTCACCGCGCTGTCCAAGTACGACGGGACCAGGACCCGGCTGCTGCAGGCCCGCGAGTTCCACCAGATCGCCGGGCGGGCGGGCCGCGCCGGGTTCGACACGGCCGGGCGGGTGGTCGTGCAGGCACCCGAGCACGTTGTGGAGAACGAGCGCGCGCTCGCCAAGGCGGGCGACGACCCCAAGGCGCGCCGCAAGGTCGTCAGGAAGAAGCCGCCCGCGGGGTTCGTCTCGTGGGGCAAGCCCACGTTCGAGCGGCTGGTCGCGGCCGAACCCGAGCCGCTGACCTCCAGCTTCAAGGTCACCCACGCGATGGTGCTGAACGTCATCGCCCGGCCGGGCAACGCCTTCGCCGCGATGCGCCACCTGCTCACCGGCAACCACGAGGACCGGGCCGCCCAGCGCCGGCACATCCACCGGGCCATCGAGGTCTACCGCGCGCTGCTGGCCGGCGGCGTCGTGGAACGGCTCGACATCCCCGACGGCGAAGGCCGCTACGTCCGGCTCACCGTTGACCTGCAATATGACTTCGCGCTCAACCAGCCGCTGTCACCGTTCGCCCTGGCGGCCATCGGCCTGCTCGACCGCGAGTCGCCGTCCTACCCGCTGGACGTGCTGTCGGTGATCGAGTCAACCCTCGACGATCCGCGGCAGGTGCTGTCCGCCCAGCAGTTCCGCGCGCGCGGCGAGGCGGTCGCCCAGATGAAGGCCGACGGCGTCGACTACGACACCCGGATGGACCTGCTGGAATCGGTCACCTACCCCAAGCCGCTGGCGGACCTGCTGGACACGGCGTACGACATCTACCGCCGCGGCCATCCATGGGTCGCCGACTACGAGGTGTCGCCCAAGTCGGTGGTCCGCGACATGTATGAGCGGGCGCTGACGTTCGCCGAGTACGTGCACTTCTACGGCCTTTCCCGGTCCGAGGGCCTGGTGCTGCGCTACCTGGCTGACGCGTACAAGGCGCTGCGCCAGACCGTGCCGGACGAGGCCAAGACCGAGGAGCTCGCCGACCTGGCCGAGTGGCTCGGTGAGCTGGTGCGCCAGGTCGACTCCAGCCTGCTGGACGAGTGGGAGAAGCTCAGCAGTCCGCCGGACGGCGGCCCTTACGCCGAGGCCGCTTCCCGCCCGGCCACGGTCACGTCGAACACCCGCGCGTTCCGGGTGCTGGTGCGCAACGCCATGTTCCGGCGGGTCACGCTCGCCGCGCTGGAGCACTACGAGGAGCTGGGCGCGCTGGACGCGGACGCGGGCTGGGACGCGGGGGCGTGGGGCGAAGCGCTCGATGCCTACTACGAGATGCACGATGAGATCGGCACCGGCCCGGACGCGCGCGGCCCGGGCCTGCTGATCATCGACGAGGGGCGCGACGTCTGGACGGTGCGGCAGATCTTCGACGACCCGGCGGGCGACCACGACTGGGGCATCAGCGCCGTGGTGGACCTCACCGCGTCCGGCGAGGCCGGAACGGCGGTCGTGCGCGTCACCGGCGTCGGCCAGCTGTAAAGGCGCTCGCATGTCGTCATCCCTGCCGCTCATCGTCACCAGGCTCCGGGCCGCCGGCTGTGTCTTCGCCGAGGACGAGGCCCGGCTGATCGTCTCGGCGGCGCGAACCCCGGCCGACCTGGCCACGATGGTTGACCGGCGGGCCGCCGGCCTTCCGCTGGAGCACGTCCTCGGCTGGGCCGAGTTCCGCGGCCTGCGGGTCGCGGTGGATCCCGGGGTTTTCGTGCCGCGCCGCCGAACCGAGTTTCTGGTCACCGAAGCGGCTGCTCTGGCCCCCGCGGGCCCCGCGCCGGTCGTCGTCGACCTGTGCTGCGGCTCGGGGGCGGTGGGCGCCGCGCTGGCCGCCATCCTCGACGGCGCCGAGCTGCACGCCGTGGACATCGACCCCGCCGCCGTGCGGTGCGCCCGCCGGAACGTCGCCGCCTTCGGCGGCCGGGTGTACCAGGGCGACCTGTACCAGCCGCTGCCGGCCGCGTTGCGCGGGCGGGTCGGCCTGCTGATCGCCAACGCGCCCTACGTGCCCACCGGGGAGATCGGCCTGCTGCCTCCGGAGGCCCGGGAGCACGAGCCGCTGACCGCGCTTGACGGCGGCGCGGACGGACTCGACATCCTGCGCCGGGTGACGGAGCCGGCGCCGCGCTGGCTGGCACCCGGCGGCCACCTCCTGGTCGAGGCCAGCGAGCGCCAGTTGCCGGGGCTCACGCAGATCGCCGCCGGAAGCGGGCTGGTCCCGCGGGTCGCCAGCTCCGCGGAGCTGGACGCGACCGTTGTCATCGCGACCCGGCCCGCACCGGCGCAGGACTTGACTTGACCGTGGCTGGGCGTAAGATCCCGGCGACTTAACCGGTCAAGCGGACCGGCGGCCGGAGGAGGCCCGATGACCAGCCCGCCCAGGCGCCTGCGCAGCGCCGCCCTGGTAGTCACGCTCACCGCGGCCGCCACGGCCGCCGCGATCTCCACCGGCGCGACCCGCGCGCCGGCCGATACCGGGGCCGCGTGCGCTGCAAATTACACGATCGCCTGGCAGACGCCATCGAATACGCCGAGCACCTCGAGCCCAAGCCCCTCCCCCACCCCCATCCCCAGCACCGCGAGCCCGAGCACCTCGCCGGCCCCGACGCCGGCGTCGCCGACGCCCACGCCCACGCCCACGGCGGCTGGCTGCCAGGTCAGCTGGTCGGTCACCAATTCCTGGCCGGGCGGTTTCCAGCTCGGATTCACCGTGACCAACTCCGGCAAGGCGGCCACCAAGGGCTGGAATGTCATCTACTCCTGGCCGGGCACGCAGGCCATCTCACAGATCTGGAGCGCGACCGCGACGCAATCCGGCGCCGCGGTCACCGTGACGAGCGCCGGTTACGACGGCGCGATAGCGGCGGGCGGCACGGCGACGTTCGGCCTGCTCGGGACCGGCGCCGCACCGGCCTCGCTCACCGGCCCGCGGTGTACGGCCCGGTAGCTCCGGCCTCTGACGCCCTGGACAAGGCCACCACCAGCCTCGCCGCACGATACGGGACGTTTGTGTGCGAAGATCTGAACGTGGCCGGAACGACGACGAACCGCCGACTCACGGCCGACGGCTACGACTTCGTCGTGGTCGCCAGCCGGCTCCCTGTGGACCGGGTCGAGGACACGGCGGACAAGACGGGATGGCGGCACAGCCCGGGCGGGCTGGTGACCGCCCTCGAGCCGATCATGCGCAAGATGGACGGCGCGTGGATCGGCTGGCCCGGCGACGCCGGGCCAGCGCCGGAACCGTTCGAGGAGAGCGGCATCCACCTGGTCGGCATCGGGCTTTCCGCCGAGGAGGTCCGGGACTTCTACGAGGGCATGTGCAACGCCACGCTGTGGCCGCTCTACCACGACGTCATCGCGCCGCCCGCGTTCCGCCGCCCGTGGTGGGACGCGTACGTGACGGTCAACCAGCGGTTCGCGCAGGCGGCGGCCGAGCAGGCCGCGAAGGGCGCGACCGTGTGGGTGCACGACTACCAGCTCCAGCTGGTCCCGGGGATGCTGCGCGAACTGCGCGACGACCTGCGCATCGGCTTCTTCAACCACATCCCGTTCCCCGGTTACGAGATCTTCGCCCAGCTTCCCTGGCGGCGGCGGATCGTGGAGGGCCTGCTCGGCGCGGACCTGCTCGGCTTCCAGCGGCAGGCCGACGCGACGAACTTCCTGCGCGCCGCCCGGCGCGCCGCCGGGCTGCCCACCAAGGGCTCCGTCGTCCACGCCGGCGCGCGCGATGTCCGGGCGGCCTCGTTCCCCATCGCGATCGACGCGGCCGCCCTGGCTGAGATCGCCCGGCGCGAGGACGTCAAAGAACGCGCGCGGGAGATCCGGCAGCTTCTGGGCCAGCCGGAAAGGGTTCTGCTCGGAATCGACCGTCTCGACTACACCAAGGGGATCCGGCACCGCCTCAAGGCCTACGGGGAGCTGCGCAGGGAGGGCCGTCTCGGGCCGGAGACGGTGCTCATCCAGGTCGCCAGCCCGAGCCGGGAACGCGTCGAGCAGTACCGGCTGCTGCGGGACGAGGTCGAGGTGATCGTGGGCCGGATCAATGGCGAGTTCGGAGAGCTCGGCAACCCGCCCATCAACTATCTTCACCAGTCATTTCCCCGGGACGAAATGGCCGCGCTCTACCTCGCCGGCGACGTGATGCTGGTAACGCCGCTACGAGACGGAATGAACCTGGTGGCAAAGGAATATGTGGCCTGCCGCAACGACGAAAGCGGCGCGCTCGTGCTCAGCGAATTCACCGGCGCCGCGGATGAGCTGAATGGCGCGTTCCTGGTGAACCCGCACGACATCGACGGCATGAAGGACGCCATCATACGGGCGGCGACGGTCAGCCCGCGGGAGGCGAGACGGCGGATGAGGGTCATGCGGCGGCGGGTGTTCGACTACGACGTGGCTCACTGGGCGACGAGTTTCCTGGACACGCTGCGCGAGGTGCCGGAGCCGGTCCCGGGCCGGGCGTAGCGAGGGGCCGAGGCGGGCCGCTGGCGCCGGGCTCCGCCGCTCCATCGCTCCGCCGCTCCGTCGCTCGGCCGGCCATCCTGACGTGGCTAATCCCCGTCGCGCAGGCGGGGCAGGAGCTGCGTGGCGCAGAACTCGAAGAAGCCGTCCTGCTCGGGGCCGACCTGGCTGATGTACACCTCGTCGAAACCCGCGTCGGTGTAGGCGCGGATGCCCTTGAGGTGCTCGTCCGGGTCGGGCCCGCACGGGGCGGTGATCATGTCCTCCGAAACGAGTTCGGCCAGCTGCCTGAAGTGCCGCGGAAGCGGCAGGAGCTGGCCGGCCTCGCCGGGGATGTACTCGGCCGCCCAGAGCCGGCGCACGGTCTTGCGCGCCTGATGAGCGTCCGGGCCCCAGCAGACCTTCAGGCCGCCCTGCACGGGCCTGTCGCCGCCACCGTAGTCCCGGTAGCGGCGGACCAGGTCCGCGTTCGGCTGCACGCACATGTAACCATCGGCGATGCGGGCGGCCACCCGCAGCGCCTTCTCGCCGAACGCGGACATGAAGATCGGCGGCGGCGTCTCCGGCAGCGAGTACAGGCGCGCCGTCTCGACCGTGTAGTGCTTGCCGTGGCGGGTGATCAGGCGGCCGGTCATCAGGTCCCTGATCACCTGGACGGCCTCCTCCAGCATCTCCAGCCGTTCCTCCGCGGACGGCCAGGCGGCACCGAGGATGTGCTCGTTGAGCGCCTCCCCGGTGCCCACGCCCAGCGTGAACCGCCCCTCGGTGAGCAGCGCTGAGGTGGCCGTGGCCTGCGCGATCACGGCGGGGTGAATGCGCATCAGCGGGCATGTCACCGCCGTCGTGACCGGCAGCGAAGTGGCCTGAGCGACCGCGCCGATCACCGACCAGACGAAGCCGCTCTGCCCCTGCTCGTCCAGCCACGGATGGTAGTGGTCGGAGATCCAGAGGGCGTCGAACCCGGCTTCCTGCGCGAGCATGGCCTGCCGGACAAGCTCCCGCGGGTTGTGCTCTTCCGACGAGAGGAAGTACCCGTACCGGGTCATGCGCTTACGCGCTGTCGTTACCAGTAATACCAGCGGCGGCGGCGACCGCCGCCAGCGGCCGACTCGCCGACCCGGATGAGGAAACCGAGTATGAATATGACCAGTGCGGCAATGGCGATCCACCACAGCACGTGGACAGCGAATCCGAGGCCGCCCAGAAGGATGATGATCAGCACGGCCAGCAGGACAGCAACCATGGGACTTTCTCCTCCTCTCAAAGGATGGCATATGTCTACCCGTGAGCCGCCGCCCAAACCTGGGGCCGGCGGAATCGGCGGGCATGCACGCCCCAGGCGGAGAATTACCGGCCAGCGCGCCGTCACCGGCGGCGGGAGTATGTCGTTTCGCGATGGGTAGTCCGGCCGCCATGATTGCGGCCGAAGATTGCGAGCTCGTCCGGAGCGACCTTTCGCACCCGGGCATCAGGCGCATTCGCTGCGGTCGCGGCTTCCGTTACCAGGGACCTAACGGCAAGGCGCTGAGAGATCCCGGGGCGCTGGCCCGGGTCAAGGCCCTGGTACTCCCGCCGGCCTGGCAGGACGTCTGGATCTGCACCGATCCGCTGGGGCACATCCAGGCCGTGGGCGTGGACTCCGCGGGACGCCGGCAGTACCGGTACCACGACATGTGGCGGGTGCGCCGGGATGAGGAGAAGTTCGACCGGGTAATGGAATTCGGCTCGATTCTGCCGCGCGTCCGCCAGCAGGTGGACCGTCACCTGGAGGGCGGGGGACTGACCAGGGAGCGGGTGCTGGCGGCCGCCATCCGCCTCATCGACCTGGGCTTCTTCAGGCCCGGCGGCGAGGAGTACGCGGAGGAGAACGGCACGTTCGGCCTCGCGACGATCCTCAGGGACCATGTGGCGTGCAGAGGTGGCCAGCTCATCTTCGATTACATCGCCAAGGGTTCCAAGCACCGCGAACAGGCCATCGCGGACGACCAGGTGATCGCGGTCGTCCGCGGCCTCAAGAGACGCGGCTGGGGCGGCCCCGAACTGCTCGCCTACCGCACGGGAAGGGGCCGCTGCCACGACGTGACGGCGGGGGACATCAACGACTACCTCCGCGAGGTGGCCGACGGCGATTTCTCGGCCAAGGACTTCCGGACCTGGCACGCCACCGTGCTCACCGCGGTGGGCCTGGCCGTGTCCGAGGCCGCCCCGGACAGCGAGAGCGCGCGCCGCCGCGCGGTCGCCCGCGTGGTGGCGGAGGTGGCCGACTACCTGGGCAACACTCCGGCCGTCGCGCGGGCTTCCTACATCGACCCCCGCGTGATCAGCCGGTATGAGGAGGGAACCACGATCGCCTCCGCGCTTGGCCAGCTCGGCAGGGACACCCGGTTCGGCGAGCTCGCCACCAGGGGCCCCGCGGAGCGGGCCGTCCTCCAGATGCTGACCGAAGGCGGCTGACCCCCGGCTCCGCGATCGATGCATCTACGGCCGTTCGCGGCGGCGGGCCAGGGGGACGGCGAACCAGAGGGCGGCGAGCATGCAGACCAGCAGCGCGGTGATCAGGGCCGCGGGCAGCGCGCCGGCGACGTAGCTGGTCACCAGGAGCACGGCGGTCGAGATGGCGCCGCCGACCGCGGCGAGACCGAGGATCGCCATCGAGTTGGTGAACCGCACGACGTGCTCCTTCAGGCCGCGGCGGAAGACCAGGCGGTGGTAGGCGACCGGGCCGAGCAGCAGCGCGGTCGCGACAACGGAGAGCACGAGGCTGGTGATGTAAAGGTCGCGCTGACCGTTGCCGAGCTTGTCGAACCGGACCGTGAACGGCAGCGAGAGCAGGAAGCCGAACAGCACCTGCACGCCGAGGCTGACCACCCTCAGCTCCTGGACCAGCTCGCCGAAGTTGCGGTCGTCGCGCTGCGCCTCGGTCTCGCGGCGCGGGTCCGAGGGCGCCGGCTCGGACTCGTCCCGCTGGCCCGGGAACTCCGCGGACCTCATCACCGCCACCTCCTGCCCAACCTCGCTGCCCGACGTGGCTGCCCAACGTCGCTACCCGCGGGGGACAGGCGGGAAACGGCGGCGGCGCCACCGCGGGCAGGTGAACACGGAGAAAACCTTGAGTGGATCGAAGGTGAATGCAGACGAGAGGCCGGGTAGGTGATCTGTCATGGTTACGGAGATTCACGAAAGGGAGCAGAAGTACGAGGCCGGCCCCACCATGAGGATGCCGTCGCTGGACGGCCTGCCGCAGGTGGCGTCCGTGTCCGGGCCCGAGGCGGAAACCCTGGTCGCGGAGTATTACGACACCGACGACCTGCGGCTGCTCCGGGCAGGGATCACGCTGCGGCGCCGCGAGGGCGGCGACGACGAGGGCTGGCACCTGAAGCTCCCCGAGGGAGCGGGACGCGACGGCGCGGCGTCCCGCCGCGAACTGCGGGTGCCGCCCGGGCAGCCCGGCGACCCGGTGCCGGACGAGCTGGCGCGCCTTGTCCGGGTGCACACCCGAAGCGCGCGGCTGCGGCCGGTGGCTCGCATCGAGACGCGCCGGCGGCGCACGACGCTGCGCGACGCGACCGGGGCATCGCTGGCCGAGGTGCTCGCGGACGAGGTCGCGGCGCAGACCCTCGGCGCGTCCACCACACTGTCACGGTGGAACGAGATCGAGGTGGAGCTGACGGGCGGCAGCCCGAAGCTGCTGCGAGCGGCCGACAAACAGCTTCGTCACGGCGGGCTGCGGCCCGCCGGGCGCTCGGCCAAACTGGAGCGGGCGCTCGCGACCGAGCTGCCGCCATCCCGGGACGGGCGCCCCGTCGCCCCGCTCACCAGGCGCTCACCGGCGGCCGAGGTCGTGCTGGCCTACCTGCGCGAGCACGCCGCCAGGCTGAAGTCCCTCGATCCGGCGGTCCGCCGGGACGAGCCGGACTCCATCCATCAGATGCGCGTGACGACCCGGCGGCTGCGCAGCACGCTCCAGTCGTTCCCGATGATCCTGCCGGCCTCCGCCACGGGGCATCTGCGCGACGAGCTGAAGTGGCTCGGGCAGGTGCTCGGCGACGCGCGCGACAACGAGGTGCTCGGCGAGCACCTGCGGGACGAGCTGGCAGGCACCCGGGCGGAGCTGGTGATGGGCCCGGCGCAGGCCAGGCTCAGGGCTCATTTCGCCCCGCTGGAGGCAGCCGCGCGGGCCGCGGTGCTCGAGGCTCTCGACTCGCAGCGCTACTTCGCGATGCTCGACGAGCTGGACCGGCTCGCCGATGAGCCGCCGCTGACCGCGGAGGGCGCGGATCCCGCCGCCGCCGTGCTGCCGGGGGCCGTCGGGCGGGACCACCGGCGGACCAGGCGCCGCATGCGCCGCGCGATGCGAAGGCCGGCCGGGACCGGCCGCGACACCTCGCTGCACGAGGCGAGGAAGGCGGCGAAGCGCACCCGCTACGCGGCCGAGGCCCTGGCGCCGGCGTTCGGCAAGAAGGCAGGCCGCGTCGCCAAGCGGATGAAGAAGGTCCAGTCGGTCCTCGGCAACCATCACGATGCCGTCACCGCCCGGGCGGCGGTCCGCGAGATCGGCGTGCAGGCACACCTGGCCGGGGAGACCGCGTTCAGCTTCGGGCTGCTGCACGAGCGGGAGGAGCACAAGGCGCTGGCGTGCCAGCACCAGGCCGAGAAGGCGTGGAAGCGCGCCGAGCGCCCGAAGGCGCGCAAGCTCTTCGCCTAACGCAGCTCCCACACGGGCCCGTCGGGCGTGTCCGTCACCTGGACACCGAGCTTTCCGAGCTCGTCGCGGATCTCGTCCGCGCGGGCCCAGTCGCGCTCCTTGCGGGCCTGGGCCCGCGCCGCGACGAGCCGCTCGATGGCCGCCAGTTCCCCGGCGGGCAGGTCGCTCGCCGCGCGGCGGCCGTCGACGGCACGGGCGCCGAGCGTGCCCAGGCCCAGGCCGAGCAGCGCGTCGGCGGCGGCGACCACGGCGCGCTGCCCGTCCGGGGGGAGCGCCGGGTCCCGCAGCGTGTCCTGCAGGATCGCGAGGACCTTCGGCGTGGCGAGGTCCGCCGTGATCGCGGCGTCCAGCTCGGCGAGCAGCGCCGCGGCGGTGCCGCCCTCGCCGGCGGCGGCGCCAGCGGAGAGCAGGGCGGCGTCCAGCGTGTCCGCCGCCGGCAGCGGGCGCAGCGGCTCGATCCGCGCCGCGAGACGGCGCAGCGTGGCCTGCGCGGCGTCCATCGCCGCGTTCGTGAAGTCGACCTGGCTGCGGTAGTGGCCGCCGAGCAGGAACAGCCGGAAGGCCATCGGGTGGTACCCGGCCGCGGTCAGGTCGGCCAGCCGCGGCGCGCCGCCGGCCGACTTCGCCATCTTCTGGTCGCCGAGCTGGAGGAACTCGTTGTGCAGCCAGTACCGCACCCACGGCTTCCCGTCGCCCAGGCAGGCCTCGCTCTGCGCGATCTCGTTGACGTGGTGCAGCTCGCGGTGATCGATGCCGCCGGTGTGGATGCCGAAGTGCGGGCCGAGCAGCGCGATCGACATCACCGAGCACTCCAGGTGCCAGCCCGGCGCGCCCCAGCCCCACGGGGAGTCCCAGCGCATCACGCGGCGGCGGCCGGCCTCTTCGGCGCGCCACAGCGCGAAGTCGGTCTTGTGGCGGCGGCCTTCCACGTGCTCGACCCGGGCCGCCTCGCGCTGCCCCGCCACGTCGATCAGCGCGAGCTGGCCGTAGCGCGGTGACTTTGACGTGTCGAAGTACAGGCCGGAAGGGAGCCGGTAGGTGTGGCCGCGCTCCTCGAGCCGGGCCGCGAACTCGATCATCTGCCCCACGTACGCGGTCGCCCGCGGGTACTCGTCGGCCGGGAGGATGTTCAGCGCGGCGATGTCGTCGAAGAACGCCTGGGTGTAGAACGCCGCGATGTCCTCCACCGACCGCCGCTCGCGCGCCGCGGCCAGCTCCAGCTTGTCCTCACCGGTGTCGGAGTCGGCGACCGCGTGCCCCACGTCGGTGATGTTGATCACGTGCCGCACCGGGATGGACTTCCAGCGCAGCGCGCGGCGCAGCGTGTCCGCGAACACGTACGCCCGCATGTTGCCCAGGTGCGGGAAGGAGTACACGGTAGGGCCGCAGCTGTACATGCCGGTCACGCCGCCGGGCGAGTCCGGGAGGGGGACGAAGTCCTCCATCCGGCGGCCCAGCGAGTTGTACAGCCTTAGCTGCTGGCCGGTGGTCACGGTCCCTTCCCCCTATCGCAGGCGCACTGAAGGCACCGGCATCGCTACCGGCGCGCCGCCCATGATACGGGGAGCCACTGATACGGGGAGCCACTGATACGGGAGCCACTGATACGGGGAGCCGCCGAGATGGGGAGCCACTGATACGGGGAGCCGCTGATAAGGGAGCGGCGGCCTGGGGAGGAACCACCGCCCGTTCGGTAAAAAATCAGGCGTAAAGCTGGTCGATTTCCGCGGCATAGTGCTCGGCGATCACCCGGCGCTTCCGCTTCATGGACGGGGTGAGCTCTCCCGTCTGAGCGGTCCACTCGTCCGGGAGCAGCCAGAAGCGCTTGACCTGCTCAACCCGGGCCAGGTGCCGGTTGGCCTCGGCGACGCCGCGCTCGACCTCGGCGAGCACCTCGGGGTGCGCGGCGAGCCCGGCCAGCGAAGCGGCCTCGATGCCGCGGGCGCGCGCCCAGGCCGGCGCCGTGTCCGGGTCGAGGACCAGCAGCGCGGTGACGTAGTTGCGCCGGTCGCCGATCGCGCAGGCCTGGCCGATCAGCGGGTGCCGCTGGAGCTGGTACTCGATGGCGGCCGGCGAGATGTTCTTCCCCCCGGACGTGATGATCAGCTCCTTCTTCCGGTCCACGATGCTCAGGTAGCCGTCGGCGTCGAGCTTCCCGATGTCACCGGTGCGCAGCCAGCCGTCGGGGTCCAGCGCCTCCGCCGTCCGCTCCGGGTCGCGGTAGTAGCCGCGCATGACCAGCGGGCCGCGCACCAGCACCTCGCCGTCCTCGGCGAGCCGCAGCTCGACGCCGGGGAAGACGGTGCCGACCACGCCGTCACGGAAGCGGTCGGGGTGGGTCAGGGTCGCGGCGTTGGTCAGCTCGGTCATCCCCCAGCCCTCGGTCAGCGGCAGGCCGAGATCGCGGAAGAACGTGATGATCGCCGGGTCGAGCGGGGCGGCGCCGCTGGTCGCAAAGCGGCACCTGTCCAGGCCGGCGAGCGCGAGCACGTCCCGCCCGGGCGTCCCCGGCGGCAGCTGGCTGAGCGCCGCGTGCAGCTTCTCCCACACCCGCGGCACGCCCATCAGGTACGTCGGCCGGACCTGCGCGGCGACCGCGAACAACTGGGTGGCGTCCGGGCAGAACGCGACCGTGGCCCGGCCGCGGACCACGGGAAGCCAGTGGTCTACCGAACGGCCGGTGGCGTGCGCCATGGGAAGGTATGAGATCAGCCGGGTGCCGTCATCGTCGGCGATCCGCTCGGGCGGGATGATCCGGGACGCCGCGGCGGCGTAGTAGCGCACGTTGTGGTGCGTGATCATGACCCCCTTCGGCCGGCCGGTGGTGCCCGAGGTGTAGATCAGCGTGGCGAGGTCGCCGGGGCCGACCTTCTGCCAGGTTTCGCCGAAGGTGCCTTTGTCCTGGTGCTCGCCCTGGGCGAGGACGTCCTCCCAGCGCAGCACGCCGGGCATGTCCTCGGGCGGTTCACCCTCGATCAGGATCACGCGGCGCAGCCTGGGCAGCTGGCCGCGCACCGCGGCGAGCCGCGCCAGGACGTCGCGGTTCTCCACGAACGCGACCGTGGCCTCGCAGTGGCCGGCGATGTACGCCGCCTGCTCCGGCGCGAGCGTGTTGTACAGGAAGACGGGGACGCCGCGGGCGTGCATCACGGCCAGGTCGGCGATGTTCGGCTCCGGCCTGTTGCGCGACCAGATCACCGCGAACTCGCCGGGCTGGAACCCGGTCGCGGCGAGGCCGAGGGCCAGGTCACGGACGTGCTCGCGGACCTGTGCGTAGGTCAGCGACCGCCAGCCGCCGTCCTGCTGCCAGCGGTACGCCTCGGTGTCGCCCTGGGTGCGGACGGTCTCGTCGAACGCGGTCAGCAGGGTGCCGCCGGCGATCTCGGACTCGATCGCGTCGCGCTCCGCGGCAACGTCGCCGGGAACCGGTGTTGTGTTCATGGCGATCATTGTCTGCCCGGATCCCAACGCTGACCAGTGGGCGCCGGGGCGGGTCAGGCCCTCTCGCCGCGGGCCGCACGCGCGCGGGAGCGCGCGCGCTCGCGGGCGTCGAGCACGGTTTTGCGGAGGCGGACCGCGGCCGGCGTCACCTCGGCGCACTCGTCGTCGGCGCAGAACTCCAGCGCCTGCTCCAGGCTCAGCAGCCGCGGCGGCACCAGCCGCTCGAGCTCCTCCCCCGTCGACTGCCGGATGTTGGTGACCTTCCGCTCGCGGGTGATGTTCACGTCCATGTCGTCCGGGCGCGAGTTCTCCCCGACGATCATTCCCTCGTACACCTCGGTTCCGGGCTCGACGAACAGCGACCCGCGCTCCTGGAGGCCGAACATCGCGTACGCGGACGCCGCGCCCGGCCGGTCGGCGACCAGGGACCCGCTGGCGCGGCCGCGCAGCGCGCCGGCCCACGGCTCGTACCCCTCGAAGACATGGTGCGCGATCCCGGTGCCCCTGGTCTCGGTCAGGAACTGGGTGCGGAATCCGATCAGCCCGCGCGACGGGACGCCGAACGTCAGCCGCACCCATCCGGTGCCGTGGTTCGTCATCGACTCCATCCGGCCGCGGCGCACCGAGACGAGCGACGTCACCGCGCCGAGGTACTCCTCGGGAACGTCGACCGACAGCCGCTCCACCGGCTCGAAGACCGCGCCGTCCACCGTCCGGGTGACCGCCGCCGGCCTTCCGACGGTCAGCTCGTACCCCTCGCGCCGCATCGTCTCCACCAGCACCGCGAGCGCAAGCTCGCCGCGGCCGCGCACCTCCCATGTGTCCGGCCGCTCGGTCGGCAGCACCTGCAGCGACACGTTGCCCACCAGCTCGCGGTCGAGCCGGTCGCGCACCAGCCGCGCCGTCACCTTCGTGCCGGCCGTGCGGCCGGCCAGCGGGGAGGTGTTCACCCCGATCGTCATCGAGATCGCGGGCTCGTCGACGGTGATCAGCGGCAGCGGCCGCGGGTCGTCGACGTCCGCGAGGGTCTCGCCGATCATGATGCCGGGGATGCCGGCGATCGCGACGATGTCCCCCGGGCCGGCGGAGTCGGCCTGAACACGGTCCAGCGCTTCCGTTCGGTAAAGCTCTGAGATCTTGACCTTTTCCACCGACCCGTCGCGGCGGCACCACGCGACCTGCTGCCCGCGGGAGATCGTGCCGGCCCGCACCCGGCACAGCGCGATCCGTCCCAGGTAGGACGACGCGTCCAGGTTCGTGACCTGAGCCTGCAGCGGGGCGCCCGGATCGTACACCGGCGCCGGAACGGCGTCGCGGAGCACGGTGAACAGCGGCTCGAGATCCGGTGAATCGGGCATCTCGCCGTCGCCGGGCCGGGCAAGGGACGCGCGCCCGGCCCGCGCGGCGGCGTAGACGATGGGAAACTCGATCTGCTCCTCGGTGGCGTCGAGGTCGATGAACAGCTCGTAACACGCGTCGACGACCTCGGCTATGCGCGCGTCGGCGCGGTCCACCTTGTTGATCACCAGGATGACCGGCAGCCGCGCCTCCAGCGTCTTGCGCAGCACGAACCGCGTCTGCGGCAGCGGTCCCTCGCTCGCGTCGACGAGCAGCAGCACGCCGTCGACCATGGACAGCCCGCGCTCGACCTCGCCGCCGAAGTCCGCGTGCCCGGGCGTGTCCACGATGTTGATCGTCAGCCCGCCGTGCCGCACCGCGGTGTTCTTCGCGAGGATCGTGATCCCCTTCTCGCGCTCGAGGTCGCCGGAGTCGAGCACCCGCTCGGCGATGTGCGCGTTCGCGCGGAAGGCGCCGGACTGCCACAGCATCGCGTCCACCAGCGTCGTCTTGCCGTGGTCCACGTGCGCGACGATCGCGACGTTTCGCAGGTCGTCGCGGGTCGCGAGCGCGCCGCCGGGCCGCGTCGCGCCGCCGTCGTCTGCGGTTGCCTGGTGCTCGTGTGCGGTTGCCTGGTGCTGCTGTGCGGGCATGCGTAAGTCTCGGTCATTCCTGTCGGGGAGCCGCCACATGATCCGTGGCTCCTTCCAGTTTATTTGAACGCGGCGTCCATGTTCCCCCTCACGGGGCGGTGCCCAAGACCGCCTAAGGCGGCCGCGGCGCCGGGCATCCGGCCTAAGGCGGTCCCGGCGCCGAAGATAAGGCGTTTGTCCGATGTGGCGGCCGGGGCCTTAGCGCGAACCTCGAAGGTGTGGGGAACCAGCCAGGGTCCCCGGCACCAAGGAGGAACCATGCATCCGGATCTTATCCGTGAGCTGATCGACCAGCGCGGCAACGAGCTTCGGTCTCAGGCCCGGCAGGCGCTACTGGTCAGCGCGCTGCGCAAGGCCCGCCGCAGCCGGCGCCGCGGCGGCTCGGCTGAGCAGTTCGCCGCGCCGCGCATCCCCGACTACGTGGACGGCACGTTCCGTACGGACGGCCAGCCCGCGCAGGAGCACAGCACCGCCGGGTCCGCGTCCCGGCACGCCGCGTGACCGGCGATGGCCAGCCAGGCGGAGGCCGCCGGGACGCGGGGGCCTGACGGGGCGGAAGGCAGCCCCGGACGGTCGTGGCACGGCGCAGACGATGAGCCGTCCGCGGCGAGCTGCTCTCCTGGAATGTCAGACGCCTATGGCACGCTGAACACAGAGATGGGCAGGCGGATGGTCAGCCCCGTCCTGGTGGGACGGGCGGAGGAGATGGCCGCCCTGGCGGACGCGTTCGCGACGGTCCGCCAGGGCAGTCCGTCCACGGTGCTCATCGGCGGCGAGGCGGGGGTCGGGAAGTCGCGGCTGGTCGCCGAGTTCACCGCCAGCGCCAGGGCGGACGGCGCCCGCGTTCTCACCGGCGGGTGCCTGGAACTGGGCGCGGACGGCCTGCCCTTCGGGCCGTTCACCGCGATGCTGCGCGATCTGGTGCGCGCGGAGGGCGCCGCCGCGATCACCGGGCTGCTGCCGGGAGGCGGCCGGGCCACACGGGAGCTGGCCCGGCTGCTGCCCGAGCTCGCGCCGGAGGGCGGGGGGAACGGCGCCCACCCGGGCGAGGCCCGCGCCCGGCTGTTCGAGGAGCTTCTCACGCTCCTGGAGCGCCTGGCCGCCACCCAGCCGGTGATCCTTCTCATCGAGGACGCGCACTGGGCCGACCGGTCCAGCCGCGACCTTCTGTCGTTCCTCATCGGCTACCAGCGGGCGCTGCGCAACGTACTGATCGT
Source organism: Streptosporangiaceae bacterium (assembly GCA_019239975.1). GTDB lineage: Bacteria > Actinomycetota > Actinomycetes > Streptosporangiales > Streptosporangiaceae > JAFAZE01. Next base: position 49,359 of record JAFAZE010000091.1, read on the forward strand.
GGTCACGTTCCGCTCCGACGAGCTGCACCGCACTCACCCGCTCCGGCCGCTGCTCGCCGAGCTGGCGAGAATCGAGTGGATCGAGCGGATGGAGCTGCGGCGGCTCACCCGCAAGGAGGCGGAGGAGCTCGCGACGGCGATCCTCGGCCGCGAGGCCGACAAGGAGCTCACCGATGCCCTGTACCGGCGGGCCGAGGGCAACCCGCTGTTCACCGAGGAACTACTCGTCTGCGAGGACCAGGAAAGCTGCGAAATCCCCGCCTCGCTGATGGACCTGCTGCTGCAGGGCGTCCGCAGGCTGCCGGACGAGACCCAGGAGGTACTGCGGATCGCCAGCGCCGGCAGCGGCGGCACCGGCCACGCCCTGCTCGCGGCGGTCACCGGGCTCTCGGACGAGGAGCTGACCAGGGCGCTGCGCCCGGCGGTGACCGCCAACGTGCTGACCACGACCGAGGACGGGTACACCTTCCGGCACGCGCTGATCCGCGAGGCGGTGCACGAGGACCTGCTGCCCGGCGAGCACGGCCGCGCGCACAGCAGGTTCGCCGAGGCCATCGAGGCCGCCCCGTCGCTTGTGCCGGAGGGCAGGGCCGACATCGAAAAGGCGCACCAGTGGTACTCGGCGCACAACACCACCTGGGCGCTGATCAGCGCCTGGCAGGCGGCCGCGCAGGCCAGCCGCTCGGTCGCGCCCGCCGAGCGGCTGGTGCTGCTCACCCGGGTCCTCGAGCTCTGGGAGCAGGTGCCGGACGCCGGTGAGCGCATCGGCGCCGACCACGCGCGGGTGCTCGAGGAGGCGGTGGCGGCCGCCAGCGACGCGGGGGAAGACCAGCGGGGCCTCGCGTTCGCCAGCGCGGCGATCAGGGAAGTCGACGAGGCGAAGGAGCCGGTCAGGGTCGCGCTGCTGCTGGAACGGCGGCAGTGCTTCAAGATCAACCTGGGCCTGCCCGGCGTCGAGGAGGACCTCGACCGGGCGCTCCGCCTGGTACCCGAGGGTGTCTCCCGCGAGGCACGGACCACGGTGCTGCTCGCGTCCGCGAAGTGCGGGGACGCCCGGGGCGGCCCGCAGTTCCGCGCCTGGGCCGAGGAGGCGCTGCGGTTCGCCAGGGAGGCGGGCGACCTCGCCTCGGAGGCGCAGGCGCTGGAGATAATCGCGATGGTGGAGGCCGATCCCGGGTCGCTGGCGACGCCGGGCAGCGAGCCGCTGCGGCTGATCGCCGGGGCACGCGCGCTCGCCCAGCGGGCGGGCGCCTACCAGCCCATGCTGCGCGCGGCGATCAGCGAGTCGCACCTGCTCTGCGGCGCCGGCGAGTACGAGCGCGCCGCCGAAGTGGCCCGCCAGGGGATCGCGGACGCGGAGAAATACGGCCTCGCGCGCACATCCGGCGCGTTCCTCGCGATCAACGTCGCCGAGCCGCTGCTCGCCCTCGGCCGCTGGGATGAGGGAATTCAGGTCACCGAACGAGCGCTGGATCTCGCCCCGCCACCGCTCACCCGGACGTGGCTGTGGATCGTGCGCAGCGCCATCGCCCTGGGCCGGGGAGACATCCGCACCGCCGCCCGGCACGCGGCCGCCGCCCGCGCCGTGCTCAGCGGCGCCCGCTACGAGGCCCAGTACCACCTCCCGCTGGCCTGGCTGGACGTCGAGCTCGCGATGGCTGAGGGGGGCGCCGCGGCCGCCGTCGCCGCGGCCGTCGGCGCGCTCGATCGCTTCGATCTGCCCACCGCGAGCCCGCGCTACGCCTGGCCGGTGGTGGCCGCCGCGGCCCGCGCCGCCGCGGCCGCGCATGTTCTCGTGGCACGGGGCGGCTCGGGCGGGGACGGCGGGGACGGCGGGGATCGCGCGAACGGCGAGGAAGGCACCCTGCGCGACGCGGCGACGGCCCTCGACGACCGGCTGCAGACCCTGGCGGAGAAGCTCGACGTGTTCGGCCCCGTGCAGCGGGCCTGGGAGCTGACCTACGCCGCCACCAGGCTCGGCTCCGCGGCGCAGGCCGCGCCGGGCGAGCGGCTCGCCGCGTGGGACGCCGCCGCCGCGGCGTGGGAATCCCTGCGGCAGCCCCACCAGGTGGCCGGCGCGCTGCTCGGGGCGGCCAGGGCGGCGCTTACCACGGGCACGGGCGCCGGAGCCGGGACGGCCGCCGGAGGCGGCGCGACCGCCGGAACCGGAGCGGCCGGCGGAGCCGGAGCGGCCGGCGGAGGCGGCGGCGCGGCGGAAGGCGACGCGGCCATCACCCCCGCTCAGCGGGAGGCGGCGGCGCAGCGGCTGCGCCGCGCGGCGCCCATCGCCTCCGAACTCGGCGCCCGGCCGCTGGCCGGCGCGGTCGCCGCACTCGCCAGGCGGGCCGGGATCTCGCTCACGGACGACGGCGCGGCGGCCGCCGCGCCGGGCCGCCTGGGGCTCACCGACCGCGAGTTCGAGGTGCTCCGGCTCGTCGCCGCGGGCCAGAGCAACCGCGACATCGCCGCCGAGCTGTTCATCTCACCCAAGACGGCCAGCGTGCACGTCTCCAACATCCTCGCCAAGCTCGGCGCGAGCAGCCGGGGCGAGGCCGCCGCCAGGGCGCACGCCCTGCACCTGTTCGACGACGCTTCTGGTGCGTGACGCTCCGCCCTCAGCCTGTGCTCCGCCCTCGGCCCGTCCGCCGAGGTCCATTTCATGATCACGGAAGCCTTGGTGTCATATCCGGCCCGCCGTTTCCACGACGCCTCTGCGGCGAACAGCGTGGTGGAAACCAAGGTGCCGCATACGGCCCGTAATCGCCGTGATCATGGACTGCGCCGGCCGGTCAGCCTCCGTTGACGCTCTGGATCTCCCGCACCACGATGTTGCCTACGTTCGCGCCGTTCGCCAGGGGGGTGGTGCCCAGGAGCGTCCCGTTGTAGGTGGCCTGCCAGGTGACCTGGACCTGCACGTGGGCGGGCCCCGTCGAGGGCTGCTGGAAGAGCACCCCGCAGTCGGGAGGCGTGCCCACCTTGGCTGCGCTCATCGCCCCCGGGCCGTCGTGCGTCCCGGTGAGTGTGCAGTTGCTGTAACCCGTACCGATCCCGCCGGGCACCGCGGTTACGCCGATCCACCCCGCGGTACCGGGCTGCGCCACGGCGGTGACCGTCGCCGATTCGTTCCCGAGCGTCGCCGTCACGAACCGCGTGCCGGTTCCCGTCAGGCGGGTGATGAACGTCGGCAGGTTCACCTCCGTGGTGCCCGCCGGGTTCAGGGTGAACGCCGGGGTGGGCAGTATCATCCGGCTGTAGGCGTACCTGGCGAGATCGATCGGCGGGATGTTCGCCACGACGCCGGGTGCCTGGCCGGGCAGCACCCACTCCATCAGCGGAAGCTTTGCCACGCAATCGGCGTTGTTGCCGACCGCCGGGTTGCCGACCGGCATCCACCACTCGCCCTGCCCGGGGCCAAGGTGCTGCTGGTTCTTCATCTGCGTCACGTAGTCGGTCGGCGAGCTGAACCCGGCGATGACGGCGGGGTCACCCGTCTTCGCGTAGTTCTGCCACCAGGCCCAGGTGTACTGGCCATCGCCGAAGGGCTGCATCCAGCAGGCCGGCGGCGGCAGCGACACCGAGCCACCGCCCGTGTTGCCGGGACCGCTGGGGTTGTAGGACCCGGGCGGGGACAGGTGAATGTACTGCGAGATCTGCGCCCAGCACGTGGCACCCGAGCAGCCGCCGCCCGCGGAACCGCCCGGACCCCCCGCCACGGCGGTCCCGGCGCCGAGGGCGGACAGCCCCAGCGCGGACAGCAGGGCTGCGCAGAGCAGGTAAAACCGGCGCGTTCTCACGGGTAACACCCCTTAGCGGCTCCGTGCGGGTAATAGGTGCTGGCGATCGCGACGATCTTCCAGGACCCCTCGAGCTCGTCCAGCGAGTAGGTTTCCAGCGACACGTTCCCGGCCGGCGCGGTGCTCTGCCCCGGGATGACCCTGCCCGTGGCCCGGTCGGTGCTGAACAGGCGCTGCTGGTTGACGCACGCGGAGACATCGAGACCGCCCGGCTGGCCCGGCGTGGGCTGGACCGTCATGTCATAGAAGCGCAGCGTCCCGGTGAAGCCCTCGCCGTCATACTTCCGGACGCTGGCCTGCGCGGCGGCCACCAGCGGGACATCGCTCCTGTAGAGATAGGACAGGTAGCGCTTACTCTCGCCGCGGGAATAAATGGCGTAGTAATAGGCGAGCTGATAGTTCTCGTAGGTCACGGCCGCCCGTGCGGGCTGGAGGCCGGACGGCAGCGGCGTCTGGAAATCGATATGAATACCGGAGGGGAACGGAAAGTGCGCGGTGGCGACCTCCGCGGCCGAATATGCCGGCGCCGACGCCGGCGTTGCCGGGCCCCCGGCGGGCTGGAAGCCTCCCGCTGGGGTACTTGAACTCGCGCATGCGGTCATCCCGGCCAGCATCGCCGCTCCGAGCAGCGCCCCGTAAGAGCGTGTACGCATTACATCTCCCGTGGCTTTCTCAGTGCAGCTTCGTACCGGTTCCCCCCGAACCCTTTTTGGCACGTTTCACGCGGAAAGCTGGCTTAACGTATCAGGACATGACCCGGCCCATCACTGAAGTTACCGAGATGATGCACCGGCTCAGCCGCCGTTGACCGTCTGGATCTCCTTGACGACGAAGCTCTGCTGGGCTGTCACCACCGAGGGCGGGTTCTGGAAGACACCGCCCACCGGGTCGGCACTCGTGATCCAGTGAACGACCCAGGTCACGGTCACCGTGATGACGTACGGCGCGGCGGGGCTGCTGGGGGACAGGAACTTGACCGAGCAGGCCGGGGTCGCCGCCGTACCCGCGGCCGTCGCCGGGCACGTGCTCTGGGGCGGAACGCTGACATCGGCCGGGGCGTTCGTCGTGATGGAGACCGTGGGCTTCGTCGTCGTGATGGTCGCCGTCAGGTAGACGGTACCGTCGGCCATCTTGACCGTTGCCGTGTCAGAAGGCTGTTGCGCACCCAGGAAATGGACCGACACATAGGTCGGCAGGTTGACGTACGACGTGGTGGGGCCGCCATTCGCCGCCGGCGGGCTGGTCACGATCTTTATGCCCGGCAGGGCCAGGGCGGCGCGCGCCAGCGCGGCCAGCTGCTCGTTGGTGATCTGCCCGGCCGCGCCGCCGGCGCCGGGCTGGGCCGGCGGCTCCAGGTCGATGAAGCCGTTGTTGAGGTTGGCTGTCAGTCCCTGGGCGCAGGCCCAGCCGGCCGGAGAGCTCAGCCAGTCCGGTGCCCACCAGACGAAGTCTGGCTTGACCGGATTGGGGCCACCTGGCACGTCGTTCTGCCCCTTTTGCACCATCTGGAAATCCTGGTTGATCTGGTCGGGTCCCCCAGTGCCATGGATGAGATGGTTGAAGCCCGGGTAGTGCCGCCCGAACCAGAAGTAGTAGCTGTCCGCATCCACGGGACCGGCCGACGACGGGTCTCCCGCCTGGTAGGACTGCGGCTGATGGAAATACGGCTGGAGCCAGCAGTCCGGCGGGATGTAGGTGCCGTTATAGCCGTTGCCGGTATGGTCACCGCCCAGAATGATCTGCTCGGCGACGGTCTTGGAATAGCTCGGCCCGCCGGCCGGCGGGTTGTTCACCGGGGGATTCCCGCCGGCCGCGCTTGCGGAGCCTCCCGTGGCGGCCACCGCCAGGCTCGCCGCGAGCGGCACTGCCGAGAGCAACAACCTCTTCATCATGCTGCACACTCTCCCGCCGAGCCACCGCTGGTGGCCGGATAGTTCGCCGTATGGCCGATCATCCACAGCCCGCCGGGCTGCTTTCCCGCCGAGGCCTGTTCCTGATAGTGGCTGAACCCGCCGCTGAAAACGGTGCCGGCGGTCTTGCCGGTCCGCGCGCTCACCCGGTAAAGGCCGGACGCGTCGACGCAGGACGTGACGACCGCGCCCGCCTTGAAGAAGACCTGCGGCACGTCCATGTTGTAGTAGGTGATCGTGCCGCGCAGCGCGTAGTCGCCGGAGGCGAATTCGCTGATCTCACCCTGCGCGAACTTGAGCGCGTTTCCGCTCAGGTAGCGCTCGTACGCCGTATTCGCGCCATGCGTGTAGACGGCGTACCACATCGAGTCGATGTAGTTCTCGTACCCGATCATGGCACTGCGCTGCGGGCCGCCGGCCGGCAGCGGCGTCTGGAACACGATCTTGATACTCGGCGGGAACGCGAAGTTCCGCAGCCCGGGCACCGGGGCCGCCGTACCCGGGGCCGCCTGGCCGTTCGCCGCCTGACCGCTGCCGCCCGCCGGGACGAAGGTGCCCGGGTTACCCGGGCCCGCGCCGGCGCACGCCGATACCGTCACGCCCACCGCCACAGCCAGCGCGGCTCCAAGGAGCCGTTTGCCCATAACTCCTCCATGCCTGCACAGGCGCCAGTCCGGTATGCACGGGACCTTCCGTTTCTGGCACGGCATCCCGCCAGGCCGGGTTCGAGATCCCGGTATTACGGAGAGCTGACGGGCGGTCATGCCGCCGACGTCCGCCAGGACGGGAGGAGCTCGTCGATGAGCGCCTCGGTTTCCGGTGCCATTCTCGGCATCACCTCATCCAGCGCGGTCCGCGCCGATATCTCGCCCACGGCCGCGCGCAGAACGTGCTCCTGCCCGGTGGCGGCGGCGCCGAGCAGCAGGTCCCGCCACAGCATCTCGTCGTCGAAGGCCAGCCGCAGCCCGGCACGCGCCGCGTCCATCGCGGCCTGGGCGTCGCCGGCCGCGAGCCGCAGCGCGGACAGCCGGTGCGCCGCGTCCGCGACAAGCGCGGTGACCTCGTACACGAAGCTGTCGGTGGACAGCCACACGTACCGTCCCGGATCGCGCCCGTCGAGCACCTGGCCGCGGACCAGGCTCAGCGCCTGTTCCAGGTAGCGGGCCTCGTCCCGTGCCAGGCCCGGGGCGGAGCCCGCCGCCTGCGCGGCCCGCGCGACAAGCGCGCGGAACACCTGCCAGTCCACCCGCACGCCCGGCCCCAGCCGCAGCCGTCCGGCGGGGTCGGTCAGCAGGTTGGGCGCGCCGGATTCGTCGGTGCCGAGCCAGTCCTTCACGCGGGCCAGCGCGGCGTCGCGCACCTCGGCCGGCACGCCGCGCGGCCACAGCGCGCCGGTCAGCACGTTCAGGTTGACGCCGTCGGCGTGCGCGGCCAGGTAGACGACGAGCTCGGTGGCGAGCGGGAGCCGCTGTGGCTCCACCGGCCCCGGCGCGGCGACCACGGCGGTGCCCAGCAGTCCCACCTCCACGGCCGCCCGCGCGCCCGGCATCAGCTGCGCCGCGGGGGCCGCGCCCGACGCCGGATCCGACAGCGGCACGCCTTCCCCGCTCACCGCGTCGCGGAACAGCCTGATCACCGCCTGGTACTGCTGCGGCGGCAGCAGTTGCGCCCGCAGGTCGAAGCCGAGCACGCCGGCCCGCAGCCGTCCCTCCTCGGTGACGTCCCAGGTCCAGGTCGCACCGCGGACGTCGCCCGCCACCACGTAGCCCGCCGCCATCCGGTGCCGGGTCCTGGCCAGCGCGAGCAGCCGGTCGGCCTGCGCCGGGGTCGGCGGCACGCCCATGATCAGGTAGTGCGGCGCCCACAGCTCGGGGTCGCCGCCGGCGCAGCGGCCGGTCAGCACCGAATCGAACCCCGAGGTGGCCAGCGCGTGCTCCACCTCCGCCGCGCGCTGTTCCAGCTCGGGCAGTGCCGCTTCGATCGAGGGCAGCGCACGGACCCGTTCGGAAGAAATCAAAGATAGATCCCCGGCGAATCCGACCAGCGTCACCCGCATCCGGTCGGACCATCGGTTGGTCACCAGCTCGACGGCGAGCGCCGCGAGCGCCGCCTGCACGAGGCGCTGCGGCCCCCGCACGGCGATCAGCCCGTGCGCCACCTCCAGGTCCACGAGGACGCGGCCGGTGTCGTTCGTGCCGATGGAGACGAGGCCGGGATACGGGGCGAGCGCCCCGCCGGAGTCGAGCGACGCCGCGGCCGCCAGCGGAAGCCGCCAGACCTGGCCGCCGTCGGCCGCCTCCCACGGCGGCGGCACGTCCGGGTCCGGCGGCGCCACCCACAGGTCGAGGTTCTCCGTGCCGAGGTGCGCCGCGAACACCGTGGGCGGCGTCCCGCCCCGCGCGGCCAGCGCCTGCGACAGGCTGCGCAGCGCGGAGTCGAGAAGCTGCACCGAGGGGTCATCGGCGCCGAGCCGCATCGCCTGCTCCGCCAGCGCCGCGTCACCGTCCGGCGCCGGCAGCCGCCGGCCGAACGCCCGCCGCCACAGCTGCTCGCGCCGCCGCCGACCGAGCGCCACCAGCACCCCGGCCGCGAGCAGCGAGGCGGAGGACAGCTCGTATGGCCAGGCCGGGCTCGAGTGCTGCTGCGGGCCGGGTGCGGCGACGCTTTGATTGTTCCGAACGGAGGCGTCGTTCCCGCCCGCCGGCATGCCGATGCCGGTGACCGGCCCGGCGCCCGTGCTGGCGTAGCCGTCCCGCGACCCGGGCGACCGCTCGGTGCCGTGCGCCGGGTGGTGCGCGACCGTCTCGACGCCGGGACCGTAGGCGTCGCTCGGCATCCGCAGTATCCAGCCCGGCCTGATCAGCGAGGCGATCGTCAGCCTGGAGCCGTCGGGCTGGACGTGGTCTTTGTTCAGCTCGAAGATCTCCATGTACCGCCGGCCGTTCCCGAGGTGGTTCTGCGCGATCTCCCACAGGCTCTCGTGGTAACGCCCGGCCGGCGGCCGTACCACGTAGATCTTCTGCGCGGTCGGCGAGGCGTGCGCGGTCGCGGGCATGACGGCCTGCTGCGGCTGCCCGGCGCTGGCGACGTACTGGCCGCCGCCTGCGCCCTGCGGCTGCGCGGAGATGCTGTGCGCTGCGCGCGGCGGCCCGCCGTGCGAGAACGCCGGTGACAGCGCGGCGGTCGCCGCGAACAGCAGCAGTGCCGCGGTGACCAGCCGGTGCGCGGCCGACTGGGTGGCGCCGGCCAGCGGCACGCGGCCCGGCACACCCACGTTGCGGACGGCCGCCCTGATCTCGACGATCACGCACCACACGAGCTGCAGCCACGCCAGCCACACGACCACCGACAAGATCTTGAGGATCGACATGACGTCGAGCTGGTGGGTGAACGCGCCCGTGCTCGGCATCTTGTGCGGGATCGGCACGCCGAGCACGGTGACCAGCGCGATCGGCACGCCGATGGTGAGCGCGGTCAGCGTGATGATCGCGAGGATCCCCAGGATGATGTCGCCAGCGGTGCGGCGCGGCACCTGGACCGGCGGCCTGAGCCCTGGGATCGGCGGCGCCATCAGCAATTTCCTCTCTGCTGCATCTGCGCGTTCCCGCAGGTTGTCGTCGCTGTTTCGTGAACGGTCTTGGTGAAGCTGCCGAACCCGATCTCTATGACCGGCGTCGCGGTGACCGTAAGCGTCACCGTGGCGTTCTGCCCGGCGGCCGCGCACGCCCTGCCGGTCACCTGCACGTTGTCGGCGACGCTGTACCGCTGGATGATGGCGTATGCGGCCGGGCACGCGGTCTGCGGGTCGATCACGACCTGGCCAGTGGTGCGCAGCGCCTGCGTGCTGATCTGATCGGCCGCGGCGCGGGCGGCCTGCTGGGCGATGTCGGCGGCGCGTTCCTCGGTGTTGAGCACCGTGCCGCCGTCGACGATGAGGCTGGCCAGGGCGAGCGCGGCGATCGTGAAGAGGAGCACGAACAGCGTCACCGAGCCCCGTTCTGTGTCGTGGCCGGGGCCGCGCCCCGCCATTGCCCGCCATGTGCGCATGTCAGTAGGTCCTCGAGACGAACTGGTCCAGCGGCGCCACACCGGTGCCGTGCATGGTGACCGTGGGGAAGAGCACGTATCCGAGGTTCATGCTGCAGGTCACCTGCAGCGACACCGACGGGCTGCCGAGGGCGAAGCCGGTGACGGGCGAGATGGTCAGGCCGCCCGTGCACACCCCGTTCAGGTCGGACTGCACGGCGGCGTCGGCCGCCGCCTGAGCTTGCTGCGGATTCCGCGCGATGGACGCGGCCCTGGCCCCGTCCCGCGCCGCGCCGTCGACCTGGCCGAAACCGGTGACGATGCGGCCGGCGCCGACCATGAACAGCATCAGCCCGATGAGGATCGGCGCCGCGATGGCGAACTCCACCGCCATCGAGCCGCGCTCGGCGTCCCTGCCGCGCCTCATCAGCACGTCCCGCCGTTGTTCAGCGGCCGGAAGCACTCGACCGGCCCCTCCGATGTCTCGGTGATCGTCAGCGTGAGCCCCGGGATGATCGAGCTCACGGTCCCGGTGACCTGCACCCCGACATTGGTGCCCGGATTGCCCACGGGCACCACCTGGATACCGCCCAGGATCTTCGTGCCGAGCGAGTTGTAATAGTCCCTCGCCCTGGCGACGGCGTCGGTCTGCCAGGGCCTACCCGCCACGCCCGCCTCCTCTCGCGCCATCCTGGCGCCCGCCTGCGCGGCTGCCACCGCCACGCTGCGCGACTGGAACCAGAGCGCGAACTGCACCACCAGCCAGATCATGATGAGCAGCATGGGAGCGAGAATCGCCAGCTCGATGGCGGATGAGCCGCGGTCGGCCCGTTTACCGCGACGGCGGCTTCTGGTTTTCCGCGGCACCACTTTCCCCAGCACGACTGCCATCCGGGCTCACGATCACGGGATTCCGTTGTTGTTGGTATTAATCTGGTTCTTCCGCGTGGTAACGACCTGGTTGATGACGATGAGGACGGCGACGGCCAGGCCGACCAGGATCGCGGTGATGATCGCCAGCTCGATGGCCGAGGCGCCAGCGTCCTTGTTCCTCGCCGCGGCGCGAAGCCGCGCGATCCGCGCGCCGAGCAGCGCGTCGACGTACGCGGCTACCGGGTTCTTGTCGACGACCGACCGGTAGGACAACTTACTCATATCATTACCTCTTCACTTTCTTTCCCCGATCTTCGGGACGATTTCCCCAAGTCCTCGTATAAGGCTCCAATGAGGGTCTGTATCGCCGGGTAGATAAGGAAGACCATGAACCCCGCGGCCATGAGCATCTGCGCCACCAGCATGGACTGGGAGCGCTCGCCCGCCTGGCCCTCCAGGTCCGCCAGTTCCCGGCGGCGCAGGCTCACGGCGCGCGCGTTCAGCGACTCGCGCACCTTCGCGCCGTCGTCCGCGACCAGCCCGAGCGCGGCCGAAAGATCACGCAGCTCGTCGACCTTGACCTCCTCGCCGAGCGCGCCGAGCGCCTGCCATGGCGTCTGCCCGGTGATCCGCGCGTTGGCCAGCGCGTCCCTGATCCGCGACAGTGACCAGGTGCTGCCGATCTCGCTCGCCGACATGAGCGCCTCGGGCACGCCCCGCCCGCCGGACAGGTTCATGGACACGAGATCAAGGAAGGCCCCGACCGCGTGCCGGAAGTCCTTGCGGCGCTGATCGGCCTTCTGCTTCACTTCCAGGTCCGGCAGGAAGAAGAATACGATCCCGAAAATCAGCGCCACCCAGACGGGTATGATCACCGATACTTGAATTCCGGCTACTCCGGCGAGCGTGAACAGGATCGGTATGAGGATAAATCCGAAGAGCGCGAGGAGAACCTTCGTGGCGAGGTAATTCTCGAACGACCTGCCCACGATCGACAGGTTGGCCCGGACGGAGGGGAACTCCCAGCCCTGCTCGGCGCAGAACCGGGCCACGAACCCGCCGATGCTCCGCGTGACCGCGCCCTCCCTCTGGGCTCCCCGGCGTACCGGGCCTGCCGACTGGGCCGCGGCCCTGGCCGCGTCGAAGGCCGCCAGCTCCTGGACGAGGCTCTTGCGCCGCGGGATCAGCGCGAATATCAGCAGGAAAAGGCCACCGCCCACGAGGGCCCCGAGAACGAGCTCGACGGTCATGACGCGCTCCCCTGCCACGCGGCGACGGTCTCGGGGACGGCGGACGGAATCTCGACGGGCGCGGCGTCGAGCAGCCGCTCCGGCGGCTCGAACTTCGCCAGCCTCCGCAGCCAGACGAAGCTCGCCCCGTACAGCGCCGCCACCACCGCGAGGATCATCTGGCCGGTGAAGCCGCCGTACGGCTTGACGTAACTGTGGTCGAACAGCGCCAGAGCGAGCGCCAGGCCGACTGAGATGGCGACCACGATCTGCACGCTGCGCCTGGTCGCCCGGCGGCCCGCGTAGACCTTGCGGCGCATGTCCAGCTCCTCGCGGACCGAGGCGGACAGGGCGCCGAGCAGTTCCCGTAGCCCCGGGCCGCGAAGCCGGGCGTTGATGATGAGCGCCGCGATGATCAGGTCCGCGCCGGGGTCGTTGAGGTCCATCGCGAACCTCCGCAGCGCCTCGGGCATGGGGACACGCGTATGCATGCGGTCGACGAGCCGGGCGAGCGGCTCGCGGATGGAGGGCGCGGCGACGCGAAGCGAGGAGGGAATCGCCTGCTCGAGCCCGACGGCGCCGGCGATCGTGTCGCGCAGCGACTCCGTCCACGTGGCCAGGCCCTCAAGGCGCGCGATGGCCTGCCGCTCGCCGGCCGCCCCGCCGATCGAGCGCCAGGCGAGGACCAGCAGCGCCATCCCGATGGCGGCCACGATCCATCGCGTGGCGATCAGCGTGAGCGCCCCCGCCACCACCGCCGCCAGCCCGCGCAGGCCGGCGAGGTCACGCATCTGCCGCTCCAGCCGGCTGGGTCCACGCCCGGCTGGTTTCGGCGGCAGCCCGCGGATCGCCGCGACGAGAAGGAACACGCCGCCGCCGGCCGCCGCGCCGACCAGCACTGCCAGGAGCGACGTCGCCGTGAAGGAACTCATCACCACCCGCTCCTTCTCGGGTCGAAGCCGAACTCCGCGAGCTCGTCGGCGCACGAGACCGGGGCGTGCGGCACCGCGCGGCCGTCGGGCCCCGGCGCGAACACCTCGCTGGACAGCACCCGGCCGTCCACGCCGGTCACCTCCCGGATGCTGTTCACGAACCTGCGGAGCCTGCCGCCCTTCGCGTACTCGTTCTTCTTGTCCTGGAAAACGACGAAGTCGATGGCGCCGGCGATCAGCATGTGGGTGGCCTCGACCGGGAGCCGTTCGGTCGCCTGGATGGCGTAGGTCGAGATGCGGTTGAAGACCTCCAGCGAGGAGTTCGAGTGGATGGTGGACAGCGAGCCGTCGTTGCCCTGGGTCATCGCGTTCAGCATCGTGACGATCTCGTCGCCGAGCACCTCGCCGACGATGACCCGGCTGGGGTTCATGCGCAGCGAGCGGCGGACGAGCTCGGCCATCGTGATCGCCCCCTGCCCCTCGCTGTTGGGCAGGCGCTCCTCGAACGCGACCACGTTGGGGTGCAGCTCGGGGAAGTGATCGAGGCCGAGCTCCAGCGCCCGCTCCACGGTGATCAGCCGCTCCTCGGGCGGGATCTGATTGGCCAGCGCGCGAAGCAGGGTGGTCTTTCCCGCGTTGGTCGCGCCGGCGATCATGATGTTCTTCCTGGCGGCGACCGCGGCCGCGAGGAACGACGCCGCATAGGGGCTCATCGTGCCGTTGCCCACCAGGTCGGCGAGGAACACCTTGCCCATCCGGGCACGCCGGATGGAGATGGCGGGCCGCAGCGTCACGTCCATGACGGCCGACAGCCGGGAACCGTCCGGCAGCCGCAGATCGAGCTGCGGGTTGGCGCTGTCGAACGGGCGGCTGGACAGGCCCGAGTACGCCGCGAGCACCTGGATGAGCTCGATCAGCTCCTCGTCGCTCTCGGCTACCGGCTCGCCCATCACCTCGCGGCCGTCGGCGTACCCGATGAACACCCGGTCGCAGCCGTTGATGTCGACGTTCTCTATCTGCTGGTCCTCCAGCAGCGGCTGGAGCCTGCCGACGCCGAAGAGCGCCGCGTGGATCGCCTCGGCGAGGTCCTCTTCCTCCTGGGCGCTGAGCGGAGCACGGCCGGCGATCAGCTCGCTGCGGGCGTGCTCCTCGAGCACCTGGGAGATGAGGGCCCTGGCGAACTGCCGCTCGTCCTCGGACGACATGGGGGGCATGCCCGCGGCGGCGTCGAGGCGCCGCTGTTCGGCGAGCCGGTCGCCCACGTCGCCGCGCAGCCGCTTGACGAGACCATGGTCCATGTGCGGTCAGCTCCCCCTGCCGTTCGGTGCCTGTTCGGCGGGATCACCCGCCGGCAGGTCCGCCAGGCCGCCGATCCGGCGTGGGTCGCGAGGCGGTGACGGCTCCTCTCCCGCCCACCGGGGAGCGTGTGGCGGCCCGGCGTGGCGGCCGCCGGCGGCCGGAGGCTGGCCGGCATGCTGTGCCCCCAGCGGTATCGGCCCGGTTCCGCGGGGGCCGGCCCCGTGAGCCTGGCCGCCGTCCCACGGCGCGCGCTGCGCGGCCGTCGCCATCCCCACCGCTCCCACCGGAGGCTGCTGGGCCGGCAGCACCGGGTATCCCGGGCCATCCGCTCCCTGCGCGGGCGGTCCCTGCACGACTGGCAGCGCCGTGGCCATCTGCTGGGCGAGCTGCCGGGCGGTCCGGATCAGGCCGGTCCTGTCGAGCCTGCCGCCCCATTCACCGCGGAGCAGTTCGGCGCCTTTGGCATCATCGGCGAGGCCGCCGGTGATCCTGGCCGGCAGGCCGCCCTGCGCGATGGCGTGCCCGACCTCGGCCAGCGCCGCCCTGAAGCGCTTCTCCTCCGCCACGACGACCACGTCGCTGGCGAAGCCCCGCCTGCCGCGCCTGTCCATCGCCGCCGCCAGGGCGGCGGCGCGATCCCGGAGCCGGATGACGTCACCCAGGTGCGGCCGCGTGACGAGCACCAGCGTCATGGCCTCGGCGAGCAGGTCATAGATGGGCCCGTCCGGGCCGAGGCGCCCGCAGTCGGCGATCACATCGGCCTGCGGGATCCCGGCGAGCAGCCTGCCGAGCGGGCCCCACAGCAGGTTCAGCCCGGCGCCCTGCTCGGCATTGGTCACCCCGGTCAGCACGTCGAGGCCGCCGTGCAGCTTTTGCACGTGCTCCCACACCTGGTGCTCCTGCAGCCCGCGGCGCGCCGCGACCGCCAGGCTGAGCACCCCGCGGCGCGGGTCGAGGCGCCCCCCTGCGCCGGGGAACCGGTAGATGAGGTCACCGCCTGCCGGATCACACTCGGCCAGCAGCACCGGCCTGGCCCAGACCGCCGCGAGGGCCAGCGCCGTCGTGGTGACGCCTGGCGCTCCCTTGTCGGCAGCGACCGCGATCAGCGCCATAGTCAGCCCGTCGCGTTATTGGGCACGACGACTATGCTCGCGGTGCCGTTCGCCGTATTGCAGGCCACCGCTCCCGCTTCGGCCGGGTCGACGGCCACCTCGACGTCCGTGGTGCCGTTACCCGAACTGGTCGCGGAGATGCCCGCACCTGCCGAGCCGTTCCCGGACACGGCGATCACCGTCGCGCCGACCGCGAGCGTCTGTCCCGGGTGGCCGGGGCAGCCGCTGGCCGAAGTCTGCGTGGAATAGATGTTCACCGTGTCCCCGATCTGCAGGTTGGCCGGCCACTCGCCATCCTTGAGCGCGAGCCCGAGCTCAGCCTTGCCGTTCGCGGACGTGTTCGTCTTGGACACCATCCCGGCGTTGAGCAACGTGCCGGGGGAAATGGGGTTCGCGGCGAAATACTGCGTCACCTGGTTCGCGAACGACCACGACACGTACTTCACGCCGCTGTTGGCGGAGATCTGCACTTCCTGCATAGCGCTCTGCGGAATCTGCTGGCCCTGCCCGATTTGCTGCGTGATCTCTATCGCGCTGACACGCTGGCCTGACTTGACGACCAGCAGCCCGGCCGCGGCCGCGCCCCCGACGATCAGGATCACCGCGAGCGCCGCGAGGGCGGGCTTGCGCTCCCGCGGCGCGCTCGGCATCCTCCGCCCGGCCGGCGAGGTGGGGTCGGCCCACGGTTGGTGCTGGTCTATTCCCGGTCCCGCCCCGCGCGGTATCGTGCCTCGGTCACTTGCCATCGAACAGCTTCTCCCCTGATCAGCCGGCCTGAACGAATGCGTAAACTACTTGTAACAGGACGCAGGCGACGCTGCCGGACGTTAGGTGTATCGGCCGCAAAGGCGAAGATATCGTGAGACCGGCCGCCTTGACCGGGTCGTGACCAACCTGTAGCAGGTGCGACTTCACTGCGGCTTTGCGAATACGCCGCCTGACCTGCGGCAAGCCCGGTGGCTGGTTAGTATTTGTTTTGAAGTCGCAAATATTGAATTTGAAAATAATCATTTGGTGCGCCCCTCGCTAGCCCCGCGCGGCGGCCGGAACCCCGGTTCCGACGGCGGGCGGGCGTCCCGCGCGCCGGCCGCGGACGGTGACCGGCCCGAGACTGGGGCGCCCGCGCGCCGCCCATCGGATATCCTCACCCACCCCTGAGTACGGATCGGCCCGGCGCCTGGTTCACGATCCCGCCGAGGTCTGTTTTCCGCTCACCGCCATTCGCGCTGCGTCCGCCGCATGTCACGGAATGTCACCGCCGGCGGCGCGGACCTTACTGGTTCACTGGTTCGCGGCGATGAGCGTCATGGTCTTCCTGATGCCCTGCGCCTCCTGCGGGGTCACCTGCTGCGGTGTGCTCTGGAGGGCCTGCTGCACTTCGGCGAGCATGTTGCCGACCTGGGTACTGCAGTCAGCCGAGTAGCCGTGCAGCTGGCCGCCCCAGGTGCGGGCCGGCGGGCCGACCCAGGTCTGCCCCTGCCCCATCTGCTGATCGGGGCCCTGCATGGCCCCGCTCATCGCGGACGCGTCTTTCTGCAGCTGCGTGTACAGGTTGCTCAGGTCGACGTACATCGGGTTGGCGACGAGAGTGGAGCCAGCCACGGCATTCTCCTCATCAGCTAGCTGGAAGGCGTGAGCGAGGCGGGGATGGGCGAAGCGGAGGCCTCTGGCTCCGGATAGCGATCGGCGCCGCTGCCGCCGTATGCGTTCAGGATCGTGCTGGCGGCGCTGCCTGCGCTGACGCACGCGCCCTGGACGGTAAAGGCTCCGCCGGGGCGGGAGCTGCCGAAGACGCGCAGCATTACTGTGGTGCTGTTTCGTTTAGCGGAATATACTGCCTGGCCGGCCTGGTTCTCGCCGGCCGCGTGAAGATTCCACCCGGCGGCCGCGAAGCGCTTCAGGACAAGGGCGGTAAACCCGGACAGCGCCTGCCCGGAACTTGGCGAGTCTATCGCGTCCTCGATCCCGTACTGCACGGAATTGGATGTCGAATTGCCGCAGGAAACGAACCGGCCGAAGCCGTCCGTGCGCAAAGCGGCCCCCGGGAGGGAGTTGAAGAGCTGCCAGTACGTCACCGCCACGGCGTGCCGCGCCTGCCTGGCGGCCGATTCCCCGGCCGCGGTGCTCGGCGGGCTGCTGCACGCGCTGATGAGCCCGGTAAGCACGGCCATCAGCGCGAGCGGGGTGAGTCTGCGGCACATTATCAGTTGCCGCCCGTGGTGCCGTCGATCCGTCCCTGTTCCAGGTTGAGGAACTTTTGGTTGGCCGCCTGCGCGACCGCCTGATCCTTCAGCCATGCGTTGTAGGCTTGACGTTGCGCGGCAGTGGCATTAGCCACGAGGCTGCCCTGCGAGTCAAGAAATGGCGGGCAATGGAATTCTTTCGCGTACTGCTGCGGGTTGCCCACGTTGGAATTCTCCATGTAGGCTTCGCTGACCGCCTGCTGCCATTCTTGCTGCCACGAGGTGACGGAAGGGGCCTTCAGCGTGGTCGACGGCGTGATCTGCGGGAAAAGGCCGATAGCGGTGTTAACCGCGTCGTTGACCAGCGTCTTGGCAGTGCCGGCTAGCGTGCCCTGAGGGTCGAAAGCAAAGCCGACAATGTAGTCCGCGACGGTTGTTACCTGCGACTTCACCTGGCTTTCCCAGTTCTGCGCGTTCTGCTGGCCGGCGGCCAGCTGCTTCTGGTACACGCTCTCGGCTTCGTAATCAAAGATGCCATTGATCAGGCCGCTGGCATGCTGCGCCTCGGGATTATCGGGATTCTGGCTGGCAAGAATGGCCGCCTGCTGGGCACTGAAATGCAGAAGGTTGCCCGCGGTCTTCGGGTCCCACATCGCCTCGCCGATGAACGCTTTCCATGCGTCAGGCGACACGTTTGTCCCGTCCGGTGAGCCGGCGTAGTACGGATCGGTCAGTGATGCCTGCACGTCCGGCCAGGACCCGGAGATGATCTTGCCGTACGTGGCCTCGATTTCCGCGTAGGTGTGGCTATCGGGGTTGGCCTGGTAGTAGGAAGCGAGCGAGTTCACGTTGAAGGCAGCGTCTTTCGGGTCCACGTTCCTGGCGCCGACGGTACCCGCGTAGATGACGTTGGCGAAGAGCTGGGCCTCGTCGTCCGGCATCATGCCCTGGTGATCGGAGCCCTGGGCGACGTACTGGCCGAGCGACGCGCCGTGGCTCTGCTCGAACTGTGCCATGAACTCGGCCGCCGCCTGCGGGTTCGCCGCGAGAGCCTTCAGCACGGGGGCGGCGTAGAGGGAGCTGGAGTTGGGGCCGCCCATGGTGACCTCGTTGCCGAGCGTGACCAGAACCGACGCGGGGAAGCTCGCGTACTGAAGCAGGGGCCGCAGCAGGTCCAGGTTCTCGGTGCCCTTGTCCATCGGGTCGCTGGAGTACGGGAACGTGACGCCGTTCGCCATCGCGGCCGCGACCGCCTGGGCGAGAGCCTTGAGGCCCTGCGTGTTCTCCGGGTACGTGTCCGTGGCCGCCTGCTCGAGCTGCAGCACGCGGTCGGCTCCGAGCGTCCGGACCGTGCCGGTCTGCCAGTCCGGGTCGCCGCCGTTGGCCTGCAGCAGCGCGAAGTACTGTGCCGTGCTGATCTGGCCGTCCAGGTACTGCTGCGCGGCCTTGGCGCCGGCCGCCTGTGCCTGCTGCGCGGTGGCGTACTGCAGCGTGCCCGCGCCCGCGGTGGCCATGCCGTTCTGGAACTGCCCGGACGGCTGGTGGCTGGCCAGGGTGTAGCGGCGCTGCAGCATCGGCTGCTGAGCCTGTGCCCACCCGTAGTTCTGCTGCAGCCTGCTGACCGCCGTGGTGTCCAGGCCGAGCTGGCTGAACCGGCCCTGGTAGTAATTGGCCAGCGGCTGGGCGTTGCTGACCCCGTTCTTCAGCGACTGCGCCATCTGCCCCAGCTGCTGCGGATCGATCCCCTGGAAATTCGGGTCGGTCACCTGGCTCCTCCCGTCTGCCAGCCTGGCTATGACCGGCGGCCAGCCCGTCATCGGCGTAGCGATGCCGGGCATGCCCCCCAACCCGCCGTCAATGGGACCATACCCGAGTGCCGCCGGGCACTCGGGGCATTAGCGTCTCCCTGACGCAACATGTGCGTCACGGACCCATTTGATTCACCCCGGGCTCGCCCGTCAGGTCCGTGCATCCAGGCCGCCCCACCAATGAACACGGGCACCCGGCCCCACCAGTTCAAGATCCCCGCGCGGCTTCAAGATCCCTGCGCGGCTTCAAGATCCCTGCGCGGCGCGGGGCCGCTGGCGCTTCTGGCCCCGTCTCATGGGGCCGCTGGGGCCAGCGGCCCCATCCGCGGCCGGCCCCGCCTGACGTCTTCACGGCGTGCTGCCCGTAACGAGCCGATTGTTCTGCTTGAACCCGCGTGACGTGGTATTCGTGGTACGGGTTGATGGTTGCCCGCATGGCCCGGCCGGACGGAAATCCGGTAACCATACTGGACGGAGCCCTGCGGGACCCTACCGGTGCGGTAGCACCGACAGTTCTGGAGTGTTCAGATGCGCATCGCCCTGACTGCCCTGACACCGCAGGGGCCGCAGGATGTCATGGTCAGCGGGGATGACGGCGCGTTGGTCGGCGAGGTGGCCACCGCCGTCAGGGAAGCCCTGGGCGGGGCGGAACGGCTCGCACCGGTGATCTCCCTCCCGCACGCGGGCCACGCGGGACAGGGGCTGTCCGGCCTGCCGTCGCCGGGCGGGCAGGAGACGCTCTGGATGAACGGGCGCCAGGTCGATCCCCGGGCACCGGCCGCCCGCGCGCTCAGCGACGGCGCGGTGGTGGCGATGGACCCGCGGATGGCGGCCGCCACCACCGTCCGCGAACCGGCCGGCGCCGTCGAGGTGCGGGTGGCCGGCGGCCCCGCGGCGGGCGTCGTGCACCGGCTGGGGTTCGGGGCGGTCATGGTGGGCGCCTCGCCGGACTGCCATATCAGGGTGGACGGCGTTGGGCTTCCGGCCTACGCCGCGCGTATCGTCGTCGGGCCGGGGGGCGCCGCCGCCCCGGTCATGCTGGAGCCGCTCCCCGCCGGCCAGGCGGGGGCCGCGCTGCTGCTCGACGGCCAGCCGGTGGCCGCGGCACGGCCATGGCACTTCGGCGGCCTGCTGAAGATCGGCCCGCACGTGCTGGCGTTGCACCAGCCGCAGCCGCCTGACGCCCATCTTTCGCCCGCCGACGATGGCGGCCTCGCCTACAACCGGCCGCCGAGGCTGCCGTCGGCCGGCGGCCCGCGGCGGATCGAGGTTCCCGCCGAGCCCAAGCGCGGCGAACGGATACGGCTCCAGCTTCTCGCCGCCGCGCTCCCGCTGGTCCTGGGCATCGTGATGGCGAAGCTGCTGCATCAGTGGATGTACGCGCTGTTCATGCTGCTCAGCCCCCTCATGGTGATCGGCCAGTGGGTGAGCGACCGGCGTCACGGGCGCTCCTCCTACAAGAAGGCGGTGAAGGAGTACCGGCAGCGCTGGGCCGAGCTGGATACGCTCGTCGCGCGGGAACGGGCCGCCGAGGAGGTGCAGCGGCGTGATGACGCCCCCGACCCGGCACAGGTTCTGCTCACCGCCACGGGACCGCGGCGGCGGCTGTGGGAGCGCCGGGCCGGCGACCCGGACGCGCTGCACCTGCGGGTGGGGCTGGC
>JAFAZE010000074.1 GCA_019239975.1 Streptosporangiaceae bacterium
CGCCACGTGGCTGGAGCAGCCGGCCAGGGCCAGCAGGATGAAGCCGGCCGCCGCCGTCAGCGTCCCTCGCGCCATCGTGTCCCTTCGCCGTCCCGCTGACACCCTAATCCCTGCAGCGCTCCGGCAGGGGCGGTCCGGGTAGTTGAGCACTGGGTGCCGCAGTGCCCTGCTCACCATCGGCGAACTGGCCCGCCGCGCCGGCGTCACCGCCTCGGCGCTGCGATACTACGAAGAACTCGGCCTGCTCCCCTCGCCCGCCAGGATCTCCGGGCAGCGCCGCTACCCCGAGTCGGCCGCCCGGGTTGTCGGCATGATCCTGCTCTACAGCGACGCGGGGTTCACCCTCGCCGAGCAGAAGGCCCTCATGGCCACCCGCGCCAGCACGCCCGGCGACTGGAAACAGCTCGCGCGGCGCAAGCTCGCGGAACTCGACGAGCAGATCGCCAGGGCGCAGGCCGCCCGCGAGGCCATCAGGCATGGGCTGCGCTGCCCCCACGAGGACATCACGCAATGCCCCAACTTCAACGCCGGCATCACCGCCCGGCTCGCCGGCCAGCCACTGTCACGATCCCACCAGCGGTTGCACGCCAGCGGTTCCGCGAGGTTACAGATCACCTTCGCAGCGCACGATCAGGACCTTTCGAGCGTCCTGTCGTCGGTCAGCCGCACCATGGGCGCGGACCGGGCAAATCCGCTCACCTCCCACAGGCGCCGGAGCGCGGGCGACACACCCTTCAGCACGATGCCGCCATCGGAGCGGCCGCCGGTCACGACGGCGCGCACGCCGGAGACGTCGATGAAGTCGAGCTCGCTGACGTCGATCACCTGCGGGCCATGTGCCAGGGCGGCACGTATCACGTCCTCGAACACATCCCGGACGCGCGCGTCGACCTCGCCGGACAGCAGCCACTCCGCGGTGCCGGCGACGAAGCGGAACTGAGGCCGCTCGACCGGCCCGCTGACGACGGGATGCGCCACGAGAGCGGCGGCTATCTGGCCCGTGTCGAACGACGAGGACCGGTACGCGCACACAACCGTCACGTCCGGTTCGGCGGTCAGCAGCCTGTCCAGCATCAGCTCGAGGCGGACGATGTCCCCGGTGGTCGGTCGCGCGGGCAGAAGCCAGTCCATGTCGGCGAGTATCCGTACCCCGGAGAAGCCCTCGGCCGACGCGCGATTCCTGGCGTCCGTGACCGCGCGCAGCACCTGAGCCGGATCCAGCCTGCCGCCGGCGACATCGGCCGGTTCACGGCCGGGGGCGAAGACGACGCACATCTGCCCGAGACGCTGGCCCTCCGCGAGGAGCTCCGGCGCGGCCTGTGCGTACATCCCGGGGGCGGAAACCAGCCAGCACACGTGGCCGTCGAGCCTTACCGCCCTGATGGCGCCGTCGGGCAGGATGTCCATGCCGGTCAGCTTACGCCGTCTGCCGGGTCGTCACCGGGCAAGTTCGCACCATACGAGCTTGCCGGAGGCGCCGAGCGGCTCGACACCCCAGCGGCGCGCCATCGCGGCCACCGCGCCCAGCCCGTGCAGCGGGCGGACGGGCAGCGATGACGTGCCGGGCGGGAACGGTGCGCTGTCGCGGACGGTGATCCGTACCGTGTCCTCGGTTGTGAGGAGCGTGACCGTGAAAGCGGAGCGCCCGTGCAGGACGGCGTTCGCCGCGAACTCGGTCACCGAAAGCGCCGCGTCTGCCGACGGGTCCGCCACCTCCCATTCGCGCAGCGTCCGCGTTACGAAGTGCCGGGCGTCCGTGACCGAGTCCAGGGACGCCGAGAAGGTACGTGCCTGCACGGGCGAAGGCGAGTCGAGGACGCTGGCATGCTGGCCGCAGACCTCTGCCAGGGCATGCGACTGCGCGGGATCCGTGACGGAATCCAGCGGGTACCCGCAGAACAGCGAGAACGCCTCGGCACGGCCGAGATCGTTCCACATCGCCTCCAGCTCGATAGCGGCGGTGACCAGGCCCGCGTCCCAGAGCAGCGCGACCATCTCGCCGTAGGCGCGAACCTGCCGGCCGCCCTCGGCCGCCGCGCGGATCACGCGGCCGACCACGGTGTCGAAACTCGCGGGGTCGGGAGTGTCGCCCGCCATGAACCGGCGCAGCGTATCCTCCGCGTCGAATTCCAGGTAGGCGCCGCTGGCGCTGGCGGCGGCCATGTCCACGCCCGAACCGGTAAGCCGTTCGCGGAACGCCAGCCGGTGGTGAGGCGCGGCGATCACGATCGCGACGCCCCCGTCGCGTACCGCGTCTCGCACGTAGTCCGCGACCTTGTCGGCCAGATCCGCGTCGTCTTGGTAGAACTGGACGACATGCTCCCGTGACCCGATGTCGCGGAGGCTCCCGATAGCCATGTCTCACCACCCAACGGGCAACATAATATGTCCTCCCTACCCAGAAGACCCGGCCTCAATGATCATTGGTGAGACCGTTCCTGACGTAGCGCGGCGCCACGCCGCCGGGGGCCCAGCGCCTGCGATCGAGCCGGGTACAGGTCAGCGGGGCGGGCAGGACCGCGGCTGCGGCGTCATCGCGCTTCGCCTCGCTGCGGCCGGAGCATGACGCCGGCGGCGGCGATGGCCGCGGCGACGAGGCCGGCGGCGATCCAGAACGCGAGGTGGTAGCCGCCGGTCAGCGCGTCGGGGACGCTCAGCCCGCGCGCGGCCAGCGTGCTGGTGCGGCCCGCCGACACGGTCGCCAGGACGGCCAGCCCGAGCGCGCCGCCGACCTGCGCGGTGGTGTTGACCAGGCCGGAGGCCACGCCCGCGTCGGCCGGAGTGGCGCCGGCCATGGCGACGGTCATCAGCGCGGGGAAGGCCAGCCCGGCGCCCGTGCCCATCAGGAGCGTCACCGGCAGAATCCGGGTGGCGTACCCACCGCCGGGAGATGCCTGGGTGAACAGCGCCAGGGCGCCGGCGATCAGAACGAGCCCGGCGATCAGCGTGGCCCGCGCGCCGAACCTCTCCGATATCCGCTCGGTGTACCGCACCGACAGCGTTCCCATCATGACCGTGACGGGCAGGAAGGCCAGCCCGATACGCAGCGGGCTGTAGCCGAGGACCAGCCGGAGGTACAGCGACCCGAGGAAGAACATCCCGAACATCCCGGCGACGCTGAGCAGCTGGATCAGGTTGGCCCCGGCGATGTTGCGGGCGGCCAGGACGCGCAGCGGCATGAGCGGGTTCCTGGCGGCCCGCTGCCTGCCGATGAACCCGGCGAGCAGTGCCAGCGAGACGCCGCCGAAGGCGAGGGTCCGGGCGGCCAGCCAGCCGTCTTCGGCGGCCGGCTTGACGATGGTGAAGACGGTCAGCATCATCGCGCCGGTGATCAGCAGCGCGCCCGCGACGTCGGTCCCGCCGCCCAGCCCCGAGCCCCGGTCGCGCGGGATCACCCGGACGGTGAGCAGAGCGGTCGCGACGCCGATCGGGATGTTCACGAAGAAGATCCAGTGCCAGTTGATGAGCTGGGTGAGAATGCCGCCGGCCAGCAGGCCGACCGCGCCGCCCGCCGAAGCGACGAACGCGTAGACCCCGATCGCCCTGGCCATATCCCGCGGCTCGGGGAACAGCATCACGATCATGCCGAGGATCACAGCCGAGGTGAACGCGCCGCCGATCCCCTGCACGAACCGCGCGCCGACCAGCATCCACTGCGTCTGCGCCAGCCCGCACAGCAGTGACGCCGCGGTGAAGACGCCGAGCCCGGCCAGGAAGATGTTCCTGCGCCCTGCCAGGTCACCCAGCCGCCCGGCCAGCAGGAGCAGGCCGCCGAACGCGATGAGGTAGGCGTTCACCACCCATGCCAGGCCGGCCTGGGAGAACTTCAGGTCCGCCTGGATCGACGGGAGCGCCACGTTCACGATCGTGACATCCAGGACGATCATCAGCATCCCCGTGCACAGCACCACCAGCGCGATCCAGCGGGAACGGTCACCTGACGAATCCTGCGCAACGCCGCCCTCGTTCAGTCCAAAAATCTCGGTCGTGTCCAGCATCGTGAGCTCCTTTCCCTACCTGCAGACGATGGCCGGGGCGGATATTCATTGGTCCGGGCCGGCGGGATACTGGACCGCGGTACACCGGAAAGGGGCATCCCATGTCTTTGCAGGAGTTCGTCCCGGCACCCAGGTTCGACGACTACCGCGCGGCCTTCGCGGACTTCTTCCACCTCGAACGCCGCGACGGCGTCATCGTGGCCCAGGCGCACACGCTCGGCGGCCCGGTCCAGCTGAGCGTGCAGAACCACCGCGCGCTCGGCCAGCTGCTGAAGACCGTCGGCGCCGACCCGGAGAACGAGGTGCTCATCCTCGGCGGCTCCGGGCCGGACTTCATGATGGAGTCCGATCCGGCGGGCTTCGAGCTCGAGGACGCCGACATGCCGTACTGGGCCTACGAGTACGCCTACAAGGACGGCCGCATCAACGTGAGCGCTCTGGTCAACGACCTGGAGATCCCCACGATCGGCATCCTGAACGGCCCGGGATTCCACACCGAGATCGTGCTCATGTGCGACATCACGCTGTGCGCGCAGGACGCGACGCTGTTCGATCTGCACTACGACATCGGCTCGGTTCCCGCCGACGGCATCCACTGCTGTTTCCAGGAGCTGCTCGGCGTGAAGCGGGCGGCCTACGCGCTGCTGACCGGGGAGGCCATCACCGCCCGCAAGGCGCTGGAGTGGGGGATGGTCAACGAGGTGCTGCCCAGGGAGGAACTCCTGGACCGGGCGCTGGTCATCGCCGGCCACATCATGAGCCA
The DNA here is from genome assembly GCA_019239975.1 of Streptosporangiaceae bacterium. Lineage (GTDB taxonomy): Bacteria > Actinomycetota > Actinomycetes > Streptosporangiales > Streptosporangiaceae > JAFAZE01. The sequence goes on from JAFAZE010000074.1 coordinate 4,762, forward strand.
GCCGCGGACCACCCGGCGGCTCACCACGCAGATCATCCGGCGGCCGTGGAAGAAGCGCATCGCCGACGACCTGGACGGGGGTTTCGGCATCCAGATGTTCGGCCATCTGGCGAAGCAGAAGTCGGTCCACGGCCGCGACGCCATCTCCTCGACGGTGGAGTACGTCCGGGAGGGCCGCCGCAACAACTTCGACACGCCGTGAACGACGGTGAGCTGCGCCGTTTCGCCGACAGCGTCCGGCTGAGAGCCGTCCGCATGGTCGCACCGCACGGGCTCGGCTACCTCGGCCAGGCCCTGTCGTCGGCGGAGATGATGGCGGCGCTGTACCGCACCGCCTATCGCCCGGGCCTGGACCAGCTCGTCTGCTCGCCCGGTCACTACGTCATCGCGGTCTTCGCCGCGGCGGCGGAGGCGGGACTCATCGACGAGAACCTGCTCTCCGCGTACGGGTTCGACGACTCGCCGCTGGAGGCGATCGGCACCGAGCGGTCACCGGAAGTGGACCTCACGTGCGGCTCGCTCGGCCTCGGCCTGTCGGGCGGCGCGGGGTTCGCGCTGTCGAACCGGCTGAGGGGGAACGACGACGCCCGGGTCTTCGTGATCGGCAGCGACGGCGAGCTGGAAGAGGGCCAGACGTGGGAGGCCGCCCTGTTCGCCGCGCATCACCGGCTCGGCCGCCTGGTCCTCCTGCTCGACGCCAACGATTCCCAGGTCGACGGGCCGGTCAGCTCGATCAGCACCGTCGAGCCGGTGGCGGCCAAGTGGGAGGCGTTCGGCTGGGACGCCCGCGACGTCGACGGCCATGATCCCGGCGCGGTCGCCGCCGCGCTCGCGGCGGCGGCGGGCGGCGACCGGCCGAGCGTGATCGTCGCCAGGACGTCTGCCCGGCATGGCCTGAGCGTCCTGCCGCCGGACGCGGACGGGCACTTCGTCAAGCTCTCGCCGGAGCTCGCCCGGCGCGCGGCCGCGGAGCTGGAGGAACGCCTTGCGGTGGCGGAGACCCTGGCCACGGCGGGCCTCGGCCGCCCGCTGCGCCGGGTGGGGCTGCGGGACACGTTCGCCGAGGGAGCGGGGACCACGCCGCACCTGTTCCGCAAGTACGGCCTGTCCACCCGTGACGTGGTGGCGGCGGCGTGGTCGGCCCTGGGCCGCGACGATCCGCCACCGGCGGTCCCCGGGGTGCCCGCCGCCGCCGGCGAGTACGCGCCCGTCTGAGCCGCCGGGCACATGGCCGCCCTGGCCCCGGGACACGTGCTGAGCGCCCCGGGACACGTGCTGGGCGCCAGCATGGGCGCGGGCGTCCTGGGTACAGGCGTGGGCATGGCCGACCTCGACGCGATCGTGATCGGCGCGGGGCCGAACGGGCTGACCGCGGCGGTGACGCTGGCCCAGGCCGGTCTCCGCGTGCAGGTGTTCGAGGGCGCAAAGACGGCCGGCGGCGGCGCGCGCACCGAGGAGCTGACGCTTCCCGGGTTCCGGCACGACCCGTGCTCGGCCGTGCACCCGCTCGGCGCCGGGTCCCCGGTGCTGAGGGCGCTGCGGCTCGAGCGGCACGGGCTTTCCTGGATCCAGCCGGACCTGCCGCTCGTGCACCCGTTCCCGGACGGCTCCGCCGCGATCCTGGCCCGCTCGATGACCGAGACCGCCGATTCGCTGGATCCCGACCGGGACGTCTACCTGCGCCTGATGGAGCCGTTCCGGGGCTGGTGGGACGCGCTCGCCCCGGACATCCTACGGCCACCGCTGGCCGGCTGGCCGCGTTACCCGCTCATGTACGGCCGCTTCGCGCTGCTCGCCGCGCTGCCCGCCGCGCTGCTGGCGAAGGGCTTCGCCAGCGAGCGGGCCCGTGGCCTGATCGCCGGGCTGGCCGGGCACGTCACGGCGCCGCTGACATCCCCGGTGACGAGCGGCATAGCGCTGATGTTCGCGCTCGCCGCGCACGAGGTCGGCTGGCCCATCCCCAGCGGCGGGACGCAGGCGATCTCCGACGCCCTGGTCTCGCTGCTGGTCTCGCTCGGCGGCCGGGTGGAGACCGGCCAGGAGGTGCGCAGCCTCGCCGAGCTGCCGCCCGCCCGCGCCTACCTGCTCGACACCTCGCCGGGCCACGCGGCGGCCATCGCCGGATCCCGGCTGCCGTCGTGGTACAGCGGCATCTTCCGCCGCTACAGGCACGGGCCCGCGGTGTTCAAGGTCGACTACGCGCTGTCCGGCCCGGTTCCGTGGTCCGCGCCCGCCGCGCGGCGGGCGGGAACGGTCCATCTCGGGCCGTCGATGGCCGAGATCGGCGCGGCCCTGACCTCGGCGCAGCGCGGCGCCGCCCCCGACCCGCCGTTCCTGATCACCGCCCAGCCGAGCCTGTTCGATTCTTCCCGGGCGCCCGCCGCCTCTCACGTGTTCTGGGTGTACGCGCAGGTCCCGAACGGCTGGCGGGGCGACCTCACCGGCGCCATCGAGAACCAGATCGAGCGGTTCGCTCCCGGCTTCCGTGACCTCGTGCTCGCCCGGGCGGTCACCACCCCGGCCGACCAGGAGGCACGCAACCCGAACAACGCGGGCGGCGACATCGCGGGCGGCCGTTGCGATGGGCTGCGGCTGCTGCTGCGCCCCACGCCCGCCCCGGTTCCCTACGTGACCCCGAACCCGGGCATCTACCTGTGCTCGTCAGCCACCCCGCCGGGGCCCGGGGTGCACGGCATGTGCGGCTACCACGCCGCCGAGACCGCGCTGCGGCGGGTCTTCCGCACCCGGCCGCCGCTGGCGGACTCGCTGCGCGCGATGGCGGCCGCCCCGTTCGCGGCGGGCGGCCGCCCCGCCCGGTCACGGCCCCGGCGCCGGCCGGCCGGCGGCTAGCGACCGCTGGAGGCAGCGATGCGGTGGTTCGCGGCACCGGATTACTGGTTCGCCAGGCTGGCGTTCGAGCGCGGGCTCGCCGTCATCTACCTGGTCGCTTTCGCCGCCACCGCCCGCCAGTTCCGCGGGCTGCTCGGGACCCGCGGGCTGCTGCCGGTCCCGCGGTACCTGCGCCGGGTGCGGTTCCGGGACGCGCCGAGCCTCTTCCACCTTCGCTACTCCGACCGGCTCTTCGCCGGCGTTGCCTGGTCGGGGGCGGCTCTGGCCGCCGCCATGGCGGCCGGGCTCGGCGACGCGGTGCCGCTGTGGGCGTCCATGCTGGCGTGGACGGCGCTGTGGGCGCTGCAGGTGTCGATCGTGAACGTCGGCCAGATCTGGTACGGCTTCGGATGGGAAACGCTGCTGCTGGAGGCGGGATTCCTGACGATCTTCCTCGGGAACGCGGGGAGCCCGCCGCCCCTTCTGGTACTGCTGTTGCTGCGCTGGCTGCTGTTCCGGCTCGAATTCGGCGCCGGCCTGGTCAAGCTGCGGGGCGACCGCTGCTGGAGAGACCTGACCTGCCTGCGCTATCACCACGAAACCCAGCCGATGCCGGGGCCGCTGAGCTGGTTCTTCCACCACCTGCCCGATCCGCTGCACCGGGCGGAGGTGCTGGCCAACCATTTCGCCCAGCTCGTCGCGCCGGTGCTCCTGTTCGCGCCCCAGCCGGTGGCGAGCGTGGCCGCCGGCATCGTCATCGTCACCCAGCTCTGGCTCGTGCTGTCCGGCAACTTCGCCTGGCTGAACTGGCTGACGATCGTCCTCGCGCTGGCGGTGGTGGACACCTCGCGGGCCGCCCGGGTGCTGCCGCTGCCCGCGCCCGGCCGGCTCGGCCCGGCGCCGCACTGGTACGAGGCGCTGGTGCTGGCGCTCACCGCGCTCGTGGTGGTGCTCAGCTACCGCCCGGCCCGCAACCTCATGTCCCGGCGGCAGCTGATGAACGCCAGCTTCGACCCGTTTCACCTGGTCAACACCTACGGGGCCTTCGGCAGCATCACCCGCCGCCGCTACGAGCTGGTGATCGAGGGAACCAGTGAGCCGGAGGTCACCGCGGACACGCGCTGGCGGGAGTACGAGTTCAGGGGCAAGCCGGGCGACCCGCGGCGCCGCCCGCCGCAGTTCGCGCCGTACCACCTGCGGCTGGACTGGCTCATGTGGTTCGCCCCGCTGTCGCCGGGCTACGCCGAGCCGTGGCTCGGGCCGCTGCTGTACCGGCTGCTGACGGGGGACCGGGACGTCCTCCGGCTGCTGCGGTTCAACCCCTTCCCGGGCGCCCCGCCCTCGTTCGTCCGGATCCGCCGGTACCACTACCGGTTCACGAGCTGGCGGGAGCTACGGCGGACCGGCGCCTGGTGGGAAAGGGAGCTGATGGGCGACTACGTCGCCCCGGTCGCGCTGCGGGCCGCGGCGGGCCGCGGCGGGCTCCGGTGACTGAGCGTGGCGGACCTCCGTAACTCAGCGTCGCGACCTGCGGTAACTGAGCGCTGCGGCCTGCGGTAACTGAGATAGTCTCCGGTTAACCCGCATACATGACGGCTTGGGGATGCGATGGCGACCGCCGATGGAGAGGAGCCGCTGCTCGTGCGGCTGCTTGGGCCGGTGCGGGCCTGGCGGGGCGAGCGTGAGCTCGGGCTGGGCGGCCCGCAGCGCCAGGCGGTACTGGCGATGCTGGCGATGCGCGCGAACCAGACGGTTTCCCGCGGTGAGCTCATCGACGGCATCTGGGGCGATGACCCGCCCCCGAGCGCCGTGAACGCGCTTCATGTGCACGTGGCCGGGCTGCGCAAGACGCTGGAGCCGCACCGGGCCAGCCGGGCACCCGGGCAGGTGCTGCCCGCCACCGGGTCGGGTTACTCGCTGCGGCTCCAGCGGGGCCAGCTGGACGCGGAGGTGTTCGCCCGGCATCTGGACGCGGCGCACGCGTCGCGCGCGGCGGGCAAACTGGATGACGCCGTCCGGGCGCTCGACGCGGCGCTGCGGCTGTGCCAGCCGGTCCCGCTGCCGGAGATACCCGGCGCCTGGGCCGAGATCGAGCGGGTCCGCCTCGGTGAGCTGAGGCTGACGGCGCTCGAAGAGCGCGCCGAGATCATGCTCTTGCTCGGCTGCCCCGCGGAGGTCGCGGCCGGACTCGCGGCCCTGGTGCGGGAGCACCCCCTCCGCGAGGGCCTGCGCGGCCAGCTGATGCTGGCGCTGTACCGGTGCGGGCGGCAGGCGGACGCCCTGGCCGTGTTCGCCGACGGGCGTAAGGTCCTGGTCGGGGAGCTCGGCATCGAACCCGGCCCGCCGCTACGGCAGTTGCAGGAGCAGATTCTGGGCGCGGACCCCGTCCTCGACCAGCCCGCCGCCGCCGCGACGTTCGCGCCGGTTCTGCCGGACCGGGCAGACCCGGCCGGCCAGCACCAGTCACGGGCGGTTCCAGCGCAGCTGCCGGGGGACGTGGACGCGTTCACCGGCCGGGCGGATGAACTGGCCGCGCTTGACCGGCTCGCCGCCACGGCGGGCCCGCTGGCCGCGGACGAGGGACCCGCCGGCCTGGCGATCTGCGTGTCGGGGACCGCCGGGGCCGGCAAGACCGCGCTCGTCGTGCGCTGGGCGCGTTCCGTTCGCGACGCGTTCCCCGATGGCCAGCTTTACGTCAACCTGCGCGGCTATGATCCCGGCCAGCCGGTTCCCGCGGGAGACGCCCTGGCCGGGTTCCTGCGCGCGCTCGGGGTTCCGGGACCGGACATCCCCCGGGAGGAGGACGAGCGGGCGGCCGCGTACCGGACCCTCCTCGACGGTCGCCGTATGCTTGTCGTGCTCGACAACGCCGGCACCGTCGAGCAGGTCAGGCCGCTGCTGCCGGGCAGCCCGTCCAGCCTGGTGCTGATCACCAGCCGCGACTCGCTCGCCGGGCTGGTGGCCAGGAACGGCGCGCGGCGCCTGGACCTCGGCACCTTCCCCGCGCGGGACGCGGTCACGCTGCTGCGGGCGCTGATCGGCGACCGCGCCGAGACCGAGCCCGACGCCGCGGCGACGCTGGCACGCCAGTGCGCGTACCTGCCGCTGGCGCTGCGGGTGGCCGCTGAGCTCGCGGCCGCCAGCCCCGCGATGACCGTGGCGGAACTGGCCGGCGAGCTGGCCGACGAGCAGCGGCGGCTGGACGTGCTCGACGCCGGCGGGGACTCGGGCAGCGCCGTGCGTAGCGTCCTGTCCTGGTCGTACCGCCACCTGCCGGCCGAAACGGCGCGGGCCTTCCGGCTGCTCGGCCTGTTTCCCGGACCCGACCTCGACCTTTACGCTGCCGCCGCGCTGACCGGGAGCACCCGCACCGGCGCGCGCCGCATCCTGGACCTGCTGGCCCGCAAGCACCTGATCCACCGCTCCCAGCCGGGCCGGTACGGCATGCACGACCTGCTGCGCGCCTACGCGGCCGGCCTCGCGGCGGCCGAGGACGCCGAGGACGCCGACGCCGACGTCGAGGGCGCCGAGGGCGCCGAGGGCGCCGACGCCGAGCGGCGGGCCGCGCTGACCCGGCTGTTCGACTACCACGCCGCCGCCTCGGCGGCAGCCATGGATGCGCTGGTCCCCGCCGAGCAGCATCTACGGCCCCGGGTCAGCGCGCCGGACATCGCGGTTCCGGCGATGGCCGGACCGGCCGCGGCGCGTGCCTGGCTGGACGCCGAACGGGCGGTGCTGACCGCCGTGACCACGTACGCCGCGGCTCACGGCTGGCCGGAGCACGCCACCCGGCTGGCCGGCACCCTCTACCGGTACCTGGAGAGCGGCGGCCATTACCCGGACGCCGTCGCCATCCACGGCGCGGCGCTGCGCGCGGCGCGCGGCACCGGCGACCGCGCCGCCGAGGCGACCGCGCTGACCAACCTCGGCATCATCGACTGGCGCCAGGGCCGGTACCGCCAGGCCGCCGGTCACCACGAGCAGGCGCTTGCGGTGTCCAGGGAAACCGGCGACCGGCTGGGCGAGGCCATAGCGCTCAACAACCTCGGGGTCGTCTGCGAACGGCAGGGTCATCTGGAGCGGGCCGCCGATCTGTACCGGCTGACCGCGGCGCTGGCCGCCGAGCTGGGAGACCGGTCAGGCGAAGGCCGCTCGCTGGCCAACCTCGGCGTCATCGACTGCCTCCTCGGCCGCTACGACGAAGCCGCCGCGCATCTGCACCGGGCGCTGGCCCTGCTCCGCGAGATCGGCGATCGCTCGGGAGAGGCCGCCACGCTCGCCGGGCTCGGCATGGTCGGCGGGCGGCTGGGCCGCCACGACCAGGCGGCCGGGCACTACCGCCACGGGCTGGCCCTCGCCAGGAGCACCGGCGACCGGACCCTGGAGGTCGAGGTGTGCAACGGCGCCGGCGACGTCCTGCTGGCCGCCGGCCGGCCGGGCGAGGCCTACAGCGAGTACTCCGCCGCGCTGGCCCTGGCCACCAGGATCGGCGACAGGTACGAGCAGGCTCGCGCGCACGACGGCCTCGGCCGCGCGCACCGCCTCAGGGGCGATCCTGACCAGGCCGGCCGGCACTGGAAACGCGCCCTGGAGCTCTTCGCCGCCGTCAGTGCCCCCGAAGCCGGCGAGGTCCGCGCCCGGCTGGCCGCTCTCGGCCCAGTGGGAGCCCGTCCCGGTGAAAGACTGGTGACGACGTTAGACGGGCCGTCGGCGTGCCCCGGTAGGTCACCGGCGCTGCTAAAGGGCGACAAAACGGGCAGCCATCATGATCGCGGAAACATAGGGTCATATGCGACACCCAGACTTCCGCGATCATGGGACGCGGTGCTGATGTGACGGAGGGGACGGGCGCGAGCCGCTGCTTATGGGGCTGGCGTTGCGGGGGCGGCTGAGGTTGCTGGTGGCGAGAACGGGCGGCCTGGCGGTCATCCTGCCGTCTCCCGGCACGTGCCAGAGCGCGTTAAGAGTCCGATAAGAGCGGATGTCGCATCCTCAATTCGTGAGGGGGGGTCTGGCCTGTGCCCCCGGCGGAGTGACCGAGGGCACGGGCCAGCTCGATCTCCCGTGGGCCGAACGCCGTCGCGCGCGCCGCGGCCGGGTGTTCAATGGTCCGTATGGCAGCACCGGCGGCGTTCACCGAAGCTGACATCAGGCGGATCGCGGGAACGAGGTCGTTCGAGCGCGGCCTCGGCTACCTCCACGAGGTGGAGAACCTGGAGATCTCCAGTTCGCAGGTCACCGCGACCGTGTACGGCGGCAGCAAGTACCGGGTCCTCCTGGCGTTCGGCGAGGGAGAGCTCAGCGGCGACTGCTCATGCCCCCACGGGCGGGACGGCTTCTTCTGCAAGCACTGCGTCGCGGTCGCGCTGGCCGTGCTGCGGATGGGCGAAGATCTTCCGCGGCGGATCGAGGTGGCGCGAGCCGGGAAACAGAGGTTCGAGGCCTGGCTGGAGTCGCTCTCCAAGGAGGAGCTGCTGGCCGAGCTCCTCGGGCTGCTGAACGAGGACCCGGACCTGCGCCGGAGCTTCGAGCTGCGGGCCGCATCCGTGAATGTGGACGCCGCGGCGGTCCGGAGCGCCGTCAGGCAGCTGCTCGAGCTTCCCCCGCGCGGCTACGTCGAATACGACCAGGCCCATGAGTACGCCAATGGCGTGCTCCGGGCGGCCAGGGCGATCGACGAGCTCACCAGCGCCGGGGGAGCGGAAGACGCTATCGGCATCGCGCGCGAGGCGCTCGCCCTGCTCACCGTGGCGTATGAGTCGGTCGACGACTCCTCAGGCGCGGTGACAGACGCGGCGTACGCGCTGCTGGCCGCTCATCTCAACGCCTGCGAGGCCGCGCCCCCCGAGCCGGTCTCGCTCGGCGCTTATCTCGCCGGCCTGTTGCTGCACGACGAGTACGGGTTCGCGCCAGCTCTGGAGGACTACGCCGATCTGCTCGGCGATTCCGGCACCGCCGTGGCGCGCGAGCGCATCGCAGCCGAATACGCGGCGCAGCCGGGGAACTGGCACGCGAAGAGCCTGATGGAGTCGGTGCTCAGGGCTGAGGGGGACGCCGACGCGATCGTCGCGTTCCTGGCAGCTGATCTTGACGATCGCGGCTGGAACCACCTGCGCATCGCCGAAGAACTCGGCGGAGCCGGCCGTGACGCGGAGGCGCTCGCCTGGGCGGAGCGCGGTGTGCGCGAAGCCGCGCGCCCCGATGAGCGGCTCGTGGAGCACCTGGCGGACAGGTACAGGTCCGCGGGCCGCGATGATGACGTGCTCAGCTTGCGCCGCGCACGATTTTCAGCCGAACGAACGCTGGCCAACTATCAGCTACTGCGTGATGCGGCGGGCAAGACGGGCGCGTGGCCCGCCGAGCGCGCCAGCGCACTCCAGCTGCTGCGCGCTGACGCGCGTAATTTGCCGCCGAGGGCCGCCTGGGCCTGGAACGGCCCTGTCCTGGTCGACGTGCTGATCGACGACGGTGATCTAGACGCTGCCTGGGCCGCCGCCGAGGGCGCGGCGACGACGGAGCAGTGGCTGCGGCTGGCGCGCGCCTCGATCGATACCCGCCCGGCCGATGCCCTGCCCGTGTATCTCAGGGCGATCGAGCCGCTGAAGCAGCAGACGGGCGATGCCGTCTACCAGCGGATCGCCAGTCACCTGCTCGCGGCCCGCGCCTGCCACCAGGCCCTGGGCACCGCCGCCGAGTTCACGCGTTACCTCGCCGCCCTTCGCGTGGATCAGAAGCGAAAGCGCAACCTGATGAAGATCCTCGACAAGAACGGCCTCTAGCCAGCCGCGGGCCTCCACGCTGGGTGATTACGGGGATTTGTGGGCGGAAGCCTTGACATTCCGTGTGGAAGGTAGAGGCTGGCCTCGGACCGGAACTCCGTCCAGGGCCGTGGTCAAAGCTGACCGTGCCCCGGTTTTCTTGGGAGGGGAATTTGTTATGCGCCGTCGCTCTCGCGTGCGCCTCGGAGCGCTCATGGCGGCTGCCGGGCTGCTTCCGCTGGCCATCAGCGGCACGGCCGCGGCCGCCCGGTCGCCGGGCCATGTGTTCAACGGGAAACCGTCGGTGCTGGCCGCGGCCGAGATCCAGCGGCTGTCGGCCGATGCGACGCACCGTTCGATCATCATCTTCAGGAACCAGATGTCCGGCCTGCCCGCGAGCAGGTCCACCGCGAGCGCGCGGGTCAGCGCGGTCAATGCCGCGCAGGCGGGTGTCCTCACCGAGCTGCGGCAGGTACACGCCACGCACGTGACCGGCTTCCACATCATCAACGCGATCGCGGCGACGATCTCCTCCGCCGAGGCCAGCAGGCTGGCGGCCAGCCCGTCGGTCATGGCCGTGGTCCCCGACACCCAGCGGCATTTCGCCTCCCTCGGCAGCGGGGCGGGCCCCATCTTCCCGGCCGGCGTGCGCCCGGGCCGTGGCGGCGAGGCCAGCGGCCCCGCGCAGCGGATCTGCCCGGGCAACCCGGCGGCGCCGCTGGTCGAGCCCGAGGCGCGCCAGGTGATGAACGTTGATGCCGCGGACCAGATCGTCGACGGGGCCGGGGTGAAGGTCGGCATCATCGCCGACGGCATCGACCCGAACAACCCCGACCTGATCCGCGCGGGTGGCCAGCACGTCATCTTCGACTACCGGGACTTCAGCGGGTTCGGCCCCGGCGCGCCCACCGACGGCCGGGAGTCCTTCCTGGACGCGGGCACCATCGCCTCGCAGGGCAACCGGACCTACGACCTGTCCGGCTTCGTCAACCCGGCGCACCCGCTGCCGCCGGGATGCACCATCAAGATCAAGGGCATCGCGCCCGGCGCGAGCCTCGCGGTGCTCAACGTGGCGGGCAGCAACGCCGGGTTCTTCAACTCGCAGATCATCCAGGCGGTCGAGTGGGCCGTCCTCAAGGACCACGTCAACGTGCTGAACGAGTCCATCGGCGGGAACCCGATCCCCAACACCCAGAACGACCCGGTGGCCCTGGCCGACCGGGCAGCGGTGGCGGCGGGCGTCACGGTGGTGTCCAGCAGCGGCGACGCGGGCCCGTTCAACAACATCGGCTCGCCGGCCACCACGCCCGGCGTGATCGCGGCCGGCGGCACCACCACCTACCGGGTCTACCGGCAGACCAGCCGGTACGGCACAAACCTGGTGCCGGGCGGCTGGGAGAACAACAACATCACCGCGCTGAGCTCCGCTGGCATCACCGAGTTCAACCCGCACACCGTGGACGTGGTCGCCCCCGGCGACCGCGGCTGGTCGCTGTGCAGCAGCAACACCGCCAAGTTCCGCGGCTGCGCGGACATCGACCACGGCACCAGGCCGCCGCCGATCTGGGCGGCCGGCGGCACCAGCGCGTCGGCGCCGGAGACCTCGGGGACCGCGGCGCTGGTCATCGCGGCCTACGCCAAGACCCACAACGGCAGCCTGCCGTCGCCGGCGCTGATCGAGCGGATCATCGTCAGCACCGCCACCGACCTGGGCGCGCCGGCCGAGCACCAGGGCGCCGGGCTGGTCAACACGCTGAAGGCCGTCCAGCTCGCCGAGTCCGCCGGCACCGCGAGCCCGCACGGCAGCACGCTGCTGGTGAACAGGACCAGCCTCGACGCCACCGTGAACGCGGGCCAGCAGACCACGTTCGGCGTCGGCGTCACCAACACGGGCACCGGAACCCAGAAGGTCACCCCGACCGTGTCCGGCCGCCCGACCCCGGTGTCCGGTGACACCGGCATCGTCAACCTCAGCGCCGCCAGCCCGGCCTACATCGACGGCGAGGGGCACACCGATCACTACGCCCTCCGCCACTTCACCGTGCCCGCCGGAGCGGACAACCTGAACGGCGACATCACCTGGAACGCCCAGAAGCTCGGCGGCGCCGTCTACGAGACGCTGTTCGACCCGATGGGCCGGGTGGCGGCCTACTCGCTCATCGGGACCAACCAGAGCGGGTTCGGGCACGTGGAGGTGCACAACCCGGTGCCGGGCACCTGGACCGCGGTGATCTTCACGGTCAGCAACATCCAGTACTTCGGGCCGGTGCGGTTCTCCTACTCCACCGAGAGGTTCCGCACCGCGGGGATGGTCTCGCCCTCGTCGCTGACGCTCGCGCCGGGACAGTCCGGCACGTTCCGGGTGACCGTCACGGCCGGCCACGCGGGGGACGAGGGGCTGAAACTGCACCTGGGCACCGGCGGCGCGACGGACGGGAGCATCCCGGTCGTGCTGCGCGCGCTGGTACCGGTCACCGCGGCCGGCGGCTCCTTCAGCGGGACGCTGACCGGCGGCGGCAACTCGTCCAACGCCGGCCAGGAGTTCACCTACCAGTTCAATGTGCCGCGAGGCAAGCGGTCGCTGAACCTCGGTGTCCGCCTCGCCGACCCCAACTACGGCCTGCAAGGCTTCCTCGTCGACCCGGTGGGTGAGCCGCTGGACGCGCAGACCACGGCCAACGACGCCCTCGCTCCGGGCCCGGCGATGCAGTTCTTCCGCCGCTCGCCGGCACCCGGCCTGTGGACCCTGGTGCTGCTCGTCGCGCTGCCCGTCGACGGCAAGCACCTGAGCGAGCCGTTCACCGGCTCGGTCTCGTTCACGGGACCGCCGGTGACCAGCAGCGGGATACCGAACTCGCCCGCCACCGTGCTGCCCGCCGGCAAGCCGGTCACGGCGACGATCACGGTGACCAACACCGGCGGCATCGCCAAGGATTTCTTCGCCGATCCGCGGCTGAACGGGAAGGTCCCGCAGGAACTGCTCGGCTCCGACGTGAACAGCGTACGGCTGCCGCTGTCGCTGAGCGCTCAGCCCAACTGGCTCGTGCCGACCAACACGGACCTGCTGGCGGTGGCGGCCCAGGGCACGGTACCGATCACGATGGACGTCTCGTGGGCCTTCGGTGACCCCGACGTGCCCGGTCTCTCGTTCGGCGACAACTCGGTCGCCGCCGAGGCGGCGCCCGAGGTCGCTCCGGGGCTGTTCTTCGCGCTCCCCGAGGCGACCGGGCCGTTCACGGCGCCCACCAAGGGCACGGTCAACCTCGGCGCCGTCGCCAGCACCAACCCGTTCGACTCGGCCGTGGCCTCCACGTCCGGCGACGCGTGGGCGCAGAGCGTGAACGCGACGGCCCGCTACACACCGCTGACCCTCGGCCCGGGCCAGACGGGAACCATCAAGCTCACCTTCACCCCGAAAGCGCCCAAGGGAACCGTGGTCCGCGGCTTCATCGGGGTGGACACCCTCAACCTGGCCACGGTCTCGGGTGACGAGCTGGTCAACATCCCCTACACCTACCGGGTCGGCTGAACGCCGACCCGCCCTGCGAGAGCGGCTGGCCCTGCCCGAGGGCGGGCCAGCCGCTCCGCCTTCAGGCCGTTACGGCAGCGACCAGCGCTGGTCCGCGGCGTTCGTGCACGCGCTCAGCCGGAGCTGGGTGCCGTTGGCCGTGGAGCTGTTCGGGTCGGTGAGGCACAGGCCGGCGGACTTGATGACGTACTCGCCGTTGGCCCGCCGGGTCCAGGTCTGCGCCGCGCCGCCGGTGCAGGGCTGAAGGATGGCGGCGGTCCCGGCGGTGATGCACTTGCCCACGACCTGCAGCTCGCCGCTGGCCGCGAAGAGGATGGCCTGCGGGGTCTTACCGGTGCAGGCCCACTGGTCGATCTTGTTGCCGTTGGCCGTGCTGCCGTTCGCGTCGTCGGCGCACTTGGCGCCGAAGCCCTTGACCGGCCCGCGGACCGAGGCCACCTGCCAGGTGAAGGTGACCTTCCTCGAGCTCGCCACGTCGGCGACGGTCACCGTCGTCGTGAAGGTTCCGGCCGTGGTGCCCGGCGTCCCGGTGATGCGCCCGGTGAGCCGGCTGATGGCCAGCCCGCCGGGCAGCCCGGCGGCGGTGTACACCAGGGCGGTGCCCGGGCTGGAGCTGGCGTGCACCTGCAGGCTGACCGCGTTGCCCAGCACGGCCTTCTGGGCGCCCGGGCTGGTGACGGCGAGCTGCGGCACGGTGGACATCACGCAGCCGTCGGCCGCGTTGCTCCACAGGCTCTGCACGGCGAATTTCCCGGTGGCGAGGGTGATGTCCCCGTCCGGGTCGCTGAGGCCGAAGGGCTGGCCGCCCCACGCGCACTTGTCGCCGATCTCGCCGCCGCTGACGTTGTCCGACAGGTCGATCCACCCGGTGTCCGGCTGGGGGTCGGTGACGGTCTCCGCGTACTCATGGCCGCCCACGGTTGTGAACCCGTCGTATTTCCCGGCCGTCCCGCCGTTGATCCAGTTCTCGCCGCAGAGGTCCTGCGCGTCGAGCTGGTAGGGCAGGTTCGTGAACGGCACGCCGTTGCCGGACACCGTGTGCCAGGCGCAGTACGCGGTGGTGCTGGTCGTGGGCGTGCCGCAGCTCCCGGCGAACCCGTCGCTGAAGCAGGTGCCGGACTGGGAGGCGACGACGATCTGCGCGTCGGCGAGGTCCCCGATGTGCTGCTTGCTGACGAATTTGTCCGCCTCGACCGCCAGGTCATCGGGTGTGACGTTGCTCTGCGGCGCCGAAGGGTCCTTGTAGGCGCCCACCAGCTCCCCGCCGGTGAACCCCGGGCGGCCGCCGCTGTCGCCGTACTGCACGGTGGTCGCCGACCAGGAGTCGCGCGCGGGCACCCCGAGACCGCGGTAGAAGGCGTCCAGGATCTTGTACGCCGGATCGGAGAAGGTCCACTTCGGGCCCCAGAGCAGCAGGTAGATTCGCGGCGAGTGCTGCACCGGGCCGCCGTTGTACACCAGGCCGCAGTCCGGCTCCGCGCAGCTGACCGCCGCCCTCGCCGCCTTCGTGAACCGGGCCCTGGTCGTCGGGACGATGCCCGCTCTTGCCTCCGCGACCGCGTGCAGCACGGCCCGCGGGAAGCCTCCCTTCAGGTTGATCACGACCGGCGCCGGCGCGCTGGCGGCCGGCCCGGCCCCCGCCGTGCCCGGCGCCGCCCCGTTCGGCGTGGCCGCCGCGACCGCGGCGGTGGACACGACCGCCGCCGCTGTAGCGCAGGCAGCAAACAGTACCCGGAACTTCACGTTGGCTTTCCCCTCCTCCGGGGGCCCACCGAGGCCCTCTGCTTCACAGAGCCGAACGTATGCGGTCAGATACCACCGAACGAGGCATTAGAGGCAAATGCGGCCGAGCCGAAATATTCGCGGCCTCCCACGTGCCCACCGGACAGTGATCCAGGACGCGTCCGCCGGCGTCCAGGCCGCGAGACCCGGCGGCCCGGCCGCGCCCGGCATCGCACGAGCTGGCGACCGGCAAGCCTGAAGTCCCGAGCGCCCCCGAGCCTGCCAAAAAGGCGGCGGCAGAAATTGCTAACCTACCAGGTGCCCGTGATTGTCATTGACATTCTTTGAGCCGTCGATATCGAGGTATGACTATGAGCGCTACTGCCACTGGCGCCGAAATTTATGCCGGCCTATTCGGTCCGCCGGAGGCTCAGGGTCTGCGGACCTGTATTGAGTGTGAGGCAGCGACCTATTCCAGAGCCGTAGTCCGCTGTGGTACTGTTCTCGCCGCGGGTTGACCCGGCTCGCCTGGGAACGAGGTAATCCGTCCCGGAAAGCGGGGCGGGGGGAGGACGGCATGCATATCCGCCTGTCGGGAATTGTTCTGGTCGCGAGCGCCGCCATTGCGGTCGCCGGGCCCCAGCTGGCCGCGCCGATGAGCAGCGCGGCAACCGCGCCGTCGCCGGCGTCACGTGCGCCGGCGCACCCCGTAGCCTACGTTCCGCTCCGGGGCGCGAGGGGAACCGGCTTCGACCGGGTGTTCACCAACATGGACTACAACGGCGGCCCGGTGATGCCGTCGAACACCGACTACATGGTGCTCTGGGGCCCGGCAGGTCCGCCCGCGTATCCGGCGGGCTATGTCTCAGGTCTCAAGACCTTCTTCGGGGACCTGGCCCACGACAGTGGCGGCCATCAGAACGCCGACTCGGTGTCGGCCCAGTACAACGACCTGACAGGCGCGTTCGCGCGGTACAAGACGACCTTCGGCGGTGTACTGGTCGACACCCATCCGTATCCGCCAACCGAGTGCCCGGCTGTCGCGCCGGTGAGCGCATGCCTCACCGACCCCCAGATCCAGACGGAGCTCGAGCGGTTCGTCGCCTCCCGCGGCCTGAAGACCGACCTCAGCCACGAGTACTTCCTGCTCACGCCGCCGCACGTCGAGAGCTGCTTCAGCAATCAGGCCACCGCGAATCCACCGTTCGGCGGCTGCTCAGCCGGTGAGCCCGCCAACCTCGCGTTCTTCTGCGCGTACCACCAGAACACCACCCTGTCGCCGCTGCTGCTCTACGCCAACGACCCGTTCGACGCCACCAACCCCTCGTGTCAGGACGGCAACCGTCCCAACGGCATCGCCGATGGTGAGATCAACGGCGGGCTCAGCCACGAGCAGAACGAGTCGGTCACCGATCCGATACCCAACGACGCCTGGACCAACGGCGCCGGGAAAAACCAGGGGCAGGAGGTCGGCGATCAGTGCGTCGGCCACATGGGCACCCCGCTGGGGACGCACAACGGCGCCAAGTACAACCAGGTGATCAACGGCCACTTCTACTGGTTCCAGGAGGAGTGGAGCAACCAGGCCCATTCGTGCCTGCAGCGCCTCGAGCCGAGGGCGGCACGGCCGCACGCGACGTTCACGGTCACCGCGGGCTCCGGGCGGACCCTGAACTTCAGCGCCCGCGGCTCGAGCGCGCCGGGCGGTGTCGCCGAATACGTCTGGCAGTTCAACGACGCCTTCGGCGCGCAGACGGTCGAGCGGACGACGCCGGCGATCTCGCACACCTTCCCGTCCGCGGGCGCCTACTCCGTCGGCCTGACCATCATGGCCAAGGACGGCACGTCCGCCGGCAACGGCGGCATCGTCACCACAGGCCGGAGCGGGATCACCCCCGGCTTCAGCTTCGGACCGGAGCACGCGCGGCCAGGACGGCCGGTGCGCTTCTCCGCGCTGGGCACCGTCAGCGCGCAGCCGGTGATGGCATATCTGTGGGAATTCGGCGACGGCACCACCGGTTCGGGCCGGTCCCCGGCGCACGTGTACAGGCGGCCGGGACGGTACACCGTCACGCTGGTGATGTTCAGCGGCGTCGGATCGGCGTTCCCCGGAGCCGGTGCCGCCACCGTGTCCACGCGGTCACTTGAGGTGACGCGGAGGTAGGTGCAGGCGAGCAGGACATCTCGCCGGGCCGGGTGTCGCGCCCGCGCCCGGCGAGATGGTGACGGCATCCCTCAACAGCGGCGGGGCCGCTGGCGCATTTGGCCCCGCCCAGTGGGGCCGTTGGTGCATTTGGCCCCGCGCAGGGGCCGCTGCCGGCAGCAGACCGGGGATCACAGGGAGCGGGGTGGCGCCGGACCTGCGCGGGTAACCGGCGGGCTCAGCTGGCCGGGCTGCTACCATCGCAGGGGGGCTGCGGGCCGCGTGAACGCCGCGGGATAAAGGAGTCCGCCATGCGGCGACTGATCCGGCAGTTCGTGCGCATCGAGACGGTAGCCGTGCTGGTCACCGCGTGGCTGGGCGGCGCGCTCGGGCTTGGGCTGGCAACGGGCGCGGGCGCGGTGGCGACGGTGACGCTGATGGCGCTGGGGCCGCTGCTTGGCGGCCTGCTGCTGCTGATCAGGCACAGCCTCGAGCTGGCCAGCCGGATCGGCAACCTGGCCGGTGAATCCGTGCGCACGCTCGGCACCGTGCGGCGGGTCGGAGCCGACACCGAGAAACAGATCAAGCAGACATTCCGCCAGCTGGAAGCGTTGCAGAACCTGAGCGCCATGCTGCCAGCCAGCGGCGTGCTGCCCGCCACCCGGGGCTGGGCAGCGTCGCCGGACCTGCTCGTGGCGCTGGTCGACCTGGTCGACACCGAACGGCCGTCGCTCGTCGTGGAATGCGGCAGTGGCGCGTCCACGCTGTGGCTCGCACTGGCGATGCGGAGGTTCGAGACCGGCGGCCGGGTCATCGCGCTCGAGCACGACCCGTTCTTCGGCGGCAAGACCCGCGACTTCCTGGCCAGGCATGACGTCCGCGATCTCGCCGAGGTACGCGACGCCCCGCTGGAGAGCTTCAGCCTTGGCGGCGGGACCTACTCGTGGTATGCGCGGCGGGCATGGGAGGACCTGACGGGGATCGATCTCCTCTTCGTTGACGGGCCGCCCACGACCACCGGTGATCAGGCCCGCTATCCGGCGATGCCGTTGCTGAGCGGGTCGCTGAGCCCGGTTGCCACCGTCGTCCTGGACGACCTCGTCGTGCCGGACATGCAGAAGGTACTGAGGCTCTGGCTTGACGCGTACCCGGATTTCGGCGCCGAGATGCTCCCGCTGGAGAAACAGGCCGCGGTGCTGCGCAGGAGCTGGCCGGCCGGCTAAAGAGGCCGCTGGCACGTCTAAAGAGGCCGCTGGCACGTCGTCGGCGGACCAGACTGCCTGGACCGCGGCGGCTTCGGCCGCGGCCTGATTCCGGCCGGCGCGGGCCGCTGCCGCCCGGCGCGACAGGTCAAGCACGTTACGGCCGATGGCCTGCATGGCCGCGCGGTCCGGGCGCACGAGAACCACGCTGGACCCGGACGCGGCCAGCGCCGCGGCCTGCCGGCCGGGGCTGGGCATGTGGCGGATGCCCGCGGGCGCTGGCGCGATGATCACCACCTGGTCGTACCCAGCGGCCAGGTCGGCGTTGGCCAGCGAACGCACACCGCCGTCGATGAAACGCCGGCCACCGATGGTGACCGGCGGCCAGATTCCTGGCACCGCGCAGCTGGCGCCGACCGCATCCACCAGTCCGGCGTCACCGGCCGAATCAAACACCATGAACTCGCCGGTATGCGCGTCCACGGCGGTCACCTCGAGGGGCCGGGCGGGCCAATCGCTGGTGGGCAGCCGGGCCTCGAATACCTTGCGCCGTTCGGCCTCGGGCATGGTGCGCGCGGCCAGCGCCCAGCGGCCAAGTCGCGCCCGCCCCCGCACCGGGTCGGCGCTGGTGCTCATGACCCACAGCAGTCTGGCGACGCTGCCCCAGCCTATGCGGGCGGCGGGCTCCGGATCGGGCGGCGCTAGCTGCGCCCGGTACAGCGCCTCAGGTTCCTGGCCGGACGCTATGTCGGCGCCGACAACCGAGCCGGCCGATGTCCCGACGATCAGGTCGGCCGCGGCCAGATCGATGCCCCGTTCGGCCAGCCCGGCGATCAGGCCGGTCTCCCAGGCGATGCCGGTGACGCCGCCGCCACCCAGAACCAGCGCGCGTCTGCCCATGACCTACTTCTGCCCAAATCCGGAGCCTGGAGGTGGCGGTATGACAGAAAACAGCCGAAATCTAGCCGCACGCGGGCCAGTAGTAGTCCGGCGGCGCGGCGTACATCCTGACGTCGCCGTACGGCAGATAGCCGCTGTACTTGTGCTGATAGCTGCTGGTCCAGTTGACGTGCAGCCACCAGATGTAGCCGCCTGCCGACGGTCCGGTCGTCCAGCAGTGACGTACAGGCCCTCGCCGGCCGGCAGGTTTACGACGGTCCCGCCGCCGGGCGTGGGCTCCAGCGCGGCCGCCTGGCACAGCTGGGAGAAGGTGCACCTGTTGCTGGCGGGCTCGATCAGCGTGATATGGGAAAGCACGCTCGGGTTGGCCGCCGCACTCCACGCGGGGTTGAGGAGGCCATATGTTTCTGGGGCACCGAACGAGCGCCCCGTTCCCGGCATCTCGGTACCGTTCACCCGGTCACTCCCGCCAGTGCAGCCCCGGCAGCGATAACTACGGCGATCAGGCGGCGTGGCCCCGGCATAGCCGA
>JAFAZE010000128.1 GCA_019239975.1 Streptosporangiaceae bacterium
GACGCCGTTGATCGTGGTGGTGCCGGCGCCGTTGGGGTCGTCGACGGTGGTGAAGCCGTGTCCGGCCCGCCAGGTGAAGCCGTGCGTCTGCGCGGCGTTGCCGGTGCCGACGGTGTAGGCGCCGACGACCTCACCGGAGTCGTTGATCCCGAACGCCTGGGTCATCGCGGCCCCCGGAAACGCGAGCGTGATGAACGTGCCGGTGTGCGTCTGCTCGAACGCGTCAACCTGGGTGGCGGTCTTGTTGTAGAAGCCGGCCACGTCACCGTGGTTGTTGATCCCCGCCGCGGTCAGGCTCGGGCTCGGCGTGGGGTTGCCCTGGAACCCAGGCGGCAGCACCCGGGTGAACTTCTTGGTGTTGATGTTGTACTCGTAGCCGCGGTTGCTGCCGTTCGCGTTGGTGTAGAAGCCGACCGCGATGTCGTTGTTGTTGACGCCGAGGAGGTTGTTGACCGGCGGGTTGGCGTTGAAGCCGGTCGGGAAGTTGACGTTGTAGAAGTGGCCGCCCACCGAGTAGAAGCCGAAGTTGTCGTTGATCAGGTTGGCGTTGTTCATCTTCGACCAGAACCCGACCGTGACACCCCGGTCGTTCAGCCCGATGACCTGGGTCTGCACCGAGTGCGGGAAGTTCTCGTTGCGGTAGTCGTTCTGCGCGAAGGGCGGCAGCAGCTCGTAGCCCTTGTTCGGGTGGCCCTTGGTGCCGGAGCCGAAGTACCCGGCGATGACACCCTCGTTGTTGATGCCCAGCAGCTGGTTGAACGTCACGTCGTGGTTGTTGTTCAGCGTCAGGAACTGGTAGCCCGTGGCCGTGCTGGCGCTGCGCGTCGCGGCGCTGGCCGGGCCTGCCAGGGCGAGTGCCGCCGAGGTGACCAGCGCTCCCGATGCGAGCGCGGCCACGCCGATGCGCAGTCCGGTGCGCGCGGAGATCTTCCGCGGCGCGCGGCGGTCCGCAAGCTTCATTGCTGTGTCCTTTCGTCAGTAGCGGGCCTGGAGTTGAGGCCCGCTCCCCCGTTGTTGCCGTCAGCCAGCCTCGCCGTGGCCGCTGGGGGAACCTGTGGGGGCTGCGGGGGAATCGGCGGGGGCCGGAATCAGTGGCGCCGACCGCGAGTTGAGCCGGAATCAGTGGGCGGATAACCGCCGACCATCGGAATCCGCAAGACACCAGGCGTCGGCAGCGATCCGCCATGTGCCGTTGGGATTCGGCCGCACCACGGTGCAGCCGAGCCCGCTCAGCTGGATCCGCATGCCGTCGGGGCAGGTACCGTCGATGCGCCGCTCGCACAGCACGAGCGTCAGGCCGGCCGCCGGGAGTACCGCGAGGACGCGGGTCGTGAGCGGCAGCCGGAGGTCCATGATGCGCAGCACGGTGTCGCGGGTGCTGTCGCCCTCGGCCACCACGCAAGAGTCGCTTGCCACGGCACCGCCCGGCGGCCGGCCGGCACCGTCCGGCCTGGACACCCTGGACGCCCTGGCAGCCACGCGAGCCCACGGGCGCAGCGGCGCTCCGGTCTCGTACTGGGCCAGCGCGGCATCCAGGTCACCGTCGCTGACCGCGAGTGATACCAGCTCGGGGGCTTCCTCGGGCCGCCGGGCGGAGGGCGGCGCGATCGGATCGGACACGGCACGAGTGTTCCAGCCGGCGACGGGGGGAACACGGCGGCCACTGGGGGAAACACCGGGGGGCCGCCGTCCGCTCAGCGCCTAAACGCCCTGCCAGCAGCCGCTGGTACAGCGCCGTCGTCTCGGGCGCGGGCCCGACGCCCACCTGCTCGCGCAGCAGTTCGGCCAGCTCCTCGTAGTGCCTGACCGCGCGGGCCGTCTCGCCGAGACGCTCCCAGCAGCTCATCAGCTCGCGGTGCGCGGACTCGTTGAGCGGCTCGTGCGCGATGGCACGGCGGAACGCGGTCACGGCGGCCTGGAGGCGGCCCGCCGCGGCCTGCAGCCGCGCGGTGGCGAGCAACGCGGACTCAAAACCGCGGCTCAGCTCGTCCCGGCGCCCCTGAGCCCACTCCCCCGCGGCCATGCCCTCCAGGAAGTCGCCGCCGTAGACGGCGATCGCCTGCTGCAGGTGCGGGAGCGCGGCGGCAGCGGGCCGGGCGCGCCGCGCCGCGGCGAGCGCGCCGGTGAAGGCCTCGACGTCGCAGTCGTGCGGCAGCGCGCGGTTGAACGAGTAGCGGCCGTCCGTGTAGACGACCCAGGCGGGGTTGCCGAGCGCGCGGCGCAACTCCCGCAGCGCCGTGTGCAGCGCGTTGCCAAGCTGCTGGCGTGACTGGTCCGGCCACAGCGCGGCGCCGAGCTGCTCCCTGGTCATGGGCGGCGACGTGGCCAGCAGGAACAGCAGCTCGCGTGGCTTCGCGTAACCCCAGTCGGACGCGGTCAGCGGCACGTCGCCGAGCCGGACCTCGGCCGCGCCGAGCGCGCGGACGAAAAGCACGGCGCCTTCGGCGGCCTCGGCCGCCACCCGGGCCCGGCGCCCCTGGGCCGGGACGGCTGAAGCAGCCCGGGCAGCAGGGGCCGCTGGGACCGCTCGGGAATCGGCGGCCACGTGAGGGGCGATGGGGCCCCCGTCGGCCCGGACGCCGGGCGCGGCGACGGTCTTCGCCCGGACGGGTTCCGCGCGGACGGGCTCGGCCTCGCTGGGCTCCGCCCCGCCGGGGTCCGCCCCGCCGGGGTCCGCCGGGACGGGGTCCGCCGGGACGGGGTTCGCCGGGACGGTCTGCGCGGAAACCATGTCCGCCAGGTCGGGCCACGGGTCGTCGGCGCGCAGGCCTCGCAGCCACTCCGTCTCAAAAGCCTCGTCGCCGAGCACGGCCCGCACCACGGCCAGCGCCCGGTCGTGCTGCGGCCGCTCACTGGGCGCGATGACGGTGCCGATCGCCCGCCGCAACGCCTCCGCCGCGCCCAGAAGGCGCGCCGCACGCGCGGCCCCTGCGACTCGCGAAGTTCGCGGTGACTCCGAGGGTTTTCTGCACGGCGGATCCTCGGGGACACCCGGCGGATCCTCGGGGACGCCGGGCGAGTCCCCGGGGACGCCGGGCGAGTCCTGGAGGATGCCGGGCGGGTCCTCGGGCAGTTGCGCGGCCGCCAGATCCTCGAGCACGCTCGACATCCGCCACCTGTCCCGCAGCTCGCGGTGCAGCTCGTAGCTCTGGCGCAGCAGCGCGATCCCCGCGGCGGAGCCCGTGCTCTCACCGTCCCCGGCGCTCCCAGCGCGAACACCGCTCCCGCCACGCACAGCGCTCCCGCCACGCACAGCGCTCCCGATGCGCACAACGCTCCCGATGCGCACACCGCTCACACCGCTCCCGGCGCGCGCGCCGCTCCCGGTGGCACCGGCGCCGTTCGCCGCCGAGGCGAGCAGCCCGAGCTGCTCGAGCGACCAGGCGACGCCCTCACGGAACCCGATCGATTCGGACAGCGCGCGGCTCTCTGTCAGCAGGGCCGAAGCCCGCGACTCATCTCCCTGGTACCGGGCGACCGTGCCGAGGCTGATCAGCGACCAGGCCATGCCCTCCACGTCGCCGAACTCGCGGAACATGCCGAGCGCGGCCGTGCATTCCGCGACGGCGCGCGGGAAGTCACCCTGCAGCCACGAAACGAACCCCAGGTACCCGCGCGCGCTCGCCGCCGCCCACCGGTCGCCCGCGGACTCGGCGACCGCCAGGCTCTCCGCGTGCAGCTGGACCGACCTGGCGTACCTGCCCTGCTCGCGGGCGACGCTGCCGAGCACCTGCAGCGCCGACGCGATCCCGGCCGCGTCGCCCAGCTCGCGGTACAGCCGAAGCGCGGCCTCCAGCCGGCGTACGGCGGGTCCGTAGTCGCACTGCAGCAGCGCGAGGCGGCCGCTGCCGAGCAGCGCCTTGGCGCGCAGCCCGGCGGGCGCGCCGGGGCCCGCGGTCACCGCGGTGTCCATCCACTGCCGGACCTCGTGGTAATGCCCACGCAGGTAGGCGAAGCGCCCGAGCGGCCCGGCCAGCCGCAGGGCAGCGATAGCGTCACCGGACTGACGGGCGAAGTCGAGGCCCGTTCGGAAATTTGAAAGCTCGGCATCGAGCCTGTCGAGTTCCCCTTCCAGGCCAGCCGCGGCCCCGCCCTCCACCAGCGCGCCCACCTGCGACGCGAAGTCGGCGAAGTACCGCAGGTGCGCCCGCCGCACCGTGTCCTCCTCGCCCGACTCGGCGAGCCGCTCCCGCGCGTAGTCGCGGATCGTCGCCAGCAGGTGGTAGCGGGCCCCGCCGGCGTTGTGCTCCACGCGCAGCAGCGACTTGTCGGCCAGCCGGGTCAGCAGGTCGAGCATGTCCGCCGGGCGGATGCCGTCGCCGGGCGCGACGGGCCCCGCGACGGGCCCCGCGACAACATGCTCCGCCGCGGCGAGCGTGAAGCCGCCGGAGAACACGGCGAGCCGGCGGAACACCGCGCGCTCGTCGGCCGCCAGCAGGTCGTGGCTCCAGTCGAGGGTCGCGCGCAGCGCCTGGTGGCGGCGCGGCGCGCTGCGGGCGCCGCCGGTCAGCACGCCGAAGATGTCGCCGAGCCGCTCCGCCAGCTGCTGCACCGAGAGCACGCGGGTTCGCGCGGCGGCCAGCTCGATCGCCAGCGGAAGCCGGTCGAGCCTGCGGCACACCTGGCGGACGGCCGCCGAGTTCTCCACGGTCACCCGGAACGCCGGCGCGACGAGCTGTGCCCGCTGCTCGAACAGCCGGACCGCGTCCGCCTCCGTCAGCGGCGGCACCGGCCAGCTGCGCTCGCCCTCAACGCCCAGCGGCTCGCGGCTCGTGGCCAGGATGCACAGCGCTGGGCACTCGCTGAGCAGCCGCTCGGCGAGGACCGCCGTCGCGGCGGCCAGGTGCTCGCAGTTGTCCAGCACGACCAGCACCGGCTGGTCGCTCACGTGCCCGGCGATCGCCTCGGCCGCGTCCTGGCCGGGGGTCTCCGGCACGCCGAGGCGGCCGGCCACCGTCTCGGCGACGATACCGGGGTTGTCGATCGGCCCGAGTTCCACCCAGGCCACCGGCGAGGACCTGGCCGCGGAACCGCCGTCCCTGGCCGGGGTTGCGGCGCTTCCCGCCGTGGCTCCCGCGGCGGCCAGCGCCAGGCGTGTCTTCCCCGTGCCGCCGGGACCGGTGAGGGTCAGCAGCCGGCTCACGGCCATGGCGCGCACCACGTCGTTGAGTTCGGTTTCGCGGCCCACCAGCGGCGTCAGGCGCACCGGTATCCGGCCCGTAGTCAGCAATGCCATCTGGTACGCGTCCTAGCCCCGCCCGCTCTGCCGCAAACCGCACGGCCCGCCCTAGCCCTTACGTACTGAATGTAGCTATCCGCACCGTGAGATACGAGAGGCAACCACCCAGGGTTCGGCAAGCGTTTCCCCGTAACCCACCGGTAATCCCCAACGGCAAGCGAGCCCGGACCTGACGCGGTCGTTACCTGGGCCGCCAGGCGTTTCCCCCAGAGCCCCCGGCGATTCCCCTACCGCCCGCCGCGACCCTGTACCGGGACCACCCATCAGGAGTGCAGACAGGACAGCGCAGAAAGGACTGCCAATGAAAAACGCCAGCCGCGTCGGGCTGCGGTTCGCCGCGGCCGCGGTGGCGTCGGGGGCTTTCGCGGCCGGAACTGCCGGGGGCGTGTCGCTCGCGGCGACCGCCGGCACCGCAGGCCACCCGGTCGTCTACAACTTCCGCACCCTGGACAACGGCCATGACCCAACGTTCAACCAGCTCCTGGGCATCAACAACCACGGGGTTATCGCCGGGTACTTCGGCTCCGGCGCCCAGGGCCACCCGAACAAGGGCTACCTGCTCACGCCCGGCGGCAGGTACATCAGCGAGAACTTCCCGCACTCCGTGCAGACCCAGGTCACCGGGCTGAACGACCGGGGCGTCACCGTCGGGTTCTGGTCGAAGACGAACAACGCCAACCAGGTGAACGACAACTTCGGCTTCTACACCTCGGGCGGCCGGTTCTTCAGCGTCGTGTTCCCGACCGGCTTCAACGCCAACCCGCCGGTCGACCAGCTGCTCGGCGTCAGCAACAACGGCATCGCGGCCGGCTTCTACCTCAACGCGGCGGGCCGCAACCGCGGCTACACCTACAACATCCGGACGCACAAGTTCACCCGCGTGCTGCCGCCCGGGTTCAAGAACAACCCCACGCCGAGCCCGAGCCTGACCGCGGCGGCGATCAACAACCACGGCGACGTGGCCGGCTTCTACAACAAGACCGCCACCCAGGTTGACGCGTTCGAGCAGACGCACACCGGCACGTTCATCACCCTCGCCGTGCCGGGCGCTTCGATGACCCAGGCGTTCGGCATCAACGACTCCGGTGAGGTCGTCGGCGCCTACACCGTCGGCACCGGCAACGCCGCGCAGACGCACGGCTTCACCTGGCGGGCCGGACACGGCTTCACCACCGTCGACGACCCCAACGGCGCCGGCACCACCACGATCAACGGCGTC
>JAFAZE010000045.1 GCA_019239975.1 Streptosporangiaceae bacterium
GGCGGCTGGGGTGTCGCGGGCGACGGTGATGGCCGGGGTGCAGGAGCTGGCGGCGGGGGCGGAGCCGGTGCCGGGGCGGTCACGGCGGCCGGGGGGCGGCCGGCGGCGGCTGGAGGATAAGGACCCGGGGTTAGCGGCGGCGCTGGAGGAGCTGCTGGAGGCCAGCACGCGGGGGGATCCGTGCTCGCCGCTGCGGTGGACGACGCTGTCGCTGCGGGAGATCACTGGTGAGCTGGCCCGGCGGGGGCACCGGTGCGGGAAGGACGCGGTGCGGCGGATGCTGGCCGCCGCCGGGTACAGCCTGCGCGGCAACTCGCGCACCCTCGAGGGCAGCCAGCACCCGGACCGGGATGCGCAGTTCCGGTACATCAGCGAGCGGGCGAAGGTGTTCCTGGCCGCCGGGGACCCAGTGATCAGCGTGGATGCCAAGAAAAAGGAGCAGGTCGGCCCGTATGCCCGGGCCGGGCGCACCTGGCGGCCTGCCGCGAACCCGGTGCGGGTGCGCGACCATGACTTCCCCGATGAGCAGCTGGGGAAGGTGACCCCGTACGGGATCTACGACGTGGCCGCGAACACCGGGTTCGTGAACGTGGGCACCGGTCATGACACCGCCGCGTTCGCGGTGGAGTCGGTCCGCCGCTGGTGGCACACCCTCGGCCAGGCCGCCTACCGGGGCCGGCGGCGGCTGCTGATCACCTGCGATGCGGGCGGCTCCAATGACTACCGGTCCCGGGTGTGGAAGGCGGAACTGGCGGCCCTGGCCGCCGAAACCGGGCTGCAGATCACGGTCTGCCACTTCCCTCCCGGCACCTCCAAGTGGAACAAGATCGAGCACCGGCTGTTCTGCCAGATCACCCGGAACTGGCGCGGCCGGCCCCTGGTGTCCCACGAGGTCATCATCCACACCATCGCCGCGGTCACCACCGCCACCGGGCTGCGGGTGGCCGCCATGCTCGATCACAGCAGATACCCCCAGAAGGTCAAGATCAGCGATCAGCGGATGAAAGACCTGGAGCACCGCGCCCTGGGCCGGCACGCCTTCCACGGCGAGTGGAACTACACCATCCGCCCCGCCCCCGCCGGGCCGCAGGAGACGCTGCCCGGCAGCCCGGACCTGGCCGCCCTGGCCGCCCTGGCCGGCGTGCCCGACTTCCCCGCCTTGCTGGCCGCCGTGGCCGTGCCCTGGCAGGCCGCCCGCGAGCAGCGCCTCTACCTCGCCCGCGGCCGCGAACGCCGCACGAACACCAGCACCGGCCCCTGGCGGCTGCCCTTCGCCGCTATCGTGGCCGCCGCCGCCTGCCACCACCGCCTCGGCATGCCCTACCGGCTGCTGGCCGAGCTGCTCAACGCCCACGAATCCACCATCAGCCTGCCCGTCCGCCGCCTCACCCCCCTGCTCGCCCCCCACGGCCTCACCCCCGCGCCCGCCGCCACCCGCATCTCCACCCTCGATCAGCTGCGCGCGCACGCAACCGCCCACCACATCACCCTCACCGGCATACCCGCCGGTAAGCCATGCACCGACACGTACAGCCCAACACTCGAAACAACCGCCAAGTTAAAAACAGACGCGCCCCTGCGGCACCCTCGTTTCCGGGATCATGAGATGTGGTGCTGATGTGACGGAGGGGACTGGCACGAGCTGCTTCGGGCGGGGCAGGCGTTGCCCGAGCGTCCGCTTGGAGTAGCGGGGTCTCAGGCCTTGCGCGCGACTCCACAGAAATGCGTCACGTCCACGATCTCCTCGACCTCCATGACGTCGGGCCGCCAGCGCGAGCAGGTGACCACGCCCGGGTCCACCAGGTCCAGGCCGTCGAAGAACCGCACCAGTTCCGCACGGGTCCGCAGCGTCATCGGCGCGGAGCCCTGCTCGTTCCAGAACTTCACCGCCGCGGTCATCGGCCCGGCGTCCACTTCGGTGGTCGGATGGGAGATCACCAGGTAGCTTCCCGGCGCGACCGCGTCCACGAGCCGGCGGATGACCGCCTGGGCCTCCCCGGCGTCGAGGATGAAGTTCACGATGCCCAGCATCATGATCGCGACCGGCCGCGCGAAGTCGAGCGTCCTGCCGGCTTCCTGAACGATCCTGCCCGGGTCGCGCACGTCGGCGTCGATGTAGTCGCAGACGCCCTCGGTCGTGCTGGTCAGCAGCGCCCGGGCGTGCACCAGGACGAGAGGGTCGTTGTCGACGTAGACGATCCGCGATTCCGGCGCCACGCGCTGGGCGACCTCGTGGGTGTTGTCGACCGTCGGCAGGCCGGTGCCGATATCCAGGAACTGCCGGATACCCTGCTCACCCGCCAGGTAACGGACGGCGCGGGCGAGAAAGTAACGGTCGGCGCGGGCGGACCGGACCAGCTCCGGGACGAATCCGAGGATCTGGTCGCCGACCTCCTTGTCGACCGGAAAATGATCTTTGCCGCCGAGCCAGTAGTTCCAGATCCGGGCCGAGTGGGACACGGTCGTGTCGATGTCTTTCGACCACCGCGGGCCGACGGCCGGCGGTTGCGAACCCGGGCTCATGGCAGGGGCCCGCTGAGCATGCCGTGCAGGCGCGCGGCGGTCTCCGCGGGCTGCTCCGCCTCCGCGGCCAGCCGGTTCAGCACGTCGGCGTAGAACGCGGTATCGGCCGGCTTGGTCAGGTAGACGGCGCTCGCGAGCTGCTCCAGGTACACCACGTCGGGCAGTTCCGCCTCGCGGAAGCGCAGCGTGGAGATACTGCCGCCCGCCGCGGCGTGCCCGCCGACGCTCAGCGGCAGCACCTGGAGCTTGACGTTGGGCAGCCGGGCAGCCTCGGCGAGGTGCCTGATCTGCGCGTTCATCGTGGCCGAACCACCGGCCGGGCGGCGCAGCACGGCTTCGTCGAGCACCGCCCACAGGCGCAGCGGATCGTCCCGGCGCAGGGCCAGCTGGCGGCACATCCGCAGGGCGACCCGGCGCTCGATCTCCCCGTCCGGCGCGGCCGGGTAGCAGATCCGCGTGACGGCACGGGCGTAGTCCTCGGTCTGCAGCAGGCCGGGGACGAACTGCGGCTCGTAGGCACGGACGAGCGTGGCGGCCTGCTCCATCCCGAGGAACGGCTCGAGCCAGGACGGTACGACCTCGCGGTACTCACTCCACCAGCCGGAAGCGTTGGCGTGCCTGGCCAGCTCGAGCAGCGTCGCACGCTCACCCTCCTCGCCGACGCTGTAGAGGGTCAGCAGATCGGCGACGTCGCGGTACTTGAACCCGGTCCTGCCCAGCTCCAGGCGGCTGAGCTTCGATTCGGACGCCCGGATGGCACGGCCGGCGTCCTCGCGCGAGACGCCCGCGGCCTCGCGCAGCCGCCGGAGCCGCGCTCCCAGCACCATGCGCGGCACCGTCGGTCCCGGGTAGCTGGAGGTGGTGTTCCGCTCCCTGTAGGCGCCGGCCCGTGTTCTCATGATCACTCCCGGTGCGCGTTCGTCAACAACATGCCGCGAGCAATCGTCTCATACCGGTTACACGTTCAGCACCTGGAGCGGTACACCGTCCCGGGACCTCCGGCGCCGCTAGTACCGCGGAGTCGGCGGGATCGGGCGCCCCGCCCGGACGGCTTCGACCACCGCGGCGGCGTCGGCGGCACGGTATTCCTCGCCGTAGACCGCGCCCGGACGGCGCGGGGCCTCCATCACCGCGCAGTCGGCGGTGCCGCCGAGGTCGACGGGCGCGAAACCGGCGTCCTCGATCAGCCCGGCCACAACCTCCTTGGCCCCGGCGTCGTCTCCGCACAGCCACTGAACGACGCGTTCGGCGCCCTGCCTGCCGCCGACCTGGGCCTGGAATGCCGAGGTCAGCGTGTTGAAGGACTTCGTGTAGCGCGCCCCCGGCATGCGCCCGGCGTTGAACTGCGCAGCGGTCTGCCCGGGCGCCGGCAGCGGCGGCCCGCCGAACTGGTTCGTCGTGTCGATCACGATCTTCCCCGCCAGCGACCCGGCCTGCCGCAGCGCCTCCGGCAGCGTGCCCCACGGCACCGAGACCACCACGACCTCGCCGAACTCCGCGGCCTGCGCCGGCGTGCCAACCGTGGATTTCGGCCCGATTTCGGCCGCGAGCTGCTCCAGCGCCTCCGGGCGCCGGCTGAACGACAGCTTGAGTTCGTGGCCGGCGCCGCTCAGCTGGCGTGCGATCCCGCCACCTATCCGGCCTGCGCCGATGATCCCCACCCGCACGGCTTCCACCTCCAGATGGATTGAGCGCAAAGTATTTGACGCTTTGCGGAACTGTGTCAATTCTGCGCCCGCGGCGCCCCGGCGACCGGCGGGACAGCAGGGAGGACTGCGAGCGAGGGGAGGGCGGAGACGGCGGGGAGGGCGGCGCGGGCCGGTAACGGCGGAGGCAGGACGGCCGGTATTGACCCTGGACAAGCCGGGTGCGCTTGTAACGCCTGAGGCATGACAGCCGGTAAGCACTGTTGAGGCGCGGCGGGCGGCGGGAACGGCGGAGTCGGGACGGCCGGCGCGGCGGGTACGTGGATACGGTCGCTGGCTGGAGGGGGATGGTGGAGGAGCGGGGGGAGCGAGCTCAGGGCGAGGCGCGGGGCGGCGAGACCGACCGGGTCGACGACGTGCTCGCGTCGTGGTCGGCCGGGCAGCCGGACCTCACAACCACGCCGCTCGCGATCATCATGCGCATCAACCGCCTTTCCGCGCACTTCCTGGCCGAAATGGACGCCGGGCTGGCCCAGTTCGGGCTGACCTATCCCGCATTCGAGCTGCTCGCCACGCTGCGCCGTTCCGGCAGCCCCTACCGGCTGCCCCAGCGCCGGATCGCCGACACCCTGGGCCTGACTCCGGGCACGGTGAGCCTGCGTGTGAAGCACATGGTCAGCCAGGGCCTGGTCATGGTCCAGCCCGACCCGGCCGACAAGCGGGTCACGTTCGTCGGCCTGACCGACAGGGGGGTGCGCGCCTTCGACGCGGCCGCCCCGGCTCACCTCGCCGGTGAGGAGGATCTCGTACGGGCGCTCTCCGCCGAGGAGCAGGCCGTGCTCGCGCCGCTGCTGCGCACGCTGCTGCTGAGCTTCGAGGGCTCCCCCACCAGCCTGACGCCCGCGCTCGCGGCCGGGCTCCGCGTGGCGACGCGCTCGGCTCCGGGTCCGGCGGGCAGCGGCCCCGCCGGGGTCACCGTCACGGCCGTGACCGGGGGCAGCCTCGCCGCCCGCGCCGGGATTCGGCGCGGCGACGTGATCACGGCCGTCGCCGGGCGGCCGGTCAGGTCCCCGGCCACGCTCAGCAACGCGATCAGCCTGGCCGGCCGCGGCCAGGTGACGGTTGACGTATACCGCGAAGGCGTCCCGCGCCAGGTCACCTGGACCGTGCGGTGACCGCCTGCGCGGTCACGCGCTGGGTATGGCGGCGGCCGGCCGCCGCGGTGCGGGCTGTTAGCGTAAGGGCGCAGCACCGACGATCTTCGGGAGTTCAGGTCATGAAGCTGAGCGCACGCAACCAGATCCCGGCCCGGATCACGACCATCAACACCGGGGAGGCGATCGCCAACGTCGAGCTCGAGGCGAGCGGCGTGCGGCTGGTCGCGTCGATTACCGTCGAGGCCGTCCGCGAGCTCGGCCTGGCCGAGGGCAGCGAGGTGGTGGCCGTCATCAAGGCGTCAGACGTGATCGTGGCCGTGGGCGACTGACGGCGGACCGCCGCTAGCCGAGGGCGGCCGCCGCTAGCTGAGGGCGGCCGCCGCGCTGGTGCCCGCGAGCACGAGCATGGCGAGCGCCGCACAGCGCGTCAGCCAGGTGAGCGGGATCAGCTTCAGCAGGCTCCTGCCGCCGACGATCGCCGCGCCGGCGGCCGCCCACAGCCCGAGGGCGGCGCCGATCCCGACCGCCAGCGGGTCGTGGTACCTGGCGGCCAGGCTCGCGGTGAGGATCTGGGTGAGGTCGCCGAACTCGGCGGTGAAGACGACCGCGAAGGCCACGAACGCGACCGTCAGGGACCGCCGCCTGGTCTCCTCGCCGGCCTCATCCGCGCTCCCGTAGGCGTTCCGCTGGCGCCACAGCAGCACCGCGCCACCGAGGAACAAGGCGCCGGCCGCGAGCTGTACCGGACGGTGCGGCAGCAGCCCGAGCAGGCCCCCGGCGGTCACCGCGAGCGCCACCTGGACGGCGAACCCGCAGGCGGCGCCGATGAACACGGGGCCGGGCCGGTAACGGCTGCCCATCACCACGCACGCCAGCATGGTCTTGTCGGGCAGCTCGGCGAGCAAGATAACCAGGAAGGACGTCAGGAGGGCCGTCAGGCTCACCGGGAAGCCCCTCTCAGGTCGGGCCGCCCCGGCTGGCCACCGGGGAGAACCGGGACCTCCGGCGCGGCAACGGTCACCGCGGCCGAAGGTCTCACTCAGCCCGCCAGGGCCCCGGGCACCGGGCCCGGAATCCCGGGCCGAGATTGTCGGCGTCCCGGCGATGGAGCTACTCCCCTTCGCTGCCTCCATTCTAGGCCACAGCGGGGCGGCCGGCCAGGCCCGCTGGCCTGAACGGTGCCCGTTTGACTCAGCCGATGGTCCGCCGGTACATTACTCAAGTAATGAACCAATGAACGCAGGACGGGGGCCGGCCTCCCGGGCCACCCTCCCGGGGAGCCGCCCCGACGGAGGTGGCCGTGCTCGATGCGGGAACGCCGCTGTTCGCCCAGATCGCCGAGCGCCTGGCCGACGAGATCGCGGACGGGGCGCTCGCCGAGGGTGAGCGGGTGCCGTCGAGCAACGAGCTGGCCGCCTTCTACCGGATCAACCCCGCCACCGCGGCCAAGGGCATCGGCATCCTGACCGACGACGGCCTCCTCGAGAAGCGCCGCGGCATCGGGATGTTCGTGGCACCCGGCGCACGGCAGCGGCTCCTCGGCGAGCGCCGCAGGCGGTTCGCCGAACGGTACATCGAGCCGCTGGTGGCCGAGGCCACCCGGCTCGGCATCGGCACCGGCGAGCTCATCACGCTGATCCACGAGTCCAGCCACGCGCAGGGAGGTGTCACGACATGACGCCGGTTGTCTCCACGACGGGCCTGACCCGTCGCTATCGCGGCCAGCTCGCCCTGGACCGCGTCAGTTTCGACGTCGAGGACGGCTCGATCACCGGGCTGCTGGGCAGCAACGGCGCGGGCAAGACCACGCTGCTGCGCATCATCGCCGGCCAGGAGTTTCCCTCGGCCGGCCAGGTTCGGGTCTTCGGCGCGAGCCCGGCCGAGAACGAGCAGGTGCTGCGGCGGATGGCGCTCGTCCGCGAGGACCAGACCTACCCCGACTTCCGGGTCCGCCACGCGGTGCGGGCGGCGTCGTGGTTCTACCCGAACTGGAGTGGCGAGCTGGCCGGGGCGTTGCTCGCGGACTTCGGCCTGCCACTGGGCCGGAGGATCAGCAAGCTCTCCCGGGGAATGCGGTCGGCGCTGGGCATCGTGATCGGCCTGGCGGCACGGGCGGAGCTGACGATGTTCGACGAACCCTACGCGGGCCTGGACGCGGTGGCCCGGCAGATGTTCTACGACCGGCTGCTCGCCGACTACGCCGAGCATCCCCGGACCGTGCTGCTGTCGACGCACCTGATCGACGAGGCCGCCGGGCTGCTGGAGCGCGTGGTAGTGATCGACCGGGGCCGGGTCGCGCTGGAGGCGGCGGCCGACGACCTTCGCGGCAGCGTGACCAGCGTGAGCGGTCCCGCCATGGCCGTGAAGGAGTTCACCGCCGGACGCCCCGTCTGGGAGCGCCGCCAGCTCGCGTCGCAGGAGTCGGTGATGATGGTCGGCGTGCTGGACGACGCGGACCATGCACGGGCGCGGGCGCTGCACCTGAGCCTGGAACCGCTGACGCTGCAGCAGGTGGTGGTCCACGCCGCGGGCACCACCGCGGCCGGCCTGGAGGAAAGGACGAGCGTATGAGCACCTCCGTAAACGTAGCCCGCTACCACGTCGTCGACCGGGGCGGCGTCGCCGCGACCTCATGGGGCGTCCTTACGTTCACGTTTGCGGTGAACCTGGTAATCTTCAGCCTCATCCCGGTCGGCAACGGCGGCGGCTACGCTCACGGGCGCTACTCGGGCGCGCTGGCCAGCCTGTACATCATGTTCTGCGTCATCGGGGCGATAGCCATCTTCCGGTCGCTGCCGTTCGGGCTCACCCTCGGCGCCAGCCGGCGCTCCTACTACACCGGAACCGCGTTCCTGGCCGTGACCCTCTCCGCCGTCTACGGGCTGGCGCTGACCGCGATGCAGGCCATCGAGCGGGCCACCGGCGGCTGGGGCGTGGCCATGCACTTCTTCGTGGTGCCGTACATCCTCGCCGGGCCGTGGTACCTCACCTGGCTGACCTCGTTTGTGGGGCTGACCATGCTGTTCGTCTACGGCATGTGGTACGGGATCGTCTACCGGCGCTGGAACCTGGCCGGCGTGCTCACGTTCTGCGCCGCCCAGGTCACCGTGCTGCTCGCTGGGGCGCTTGTGATCACCTGGACCCACGCCTGGCCGGCCGTCGGCCGGTTCTTCACCGGCCTGAGCGCGGCCGGCCTGACCGGCCTGCTGGCCGCGCTCACGGCGGCGCTGCTCGCGGGCGGCTACAGCACCGTGCGCCGGGCCACCGTCTAGATTCCGCGAGCCTGCTCCGGTAAAGCCACCGCCCGTTCGGCAAATCTATCGCCGGTACTGCCGTCGGCGGGCTCCTCCGGGCCCGCATGCATGACCCCCCTGTCATCGCCCCGGGGGGGTGATGCATCATCGGGGCTGCCGGGGCATTGTCACCGCATGACGCGTTTGGGGACCGCGTGGACGGCTGAGCATGTGCGGCATGTTGGCGAGATCTTCAGGCAGGGCCGGAATCCAGCCGCGCGCGTCTACGAAAGCATCGGGCCCGATTTCTTCCTGGCGCCCGCGCCTGGCTGGCTGAACCTGGGCCTGTGGGACGGAGACGGTGCTGGCTTGGCGGATGAGGCCGAGGCCGCGTGCCGCCGGCTGGTGGAGACGATCGCGTCGGCGCTGCCGCCGGGGGGCGTGATAGTCGATGTGGGGAACGGGCTTGGTGTCCAGGATCCGCTGATCGCGGAGCTGGTACGCCCGCGACGGCTGGTGGCGGTGAATATTACCGAACGGCAGCTGGTGGCCGGACGGCCCCGCCTGGCCGAGGCCTCCGCCGCACCGGTGGCAGGCGACGCCGCGCGGCTTCCGATCGCCGAGGGGGCCGCCGACGGCGTTATCAGCGTCGAGGCGGCGTTCCATTTCAGCTCCCGAAAAGCCTTCTTCGAGGAATGCCACAGGGTGCTGCGGCCTGGCGGCGTGGTGACCATGTCCGACATCTCCACCGAACGCCGGCCCCTGGGACCCGCCGAACTGCTGTCGGGGCTCACGCAGCTACGTGTGTTCGGGCTGCGCCTGACGGCGGCGATGACCGCGCGGCAGATCGCCGCCGCGGCGGCCGCGGCGGGCCTCGCCGACGTCCAGGTAACCTGGTGCGGCGACCGCGTGATCGCCCCGGCCCTGCGGCTCGCCTCGGCCCGGCTGTCCAGCGCCCCCGCCGCTCCGGCCGGGCACCTGGCCGTCGCCCGCCTGCTGCTGGCCCAGGTTGACCTGCTGTGGCGGCGCCACATCATCGACTACATACTGCTCCGCGCGACGCGGCCGTGACACGGGCCGGGGGCCTTTGGTGCCGCCCGGTAAAGGGCCGTGTCGCGGCGGTGAGCGCCCCGATGAACGCATTGCGCGGATGAGGACGGAACGAGGCGGCGCTCCCCCGCATCTAACCCTGGGATACCAAGAGTCTTCATGGAGGTTCCTGGAACCGGATACTCAGGAGTCTTCAAGGAGGCTCCTGGAGCGGCGATACGGATCGGGGGTTGTGGTGCATCCTGCTGGCACAGGCCGGAGGCGACGGCGGGGCGCGTGGCTGCTCCGGGCGGGCGTGGCGGTGACCGTCGCTGTCCTGGCGAGCTGCTCCGCCGTGCCCCGCCCGGCGGGCGGCGCCGCGAAGCCAGGTGTGCCCGTGGCCGCGCCGTTCTACGTCACCGTCGACAACGACGGAACCGCATCGGTCCATGACGCGGCCACCGGGAGGCTGACAGCACGGGTGCCGGCCGGTGCGGCCTGGAGCTGGGCCGGCGCGGCCGCCACGGCCGATCCCCGCGTGTTCTACCTTGCCGCGGGCAACGCGACCTTCTCGCGCCTGGTGCTCACCGGCGGCGGCCGGCTGCGGTCGCTCACCGAGGTCGGCGCCGTCGCCGGGGAGGCGGTCACCGACCCGGCGGAGGTTGCTGGCGGGAACAGCGGCCTGACCGGCATGGCCGTCGCGCCGGACGGCACGATGATCGCCTTCGGGGTGCTCACCGGGCAGAGCAAAGGAGGGCCGGCCGGGCCCGCGCAGCTCGAGATCCTCAACCTGCGCAGCGGGCACTGGGCGGTGTATCGCGGCCCGTCGGCGACGGCCGAGCTGTCGGCCCTCTCCTGGGCGGCGGACGGCCGCCATCTGGGCTACCTGACCGAAGGGTCGGGCAACGGCACCGACGGCGCCTGGATCCTCACGGCAGGCGCGGGCGGAGATCTGCTCGCCGCCTCACACCGGGTCACCCGCGCGGTGCCGGTCAACCTGAACGACGGGCCGTACCTGGACGGCGGCTGCGGCGGCATGGCGCTTTCCGGCACCGGCACCGGCGGCGCGCGGGACGTCTACAGGCTCGGCATGAACGTCGCGGGGCACAAGGGCTACCTCGACGTGACCGAGACCGACGCCGCCACGGGCGGGACCATCCGCACGGTCTTCCGGGATCCGCATGGGGTCCCGTCTGCCGTGCGGAACACCAAGACGGCGAGCTCGGTCAGCGTGGCGGCGCTGGAGCCCATGCGTCCGCTCCTCACGGGCGCGGGCACGGGCGCGACCCTGCTCGTCATCGACGGATACGGGCATATCTACCGCGTCGATGTGACGGACGGCCGCTCCGCCCTGATCACCACCGACGCGGCACCGCTGAGCGTGGCCTGGTGACGCCTACAGGCCCAGCCGCCTGGACAGATCGGAGGCGAGGATGCCGGCCGGGTCGAGCTCGGCGCGCAGCTTCGCGAACTCGGCCAGCCGCGGGTACATCTGCGCCAGCGTGCCCGGGGGAACCCGCGAGTCTTTGGCCAGGTAGACGCGGCCGCCTGCCTCCAGGACGAGCTCGTCGAGCGAGCCGAGCAGCCGGTCAAGGCCGGGGGTGCGCGCGGGGAAGTCGAGCGCCAGCGTCCAGCCGGGCACGGGGAACGACAGCAGCCCCGGGTCGCCCTGGCCGAACCGCTTGAGCACGGTCACGAACGACGGCGCGCGGGCCGCTGAGACGAGCTCGAACGACCGGCGCACGGCGGCCTCGGCACCGAAGGGCACGACGTACTGGTACTGCCGGAAGCCGCCGGGGCCGTAGACCCTGTTCCAGTTCATGACCGCGTCGAGCGGGTGGAAGAACGCCCCGATCGTCTGCAGCTCACCGTGGCGCGCCCGCGGCGCCTTGCGGTAATAGGCCTCGTTGGCCAGCGCCACCGTGTACCGGTTGATCAGGCCCGGCGGGAATCCGCCGGGGACGCCGAGCCGCGCCCCGGGCCGGAACGCGAACGGGTCGGTCTTTTCGGCTGCGGGCAGGTCCGCCGGGTCGGCGAAGTCGCCACTGGTTATCACCGACCGGCCGAGCCGGGCGCCCCTGGCCATGCTGTCGGACCACGCGACCGTGTAGCCGTAACTGCGGTCATGCTCGGCCAGCACCGCCATCGTCTCGTCGATGTCGGCGGTGCGCACCGTGTCCACCCGGACCCGCGAGGTGCCCACCCGCTTGAGCTGCACCGTGGCGCGCACGATGAGCCCGGTCAGGCCCATGCCCCCGGCGGTCGCCCAGAACAGCGACGGGTCATCCTGAGGGGTCACGGTGCGCAGCTCGCCGCCGGGCAGCACGATGTCCAGCGACCGTACGTGGGTGGCGAAGCTGCCCGCCACGTGGTGGTTCTTGCCGTGCACGTCGGCGGCGATCGCGCCGCCGATCGTCACCTGCCTGGTGCCGGGGGAAACCGGCACGAACCAGCCTGCCGGCAGCCCGGCGACCATGAGCTGCTCGAGGCTGACGCCGGCCTCGCAGGTCGCAAGGCCGGTCGAGGCGTCCAGGCCGATGATCCGGCTGAGCCTCGCGGTCGAGATCACCACGCCGCCGCCGACCTGCGCGGCGTTGTTGTAGCTGCGGCCGAGGCCGCGGGCGATCACGTTGCGGTGCCCGGTCCCGGTTGCGGCCCGCAGCAGCTCGCTGGCGCTGGCGGCGGTGGGCGGCTCGGCCAGTTCGGCCGAGGAGGGCAGTATCCGGCCCCAGCCGGTGAGCCTGACGGTGCGGCCTGGCACGGTGCGGCTTGCCATGGTCACTGGATACTACTCGCCGCGGGCCGGGGTCGCTGGCGCCGGTGCCCGGATGTGGGCGTCAGGCGACGGGCAGTGCCGGGGTGCTGCCGGCGGCCGGTACCGGCCTCAGGTGAACGAGATCTTTCAGCACGTACGTGCTCGCGTTCGCGGTGCACTCGGGGCCGCAAGGATCAAGCGGCACCCGTTCGACGCGGATCAGGTAGCGCTCGCCGCCGGCGACGGCGACGGCCTCCGCGGCCTCCCCCGCCTCCGCGGCAGGGGCTTCGGCCACCGACTCGATCGTCACGGCGTCCACCGATGAGATGCCGGTGCGGGCGCGCAGGAAATGCTCGGCCGCCTGCGCCGGCCGGGTGAGCCCGGCCCGGCCGCGGTAGCGCTTCAGCCATACTTCCCCGCGCAGGTACCGTCCCGCAGCCACCAGGCCGTCGGCGACGGCGAGATCGCCGTAGTACAGGCCGTGCGGAAGGCAGACCATGTTGGCCGAGTAGCTGTCGCCGCCGAGGTGGGTGGTCTCCCACACCGCGTCGCCGAAACCGTCGTGCATCGCCCGCGCGAGCGGGCCGCCGAGCCGGGCGCAGCAGACGTTGTGCTTGCCGTTCGTGCAGACAAGGAAGATGCCGCGCGCCGGAGCGCCGAAGCGCGGGCGGATACCGGCGCCGACCGCGCCGAGGTCGAGCTCGTTCAGCATGGCGGGGTCGGCCAGTTCCCGGCCCTCGAGCCAGGCGCCGGGGCCGGACCACGCGGCATACACCTGAACCGGCGGGATCGGCCGCCGGCGCCCCGGACGCCGGATCAGCTGAACACGCACCGAGTGCTCCCTGGCACGGGTCAGCGCCCTGGCGGCCGGCGCCGCGAGTGCGCTCTCTTCGAGCGTGGGCCCCCAGGGTCCGGGATGCTCCATGAGCAGCCACGCCTGTGCCTTCGCTGTCGCGGTGGCGAGGCAGGGCCGCGCGCCGGTATGGCTGCCCGGGCAGTGGGCGCAGTGATCGGAATGCAACGGAACCCCTATTCTGCGAGCGCGTTAACAGATCAGCAGCAATCCGCGCGAACGACGATTCTTTTTAGCTCCTCCGTGACCTCGCCGCCGCCCGACTGTTCCGCGAGCATAAGCACCAGGCGGCGTACTTCGTCGTAGCTGCGCGCATAGCTCTGCGCGCGTGCCGCTGCCGGTCGCCGCGGAGCGTCGATGGGGTACTGGCGGCGCGACTCACTGACGGCCTCGTCCACCCGGATGACTCCTTTGCTCGCGGCCTGGGATGCCCCGCCAGGCGCGGTTCCCCACGCCTGGTAACTGCAGCTCCACGACCCGAGCGTACATTCGCCAGGCTGCCTTCCCGGGCCAAATCCCCGGTTCAGGTATTACAGAAATCTGTCGTAGATTACAAAAATATCATCCAGGCGCGAGCGTCCATGCTTACAAAATTTTCATCTACCGTGATCTTCCTGAGATCGCCCTTCACCACTTGTACTCTGTCGCCAGAGATGGGCAGGTAATTGGCCGGGTGTTCGGTTAGGCGAATAACTCCGTTCCCCGGCCGGCATTACCCGCCCATCCAGCCTGGCAGCGGGATGCCCCATTCAGTAAAGGGTGCGGTAACCCTGCCCCAGCTATCCGGATGTGGAGGTCATAGTGATGGTGAGAGCTGTTCGTATCGCGGGCCTGGCCGCATGCGGGGTGCTGGCAGGCTCGCTGGCGGCGTGCAGCGCGTCCGCATCCGCGGGCTCCGCCGGAGCCCCGCAGACGATCACGCTGTACAACGGCCAGCACGAGCAGACGACGCAGGCCCTGGTGGCGGCCTTCCAGAAGCAGACCGGCATAAACGTGACGATCCGCTCGGACGGCGAGGCGGTGGTGACCGCGCAGATCCTGCAGGAGGGCTCGCGCTCGCCGGCCGACGTGATCTACACCGAGAACTCTCCCCCGCTCGAGAAACTCGCCGAACGTCAGATGCTCGCGCCGGTGAGCGCCGGCACGCTGGCGTCCGTCCCCGCTCGGTACGACTCCCCGGCCCGCGACTGGGTGGGCGTGTCGGCCAGGGTGACGGTGCTCGTGTACAACACGCGCGAACTCAGCCCGGCCCAGCTGCCCAGGTCGGCCCTTGACCTGGCCAGCCCGCGGTGGAAGGGCAGGTTCGGGTTCGCGCCGGCCGAGACGGACCTGCAGCCGGTCATCACATCGATCACCAGAGCCGACGGCCAGGCGGCGGCGCTCACATGGCTGAAGGGGCTCAAGGCCAACGCGGGGAGCAACCTGTACCCGGACAACGAGACCGTCATGGCAAAGGTCAACTCCGGGCAGGTACAGATAGCGCTGATCAACAACTACTACTGGTACCGGCTGCGGCTGCAGGCCGGCGCGGCGGCCATGCATTCGGCGGTCGCTCACCTCGCCCCCGGAGACAGCGGCTATGTGCTGGACGTCTCCGGTGCCGGGGTGCTGGCCTCGAGCCAGCACAAGGCCGCGGCGCAGAAGTTCCTGGCGTTCCTGGTAAGCCCGGAGGGCCAGGAGATCATCGCGCATTCCGACAGCTACGAGTACCCGCTCCGGCCGGGGGTGGCGGCGGCAGCCGCGCTGACCCCGCTCAGCCAGCTCAGCCCCGCATCGGACACCATCGCCGATCTCGGGGACGGCCTGCTCCCGCTCGGCCTGCTGCAGCAGGCCGAGCTTGGCTGACGGAGGCCGCCGTGCAATCGATGAACGGCTCGCCGCTCGCCACCGCGCCGAGCCCCGGCACGCTGGCCCCCGGCACGCTGGCCCCCGGCGAGGGCGCCCCGGACGATGTGCGGCCCGCCGGCCCTCTCGGGCGGCGGGCGCCCTGGCCGCTGACCGCGTCGGTGGCGCTGGTCTGCGTGGCCCTGCTGCTTCCCGTGGCCTTCCTCATCTGGCAGGCGACGGGCACCGGATGGCCGCTGATCAGCCGGCTGCTGATGCGCAGGCTCACGCTGACGCTGCTGATCAACACGATCGAGCTCACCCTCGCGGTCACCACGTGCGCGGCCACGGTGGCGCTGGGCGCCGCCTGGTGCGTGGAGCGCACCAACCTGCCCGGGCGCCGCGTGTGGCGGGTGCTCGTGCTGCTTCCGCTTGCCATCCCGGACTTTGTCGTCGGGTACACGTGGTCGTCGCTGACCCCGGCCGTGCATGGGCTCACCGGAGCCGTCCTGGTGATGACGCTCGGCCTGTACCCCCTGGTCTACCTGCCCGTCGCCGCCGCGCTGCGGCGCGCCGACAGCACCCTGTACGAGGTCGCCCGCGGTCTCGGGTCCGGCCGGTTCACGGCGTTCCGGCGTGTGGTCCTGCCGCAGATAAGGCCCGCGCTGCTCGGCGGCTGCCTGCTGGTCACCCTGGCGCTGCTGGCCGAGTTCGGCGCGTTCGAGATCCTCCGGTTCCAGACGTTCACCACCGAGATCTTCACCGAATTCACCCTGGGCTTCAACGCGGCCGCCGCCAGCGCCCTGTCGCTGCTGCTCGTGCTGCTGAGCCTGCTGGCGCTCGGCGGCGAGCACATCGTGGGCCGCCGCGGCGCCGGCCGCGGCCCCGTCGCCAGCGCGCGCGTCCTGAGGGTGCACAGATACCGCCTCGGCTGGGCCACCGTCCCCGTCGTCGGCGGGTTCGCCGTGCTCACCGGGCTCAGCGTCGGCGTCCCGGTCAGCACCGTGGTCTACTGGCGCCTCCAGGCGCCGGACACCACGCTGCCTCCTATTCCCCTCGCCGGCGCCGCCGTGAACACGGTCGTCTACGCCGGGTCGGCCGCGATACTCGCCACGGTCGCCGCCTTCCCCGTCGCGCTGCTGTTCGTCCGGCACCCAGGCCGGCTGGCCACCGCCAGCGAACGCATCGGCTATCTGTCTCAGGGACTGCCCGGCCTGGTGCTCGCACTGGCGCTTGTCTTCTTCGCGATCCACGCCGCCTATCCGCTCTACCAGACACCGGAGCTGCTGGTGATCACTTACGCGATCATGTTCTTCCCGCTCGCGCTGGTCAGCCTCCGCGCCAGCCTCGTCCAGGCACCGGCCCGGCTGGAGGAGACCGCCCGCTCGCTGGGCTGCCGGCCGGCGGCCGCGCTGAGACGCGTCACGCTCCCGCTGGTGGCACCGGGCATCGCGGCGAGCGCCGCCCTCGTGTTCCTCGCCGCCGTCGTGGAACTGACCGCGACCCTGGTACTGATCCCCACCGGTGCCAACACCCTGGCCACCGCCTTCTGGGCCTACCAGCAGAACTCTTCCTACGCGTCAGCCAGCCGGTACGCGATCGTGATCGTCGCCATCGCGGTCATCCCCGGCTGCCTGCTGCAGCACTGGTTCGATCGCGGCCCGGGCCGCGATCCTGGCAAATCACGGGAGCAGTCATGACCGGGCTCAGTGTGGAGGGGCTCCACAAGTCCTACCCGGGCACGCCGGTGCTGCGTGGCATCGGCCTGCAGGTCAAATCCGGAACGCTCACGGCGATCCTGGGCGCCTCGGGTTCCGGCAAGACCACGCTGCTGCGCGTGATCACCGGCTTCGAGGCAGCCGACCGGGGATCCGTCAGCGTGAACGGCACCGTCGTCGACGACGGCCGCCACCGGGTCAGGCCCGAACAGCGCCACATCGGCCTCGTCCCGCAGGACGGTGCGCTGTTCCCGCACCTGACCGTGCGCGCCAACGTCGCGTTCCCGCTGGCGC
Organism: Streptosporangiaceae bacterium; assembly: GCA_019239975.1. GTDB lineage: Bacteria > Actinomycetota > Actinomycetes > Streptosporangiales > Streptosporangiaceae > JAFAZE01. Next base: position 17,033 of record JAFAZE010000045.1, read on the forward strand.
GGCGCGACCGGCATGGCAGGCGGCCCGACGAGATGCTCGAGCTGGTCGGGCTCGGCGACCTCGCCTCTCGCTACCCGCACCAGCTCTCCGGCGGGCAGCAGCAGCGGGTCGCGCTCGCCCGCGCCCTGGCCAGCCAGCCCAGCCTGATCCTGCTCGACGAGCCCTTCTCGTCGCTCGACGCGGGACTGCGCGCCACCGTGCGCACCGATGTCCTCGCGGTCCTGCGCGCGACCGGCACCACCACCGTGCTCGTCACCCACGACCAGGACGAGGCGCTCTCCGCGGCCGATCACGTGGCCGTCCTGCGGGACGGCCGGATCATCCAGGCCGACACCCCCCGCCAGCTCTACCGGTGTCCCGCCGACCCGCAGCTCGCTTCGTTCGTCGGTACCGCGAACCTGCTGGAGGGGACCTGGGACGGGAAGCGCGTGACCACCGCCCTCGGCCGGCACGGTATCCACGCCGGCCTGCAGGTGCCAAAGCCCGGCCATGTCACGGTCCTTATCCGGCCGGAGCAGATATGCCTGACGCCGCCCGGGAGCGACACCGTTCCCGCCCGGGTCACCGCGACCCACTACTACGGTCACGATGCCCTTGTGGCCGTGCGCCCGGACGCACCTGGTTCCCGGCCCGGCAACGGCAAGGCCGTCAAGGGCGCCCCGGGCAACGGCGGCCTGGACGGCGCGGTCCTGGACGGCGCGGTGCTGGACAGGGGTGCGCTGGGCGGTGGCCTGGACGGGGGTGCGCTGGGCGGCGCGGTGCTGGGCTGCGGAAACGGCGGGCCAGGCGGCGTGCAGGGCGGCGGCGAAGAGCTCCGGGTCAGGGTCAGCCGGAGCGATCCGCCCGAGCCCGGTGAGTTCGTGAGCCTGACCGTCCGCGGCTCGGTGGCCGCGTGGGCGGCGGCCGACGGAAATTAGGATTCCGAACGGACGGTGGTCACTCGGCCACCGGAACCGGCAGGCCGGGCCGCCAGACTGGCGGCCCGGCCTGCTCATCGATACCGGCACCCTCGTCCCACGCGGCGGGCAGCGTGAGCTCGAACTGAGTGCCGTGTCCGGGCACGCTGCGAACCTGGACATACCCGCCGTGGGCCTCGGCGACCGCGCGGACAAGGGCGAGCCCGAGGCCGGTGCCCCGGGTACCCCTGCCGTTGCCCCCGCCGGCACCGGTGCGGAACCGTTCGAAGATATGCGGAAGCTCGCTGGCTTCGATCCCGGTACCGGTGTCAGCGACGATCATGCGGACCACGCCGCCCTCGCCGCGTATGACCGAAATCTTGATGACGCCTTCGTCCGGTGTGTGCCTGACCGCGTTCTCCAGCAGCGCATCCACGGCGAGGCCGAGTCGTTCCAGGTCCGCCGAGACGATCGCCGCGTCGAGCATCCCGAGCTGCCAACTGCGTTCCGCGGTAGGGCGCCACCGGCGGATGGCGTCCGCCGCGAACCTGTCCAGCGCCACCGGCTCGGGATGCAGGAAGTCCGGGTCCTCGGCCGCCGCGATGACGAGCAGGCGCTCGCTCAGCCGCCGCAGCTTGGCCATCTCCCCGATCACCACCTGGATGTCGCGAAGTTCCGCGCGGCCGGAGAGGTCGCGGGCGAGCAGCTCAGCGTGGGTGAGGGCGATCGTAAGCGGAGTACGCAGATGATGCGAGGCATCCTGTAGGAAGCGGCGCTGCGCGATGAGCAGGCGCTCGTTCTCCTTGCCGATGAGGTGCCGCTCGTGATCCGCGGTGATCTTGCGGTTGGCGTGCCACACGGTCACCACGAACATGGCCGCCATCAGCGGCATCTCGGTCATCTCCTCGACCCGCTCCGCATCGTTGAGCACGTCGAGGCCGATTCCGGTGACGGTCGTGATGACCACGATCCCCAGGCCCCACAGCATCGGGCTGGCCGGCCAGATCCGCAGCCAGTACAGGACGGTGAACGCGATCGCGATGAGATGGAACGGGATGGTGTTCCAGGATGGCCACGCGGCGATCGCGGCGACGTTCAGCACCGACAGGGCCGCCCACGCCAGGCCGAGCCACCCGTGGCGGAATCCGCGCGGCCCCGCGTGCCGAGCACCGAGGTCACCGGGTCGCGAGCTGATACCCTTCACCGCGCACCGTCCTGATGATGTGGTCGCCGAGCTTGGTCCGCAGCCGGCGCACGCACACGCCGACGATGTTGGAGCCCGGCTCGAAGTCCAGGCCCCAGACCGACGCGAGCAGCCGTCCCCTGGACACCGACTGGCCGGCATGTTCCATCAGCTCCCTGAGCACCAGGAACTCAAGCCGAGTGAGCGGTGTGGGACCGCGTCCGATGTCCGCCTCCATGCGGCCGACGTGCAGCCTGAGCTCGCCAACCCGGATGACCGCGCCGAGGCCCTCACCGCGAAGCTGGGTATGCACCCGGGCGAGCAGCTCGGCGAGCGAGAACGGCTTGGTGAGGTAGTCGCGCGCGCCGAGCTCGAGGCACTCGACCTTGCACTTCACGTCGGCCAGGCAGGACAGCACGAGCACCGCCTGCGCGGGCCGGTCGCGCAGGAGCTGGCGCAGCGCCGTCCGGCCGTCGGTGCCGGGCATCAGCAGGTCGAGGATGACCAGGTCGTATGAACCAGCCATCGCCTGCCGGAGCCCGTCTGAGCCGGTCTCGGCGAAGTCGACGGTATGCCCCTCCGCCCTGAGCGCCCGGCCGAGGGCTGAACGTATGGCCTGCTCATCGTCGACAAGCAGGATGCGTCCCCGCGCCACGGAGCGGGCCTGGGCCGGGCAGGTGTCGTCAGTGACATGATCCGCTGTCATGGCTCACTCGCCCCCACAAAGGATCGCGCCAGGGCGCACAGGCGTGGAACACAGAATCCATACTTAATTGCACGGACCGGCTGGCAGCCGGTTCAATGACCATCCTTACAATTTTGTCATATGTGCAACGGCCCGGACGCGGTCGCAGGCCGGCACGGACGGCCGCACCGACGGCCGCACGGACGGGCTGAACAGGGACGGGCTGAACGGCACGGTATTTCTTCTTGTTATAGACGTCTTTAACTCCTCGCATGCCTGTTTGCACCGCGATGCGACGAATGCGAAGTGTGGATTACCAGGCCCTTCGAAGTTAACCGAAATGGGGTTTTGCCCGGTTATCATCCGGAACTCCGGTTCGGGTACCGGCCCGGGCGGGGAAGGCGCGCGCCGACTCCTCCACTACGAGATGTGCCCACCGACCAGATGCCCTATCAGGAAGGCCATGCCAGTCGCCAGGAACGCCGCCGTGAACTGCCGCAGGCCCCCCATGAGCAGCGACCTCCCCGTCAGCCTGGCCACCGCGGCACCGCCTACGACGGCCGCCACCCCCGATATCACCAGCGCCGCCTTGAGCGAGGGATACCCCATCAAAAAGAGACTCAGCGGGATCAGCGCGCCGACCGTGAAGGCCGCGAACGACGCTCCCGCCGCGATCCGCGGCGACGGCAGGTCATCCGGGTCGATCCCCAGCTCCTCGCGCACATGCGTCGCGACGGCCCGCTCAGGGTCGGCTGAGATCTGCCGCACGACCGCCTCCGCCAGATTCGGGGAGACCCCTTTGCCGACGAACACCTCGGTCAGCCTTCTGTGTTTCCCCACGGGGTCACGCAGATGCTGCTTTCTCTCGAGTTCCACTTCCGCCGCTGTCAGCTCGTTCTGCGACGTCACCGAAATGTACTCCCCGGTCGCCATGGAGAACGCGCCGGCTATCAGGCCAGCGATGCCCGTAAGCACGATCGTGCCGTGGGCGCCGCCACCCCCGCCGATGCCCGCGATCAGCGAGGAGTTGGTTACCAGCCCGTCCATCGCGCCGAACACGGCCGGGCGCAGCCAGCCGCCGGAGACGTCCCTGTGCTCACGCAGTACCTCGTCACCGGCGCCGAATGACCCGTCCTTCGGGAGAAGGACGAGCCTGTTGCCGAACGGCAGCCAGCCAAGGATGCGCTTGCCACCGGACGGCGGGTAGCGGGGGGCGGCCCAGCCGTTGAGCGGCGGGTAGCCCGGCGCGGGGCCGGCAGCGGCCGGCAGCGGGCCGCTGCCGGACAGCCGGGACCCGTGGACCGGCCCGCCGTTCACCGGCGCGTATCCGGGGGCCGGCCTGCCCTTGGGCGGCGGGTGGCCCCGCCCGTTCCTGCCGTCGGGCCGCGGGTATCCGGTCGCTGGCCTGCCGTTCGGCGGCGGGTACCCCGGCATGGGGCCGGTACTGGCGGGCATCGGGCCGGTACCGGCCCGGATCGGGCCGCCGCTGGAAAGTGAGTTGCCGGAGGCGCGCCTGCCGTCCGGCCGCGGGTACCCCGGCACCGGGCCGGTAACGGGCGGCGATCCCTGGCCGTGCCTGCCCCTGGACGGCGGGTATGCCGTGGAACGCCGCCATTCGGAATCCGCGTACACCGTGACGGGAGCGCCCTCGGAGCGCCACGCGTCTTGCGGAAGATAGTCCCGGTCGTCCACGCCATTCACCTTGTCACTCGGAATCGGTCCGTGAGTACACGAGAATTTATTCCGGTAAACAACCCTGGCTACCTCTCATGGCTTCGCTTGCGCCCCAAACGTAGCCGAGTTTACATTCGCGTGATGGCCTGCGCTGGGCGCACGGAGCATCACCGACGTTACAAAAATATCATCGTGATCGTTCTGAGATGCGCCCCGTCGTGGCCGTGCCGGAGCGACGGAAGCAATCCTTACCGCCACCGGATGCGCTATTGAAGCAATTGGTTAGGCTAACCTAATTCATTTCCGTGCGGCCTCTTGGCGCCCGAGGACGATTTCGGTCGCGGACCGTCACCGCCGCCCCTCTCCAGCGCCCGCGGCGCGTACCGCACCGGGGACGGTGATCCGGATATCCCACAGGTAGGTGCTGCCGTTACGGTCGGTGACGGCTAGCGTCTTACCGCTGGGGCTGAACACGGCCGCAGACACGCCTTCCCCGCCGGGGTCGGTCACAGTGGCGATGACGGTGCGTGTGGTGATATCCCACAGGGCGATCTGGCCGTAGTGGTCGGCGGCGGCGAGGAACGTGCCGTCCGGGCTGAGTGCGGCCGTAGTCACGTAGTTGTCGCCCGGGCCAGGCAAGGTGGCGATGAGGGTGTGCCTGGCGACGTTCCACAGGTCGGTCTTGCCGTTGAGACCGCAGCTGGCCAGCGTCTTGCCGTCAGCACTGAACACGGTCCAGTTGGCGCCCTTGCCGAGGGTGGCGATAACAGTACGAGTCGTGGTGGCCCACATATAGGTTCTGTCGCCATCATCGCTGACGGCCAAGATCTTGCCGTCGGGGCTGAGCGCGACCGTGGTCACAAAAGCGCCAGTCATGTAAGGGTCGTCCGGGTCGGTCAGGGTGGCGATGAGTGCGCCGGTGCGCACGTCCCACAGATCGGCGCCATACCCCTCAGAGGCTGCCAGTGTCCTGCCGTGGGAGCTGAGCGCTACCGGGAACTTGAGGCCGGTCAGGGTGGCGATGCGGCTTCGTGTGGCGATATCCCACACATAGACGTTGCCGTTACCGTCCGCGGCGGCCAGCGTCCCGCCGTCGGAACTGAACGCGGCCGAAACAATGCCCTGCTGCTGGCTGGGGAGGCTGGGGGGATCCGGCAGGGTGGCGATGCGGCTTCGCGTGGCGATATCCCACACATAGGTGCTGCCGTTACCGTCCGCGGCGGCCAGCGTCCCGCCGTCGGAACTGAACGCGGCCGAAACAATGCCCTGGCTGGCGGGGTCCGGCAAGGTGGCGCCCAGGGTCACGGCGGAACTGCGCCTGGCCGGGGTGGTGCTCTTGCCGGCGACGGCCGGGGGTCCGTGAGTTGCGGGAACTACCAGCGTGGCCACGACAACCGCCGCCACCGCCAGCAGGATCCCTGCCAGTGCGGCCACCCCGATGCGGCGGCGGGACGCGGGCCTGACCAGCCCGGGCTCCGGGACGTGCCCGGCGTGGCCGCTACCGCTGGCCTCCATGGCACCGTTGAGGGCAGGCGCGATCGTCTGAGTCACGTCGTGGACCGTCTGGCCAGCCAAGACGGCCGTTTCATGGGGCACAGCCCGGACCTGCTCAGTGGCCCGGTGCGGGTTGTAGGGCGCCAGGCCCAGAGTCTCCCGCAGTGCATCGGCGAATTCTCCGCAACTGCCGAACCGGTTTTCCGGCACCTTCGCCAGTGCCCTGGCAAGAACCTGATCCGCGGCGCGCGGCAGGTCTGGCCGCAGCGCACTCACCGGCGGCGGCGGTTCGGACAGATGTGCCCACAGCACGGCCATGGGCTCGTCACGCTCGAACAGAGGCCCGCCGGTCAGCAGCGTGTACGCTACGCAAGCGAGCGCGTACTGATCCGCCCGGCCGTCCACGCGCCGCCCCGAGATCTGTTCCGGCGCCGAGTAATCTGGCGTACCCAGGAACAGCCCGGACCCGGTCAGGCCTGCCGCGGACAGCGTGCCCTTGCTCAGCCCGAAATCCGACAGGTACACGTGGTCAGGGCGCCCAGGCCCCGCATCCACCAGCACATTCGCGGGCTTGACATCGCGGTGCACCAAGCCGGCACCGTGCGCGGCATCCAGCGCCGAGGCTACCGGGGAGATCACGGCCGCGGCCCGGGCCGGCGGCAGCGGGCCTTCACGGCTGACCACCGAGCGCAGGTCGCCGCCCGCCACGAAGCGCATGGCGATAAACAGCACGCCGTCCGCCTCGCCGGCCGCGTAGACCGGGATGATGTGCGGATCGTCCACCGCCGCGGCGGCACGCGATTCCCGGATGAAGCGCTCCCGGAATCCCTCATCCGCAGCCAGCACCGGCGTCAGGACCTTCAGCGCCACCACCCGGCCCAGCCGTTCATCACGCGCGCGGAACACCACCGCCATCCCGCCGGCGCCCACCCGCTCCTCCAGCCGGTATCCCGCCATGCGCGCGCCCGGAGCAAGCCCGGCCAGCAAACCTCCTGACTGCCCGGAGGATTCTTCGGCCACCGCACCTCCCGCTGGCCTTCAGCCGCTGTCTCCTCCCATGCTGGCAGCTACCCGCGCGCTCGCAGATTTACGCCGCGATTGACCCGGTTTGGCCCGCTGCCGCCGTGATCACGCGGGAATACGCCTCGCCTCCCTTGGTTATACGGGTAGGGGTATAAAGCCAAGAGCGACGAGCGAAGGAGCGCGATGAGCACCACCGCACTGACCAAGGACACGTTCGAGGACACGGTCACCAGGCCAGGGATTACGCTGGTCGACTGGTGGGCCTCCTGGTGCGGGCCCTGCCGGATGTTCGCCCCGGTCTTTCAGGCCGCCAGCGAGAAGCACGCGGACATCACGTTCGGCAAGATCGACACCGAGGACCAGCCGGAGCTGTCCGCGGCGGCGCGGATCACCTCCATCCCCACGCTGATGGCGTTCCGGGACGGCGTCCTCGTGTTCTCCCAGCCTGGCGCGCTTCCCGCGGCCGCGCTCGAGCAGGTCATCCAGGCGGTTCGTGACCTGGACATGGACGAGGTCCGCGGCGAGATCGCCCGGCGCGAGCACGAGCACGAGCACGCACAGGAGACGGCCCGGTAAGCCACGGACCGAAACGGCTGTTATCCAACGGATCGCGACCGCCGCGCCGAGTTTTCCCACGGTGTTGGGAGTGTTTAGCTGAAGATTGCCTGAGTGAGGGCTAAGGTCTTCGGGGAAGAAACGGCCCCGGACGCGGGGCCGGCTTCGATGAGGAAGGCCCTGGATGTGCCGAGCGTAAGCTCTCCCGCTCTCTCACGAGTTGCTGACGCCTGCCGCCGGTCAGGACACAGAGCCGGAACCATGGCCATGGTGCTGTGCGCCGCGGCGGCAGCCGCCGTGACCGCCTGCACGGCCTCCGGACACACAGAGGCGGCGGGCATGGGCCAGCAAGCCGCGGGGGGACAGGGAGGCGCCGCGGGTGACCCGCCCGCCGCGCGTACTCAGCCACCCTCGGCGGCGGTCTCCGTGCTGGCCAGCACCGCGCCCGACGCGCTTACCGTGACGTTCGCCCGGCGGTTGTTCAGTTCGGCACCCGTTGTCGTGGTGGCTCGCAGTACTGGTGCGGCGCTGCCGGCGGCCGAAAGGGCGGCCACGGCGGCACACGCACCGCTGCTGCTCAGCGCCGCCCCGGTGAGCGCGCCGCTGGTCGCGGAGATCAGGAACCTGCATCCGCACGCCGTCCTCGCCGCGGGTCTCGCGCCCGCCGAGCTGGCGGCGCGGCTGCCTGGGGTGTCTGTGGTCACAAGCGCTGCCGATCTCCCCGCGACCGGCGCTCCGGCGCCCCTGCGGGGCGTGGCGGTGCTCGTCCACCGTGCCGCTTCGGGCCCGGCGGCCGGCGCGGTGACCACCACGGCCCATGTGGCGGGCGCGGAAGTTGTCGCCGTCGCCGGTGACGACCCGCGCGCCGATCCGGCCGCGATCAGCGCCCTGGCGAACGCGAAACCGCGCGAGGTGCTCGCCATAGGGCGCGGGTTCGGGCCCGCTGCCCTGCTGGCCGGCCGGGTGGCCGTCGCGGCCACCGGCACACAGCTGCCCGGCGGCGGCCAGGTGCTCTTCCCGGGGCACCGGCTGGTCGCGCTCTACGGTCACCCCGGTGACCCGGGCCTCGGGGTGCTGGGCAGGCAGGACCTGCCGGCCAGCATCGCGCGCGCACAGCGCACGGCCGCCCTGTACCGGCGGCTCAGCCGGGTGCCCGTCATTCCCGCCTTCGAGGTCATCGCCAGCGTGGCGCAGGGGTCTCCCGGCGCGGGCGGTGACTACTCATATGAGTCCAGCGTGTCGTCGCTGCGGCCGTGGGTGCGCCGCGCCACCGCCGCCGGGATGTACGTGATCCTCGATCTGCAGCCCGGGCGGGCCAACCTGCTCACCCAGGCCAAGCGCTACCAGGCGCTGCTGGCGGAGCCGGACGTCGGGCTGGCGCTTGACGCGGAGTGGAAGCTGCAGCCAGGCCAGATGCCGTTGCACCAGATCGGCAGCGTAAGCATTGAGGAGGTCAACAGCGTCGTCCGCTGGCTGGCCGCCCTGACCGCCCGCGATCACCTGCCGCAGAAGCTGCTGGTGCTGCACCAGTTCAGGCTGTCGATGATCTCCGGTGAGCGCCACCTCGACACGGGTCACGACGATCTGGCGATCCTCATCCACATGGACGGACAGGGCACGCCGTCCATGAAACAGCAGACGTGGGACGCGGTCACCGGGGCCGCGCCGAAGCGGGTGTTCTTCGGCTGGAAGAACTTCTACGTCAACGACCACCCGATGCTGAGCCCACGGGAAACGATGACGAAGACGCCCACGCCGGTCATGATCTCCTACCAGTGACGGCGACGGCGGCTCCCCGCGTTATTGGTACGTGCGTTCACTAGTACGTGACGGTGATCGTGCGCTGGTCGATGTCGCCATAGGCCGCCACCGGCCGCAGGTCGTACTCGCCCGGCGTTGTTGGGTACTCCACGGGAACAAGGCCGAAATCGTCCCGCAGTCGCCGCAAGCCCAGCTCGAACGGGCGGGAGAAGAGCCCGGGCAGACCCCGATGACGGAGACACGACGGCTACCCGGTCACCGGGGCTGGGCTTTGGCGGGATGATCACGGGTTCACCCTATCCGCGGCCGGTGACGCTGCCCCAGAGGTTGTCATCCGAAAAAAGATAGGTACATTGTGAGCAAACGGCTTGTGATCATGAATATGTTCTCGATAGAATTCGTGATAGCAGCATTGGTGTACAGAACGGGCGGTGGCATATGCCTGACGAACCCATTCCCGGCAGCGGGCAAGACGGCGAGAACCCGCCGCCCGCGTCTGGCGACGGGTTCGGCGCGCATGGGAACCCGTTCGGCGCGCGGAGCGGATCCGGCGCGCCCGAGGGCAGGTTCGGCGCAGACGGGACGGGCTCGGCGCGCGGAGCCGACTTCGACCTGGATGCGGACATGGACCGGCTGGCGGCCGATGTGGATGCGGGCCGGATCCAGGTGCCGCCGGACGGCGAGCGCGCCGAGGGCCTGTCGTTCATCACGGCCGGGCCGCGGGAGCTGGCCGCGCTCGGCGTCGAGGACCTCGCCGGGCTGGACCTTTCCGGGTTCGCCCAGGGCGGCGCCGCGGACGGGATGCCGCCCGGTTCGGTGCTGCTGGCGCTGGCCGAAGGCGGATGCGAAGCCGGAACGCTGCAGCGTCTGAGCGACGGCCAGGTGCTCGGCCTGGCGAAGGCGGGCAGGCGGCTGGCCGCGCTGGCGAGCTGGGTGCAGACCACCGCGGTCGCCGAGTTCGCCGCCCGCCGCATCACCAGGCAGGCACCCGGCCGGGTCGCCGGGGAAACCATCAGCGAGTTCGCCGAATTCGCCTCTCACGAACTGGCCCCCGAACTCGTCGTCACCGACCACGCCGCCGACGGCCTCATGCGGCACGCCGGCCAGGTTACCCGGCGGCTACCCGCCTGCCTGGCCGCCCTCCACGCCGGGGTCATCTCCGAATTCCAGCTGAAAATCGCCGCCGACACCACCATCGGCCTGTCCGATCAAGACGCCCGGGAGGCGGACACGCTGATCGCCGCCGCGGCGCCGTCGCTGACCCCGGGCATGCTGCGCATTATGTGCGCGCGGACGGTGATGATGATCGACCCCGCCGCCGCCCGGCGGCGCAAGGATGAGGCGGCCAAGGACGCCAGGGTCGAGCGGTTCCAGGAGCACGCCGGGACCGCCGCGCTGTGTGGCCGGGACCTGCCCCCCGATGAGGTGCTCGCCTCGTGCGCGCACATCGACGCGGTGGCCCGGCTACTGCGCGCCGCCGGGCTGACGGCCACCTTGCGCGCGCTGCGCGTACGGGTGTTCTTGGACCTGACCCAGGGCAAGAACCCCAGCGATCGGCTCACCGCCGCCAACTCGGGCCAGCACTCCCCCGCCACCAGCAGCCCCGGCGCTGGCAACCCGGGTACCGGCAAGGACGGCGCGGATCCAGACGAGACGGAGACCGCCGCGGACGCCGGCGCTGTCGACGATGCCGCCGCCTGGAACCAGGCCAATTACGACATCCCGGGCCCGGACGACCGCACCCGCGAGGACCAGACCGGCACCGGGGGCACCCGCGGGACCGGCAAGGACGCGACCGGCACCGGCGAAGGCGGCCCCCGGCCAGAAGGCCCAGCCAGCCCCGCGGTCCCCGGCGACCGCGCCGCCTTCCCCGCGCTGATCAACCTGCTCATTCCCGCCGGCACCCTGCTCGGCTGGTCCCACGCCCCCGGCCAGGCCGCCGGATGGGGCCTGCTCGACCCCGCCACCACCCAGGACCTCGCCGCCGCCGCCTCCCACCACCCCGCCACCCGCTGGTGCGTGACAGTAGTCGGCTCCGACGGCACCGCCACCGCCCACGGCTGCGCCCCTGGACGCCACCCCTTCGACCCCGCCGCGTACCGGCCAGACCCGCACACCGGCCGGACAGACCCGGGCACCAGCCGATCCGGCCCGGGCACGCCCCCGGCCACCCTGGGCACTCCTCCGCCCGGCGGCGGGAACCGCGACGGCCCCGCCCGCGCCCAGGATGGCACCCCTCATGCCCGCGACGGCACCCCCACCCCGGCCGCAGCCGGCCAGCTCGCCGCCCTCCTCGGCCAGCTGAAAGTCCAGCTCGCCCCCATCGCGAAGGGAACCTGCGACCACCGGCATCACGAGGACCATTACCAGGTCAGCCGGAAACTGAAGCATCTGGTGAAGGCGCGGACCGCCCGGTGCACCGCGCCCGGCTGCAACCGGCAGGCGGCGGAATGTGACGCCGACCACACGATCCCGTGGCCGGACGGGCCGTCCTGCGAATGCAACCTGGGGCCGCCCTGCCGCCGCCACCACCGGGCCAAGCAGGCACCAGGGTGGAAGCTCGAACAGACCAGCCCAGGCGTGATGACCTGGACCAACCCCTCTGGACGCACACACACCACCCGCCCCACCAGCTACCTGATCTAACACCGAGAGCATCTTGCGTCACGGAAAGGTGCTGGGACGTGCCATTCCTTCTCCTGCTCCACTGGTTCTGTGGTCCGGGGGGTGCGGACTCTATGGTTCCGGGGATGCGGATTTACGGTCCCGGAAGGGATGCGGATTCCATGGTCCCGGGGGATGCGGATTCTACGGTCCCGGAAGGGATGCGGAGGGAGCTTCAGGTTCCGGAAGGATGCGGGGACGTACTGGCGGCGCGGGCGTATTCGAGCAGGGCGTGCAGGTCACGGGCCGCCTCCAGGGCAGAGACTCCGGAGACCGCGACCAGGAGCACGACCGCGGCCAGCAGCAGCAGCCGGGGACGCGGCGGAGGGCCCATCAGGGCGGCGACCCGGCGCGGCACCGGACCGGCGCCCCGCATGCTGGGCGCGCGGGTGACGGCTCCGAGCACGGCCGCGGGGCCCGAGCGCCGTGGGGGCGCCGCGGTGGTGGCGAGGGCGGCGCGCGCGATCGCGCGCGCCGCCAGCGGGCGGTCCCCGGTGATGGCGGCGGCGCGCTCGTCCGCCCACCGCTCGACGGTGTAGCCGACGGCGGAGGCGACGGGGCGCAGCAGCGGGTTGGCGGCGGCGGCCAGCCGCGCGGCCGTGGTGAACAGGTAATGGAACCATGCGGCGTGGGCGCGCTCGTGCGCCAGCAGGACCCGGCGCTCGGGCTGGCTGAGGGCGCGCATCATCCCGGAGGTGACCACGATGCGGCACGGCCAGCCCGGCAGCGTGTAAGCGTCGGCTGCTTCGTCATCCGTGATCACGACCTTCCCGGTGCCGGGCAGACGGCGCGCCTGGCGCCCGGCCGCGATGAGGGCGCTCCCGCGTCGCCACAGCGCGCGGCACGCGATACCCCCGGCCACGGCCAGCAGCACGCAGGCGGCGAGCGCGACCGGCAGCGACGTCGGATCGTTGCTGCTGACAACGTGCAGCGACCAGTGCCCGATCGCCGCGGCCAGCGGGATACGCACCAGCGCGGTCAGCGCGAGCAGCCCGAGGACCGCGCTGCTCGCCCCGGCCAGCGCGATCGCACTGGCGGCCAGCAGCCAGGTTGCGGACGCTGGCGGCAGCCGGTCGGCCAGCGGCCGGGCCGCCGCGGCGGCAACGACGGGAAGCAGCAGCGGAAGGTAGACGACCAGATGCATCCCGTGCCCCCGCTCAGCTGTCTGCCTGACCGGACGGCTCGCCGAGCATGCGGCGCAGTAGCTCCTCGTCGGTGCCCGACAGTCCGGATACGAACCGGGCGAGCACGGCCTCCCGGTCCGGCTCCGCGTCCAGCACCCGCGCCATCCGCCGGGCGGCGAGTCCCGGTTCGTCGGCGACCGGCGTGTAAACGTACGCCCGGCCGGCCTTGTGGCGTTCCAGCACGCCCTTGGCGTACAGCCGCGACAAGATCGTCACCACTGTTGTGTAGGCGAGGTCGCCGCCGATCTGGTCGCGCACCTCGCCTGGGGACAGCGCTGACTCGGCTGCCTGAAGGACCGCGAGCACCGCCGCCTCCAGCTCCCCGGCTGCTCGCCGGGTGGGGCCGGCTTCGTCACGCATAACGGTACATCCGCTTCTCTCGCACGGTAATATCTACACGGTTGTAGAAATTCTATGCGGCCGTAGGCGTCGGGTCTGCTGCCAGTTTGCCACACGGCACCGCGCCCTCCGGGGAAGTCGCCGCGGGCGCCCCAGCTGAGGAGAAAGCGAGACGGATGTCGCACCTGACCTACGCCGAGGCCATAGTCGTCGGCCTGATCCAGGGCGTGACCGAGCTGTTCCCGGTCTCCAGCCTCGGGCACAACGTTCTCATTCCCGCCCTCGTCGGCGGCCAGTGGGCACAGGACCTGAGCGTGTCCAAACCCGAGTCCCCGTACCTGGCGTTCATCGTCGGCCTGCATGTGGCGACCGCGGTGGCGATGATCATCTACTTCTGGCGCGACTGGGTGCGCATCATCGGCGGGTTCTTCAGCTCCCTGCGTGAGCGCAGGGTCGCGACCGCCGACCAGCGGCTCGCCTGGATGATCATTCTCGCGACCATCCCGGTTGGCATCGCCGGGCTGGCGCTGGAGCATCTGTTCCGCGTCGTGTTCAGCAAGCCGGTCCCGACCGCGCTGTTCCTGGCCGTCAACGGTCTGATTCTGCTGTCCGCGGAGCGGCAGCGCCGCCGCTCGGCGGATGCCCGCGCATCGGCCTGGGGTGGCAGCGCCCCGGCGTGGGAGGGCAGCGCCCCGGCGTGGGAGGGCAGCGCCCCGGCGGCCCCGGCGTGGGAGGGCGGCATGGCCGCGCAGGGCGCCCGGGACCACGCGGTCGCAGGCACCCGCTATCCGGCCCAGCGCGGCTATCCCGGGGGCGGCGGGTACCACCCGCTCCCGGGCTCGCACGCCGCCCAGCCACAGGGCAGCCGCCAGCGCGAGACCGAACGCGAGCAGGAGACCGAACGGGCCGTGGCCGCCGACCGGCGGCTGTCCATGATGGGGTACGGCCGGGCCACGCTGATCGGCGCCGCCCAGATCCTCGCGCTGCTTCCGGGCATCAGCCGGGACGGCATCGTCACCGTGATCGGGATGACGCGCGGCCTGAACCGCGAGGACGCGGTGCGGTACTCCTTCCTGCTGTCCGCCCCGGTCATCCTCGCCGCCGGCATGCTGAAGATCCCGGACCTGTTCGGCCCGCTCGGCGCGGGCATCCACGGCCAGGTGCTGGTCGCCAGCCTGGTGTCTGGCATCGGCGCCTACCTGTCGATCCGGTACCTCGTCCGCTACTTCAGCAAGTCCCGCACCCTCACCCCGTTCGCCATCTACTGCCTGGTGGCCGGGCTTGGCAGTCTCGCCTATTTCGCCATCCGGTAAGGCGGGGCCGACTGCTAAGTTCGCCGCGTCCACCGGGGCCCGAAGGCCGCCCACCCCGCCTCCCAGGCCGCGAGGCGGCGCCTGTTCAGCACCCGCCGGACAGCCAGCCAGATGCCGCCGAGCGGGAGCGCGAGCACGAAGGGGGCACCGACGGCGGCCTGCGCCGCCTGCATGGTCACCTGAGACGGCTCGAGCGGCGGCGCTGTCTGCTGGCCGTTCCTGCCGACCCACACCGGCACCCTGGATCCGGCCCGTGTGCCCGCCATGACCGGGACGGTCCCGGTGTGGACCGCCCCGCCGGGCGCCACCCAGCGCGCGCGTGCGCTGGTCACCAGCGAAGAGGGCTGGACGCCGAGCACCGCCGGCGGGGTGTTCTGCAGCACTACCGCGCTGACCTGGCGCGAAGCCGCCTGCTGTTCGAGCTGCGTTCGGTGCGCGGCGGCCGCCGCCCAGTGCCAGGCGCCCAGCGAGAGCAGCGGCGCGCACACCAGGAACAGCAGGAAGAGCCCCGCCACGAGCATGGCCTCGGCGTGATCGGTCGCACGGCGGAGCGGGTTGCGGTCGGGCCACAGGCGGCGCACTGCCGCGCGCAGCCCCCGGATCCGTATCGGCATGGGCCGCACCGTCGGTCTCACCTGGAGGTCACTCCCTTCTCGGCGCCAGGATCACGCCCGGCACGCTGCGCGTCACCGGCGCACGGAGGGCGGGAGTTGGCAGGCAGGCATCAACCAGCCCCGCGCCCTCGCGGGAATGGGCCCGACCACCGCGAACACCCCCAACGCCCTGCCCCAGGCATGCGGCGCGGTCACGCCTGCGCGGGTCAGGCAGCGCCCTCCTGGCGAGGCGGCCGGCGGTGCTTCAGGAAACCGCCGGCGGTGCTTCCGAGAACCGGATGAACGTCATGGTAGTTCGCGTTCGGCACCCGTCTGGACGAGTAGCAGCCGCTCAGAGGCAATAGCCGGGGATCGTTTACCTGATGTTTACCTGGAGATCGCCCGAGGTCTCCCGCTCCGGGAGCCCTTCTGCCGACGCGCCGTGCGTCTATTGACGGCCCCGCGCGGCCGGGCGTGAGATAAGGAGCAACACGCTGCGCCCTGCGGGCCCGGATACGACCCCACGGACCCGCCCGGGACGAGCAGCCCGATCCCAGCCCCGAGCAAAGGAGCCTCGGCGATGACCAACCTGGCCGAGATAGTGCGCGAAGCGCAGGCGGCTCACGGCGGGCGGGCCGCCATCCGGCAGGGCGACCGGGTTCTGACGTACGACGACCTGGCCCGCGCCGTCGGCCAGATCGCCTCGTTCCTGCGCGACGAGGGCATCACCCCAGGCGACCGGGTGGCCGTGATGCTGCCGAACGTGCCCGCGTTCCCCGTCACCTTCTACGGCGCGCTCGCGGCCGGCGCCGTGGTCGTGCCGATGAACCCGCTGCTCAAGGAGCGCGAGGTTGCCCACTACCTGGCCGACTCGGGTGCCGAGCTGATCTTCGCCTGGGAGACGGCGGCGGACGAGGCGGCGAAGGGAGCCGCGGACACCGGCGCGCGGGTGGTCCAGGTCACCGAACCGGACGCGGCGCCGCTAATCGCCGGCCGCGAGCCGATCACCCGGTGGGCGGAGAAAGAGGACGGCGACGACGCGGTGATTCTGTACACGTCCGGGACGACCGGCCGCCCGAAGGGCGCGCAGCTCAGCCACGGCGGGCTGCGCCGCAACGCGGAGGTGACCGCCCGCTCGCTGATAACCATCGGCCCCGCCGACGTGATCATGGGCTGCCTGCCGCTGTTTCACTGCTTCGGCCTGACCTGCGGCCTGAACGCCGCCGTCCTCACCGGCGCGAGCCTGGACCTCCTCCCCCGGTTCGATCCGGGCGCGGCGCTCGAGATGATCGGCCGCGACAGGGTGACGGTCTTCGAGGGCGTGCCGACGATGTACGCCGCGATGCTGCACCACCCGGCGCGGGAGGCCGCCGACACCTCGTCGCTGCGGGTGTGCGTCTCCGGCGGCGCCGCGATGCCCGCCGAGGTGCTGCGCGGATTCGAGGAGGCGTTCCGCTGCGTGATCCTGGAGGGCTACGGGCTTTCGGAGACGTCGCCGGTCGCATCGTTCAACCACCCGGACGCCGAGCGCAAGCCGGGCTCGATCGGCACGCCGATCGAGGGCGTCGAGATGCGGGTGGTCGACGCCGACGGGAACGACGTGCCGCCCGGGGAGATCGGCGAGATCGCGATCCGCGGGCACAACGTGATGAAGGGCTACTGGCGGAAGCCGGAGGCCACCGCCGCGGCGATTCCCGACGGCTGGTTCCGCACCGGTGACCTGGCAAGGACCGACGACGACGGCTACTTCTTCATCGTCGACAGGAAGAAGGAGATGATCATCCGCGGCGGCTACAACGTGTACCCGCGGGAGATCGAGGAGGCGCTCTACGAGCACCCGTGCGTCGCGGAGGTCGCGGTGGTCGGCATCCCGCACGACTCGCTGGGCGAGGAGGTCGGCGCGGCCGTCGCGCTCAAGCCCGGCAGCAGCGCCACGCCGGACGAGCTCAGGGCGTTCGCCAGGGACCGCGTCGCCGCGTACAAGTACCCGCGGCAGGTCTGGCTCGTCGACCAGCTGCCGAAGGGGCCGACCGGCAAGATCCTGCGCCGCGAGGTGCGGCCTCCCGCGCCGTCGCAGGACAGCCAGTGACCAGCGACCAGGCAGGCCGCCGGGCCGAGAACCTCGACGACGCGGCCGAGACCGCGGCGTCCCTGGACCTGCTGCTGTCCGACGCGGCGCTGGGGATGCTGCGCCGGTTCCGGCCGGACAGTTCCCTGCTGCGGTTCGGCTGGAACCTCGCCCGCCAGCCCGGGAGGGTGGCGCGGCGCGCCGGGCGGTTCGCCACGGATCTCGGCAGTATCGCCGCCGGCCGCTCGTCCATCGCTCCCTCCCCGCGCGACCGCCGGTTCGCCGACGAGGCGTGGACGGGCAACCCGCTCCTGCGGCGGATCGTCCAGGGGTATGTGGCTGGCGGGGCGTTCGCCGAAGCGCTGCTGGCCGACGCCGGCTTGGATTGGAGGGATACGGAACGGAGCGGGTTTCTCCTTCGCAACATCGTCGATGCCCTGGCGCCGAGCAACAACCCGCTGCTCAGTCCCCTGGCATGGAAGGCGCTGATCGACACCGGCGGGCTCAGCGCGGTGCGCGGCCTCCGTGCGCTCGCGTCGGACCTGGCCACATCCCCGCGGATTCCGGCGATGGTGGCGCCCGACGCGTTCGAGGTCGGCCGCGACCTCGCGGTCTCGCCCGGCGCCGTGGTGCGGCGGACCGAGATCTGCGAGCTGATCCAGTACGAACCCGTCACGTCACAGGTGCACCGGTTCCCGCTCGTGATCGTGCCGCCGATGATCAACAAGTTCTACGTCACCGACCTGGCGCCGGGCCGCAGCATGGTCGAGTATCTGGTCTCGCAGGGCCACCAGGTGTTCGCCATCTCCTGGCGTAACCCGGACGCCAGGCACCGGGACTGGGACCTGAACGCGTACGGGCGCGCCATGGCCGAGTCGCTGGACGCGGCGAGAACCATCTGCGGAGCGGAAAAGGCCAGCATCTGCTCGCTGTGCTCGGGCGGCATCCTGTCCTCGATGGTGGCCGCGCACCTGGCCGCGACCGGTCAGCAGGACCAGATCGCGTCGCTGTACCTCGGGGTCACGGTGCTGGACCAGGCCACCGACGGCACCGGGGCCGGCACCGCGGCGGCGCTGGCCGACGACCGCACCGCGGCGCTGGCCGTCGCCGCCTCACGCGCCCGTGGCTACCTCGACGGCCGTACCCTCGCCGAGGTGTTCGCCTGGCTGCGGCCGAACGACCTGATCTGGAACTACTGGGTCAACAACTACCTGCAGGGCAAGACGCCGCCGCCGTTCGACATCCTCTACTGGAACGCCGACACGACCCGGATGCCGGCCGCGCTGCACCGGGATTTCATCGACATCGCCATGAACAGGGCGCTGGCCAAGCCCGACGCGGCGGCGATGCTCGGCTCTCCGGTCGACCTGTCCAGGGTCACCGTGGACGCGTACGTGGTCGCCGGAATCGCGGATCACCTCTGCCCGTGGCAGTCGTGCTACCGGAGCACCCAGCTGCTCGGCGGGGATGTCCGGTTCGTCCTGTCAACCAGCGGGCATATCGCCTCTATGATCAACCCGCCGGACAACCCGAAGGCGAGGTTCCAGGTGGCGCCCGGCGGGGACGCCGCCGGCGCCCGGCATCCGGCCGGCCCGCGCGACTGGCTGCGGGCCGCGCAGACCGTGTCCGGAAGCTGGTGGCCCGACTATTCGGCGTGGCTCGCCGAGCGCAGCGGCGGGCAGCGGGACCGCAGGGGCAGGCTCGGCCGCAAGGAATTTCAGCCCATGGAGCCCGCTCCCGGCCTGTACGTACTGGACCGATAGCAGCGATGCCGATCCGCTTCCGGAGATCTGCGGTGCCGCAGACCACGCGCAGCATCGTCGTCGACGGCCAGCCGCTGCGTGTCGCCATCCGCCCGGGCAGCGCCCGCCGCGTTCCGCTGCTGCTTATCAACGGCATCGGCGCCAGCCTGGAGCTGCTGCAGCCGTTCGTCGACGAACTCCCGGCGTCCCTCGAGGTCATCAGGTTCGACGTTCCCGGGGTTGGCGGATCGCCGCTGCCGGCCCGGCCGTACCGTTTCACCGGCCTGTGCCGGCTGATCGCGCGGATGCTGTCCGAGCTCGGCTACGAGCAGGCCGACGTGCTCGGCATCTCCTGGGGCGGCGGCGTCGCCCAGCATTTCGCCGCGTTCCAGCGAAGCCACTGCCGGCGCCTGGTGCTGGTCAGCACCGCGACCGGCGCGCTGATGGTGCCGGCCAGGCCGAGTGTGCTGGTGCACATGCTGACGCCGCGGCGCTACTTCGACCCCGAGTACCTGCGCACGGTCGCCCCCGTCCTGTACGGCGGCTCGGCGCGCGTCGAGCCGGACCAGGTCAGCGGGCTCATGCACGACGGGAACCGGGTCGGCCCGGCACAGGGATACGTCTACCAGCTCGCCGCGGGCGCCGGCTGGACGAGCCTGCCGTTCCTGCCGCTGCTCCGCCAGCGCACGCTCATCCTGTCCGGCGACGACGACCCCATCATCCCGCTCGCGAACCCCCGGCTGATGCGCGCGCTGATCCACCGTTCGGAGCTGCACGTGTACCACGGCGGGCACCTGGGGCTGGTCACGGAGGCCGCCGAGCTCGCGCCGGTGGTGGACCGCTTCCTGGCGGATGGCGGCGCGGGAGGATGACTCGGCAGGGTGGCCGCTCAGCAGGCACCGATCTTAGTTAGGAGGCTCCGATGATGCAGCCCGGCGACGGCGACTTCTACGGGATCGAGCACCTGCTCGACGACGCGGGACGTGACGCGGTGCAGCGCACCAGGGAGTTCATGACCAAGGAGATCGAGCCGGTGATCAACCGGCTGTGGACGCGCGAGGAGTTCCCCTACGACCTCATCCCGGGCTTCGCCCGGCTCGGCGTCGCCGGCACGGCTTACGAGGGCTACGGCTGCCCGGGCGGCGGCCCGCTGCTGGACGGGATCCTCGCGATGGAGCTGGCCAGGGTCGACCCGTCCATCTCGACGTTCATGGGCGTGCACGGCGGGCTGGCGATGGGATCCATCTACCTGTGCGGGTCGGAGGAGCAGAAGCGGCGCTGGCTGCCCGAGATGGCGCGGATGGAGAAGATCGGCGCGTTCGGCCTCACCGAGCCCGAGGTCGGCTCCGGCGCGGCGGGCGGCCTCACCACCACCGCGCGCCGCGACGGCGAGGAATGGGTCCTCGACGGCCAGAAGAAGTGGATAGGGAACGCGACCTTCGCCGACTACATCGTCATCTGGGCACGCGACGTCGGGGACGGGCAGGTGAAGGGCTTCGTCGTCGAGCGGGAGACACCGGGCCTGTCCACCACCAAGATGCGCGACAAGATCGCGCTGCGGGTGGTGCAGAACGCCTACATCACCCTGGACGGGGTCCGGGTCCCCGAGTCCAGCCGGCTGCAGAAGGCGGCCTCGTTCCGGCAGACCGCCGCGGTGCTGCGGCTTACCAGGGCGGGCGTCGCCTGGCAGGCGGTCGGCTGCGCGCGCGGCGCGTACGAGCACGCCCTCGCCTACGCGAAGGAACGGCATCAGTTCGGCAAGCCGATCGCCGGCTTCCAGCTCGTGCAGGACCTGCTGGTCCGGATGCTGGCGAACGTGACCGCCTCGGCGTGCCTGTGCGCCAGGCTCGCCCAGCTCCAGGCCGCGGGCACCGCGGGCGACGAGCATTCGGCGCTGGCCAAGGCGTTCTGCACGGTTCGCATGCGCGAGACCGTCGGCTACGCCCGCGAGCTGCTCGGCGGCAACGGCATCCTGCTCGAGCACCAGGTCGGCCGCTTCGTCGCCGACTCCGAGGCCATCTACTCCTACGAGGGCACCCGCGAGATCAACACCCTCGTCGTCGGCCGCGCCATCACCGGCCTCAGCGCCTTCCTCTGACCCCACCGACGGGGCCAAATGCGCCAGCGGCCCCGTCAGACGGGGCCGGGTACGCCAACGGCCCCGCGACCGCGCGGGCACGGTCATGGGCAGAGCTGTCCTCGAAGGACTCGCCTTCAGCCCGCCGGGAGATAGTCATCACGTACTATCTCGATTCGGTTAAAGGGCTAGCCGCGATGCGCGGACACGTGAAATCCTGTTCGCGGTGTCCGATGAGCGGCGGCGCGCGGGATCGTCTTACCTCACGGACATGGCTGGCACGGGGACGGGAGGACCAAGGCCGTGAGCAAGGTAAGAGCGATCGTGGGTGTGCCGGCGGGACACCGGACCAAATGGCTTGTGCTGGTGTTCTGGCTGATCGTGGTGGCGGCCGCCGGGCCGCTGTCCGGAAAGCTGACCGGCGCGGAGAAGAACGACTCCCAGTCGTGGCTGCCGCCCAGGGCGGAGTCCACCCAGGTGCTTGTCCTCCGGTCGCAGTTCGTGTCGCCCAACACGTATCCGGCCGTGGTGGTCTATGACCGGCCGGGCGGGCTGACCGCGGCGGACAAGGCGAAGGCAGCCGACGACGCCCGCCGCTTCGCCGGCGTGCCCGGAGCTGTCCCAGGCCAGGTGGCCGGGCCGTTCGTCTCGCGGGACGGCACGGCGATCGAGACGATCGTCGCGGTCAACCTGGGGAGCAAGGGCTGGAGCGGCGCCGGGACCGCCGCCGACGCGCTGCGCGCCATCGCGCAGTCGAACGCGCAGGGGCTGACCGTTCACATCGCGGGCCCGCTCGGCTACGCGGCCGACTCCGGCAACGCGTTCAAGGGCATCGACAGCACGCTGCTGTTCGCCGCGCTGGCGGTCGTCATCGTGCTGCTGCTGATCACCTACCGAAGCCCGGCGCTCTGGCTGCTGCCGGTGATCTCCGCGGGGGTGGCGCTGACCACCTCCCAGGCGCTGATCTACCTGCTGGCCAAGCACGGCCTGACCGTGAACGCGCAGAGCGCGGGCATCCTGGACGTGCTGGTGTTCGGCGCCGGCACCGACTACGCGCTGCTGCTGACCGCCAGGTACCGCGAGGAACTGCGGCGTCACGAGGACCGGCACGCGGCGATGGCGGTGGCGCTGCGCCGCGCCGGGCCGGCGGTCATCGCCAGCGCCGGCACCGTGATCCTGAGCCTGCTGTGCCTGTCACTGGCCGAGCTGAACTCCACCAAGAGCATGGGACCGGTGCTGGCGATCGGCGTCGCGGTCGCGCTGCTGGCGATGATGACGCTGCTCCCCGCGCTGCTGGTGATCACGGGACGCTGGGTGTTCTGGCCCGTCAAGCCGGCGTACGGGTCGGCGGAACCCACCAGCCGCGGGTTCTGGGCGCGGATCGGCCGCCGCATCGCGGTGCGCCCGCGGGCCGTCTGGATCACCACCGCGGTGGTTCTCGGCGCCATGTCCCTCGGGCTGATCGGGCTGAAGGCACATGGCCTGACGAACGCCCAGGGATTCCGCGGCCACCCCGACTCGGTGGCCGGGCAGACCGTGCTCGACCAGCACTTCCCGGCCGGGGCGGGGGCGCCGGTCCAGGTGTTCGGCAACCCGGCGTCGGCCACGCAGCTCGCGACCGCGTTCCGGTCGGTGCCCGGCGTCACCGCCGTGACGCCGCCGGTGCTCAGGGCCGGTCACGTCTACCTCGAGGGCACGCTGACCTCGGCTCCGGACAGCCAGGCCGCGTACGCGACGATCGACCGGGTGCGCGCGACCCTGCACGCGGTTCCCGGTGCCGGCGCGCTGGTCGGCGGGAACACCGCGATCAACCTGGACGTCCAGCGGGCCGCGGCGCACGACCGGAACTTGATCATCCCGGTCGTTCTGGCCGTCGTGTTCGTCATCCTGGGCCTGCTGCTGCGCGCGCTCGTCGCGCCGGTCATGCTCATCGCGACCGTGGTGCTGTCGTTCGCGGCGGCCCTCGGGGTCAGCGCGCTGTTCTTCGACAACGTGTTCAACTTCGGCGGCGCCGACACCTCGTTCCCGCTGTTTGTGTTCGTCTTCCTGGTCGCATTGGGCATCGACTACAACATCTTCCTGATGACCCGGGTGCGCGAGGAGACCCAGCGGCACGGTGCCCGCAACGGCGCCGTGATCGGCCTCGCCGCCACCGGCGGCGTGATCACGTCGGCCGGCGCGGTGCTGGCCGGGACGTTCGCGGTGCTCGGCACCCTTCCGGTCACGTTCCTGACCGAGATCGGCTTCGCCGTCGCGTTCGGCGTGCTGCTCGACACCCTCGTGGTCCGTTCGGTGCTGGTCACCGCGCTGAACCTGGACCTGGGCCGGTGGGTCTGGTGGCCGAGCAGGCTCGCCCGCGAGCCCAGCCCGGAGGAGGAGCTCTCCGCCGACCTGCCGACCGTCGTCGGGTAAGCGGGCCGGGACGGCCTGGCGTTTCGCGGCCGGACGGGACGGGTCTTCCCCGGGCCCGTCCGGCCGCTCCGGCGCCCCAGGCCGCACCGGCGCCTCCAGCCGCTCCGGCCGCCTCCGCCGGGCGCGCCGTGCGGAGATCATGGCCCGTGCGGGGATCACGATGAGCGCGACGCCCACGACGATGACCGCCGCGGCTTCGAACGTGCGGCCGGTGACCCGCTCGGCGAGCAGCCACCATCCCAGCAGCACGGCCACCACCGGGTTGATGAACGCGTAGGTCCCGGCGAGCTGCGCGGGCGCGTGGCGGATCAGCCATTCGTAGCTGCTGTACGCGAGCAGGCTCCCGAAGACGATCAGGTATGCCAGGGCCAGCATGGAGGCCGAAGCTAGCGAGCTGGCGCGGATGCGGGCGAGCTCCCCGCTCGCCGCGCCGGCCACGCACAGCGCGGCGCCCGCGCAGACCAGCTGCATGCCGCTGCCGAGCAGCGGCTGCCCGGGATGCGGCGCCCGCTTGGCGTAGACCGACCCGCACCCCCAGCACAGCGCGCCGCCGAGCGCGACGGCCGCCGCCGGGAGGTTCGGCGCGCCGCCAGAGAACGGGTTGACCAGGACGACCACCCCGGCCAGGCCGAGCACCAGGCCGGCCACGCCACGGCGGGTGGGGCGCTCATACCCTGCGGCGCTCGCCGCGATGATCATCCACACCGGGATGGTGGCGAGCAGCAGCGCGGCCGTCCCGGCCGGAAGTTTCTGCTCGGCCCAGGCGGCACCGCCGGTACCGGCGCCCGCCATCGAAAGCCCGCAGACCGCGCTCGCACGCCACTCGGCCAGGCCCGGGCGCCGCCATCCCGGAGCGGCGTGCCCGGCGTGCCGCCGGCGCTGCCATCAGCACCATCCGCAGATCAGCAGGCCCGCGACGCCGAACCGCACGCCGCTCATCGTCAGCGGGGGCAGTGCGCGCACGCCCACGCGCAGCGCGACATACGTCGAGCCCCACACCAGCCAGACGACGGCCAGCGCCGCGGCAACGCTGGCCCGGTGGCCCGGCATCCTCGCTTGCACAGCAGTTTCTCCTCCTGCCCGGCCGCGATCGCGGCTCACAATGGCAGGAGCTACCCGGTGCTCACGGCCTGAGTGCTGGCAGGACTGCCATATATGCCGCAGTTTCTGCCATACTGAGACAGTGCTGCGCAACGTGGCGGTTCCGGTGCTGTCGCCGGTGCCGGCCTTCGAGCTCGGCGTCGCCTGTGAGGTGTTCGGCCTCAGCAAGACGGCACCGGGCCTGCCCCGCTACGACTTCGCCGTGTGCGCGGAGCGCGTGGCGCCGCTGCCGACCACGTCCGGCTTCACCGTCATACCAAGTCACGGGCTCGAACGCCTGGCCGCCGCGGACCTGATCCTGGTGCTCGGCGAGAACCCGCCGGTACCGCCGCCGCCCGGGGCGCTGGTCAGCCAGCTGTGGGCCGCGGCGCGGCGCGGCGCCACCGTGGCCAGCCTGTGCACGGGGACGTTCGTTCTGGCGGCCGCGGGCCTGCTCGACGGCCGCCGGGCAACCACGCACTGGATGCACGCGCCGCTGCTGGCACGCCTGTACCCGGAGGTGACCGTGGAGCCCGACAGCCTCTACGTCGAGGACGGGCCCATCTTCACCAGCGCGGGCTCGGCCGCCGCCATCGACCTGTGCCTGCACCTGATCCGGCGGGAGCACGGCGCGGAAATCGCCAACAGCGTCGCCCGCCAGATGGTGGTCCCCGCCCACCGAAGCGGCGGCCAGTCGCAGTACATCGAGATGGCGCTGCCTGAGCCCGGCAACCCCGACGACCTCGCCGGGGTCCTGGAATGGGCTCAGCAGCACCTGGACGAGCCGATCACCGTGGACATGCTGGCCGCGCGCGCGACGATGTCCCCGCGCAGCTTCGCGCGCCGCTTCCGGCAGCAGATGGCGACTACCCCGGCCGCATGGCTGAGCCGGCAGCGGGTCTTGCTCGCCGAGCGGCTGCTGGAGCGCGGCGACCAGACGATCGCCGCCATATCGGCCCGCACCGGGTTCGGCAGCCCCGACACGCTGCGGCGGCACTTCGCCCGCGCCCGCGGCACCACCCCGGAACAGTACCGGCGCGCGTTCCAGCTGACCGGCCGCACGGGGTGAACGGCTCATAAGGAGTTACGGAATGGACGGGGCGGCGCCCGTTCCGTTCCGTATAACGGGGACGTCAGCCGGACGCGGGCGGCCAGGTCCGCACCCACCGGTCGCCGTTACTACACCGTGCAGTTTATAAATGCGACCTGCACGGTGTAGTGCAGCTATCGGCACGCTCGTCCCGGCCGCCCGCGGGGGGCTGACGGGTGCGGCCGCGGCGGGCGGCCGCGGTGAGGCTGGCGGGTGCGGTCAGCGGGGCGCCGCGCGGCTGCGGTCAGCGGGGCGCCGCGGCTGCGGTCAGCGGGGCGCCGCGGCTGCGGCGGTCAGCGGGGCGGCCGGGACCGGATGCCCGCTAGCCTGCCGTTCCGGTCCGTGCGGGGATCGCGGCGCTGGCGGGGGTCTCGTCCGGGGCGGCGGCCGTCTTGCGGGCGCGGGCCGTGATGGCCAGCGCGGTGGCCGCGCCGAGCAGGGACAGGGCGGCCGAGACCGCCACCGCGGGCCGGAAGCCGCTTGTGATGCTCGCGGGCGATCCGATGTGCCCGTAGGCGGTGAACACGGAGCTGGCGACCGCGACCGCGAAGACGGCGCCGAAGCGCTGCATCATGTTGCTGATGCCCGACGCCTTCCCCATCTCGGCGGGTGCGACGGCGGACAGGACGGCGGCCGGCACGGTCGGCAGGGCCATCGAGATGCCGACGCCGGCCACGGCCAGCGCGAGGACGAGCTGGAGGCTGCCCGTTCCCGGTGATGCCTTGAGCGCGACCCAGCCGAGCCCAGCGGCCTGCAGGACCAGCCCGGTCGCGATCACCGGCCGGCGCCCGATCCGGTCGGACAGCAGGCCGGCCGCGGGCGCGACGAACATCGGGGTGGCGAACCAGGGCAGCAGCCGGACGCCGGTGGCCAGCGGTGAGTAGCCCAGCGCGAGCTGGAAGTACTCCGCGACGAAGAACGCGGCGGCGAAGACCGCCCCGGACATGAAGAACGCGGTCGCGTTGCCCGCGGCGAACGCCCGGATGCGGAGCATGCGAAGCGGCAGCATCGGCTCCGGCGCCCGGGCCTCCCAGGCGAGGAACGTGCCCAGCAGCGCGGCGCCCAGCGCCAGCGTGGTCACGATCTCGGCGCTGCCCCAGCCCGCCTGGCTCGCGCGCGTGAGGCCCCAGACCAGGCCGGTGACACCGGCCGAGATGAGCGCGACTCCCGGCAGGTCGAGCCGGGCGGGCGGGCCGTAGGTCTCCGGCAGCAGGCGCAGCGACA
Organism: Streptosporangiaceae bacterium; assembly: GCA_019239975.1. Lineage (GTDB taxonomy): Bacteria > Actinomycetota > Actinomycetes > Streptosporangiales > Streptosporangiaceae > JAFAZE01. The sequence continues at coordinate 44,090 of JAFAZE010000045.1, forward strand.
GCAGGCCAGCGGCCACGCCGATCGGAACGTTGATCCAGAAGATCCAGTGCCAGTCCAGGCCTTCGGTGACCGCGCCGCCGACCAGCGGGCCGATCGCCACGGCCAGGCCGGCGAGCCCGCCGTAGATGCCGATGATCGCGCCACGGCGCTCGGCGGGAAACGCCCCGGTGAGGATCGTGAGGCTGAGCGGCAGCACGGCGGCGCCACCGAGACCCTGGACGGCGCGCGCCGCGATCAGTACCGTCGCGCCCGGCGCCAGCGCGCACGCGGCCGAGGCGAGGGTGAACAGCGCCACGCCTGCGACGAAGACCCGGCGCCTGCCGAGGCGGTCGCCGAGCGCGGCGGCGGTGATGATGCCCGCCGCGAACGCGATGCCGTAAGCGTTCACCGTCCACTGCAGCGTCGCCAGGCTGGCGTGCAGATCCCGCTGCATCCGCGGCAGCGCCGTTATCACCACCAGCGCGTCCAGCACGACCATGAAGTAGGCGGCCGAGGTCAGCCCCAGAATCCAGCTCAGCCGGGACCGCCCTCCGGCGGGCACGCTCCCTGTGGTTGCCATCCGTATCACTCCTCGTGTGTCCCGTCCGGTGTCGGTTGCCGGTATAGACACCGGCCGGGCGGCAGACTTGGCACACGGGGAGCGCCCATTTCCGGGGCCGCGCGGTGCCTGTACAGGCAGCGGCGCGGAAAGCGAGGAGAGACGCTGTGAACAACGTGGACGGTGCGGCGATGGACCTGATCACCCGGGCCAGGGCCGGGGACGGCGAGGCGTTCCGGCGGCTCATCGAGCCCTACCAGCGTGAGCTGCAGGTGCACTGCTACCGGATGCTCGGCTCGGTGGCCGATGCCGAGGACGTGCTGCAGGAAACCCTGCTGGCGGCCTGGCAGGGTCTTGCCGGGTTCGAGGGCCGCGCGTCGGTGCGCACCTGGCTGTACCGCATCGCGACCAACCGCTGCCTGAACGCGCTGCGGTCGGCCCGGCGGCGCCCGCAGGCCGACTGGGATCCAGGCGGTGTGCAGCTGCCGCCGCCCAGCCGGCTGGGCGAGGTGACCTGGCTCGAGCCGTACCCGGACGCCCTGCTCGCCGACCGCGCCGACACCGCGCCCGGCCCCGAGGCGTGCTATGAGGCCACCGAGGCCATCTCGCTCGCCTTCATCACGGCACTGCAGCTTCTTCCGCCGCGGCAGCGGGCGGTCCTGGTGCTGCGCGACGTGCTCGGCTTCCATGCCAGCGAGGCCGCGCAGATGCTGGACAGCACCGAGGAGTCGGTGACCAGCGCGCTCAAGCGTGCCCGGGCCGCCGTGCAGCAGCGGGCCGCGGCGGAGCCCGGGGCCGACCCGCCGCCGCCACCCGGCTCGGCCAGCGAGCAGGAACTCGTCGCGAAACTGACCCGGGCCTACGCGGCCGGCGACCTGGACGGGATCATCGCCCTGCTGACCGAGGACGTCCGGGTGGCCATGCCGCCGCTTCCGCTGGAGTACATCGGCCGTGAGCTCGTGGCGCGGTTCCTCGCGGCGATCGGGTTCGCGCTCGGCCGCACGTACCGGCTGGTGCCTACGCGGGCGAACGGGCAGCTCGCGTTCGGTGTGTATCTCCGCGACCCGGGCTCCGGGGTGGCCCACGCCCGCGGGCTGCAGGTGCTCACCCTGGCCGGCGGGCGGATCAGCGGGATCACGCGCTTCAGCAACGACGTCCTGGACCGGTTCGGCCTCCCGCGGACGGTGGCCGACGCGTAGAGCGCCGTAAGCCGCGGATCGCGGCCGTTCCCGGCCTGCCCGCGGCAGGCTTCTGGCAGAAGGGTGACAGCGACCGGGGCTAGTGTGGCTTGCCATGAAAATCCAGGGCCCGGTAAATCGCCGTTGTTTCGGCGTTGGCGCCGGCGCCGCGGCGGTACTGCTGACCGTCACCATGACGGGCTGGTCGCCGGCCGCGCGTGCCAGCAATGCCGACTACCCGAATCCCGGTTGCACCATCCCCCATGGTGATTACTACGATTTCTACGATGACTGCGCGGCGTACACCAACTGGGGAAATACATTCCCGATGGGGCGATCAGCTCCGGTCCGTGGTTTGCCGACCTGCCGACGGCGCTGGGCGACACCATTTCCGCGCTCAGCTACGATGGAAAGACTTATATCCAGGGCATAGCCCATGGCACGGAGATGGGTTTCAACTTTCACGAGGGCCAGGGCGACTGCTACAACCCGACCGAACCCGGCGCCTGGGATGACGATATCACCACGAAGTGGGGCGTCGACAGCGCAGGTTACGGATGGAACCAGTACCCGTGGCTGGGGCCGAGCACCACGGCGATCCTAACGCCGCCGTCGTATCCGTCCGCTACCTCGGTCACCACGCGGACCCGGCTGGCGATGTGGCTGGCCGACGGCGAGAAGGACGCTTACTGCCCGGGTGGCGCGAGCTATCCGGCCGCCTCTCCCTACACCTACCAGCTTTCGCCTTATGTGCTGACGAAGACGGTCACGGTCGGCCCTCTTCCCGAGCTTTCCGGCCTTCCGGATGTCATGCGAATCGATGCCGGCCTGAAGGTCGAGAGCACGCCTGGCGTCACCCCGGCGGATGGCGTATTCGTCACCTACCTTCGCTGCGATTTCACCTCCTGGTGGAAGCTGGCCGCCGGATCGAACACGTTCGCCGCCGAGCCAGGGCCGGCCGGGAACCCACCCTCTGACGCCAGTCTTGTCTCCGCACAGGAAGGGATCTCGGGACGGCACGTGGACGTGCTGATCGCGGCTACGCCGGATGGCTCGCAGGCGTTCGCGCTGTATTCGCCGAAGGCGCTGAACTCGGCCGCCCCGGGCGGCGAGCAGGAATATGAGTATCTCCAGGATTCGCCCGCGGGCTGCGGATACGGGAAGCAGCTGTCGGACCAGATCACGTTTCCCACGGCCAGCCGCAGGGCCGGAAATTATCACTATCGAATCTACGCGGCGTTCGGCACGCTGGCTCAGGTCAAGACCGCGGTGAAGACGATGCGGAACGACGCGGCGCTCTCCTCTTTACGGCCGGTCCGGCGGACCGCGGATCTGCCGGGGCGTTATCGTCGGCTGTCTAGGCATGCTCTTGGGGCTGCGGCTCGGTTCGCGGCACGTGAGGCAGGAGGGACAGTGGACATAACCCAGCTGATTCTTGATGACCATCATGAGCAACGCCGGCTGTTCGCGATCCTGGAGCAGGTCGATCGCACGGACACGGCGACCCTGTCGGCTGTATGGGACCGGCTGTCCGCGTTCCTCGAACTGCACGCGGCGGCCGAGGAGGAGCTCTTCTACCCCGCGCTGCTGCAGGTCGGGCTGGCCGCCAGGCGGCGGGCGGGGGTGGAGGAAGAGACCGTCGACGCCATTCACGATCACAACGAGATCAGGGACGCGATCGCTGAGGCCGCGGGTCATCCGGTGGGCAGTGACGCCTGGTACGCGGCGGTCGCCGCTACGAACGCGGCCAACAGCGATCACATGGCCGAGGAGGAACGCGAGGGTTTGACGGACTTCCGGCGCCTGGCGTCCCTGCAGCAGCGTCACAGCCTGGCCGTCGCCTTCGCGGCCTTCGAAGCCCGGAACTACGCCGGCGTGCAGCCCGTGGACAAGGATCCCGAGGCCTACGTCCGCGAGGAAGAGCGCGCCGTGGCGGGGCCGCAGGCGGCGCAGGGGCATGAGGGATCCGCGGTGCCGGGAGGCTCGCTCAGCATCGGCAGCCTGAAGGAGCGCTGACCGCCCGCCTGCCGCGGCTCGCACGGCCCGGTATCTCTGGGCCTTTCTTTCCGGCCCGGCTGTCGATCGCGGGTCTTCCCGTTCGTCGTGCTGGTGAAACGATCCCCGCTGGGAAGGAGAAGCCCAATGAGGTACATGCTGCTGGTGTGCGCCGACGAGAGCGTGCAGCTCAGCCCCGAAGAGCAGGCGGCCATAGGGCCGGATACCGAGGCCTGGGTCGCCGAGATGGACCGCCGCGGCGTCCGGCTGCAGGGTAACCAGCTCCGGCGGGTCAGCGACGCCACCACCGTCCGGGTGCGCGGCGGCGAGGTGCTGGCAACCGACGGCCCGTTTGCCGAGACCAAGGAGCAGATCGCCGGGTTTGACCTGCTCGAGTGCGCCGATCTGGACGAGGCGATCGAGGTCGCCGCCAAGCATCCGGTCGCCCGGATCGGCACCATCGAGGTGCGTCCGTTCTGGGAGGAATGAGCTCGGGATCCTTTGGGCGGCCAGACGGCGCCGCCGGGCAGGGGCTATCCTGCCCGGCGGCGCCGTTCCCCTCGGTCCCGTCAGCCGGTGGTGAAGCCGGCCGTCTCGGTTATGAGCATGCTGCCGAGCGTGACGGCGTGCCGTCCCGCCGCCAGGTTCAGCGTCGCCGGGTCGATCATGTAGGTGACGTCACCGAGCGTGTTGGCGGTGAGCTTGGCGACGGGGGTGCCGTCGATGCTCAGCCGCACCGGGTGCGTCGGCAGGAAACCCCCGGCGAGCAGGTAGAAGTTCCCCGTGCTCGTCCGCGTCAGCTGGATGCTGCGCAGCTCGAGCCGGGTGAGCTCGTCCCGCGCCCGCTCCCGCGCGGCCGCTTCCTGGGCCGCGGCCCGCGTGGCCGCGACCAGGCTTGGCACGAACCTGGGCGCGTATACCGTGCCCCAGCCGCTGGCCACGTCGAATCCCAGGCCCGCGGTGAAGCCGGGAACGGTCACCTTGCCGTTTCTGATCACCGAGTCATTGCCGCTGATCACGTCCGCGATGCCCGCCTTCGCGCCGGCCGGCCCCAGCACCCGGTACAGGGCCGGGTTGACCGGCCCGACGTTGCCGCCGTTGGCCTGGGTGGCGAGAGAGAGCACGCCGGCGAACATCGGCGCCGCCTCGGAGGTGCCGTCCTGCGCGTCCATCGTGATGTCCGGTACCGATCGCATCGGGCTGCCGGTTATGCGGGCGACGCCGTCCTGGTATTCGGGGCGGGTGAATACCGAGGAGAAGCCCGCTCCCTCGGAGAACAGGCCGCCGACATCCCACAGCGGGTCAGGCCCGAGCCGCTTCGGGGCCGTCAGGCTGAAGTTCGGGACGCTTCCGCCTACCGCCGTCGTCCACGGGGAGTCGTCCCAGGTGGCGGTGTCCGGTGTTGCCGAGGTGTTATTGCACTGTGCGCTGGCCACCGCGAGGTTCTGCACGACTCCGCAGTCTCCGGTCGCGACGAGCACCGGGATACCCGCGGCCGCCGCGGTCAGCTCGCCGGGACTGTTCGCGAGGATCTGCGCGCGACCGTAGCTGTAGGTCGTCTCGCCGGTTCCGTCGCTGATCGAGATGACGTTCGCCAGGTGCTGCCGGCTGATCACTTCCAGCGCCTTCATCATCTCCGGCGGCGCGACGTTGCTCGCCGCGTCGTCGGTGACCTCCTGGTCGGCCGGAGTCGCTGAGATCACGATCTTCGCGTAGGGAGCGATCATGTGCGCCGTTATGACGTCGAGCGCAAGCTCGCCGCCCCAGGCGTCGCACGAGCCGTAGCTGCCGAGCTTGACCATGCCGGGCGGGCAGACCTTCGGCAGCGGCCCGGCGGGGTAGATGGTCCGGAGCGACGGCGGGGCGGGCAGATCAAACTGCTTGTCGAACCCCGCTAGTATCTGGCCGATGCTCGTGAGGTTCCAGCCCTCGATCACCGCGATGGTCGTTCCGGCCCCGTCGATTCCCTTACGCCACAGGGAACCGATCCCGTAGTCGTAGATGTCGGTGACCCCGGGCGTGCCGGCCGCCGCAAGGCTCTTGTAGTTCTTTTGCATGTAGGCCAGCGCCTCGGTCAGCCGCTTGATCTGGTCCTTCTTCGAGGGCAGGCCGGCCAGGGCGGCGGCGGGGGCGGCCGCGGTACCGCTGCCGGGAATGACCGCCCCGGTGATCCTGGCCCGGACAGGACCGGGGCCGCTCGCGCCCGCCGCCGCAAAGCTGACGGCGGGAACGAACGCCGTGACCACCAGCGCGGCCGCGGCAATTGGATAGACGTGCCTGAATCGTTTGATGCGCATGTTCCGCTTCCCCTTAGCTCTGTTGCCGCCGACCGGTCCGGAGGCGGCCCCCGGTCTCCGCCGCGGCTGCATCCGGCGGCGCAGGCAAGACGGGTGCGCGACGTTAGCAGGCCCGCGAGCGGGCACCTTAGCAATATTGGTGAGATTTGGGGCGCCTGCGCAAGGGCTGACCGGCCGGTTTTGCCCTCGAACCACCAAAATGGCACGTCAAGACGGACTAAAGGTGCAAATTCCTTGGGCCCGCGGGCGCCTCAACGGCGTCTGCGTAGTCCGAGACCGCCTGCAGCAGCCGCCCGGGGGTCTCGATCTGCGGGAGGTGCCCGGTCTCCGGGAGCAGCCGGAACCGGGCGCCGGGGATGGCGGCGGCGTAGGCGCGGCCGTAGTCGGCGTCGGCTATCTGGTCGCTGTCGCCCCACAGCACGAGCGCCGGTACCGTGATGCTGCCGAGCCGCTCGCGAAGGGTGGGGTCGGTTCCCGTCGGCTTGCCGTCGTACACCTTGAGCGCGGCGCGGTTGGCGGCCATGCCGGCGCGCTGGGCCTCGGTCATAGCGGAAGGGTCGATGCCGAACGCGGACGGGTCGTGATAGGACAGCCGGGACAGCTCTCCCGGGGTCAGCGGGAAGATGTCGGTGACCGGGTGGCCGTCCACCTCGATGCCGACCGCGTCCACCAGGATGACGGCGCTGACCCGGGAAGTGCCGAGGAGCGCCAGCTCGGCGGCTATCCAGCCGCCGATGGAGTTACCGATCACGATCACGTCGTCCAGGCCGAGTTTGGCGAGCAGTTCACGGTAGAGCGCGGCGAGGCCGCGCATGCTGTGCAGCCAGTCCGGGCGCGGCGTGCCGCCGAAACCCGGGTGGGTCGGAGTGACGACGCGGGCGGCCCCCTGCGTGGCCAGCAGGCCGGCGAAGCCGGCGACGGTCTGGGGTCCCCCACCGCCATGCAGCAGCAGGAACGGGCGCCCGCCGCCTTGCTCGTCGACGGTGACGCTGACCGGGCCGGAGCCGGGGATTGCGAGATCGTACGTGGTCACGGTCACGATGTCTCCTTCGTGTGCGTTTGTCAGGCGAAGTCGGTGGCGGGAACCGTGGCATACCGGCTCATGGCCTCGACGGTCGACGCGGGCGTCAGCTCCCGCCCGGCCGCGAGCATGTCCCGGAGGTCACGGAAGTACCGCACGTAGAGGTCCGGGGTGAAGGTGTTCAGCAGAACGGCGGGCTGGTCCCCCGGATTGGCGAACGTGTGCGGGGCACCGGGCGGGACCATGACGAGGGTGCCCGCGGGCGCGTCGTAGCTGGCCTGCCCGACCGTGAACCGCGCGGTGCCCGAGACGACGTAGAAGCCCTCATCGTGCCGGGCGTGCCGGTGCTGCGGCGGTCCCTCCGTATGCGGGGCGAGCGTGATCTCGCCAATCCCCAGACGGTGCCCGGTGGTGCTCCCGTCTTCGACGATCCGCATCTGGATGGGCCCGAGCGCGATCACCTCGCCGCCGTCCGGGCCCACCACCGAGACCTCGGCCGCTCCCTCCCCTGGCATCCCGGTCGTTCCGCCCGCTGGCCCCTGGGCCGCCCCGCCCGCTGGCCTTCCGGTCGTTCCGCCCGCTGGCCCCTGGGCCGCCCCGCGTGATGGCTCCCGGGTCACTTCGCCTTCCGGAACCTTGCTCATCCGTCCTATCCTTCGTGAGAGTTGGCTCGCATGACTGTAGCCTGCCCTTACCCACTACGCAAGTGAACTCTCATAATGAGAGGTTGATCTGGTAATGTGGGACGTCAGCTACGGGTGCGGCCCGCGGGCGGGTGCCCGCGGGCCGGGCGGGGAGGGTCGCTTCCCAGGGATGTGCCGTTGGGCCGGGAGCACGGGCTGGCGCGGGAAGGAGACAGCGATGGCGGCTGCCGGGACTGGGCGCGTGAACCAGAAGATGCGGACGCGGATGGCGATCATCGAGGCCGCCCGTGGGCTCATCCGGGCGGGCGGTGAGGTGACGATGCCCGAGGTCGCGAGGAAGGCGCTTGTTTCTGAGGCGACGGCCTACCGGTACTTTCCCGACCTCGTTTCGCTGCTGACCGAGGCCTTCACGGGCTTCTGGCCCAGTTCGGCCGACGCTCTCCAGCCTGTCGCGCATTCGCGGGATCCCGTCGAGCGTGTCGCCTTCACGACCGAGTTCCTGCTCCGCCACGTGCTGGCGTATCAGGGTGCGGTGCGCGCCATGATCTCGGCGACGATCACCCGGCCCGCCACCGTGGCCGCGGCCCGGCCGGGCCTCAGGTTCGGGCTGATCGACCAGGCGCTCGCACCGGTGGCGGGCGCGCCGGCACAGCCGGAAGCGCTCGCCCAGCTCAAGCGCGACCTGGCCGTGGTCATCAGCGCCGAGGCCCTGTTCACGCTGACCGACCTCTGCGGGCTCGGCCCCGACGACGCGATTGCCAGTGCCGTGCGGACGGCGACGACTCTCACCCGGGCCGCGTTGGGCGCGCCACGGCCGGCGAAGGCTCAGGCCGGCGGCGCGGCATAACGCGCGGGCATGAGCGGTTGGGCAGTTTCTGGAGAACGGAGGTGCCCTGTGAAGGCAGTGCGTTTCGATGAGTACGGCGGGATCGGCGTCCTCAAGGTGGTGGACGTGCCCAGGCCGGAGCCGGGGGCGGGCCAGGTGCTGGTCGCCGTGAGGGCGGCGGGCATCAACCCGGGTGAGGCGAAGATCCGCGAGGGCCTGATGCACAGCCGGTGGTCGGCCACGTTCCCGTCCGGGCAGGGCAGCGACCTCGCCGGGGTCATCCAGCAGGCCGGCCCGGGCGTGACCGGGTTCGCGGCCGGCGACGAGGTCATCGGCTACACCGACAACCGGGCCAGCCAGGCGGAGTACGCCGTGGCGGAAGCGCGGAACCTGGCCCCCAAGCCGGCCGGGGTTCCGTGGGAGGTCGCGGGGGCGCTGCCCGTGGCCGGGTTCACGGCCTGGGCGGCCGTGCGGTCGGTGGACCTGGCGCCGGGCGACACGGTGGTCGTGGCGGGCGCGGCAGGCGGGGTCGGGTCGATCGCGGTCCAGCTCGCCAGGCGCGCCGGGGCCACCGTGATAGGGCTGGCCGGGCGGGACAACCACGAATGGCTCGCCGGCCACGGGGTGATCCCTGTCAGCTACGGCGACGGCGTGGCGGACAGGATCCGGCGGGCGGCCGGCAAGATCGACGCGTTCATCGACACGTTCGGCGACGACTACGTGCAGCTCGCTCTTGATCTGGGCGTGCAGCCGTCGCGCGTCGACACGATCGTCAACTTCGCGGCCGTGCAGCGGTACGGAGTCAAGGCCGAGGGCAGCGCCGCGGGCGCCGGCGCGCGGACGCTCGCCGAACTCGCCGGGCTCGTCGCCGCAGGCCAGCTCGAAGTCCCGATCGCCGCGACCTTCCGGCTCGACCAGGTACAGGAAGCGTACCGGCGCCTCGCCCAGGGGCACGTTCGCGGCAAGATCGTTCTCCTGCCCTGACCGCGAGAGCGGCGGCCGCCGGGTGGTTGTGACGCGCGGGCTCTACAGCCGCCCGTTGATGATCTCGCTGATATCCCCAAGCTGCCGGAGCTGCCGGGCGTTGAGCGCGTCGATGACGAGCGCGCGCACGGCCTCGACGTGCCCGGGCGCGATGGCGGCCAGCTTGCGGAATCCCGCGTCGGTGAGGATCGCGTAGGTGTAACGGCCGTCCGACGGGCACGGCTCGCGGCGGACCCAGCCGCGCGCCTCGAGCCGGCTGACCACGTGAGACAGCCGCGACAGCGAGCCGCTGGCCATGGCCGCCAGGTCGCTCATGCGCAGCGTGCGGTCCCCCGCCTCGGAGAGGCTGGCGAGCACCATGTACTCGAAATGGCTGATGCCGGCGTCGCGCTGCAGCTGCGCGTCCAGGGCCGCGGGGAGCCTGAAGAGCAGCGCGGCGAACGGCATCCAGGCGGCGCGCTCCTCTGTGCTGAGCCAGCGCGGCTCGGCGGCGGGCTCGTCCGGAGGCTCCGGGCCGCGCGCCGCCGCACTCGCGGGAACAACCACCATGGACCCAGTCTACGCCCATAATTGACAGTTCAACCAATCCGGGGCGAACTGACCGTCACCGGCGGGGGCACCGGTTGCCGACGGCGGGCCGAGGTGATTGCCTGTCCTGGTGAGACGCGAGTTCTGGGGCCGGCCGGCCGCCGAGCTGAGCACCTATCTCCTGGAGCCGAAGAACTGGATCATCGCAACCGTCATCCTGATCGGCTGGCACTCGGGCGGGAGGGCGGGCACCGGCTGGGGGGTGCTGGCCGCGCTGTTCGCCGGCGTGCTCCCGACCCTGTTCATCCGGTACGGCATCCGGCACGGCCGCTGGGAGGACCGGAACGTGGGCGCGAAACGGGCCCGGCTCATCGTGCTGGGGTTCATCACGGCCTCGGTCGCCGCCGGGCTGGCCCTGCTGGTCCTCCTCGGCGCGCCGCACAAGCTTTCCGGTTACGTCGCGTGCATGCTCGCCAGCGTCGCCGTCCTCGCCGCGATCACCGCGGTGTGGAAGATCTCGATCCACTGCGCGGTGGCCTCCGGCTCGGTGGCCATTCTCGCGCTCACCTTCGGCACGTACGTTCTTCCCGGGTACGCGCTCGTCGCACTGCTCGGCTGGTCCAGGGTGACACTGAGGGACCACACGATCGCCCAGGTCGCCGGCGGCACGGTACTGGGCGCGGCAGCCGCCGTCCTCACGTACGCCGTCATCTAGCCAGGAACGCCGGCCAGATGATCGCCAGGCGTGTTTTGTGGGCTGCGCGGTCTTGGCGCGCTGGAAGGGTGCGCTCCCCTGGGTCCGCCCGTTGTTGGGTTCGCGTGGAGCGTGGACGGTGGCGGCCGGCTTGCGGCCGCCGGGGGCTGCGTGGCTGGCCGGTTTGGGTGCGATTCGTGCTGTGATGACAGCGCGGATCGCACCCAAAATCCCCCGGTGCGGCGGAATGGCTGGGCTGCATCGTGATGTGGTCCGTAATTCGGGTGCCGCACACGGCGACGCGGCCGCACGCGGCGCTTGCGCAACATGCGTATAGACGCCGGCCGCGCGCGGCAGTTTAATCAGGAGGGTACGTGCCGATGCGGTAGAGGGGACAGAGGGGCGCTGGGCCCGGGCCGGGCTTCGCGATTGGCGCGGAATTTCCTGCCGGTGAGCTGATCTCGCCGGCGAGCTGACCTGATCCGGTTTGCCTCTGACCTTGTCATCCGCGAAATCCGCGAAGGTTCACGCGAGGATTCAGGGAGGGAGCATGACTTCCAACCGGCTTGTCCGGCTGGCGGGTGCCGTGGCGGCACCGCTGCTGGTCACCGGCGCCGTAATCGCGCAGGCGGGAGTGGCATCCGCCAACGTGGGGTGGCATGGCGACCATGACGTCCTGTACGTCTCCAAGTCCGCCAGCCCGTCCAACGACGACCGCGGCTGCGATTCCGCCGCGTTCAGCACCATCCAGTCCGCGGTCAGCGCCGCACCGGCGCGGGGCACCGTCGTCGTCTGCGGCGGGACCTACCACGAGCAGGTGGTGATCTCCAAGCGGCTGTCCCTCGAGGGCAAGCGGGGGGCGACCATCGACGAGACGGGCGTCACCCCGGCGTTCCAGGTCACCCTGCCGGGACTCGGAACGCAGACGATCTTCGCCGCCGTGATCATCGTGAGTTCTCACGTTGAACTGGAGGGATTCAGGGTCACGAACGCCCAGGGTGAGGGCGTCCTGGCGGCAGGCCTGGGCGGCGGGCTGCGTGACATCGAGATCGAGCACAACGCCGTGGTGCACAACGACCTCGGCGGTGGCGTACCGCCCGCCTCGCCCTACTTCGAGTGCGCCGCGGCCGGGCAGATCCCCGGCGACTGCGGCGAGGGCGTGCACTTCGTGGCCGTCGCGGACTCCCGCGTCCAGGGCAACTTCATCGCCAGGAACTCCGGCGGCGTTCTGCTGACCGACGAGACCGGGCCGACGCACGACAACGTGATCGAGGGCAACGTCGTCACCGACAACGCCTCTGACTGCGGGGTCACCGTGCCCGGGCACAACCCCAACGCTCTCAGCGCGGCCGGCCAGCGGCAGCCCTCGGTCGCCGGTGTCTACGACAACCTGATCAAGGAGAACGTCATAACCCACAACGGGTTCAGGGGCGAGGGCGCCGGTGTGCTGTTCGCGAACGCCGGGCCCGGCACCGCGTCCTATGACAACCGGGTCGAGGGCAATTTCATCGCCGGCAACGAGCTGTCCGGGGTGACGATGCACGCGCACACCATCGGCCCGAACCAGTTCGAGGATCTTAACGGCAACACGATCGTCGGCAACGTCATCGGCACGAACAACACCGGCGGCGACCCGCTCGACGCTCCGGCGTCACCCGAGGATCTGCAGACGACCGGCGTGCTCGTGTTCTCGGGCGGCACCCCCGTCAGCGCGCGGATCGCGCACAACATCATCTTCAGCAACCACTTCGGCATCTGGCTGAGCAAGGTCGTCACGGCGTCCGGGCTGGGCACCAACAGGTTCGCCGACGTGACCGTCGAGATCTCCGGCGGCCACTGACCGTGTGAGCACCGGTTAACACTGGAGGGCGGGCGCGAAGCGCCCGCCCTCCAGTTTCCCCACCCCCTGGCAAGCCCCGCTGCGCGCCTTGCCACTCTTGACTAAACCTCCAGGTGAAGGCATCGTCTATACGCATATTGCGCACAAGCGCGGGCGCCGGGCTCCCGGGGGGGACAGCCATGTACGTACCGCTGAGCGGCCTGCAGCAGGCCGTGCGGCTCGTTGACAGCCTCACCGAACTAGACGATCCCGCGGGCTTCGCGGATCTCGTGCTGCCGGGCCTGGCCCGGCTGATCGGCTGCGAGAGCGTCAGCTACAACGAGATCGGTCCCGAAACCGGCCAGGTGAAGGTCGACGCCTACCCGCACGAGCTTCTCTCGCCGGCCCGGGTAGCCAGCTTCGCCGCCTTCGCGCATGAGCACCCGCTCGTCGTGCACTACCGGCTTACCGGCGACGACGGGCCCGTCAGGGTGAGCGACGTCCTCAGCCAGGAGCGCTTCCACCGCCTGGGCCTGTATAACGAGCTCTTCCGGTACATTCCTGTCGAGCACCAGATCGCCTTCAGCCTGCGCAGCAGCCCGCCGGGCTCGGCCGGCCAGGTCGTCGGCATCGCGCTCAACCGCGCCAGGGGCGATTTCACCGAGGACGACCGGGCCCTGCTCAGCGTCCTGCGCTGCCCCCTGGTCACGGCGCTGGAGCGCGCCCGCAGGCGCCAGCACGCCCGCGAAGGGCTCGCGGCCGCCAACTCCAGCGCGCTCGACGAACTCACCGACCGGGAGATGCACGTTCTGCGCCTCGCCGCGCTCGGCCGCACCAACACGGCCATCGCGCACGCGCTGGATGTCAGCCCGCGCACGGTCGCCAAGCACCTGGAGCACATCTACCGCAAGCTCGACGTCTCCAGCCGCGCGTCCGCCGTATTCACGGCGCTGGCCAGCCACGCTTAGCGCGGTCCGGCCGACTACGGCGTCTCGCGAGCAACCGCTGACGCGTCCTTTCTCGCGCAGGCCCTACCCCTCGCCCGCGGGCGCCTCGCCCGCGGGCGGCGCGGAACCGCCGAGCGGGTCACCTTCGGGCTTGGTGGCGGGGGCGGGACGGCCGAACCGCTCCGTGGGGGCACCCGGGGTGGGCGGGGTGGGCGGGGTGGGCGGGGTGGGCGGGGTGGGTGGGGTGGGCGGCGTGGGCGGGCTGAGCGGGTCGCGAACCGACGCGCCCGTGCCGGGCAGGCCGGGCTCACCCGTGCCCGACGGCCCCGTGCCCGGGAAGCTCGGCTCTCCCGTGCCCGGTGCACCCGGAGCAGGACGGGTGACCGTCTCTGTCCCGGAGGCGGGGCGGCTGACCCGGTCCATGCCGGGCACGTGGCCGCTGATCGGGTCGGGCGCGGCGGGA
>JAFAZE010000166.1 GCA_019239975.1 Streptosporangiaceae bacterium
TGGCGGCGGTGCGCCAGCGCGCCGGCGGCCGGCCTGTGGCCGGGATCCGGGTCCGGTTCGGCGTCCTGCACGCCGTCGACCAGGAGTCCATGGAGCAGGCGTTCCGTATGGTCGCCGAGGGCACCGAGGCGGCCGGGGCAGCGGTCGACCTGGTGACCGTGCCGGCCCGGATCACGTGCCGGGACTGCGGGCACTCGGCGCAGACCAGCGACCCGCTGGCGGTCTGCGGGCGGTGCGCCAGCGACCGGGTGGAGATCACCGGCGGCGACGAGATGATCCTCGAGTCCGTCAGGTACGCACGTCTCGAATCGTGAGACCGACGTGCCGGCAGGCGTCCACATGTGGCACACTTATCCCGTGACGTCCGGCCGCATCATTATCGGCAGGCGCGTCGGCACCTAGGGCACCGGGCCCTGGGAGCGGCCAGGCAGGTCCTGGCCCGCCGCCGACGCGCAGACCTCTCGCGTGCAGCGAGGGGTCTTTTTGTTTGCGGAAGCGGCGCTCCCCAGCACAACGAAACGGACAGCGACGATGCTCGACGACAGGTTCCATGTGTACGACACGACCCTGCGCGACGGCGCCCAGCAGGAGGGCCTGAACCTCACGGTCGCCGACAAGCTGGCTATCGCGCGGCACCTCGACGACCTGGGTGTCGGCTTCATCGAGGGTGGCTGGCCGGGTGCCATCCCCAAGGACACCGAGTTCTTCCGGCGCGCGCGCGAGGAACTCCATCTCAGCCACGCGCAGCTCGCCGCGTTCGGCGCGACCCGCCGCCCCGGCGCCAAGGCGGCCGATGACCCTCAGGTCGCCGCGCTGCGTGAGTCGGGCGCGCCGGTCGTGACGCTTGTCGCCAAGAGTCACGACCGGCACGTCCGGCTGGCCCTGCGGACCACGCTCGAGGAAAACCTCGCCATGATCGCGGACACCGTCGCGCACCTGCGCGCGGAGGGGCGGCGGGTCTTTCTCGACGCCGAGCATTTCTTCGACGGGTACCGCTCCAACCCCGCGTACGCGCTGGAATGCGTCCGCGCCGCGGCGGAGGCGGGCGCCGACCTGGTCGCGCTGTGCGACACCAACGGCGGCATGATGCCGGCCGAGCTCGGCGACACGGTCCGGGAGGTGGCGCTGGCCACCGGCGTACGGCTGGGCATCCACTGCCACGACGACACCGCGTGCGGGGTCGCGAACACGCTCGTCGCGGTGGAGGCCGGGGTCACCCACGTGCAGGGCACCGCGAACGGGTACGGCGAGCGCGCGGGGAACGCCAACCTGTTCAGCGTCGTCGCCGGGCTCCAGCTCAAGAAGGGCCGCAAGGTGCTCGGGGGCGACGGCATCAGGGAGATGAGCCGCATCGCGCACGCGATCAGCGAGGTCACCAACGTGACGCCGGACACTCACCAGCCATACGTCGGGCTGAGCGCGTTCGCGCACAAGGCGGGCCTGCACGCGTCCGCGATCCGGGTGGACCCGATGCTGTACCAGCACATCGACCCGGCCGAGGTCGGCAACGACATGCGGATGCTCGTGTCGGACATGGCCGGGCGCGCCTCCGTCGAGCTCAAGGGGCGCGAGCTCGGCTACGACCTGTCCGGCGACAAGGAGGTACTCGGCCGGGTCACCGACCGGGTGAAGGAGCTGGAGGCGCGCGGCTACTCCTTCGAGGCAGCGGACGCCTCGTTCGAGCTCCTGCTGCGCGACGAGCTGGCCGGCGAGCGGCGCCGCCACTTCGGCGTCGAGTCCTGGCGGGTCATCGTCGAACGGCACGCGGACGGCCGGCTGACCAGCGAGGCCACGGTCCGGCTGACCGCCAAGGGCGAGCGGGTCGTCGCCGTCGGCGAGGGCAACGGGCCGGTGAACGCGCTGGACCGGGCGCTGCGCTCGGCGCTCGAGCAGAGCTTTCCCGAGCTCGCGCGGCTGGAGCTCGCGGACTACAAGGTGCGCATCCTGGAGGGCTCGCACGGCACCGGGGCGGTCACCCGGGTGCTCATCGAGTCGGACGACGGCTCCGGCGACATGTGGAACACCGTCGGCGTCGACGAGAACATCATCGCCGCCTCCTGGCAGGCGCTCGAGGAGGCGGTCACCTACTGCCTGCTGCGGGCCGGCCGCGATCCCGAATAGGCCGCGGAATGCGGAACGAATTCTTCCGCATTGCCCTCTAGTGTTGGCGGCAGGACAGCAAACGCAACGGAGGGAGTCTCGCGATGGACTGGAAGCTCGAAGTGGTGCAGGTTCCCGTGTCGGACCTGGACCGGGCGAAGGCCTTCTACACGGAGCGAGTCGGTTTCAACGCCGATGTCGACCAGTCGCCCACGGACGAGATCCGCTTCATCCAGCTCACGCCGCCCGGTTCGGCGTGCTCGATCGCGATTACAAGCGGGGTGCATGACATGCCGCCGGGCAGCGCCCGCGGCCTGCAGCTGGTCGTCGCCGATATCGAGGACGCCCGCGCGGAACTGGTCAAGCGCGGCGTCGAGGTGGGCGAGGTGCAGGATTTCCCGTGGGGCCGGTTCGTGTTCTTCGCCGACCCGGACGGCAACACCTGGTCCGTGCAGCAGCCTCCCGCCCGTGCCTGACGGGGACGTGCTCAGCCGGCGCGCGCTGAACCGCGCCACGCTCGCCCGCCAGATGCTGCTGCGCCGGCACGCCATGTCGGCGCGGCAGGCCGTCACCAGGCTGGCCGGCCTGCAGGCACAGGCACCGCACGCGCCGTACGTGGGCCTGTGGGCGAGGCTCGATCCGTTCGCACCGGCTGATCTCGCCGATCTTCTTACCGAACGGAGGGTGCTGCGAGCCGCGCTGATGCGCGTGACCGTGCACCTGGTCACGCCGGAGGATTTCGCCGCGTTCCGGCCCCTGCTGCAGCCCCTGATGGAAAGTGGCCTGCAGGCCAACTTCGGCCGCGGCCTGGACGGCGTGGACCTGGGTGAGGTGACCCGGGCCGCCCGCGAGCATCTCGCCGAGCGGCCGCGGACCCGGGCCGAGCTGGGCAGCCTGCTGGCCACCCGCTGGCCGCAGGCCGATCCGGCGTCGCTCGCCTACGCCGCGACGTACCTGCTCCCGCTGGTCCAGGTGCCGCCGCGCGGCATCTGGGGCAAGACCGGCCCGGCCGCCTGGGCTGACGCCGGCGCCTGGCTCGGCCAGGGCCAGCCACCGTCCCCGCCGCCGGTTCCCGCCGCGTCCTGGCCGTCCATCCCCGCGTCCTCACCCCCTCCAGCTGCCTCGCCTCCGCCAGCGTCCTCACCGCTGCCAGCCGCCTCACCTCCGCCAGCCGCCTCACCTCCTCCAGCCGCCTCGCCTCCTCCAGCCGCCTCGCCTCCGCCAGCGTCCTCGCCGCTGCCAGCCGCCTCGCCTCCGCCAGCGTCCTCGCCTCCGCCAGCGTCCTCGCCTCCGCCAACGTCCTCACCCGTCCCAGCGACCTCACCACTTCTAGCCGCCTCACTGCTCCCAGCGGCCTCATTCCCCCCATCAGCCTCATCCCTCCCAACGACCTCACTATTCCCAGTGGCTTCACCCTCGCCAGCGGCGTCTTCTTCTCCTCCCGCCGCGTCGCCACACGCGGCGGAGCAGCTGGTGCTGCGGTACCTGGCCGCCTTCGGCCCGGCGAGCGTGAACGACGTCCAGACCTGGTCCGGGCTGACCAGGCTGCGCGAGGTCGCCGAGCGCCTGCGGCCCGGCCTGCGGGTTTTCCGCGACGGATCCGGCCGGGAGCTGCTCGACCTGCCGGACGCGCCACGGCCGGATCCCGGCACACCGGCGCCCCCGCGCTTCCTGCCCGAATACGACAACCTGCTCCTGTCGCACGCCGACCGCACCCGAGTCATCCCGCACGAAAGGCCGGTGCCGCTGCCCCCAGGCAACGGCGCCGCCCAGGGCACGCTCCTCGTCGACGGCCTGTGGAACGCCACCTGGAAGATCACCAGAGACAAGCGCGGCGCCGTCCTGCACATCCACCCGTTCATCCCCTTCAGCGCCGCCGATGTCGCCGCTATCACCGCAGAAGCCGAGCGCCTCCTCGCCTTCTGCGCCCCCGGCCTGCCCCCGGACATAAGGCTCGGCCCTTAACCAGCCTCGCCGTCCCACCCGCCCACACGCCCCACCGCCCTGCCCGCACAGCCGCACGCCGCGCCGCAGCACCCGGCCGCGCCGCAGCACCCGGCCGCGCCGCAGCAACCGCCGGGCCCCGGCACCCGCCCGGCGCCCGGCCGTGTCCCAGCACGGGCCCGGACCCGGTACCGGCCGCGCCCCGCATCCGCCCGCGCCCGGGCACCCCGTCCGTGCTCCGGTACCGGCCGTGCCCCGCATCCGCCCGCGCCCGGGCACCCCGTCCGTGCTCCGGTACCGCCCGCGCCCCGCATCCGCCCACGCCCGCGCACCGGTTCGTGCCGTAGCACCTGCCCGCACCCCCGCCCCGCCGGCCCTTGTTCGTAGCCGTAGCGAATATGGCGTCGAGCCGGCTATTGCCGGCCGAACGCCACATTCAGTGGAATAGGAGCGGTCCGCCGCGCGCTGCCCGGCCGGACGTACCCTCCACATCATGAGGCTCGCGAGCACCAAAAGTCACACATCAGGATCCACTCACGGCCCCGGATTTCGCTTAGGTGCTGGGCCGAAACCGAATAGTGGAAACGAAGGTGTCGCATAAGGCCCGTAATTTCCATCACGCGATAATTGGGAGTCGCGTGGTGGAAACAAAGGTGCCGCATAAGGCTCTGGTTTAAATCTCTCGGGATGGTAATTAACCTCATCGATCGCTAGCCGCCCTCCATGTCCACAGGTAACACCCCTGCTGCTGGCAGCCGGCCCCTGCGCGGGGCCAAATGCGCCAGCGGCCCCACTGGGCGGGGCCAAATGCGCCAGCGGCCCCGCCGCCAGCGTCAGCCCGAACCGTGGCCACCCAGAAATACATGCCAGAGCCCCGCATAAGGCCCGAAAATTTCCACAACGTCCAATCCATAAAGACGTCGTGGAAACTAAGGTGCCGCGGTGGCCCCGGGGGGCCGCGGTAGGCCCGGGGGCTGCGGTAGGTCCGGGGGCCGTGGTAGGGGGCTGCGGTAGGTCCGGGGGCCGTGGTAGGGGGCCGCGGTGAGGAACGTGGGCTGCGGCGGCTCCGAGAGGCCGCGGCGGGTCGGAAGGCCGCGGCGGGTCCGGGGGGCCGCGGTGAGGGACGTGGGCCCCCGGCGGGCCGGGGGGCAGCGGCTAGGGTGCTGGTATGCGGGTGCCGGCGTGCCAGTGAGGGGTCTTCGGGGGGCGCGGGTCGCGGTTTCGGTTTACTTCCTGCTGATGGGCATGACCGCCGGAGTGTGGATCGCGCGGATTCCCGCGGTCAAGTCGCAGGCGCACCTGGGCGACGGGGCGCTGGGCGCGGCGCTGTTCGCGGTGCCCGTCGGGCTCGTTCTCGGTGCTGCCGCCGCGTCGCGGCTGGTGGACAGGTTCGGCAGCGGCCGGGTGGTCCGGCCGTCAGGGACCGGCCTGTGCCTGCTGACCGTTGTGCCCGGCTTCGCCCACGATTTCGCCGAACTGGCCGCCGCGCTGCTCGCGATCGGAGTGGCCGGCGGAATCCTCGACGTGGCGCAGAACGCGCAGGGTGTGCGGGTCGAAACCGCCTACGGGCGCCCGGTCATGGCGTCGATGCACGCCTGCTACAGCCTGGGCGCGATTGCCGGATCACTGACAGGCGGGGCGTTCGCCTGGGCGGGAATAGGCCCGGTGCCCACCTTCGCCGCCGTCGGGGTGCCGGGTGCGATCGCCACCGCGGTCGCGGGCCGCTGGCTGCTCACCGGGGGCGCGGCCGCCGGTGCCGCCGCGGAGGTGACCGCGGTCGCCGGAGGCGGGACGGCACCTGACGCGTGGGTCCAGACGGCGCACGATGCCGCAGGCCAGGCGGCTAACGGTGTCGGCTCTCCTGGGCCTTCCGCGCCTCCCGAACCTCCCACGCTGCCCGAACCTCCCACGCTGCCCGAACCTCCCACGGTGCCCGCACCTCCCACGCCATCCAAACCTCCCACAGCGCCCGAACCTCCCGCGCCACTAAGACCTTCCGCGCCACCAAGGCCTTCCGCGACTCCCGCGCCGCCAACGCCTCCCGAACCTCCCACGCCTCCCGGACCTCCCGCCCCCGCGCCCGCGCCCGCGCGGGCCTCGCGGGGCCGGAGCGAGACCCGCTGGCTGGTGCTCTCGCTGGGCGTGCTCGGCGTGTGCGGGCTGGTCGGCGAGGGCGCGGCCGGTGACTGGAGCGCCGTCTATCTGCGGGACAACCTCGGCACCTCGGCCGGGTTCGCCGCCCTGGGGTTCGCCGCGTTCTCGGTCACGATGACCGCGGGGCGGCTCGCCGGTGACCGGCTCGCCGCCCGGCTCGGGGCGGTGCGGCTGGTCCGCGGCTGCGGGCTCGTCGCGGCCGCCGGGCTGGCCGGCGGCCTGCTGAGCCGCAGCGCACTCGGTGCGGTGGCCGGGTTCGCGGTGCTGGGAGCCGGGCTGTCCTGCGTCGTCCCGCAGGTGTTCTCGGCGGGCGGAAGGGCGGACCCGGACCGCCCGGGGGCCGGGCTCGCGCGCGTGGTCGGCACCGGCTACGTGGGCATGGCGGCCGGCCCGGCGGCGATCGGCGCCGTCGCCAGCCGGACCGGGCTTCCGCTCGCCCTCGGCATCCCCGTGCTGCTGGCGCTCTGGATCGCGCTGGCCGCCCGGGTGCTCGACAGGCCCGGTCTCACCGCCACAAAGCTCGCATCGCCCGCCGCCGAAACCGTGCACCGGCCGCTCGCACGGGCACATGGCCCGCGCTCGCGGCCGCTGGCGGACGATGCTCACCCCAACGCCGGGGAAGGCGGCCCACCAGACGCGCCACCTCTCGTTCGGCAAAATGACCGTCCCCCGGCCACCGCGGGACGCGCGCCGGCTTACGGTAGGTCCATGGACGACAAAGAGATCCTGGCCCGCATCGATGAGCTCATCCAGGCCGAGCGGGAGGCGCGTCAGCAGCTCGCGGAGGGCAAGCTCAGCGCGGAACAGGAGCGGCAGCGGCTGCGTTCGGTCGAAGAAGCGCTGGATCAGTGCTGGGATCTGCTGCGGCAGCGGCGGGCACGGCGTGAGTTCGGTGAGAACCCGGACGGCGCGATGGCGCGGCCTGCCGCCGAGGTAGAGGGCTACCAGCAGTAGCGGGCACCGCTAGGCTCTGGTCATCGGATCGGGGCAGCGGGGCACACCACGGCGAGTGAAGGAGAGGCGTGCGTATCGCGAGGTTCGCCAGGGGCGACGGCGTCGCCTATGGCGCGATCGAGGGTGATCTAATCGCGGAGCTGTACGGCCATCCGTTCGGTACCGAGCCGGGGGCCGTTCGTCTTACCGGGCAGCGCTACCCGGTGGCCGAGGTCAGGCTGCTCGCGCCCGTGCTGCCGAGCAAGGTCGTGGCCGTCGGCCGGAACTACGCTGAGCACTCGCGCGAGATGCGCGAGCTACTTGCGCACGAGCCGCCCGTCGAGCCGGTGCTGTTCCTGAAGCCGTCCACGTCGGTGACCGGGCCAGGTGACCGGATCGCCTATCCCGTGAAGCTGACCGAACGGGTCGACTACGAGGGCGAGCTCGCCGTCATCATCGGCCGGCTCTGCCGCGAGGTGCCGCCGGAGCGGGCGGAGGACGTGATCTTCGGCTATACGTGCGCGAACGATGTGACCGCACGTGACCTCCAGGCGCGGGACGGGCAGTGGACACGGGCCAAGGGATTCGACACGTTCTGCCCGATCGGGCCGTGGATGGAGACCGGCACCGACCCGGCTGACCTCGGGCTGACCACGACCGTCAACGGGGTGGTGAAGCAGCACGCGCGCACCTCGGAGATGCTGTACGACGTGCCGGCGCTGGTCGCGTACATCAGCCAGGTGATGACGCTGCTGCCCGGCGACGTGCTGCTCACCGGGACGCCGGGCGGGGTGGGGCCGATGACCGACGGGGACGAGGTGTCGGTGACGATCGAGACCATCGGCACGCTGACCAACAAGGTGGTTATCCGTGACTGAGACCGTGAGGGTCCGTTTCGCGCCCTCGCCGAGCGGCGACCTGCACGTGGGCAACGTCCGCACGGCGCTGTACGACTGGGCGTTCGCGCGGCGGATGCGCGGCGTGTTCGTGCTGCGCATCGAGGACACCGACGAGTCCCGGGTGACACCCGAGTACATCGACTCCGCGCTGGACACGCTGCGCTGGCTCGGGCTGCACTGGGACGAGGGCCCGGTGGCGGGCGGCCCGTACGGACCCTACCTGCAGAGCGAGCGCATAGGGCTGTACCACGACTGGGCGGAGACCTTCCTCGAGCAGGGCGACGCGTACTGGTGCTACTGCACGCCCGAGGAGCTCGCGGCGCGGCGCGAGGCCGCACGGGCCGCCGGGGCCGGAACCCCGGGCGGGGCCGGAACCCGGGGCGAGGCCGGGGGACAGGCGACCGGATACGACGGCCACTGCCGGAGGCTGACCGCCGCGCAGGTCGCCGCGTACGAGGCCGAGGGCCGCAAGCCGGTGCTGCGCTTCCGCATGCCGCCCGGATCCACCACGTTCACCGACCTGATCCGCGGGCCGGTCACCTTCGACCACATGGCGGTCCCGGACTTCGTGCTCATGCGCGCGAACCGCACGCCGCTGTACACGCTCGCCGTCGCCGTGGACGACGTGCTGATGAAGATGACGCACATCGTCCGCGGTGAGGATCTGCTCTCGTCGACCCCCCGGCAGATCGCCGTCTACCGGGCCATGGGAATGCCGGACGAGGACTTCCCGGTGTTCGCGCACCTGCCGTACGTGCTGGGGCCAGACGGGCAGCGGCTGTCCAAGCGGAACGGCGTCGTCTCGGTCAACTGGTACCGGTCGCAGGGGTTTCTGCCCGAGGCGCTGTGCAACTACCTGGCGCTGCTCGGCTGGTCGCCCGGCGGGAACAGGGAACTGTTCACGCTCGGCGACATGGTGGCCGAGTTCGACCTGGCGCGGGTCAACAGGAACGCGGCCCAGTTCGACGTGCGCAAGCTCGAGGCCATCAACGGCGCCAAGATCCGCGAGCTCGCGCCGGAGGATTTCGCGTCCCGCCTCGTGCCGTTCCTCGCCCACGAGAACCTGGTGAGCGATCCCCCGGCGCCTGGGCAGTCCGCGCTGCTGGAGCGGGCGGCGCCGCTCATCCAGGAGCGGATCGGCAAGCTGTCGGAGGCGCCGGGAATGCTGGGTTTCCTCTTCGTGGACGAGACCAGGTTCACGGTCGACCCGGCGGACGCCGCGAAGGTGCTCACGCCGGAGTCCGCCGGGGTCCTGAAGGCGTCGATCGGCGCGCTGCGGAACGTGCCATCCTGGGCCGCCGCGGACATCGAGGCGGCGCTGCGCGCCGCGCTCGTGGACGGGCTCGGGCTGCGGCCACGCGACGCGTTCGCCCCCGTGCGGGTGGCGGTCACCGGCCGGCGGGTGTCGCCACCGCTGTTCGAGTCGGCTGAGCTGCTCGGCAGCGAGTGCACGCTCGGGCGGCTGGAGCGCGCGCTCGCCACCGTGTCACAGGCTGAGACGGTGCGCCCGGGCCGCTGACGCCCCGCGGTCAGCGGCCGCCTCGGCGTGTCACCGGCTCAGCCATCGCCGTCGTCACCGGTCAGCCCGAAGAACCTGATCGCGAGCTGCGCCCAGTCGGGGTAGTGGAATCCGAGGTTGTGGTCCTCGCCCGCGACGCTGTACGCGTCGACCTCGACCCGGCCGTCCCGGTTGACGTACACGGTGTGCGTCCATGTGGGCCGCGGATGGTCGGTGTAGGCCAGCCGGGCGTGCAGGACGTTGGTCCACTCTTTGACCTCTTCGCCGAAGTTCGGGTAGTAGAGGATGGTGTCCGCGGTGCCGTGCCACAGCTGCATGCGCGGTCGCGGCCCGTCGTAGCCGGGATACGCCGCGCGGACGATGTCCCCCCATTCATCGGGCGTCTTGATGACGGTTCCAGTGGCACAGGCGCTGTTCCACAGCGAGCCGTCGGTGGTGGCGAAGCAGCCGAACGGGACCCCCGACATCGCCGAGCCGGCGCGGAACACGTCCGGGTAGTCGCCGAGCAGCACGTTGGTCATCATCGCGCCGGACGATATGCCGGTGGCGAAGACACGGTGACGGTCGGCGCGCATGTGCTCCTCGGTCCAGCGGACCATGGACACGATGCCGACCGGGTCGCTGTTCCCGAAGTGGGTCAGCGCACCCGGTGTCGAGACGTCGAAGCAGTCGAGGGACGTCCGCGTCACCGACGGGTACACGACGAGGTAACCGTAGATGTCGGCGAGCGACGCGAACTCCGTCCCGTTGAAGAACGCCGGGCCCGAGCCGCCGCAGTAGTGCAGCGCGACCACGATGGCCGGATGCCGCCGCAGGTGCTTGGGGACGTACAGGTACATCCGCAGGTTCGTCGGGTTGGGCCCGAAGCCGGTGATCTCCTGGAGGGTGGAGGCCGGCGGCGGCAGGGCCGCGGGCGTGGCGGGCGCCGCGTGTGTGGCGTGCGTGGCAGGCGTGGCGTGCGCGGCGGCGGTTGCGGGGGGAGCGGCCGCGAACCCGGCGGCGCACAGGCCGGCGACGGCAGCGGCGGCGAGCGTCATCCGGCCGCGAATTCGGCCGGCTCCGATGACATCTTGCAGCGTGAGACGGAGCACGGTGGACTCCCTTCGGCGCGCCGTGCACCATTGCCGAAATATTTCGACAATGCAAACAACATATTTCGCTGAGCGTAGACCTTTCGACCTCCTGGTTCAAGCTCAAGAGCGACAGATAGCGCTCGAAAGTTTCGACCGGCCTACACTTGCCGCCTCCGGCGGCTACCCAATCGCCGCCATGCCGGGGCCGGACCTCAGCGCGGCTGCCCAAGCCGGCGCCCGGCGAGCCGAGCGCGGAGGCGCGGGGCCGAATGCGCCAGCGGCCCCACTGGGCGGGGCCGAATGCGCCAACGGCCCCGGTGTGCGGGAGGCCGGAGCCGGTCAGGCCGGGGCCGGGAAGGCCGGGGGCGGGGAGGCCGGGAACGTGGCTCGCAGGTGCCTGAGCTGGCGTTCGGAGTGGGCGTGCGGCACCGCGTGCCCGCTGTAGGGGTAGACGGCGATGCCCTTGGCCGAGGTGATCTCGTTGTACGCGGCGAACACCGTCGACGGCGGGCAGATATCGTCCATCAGGCCCACGCTGAGCAGGCATTCCGCGGTGATCCTGCGGGCCAGCAGCGCGCAGTCGACGTACCGCAGCGTGTCCAGCGCCCGCGGGATCAGGTCGACGTTCTGGTCGAGGAACTCCGGCACCTCGGTGAACGGCGCGTGCGGCGCCAGCGTGATCGCGCGCTGAATGTCGCACAGGAACGGAACGTCGGCGTGGCACACCGCCACCGCGTCACGCAGCAGCGCCGCGGTGGCCAGGGCCAGCGCGCCGCCCTGGCTCCCGCCGCTCACCGCGACCCGCGCCGGGTCCCCCTGCAGGGCGGCGGCGGTCTCGGCGGCGAGCACCGCGTCGGTGAAAAGCCGGGTGAAGTAGTAATCCTCCGGGCTGAGGATGCCCCTGGTCATCACCGTCGAGTTCTCCGGGCCCGTCGAATTGGCCGCCGGGTCGCCGGTCGCGCCGGTGGTCCAGCGGCCGCCCTGGCCCCGGCTGTCCATCACGAAGACCGCGTAGCCGAGCGCGGGCAGCAGCGCGTGCTCCGCGGGAACGCCGCGCCCGCCGCCGTAGCCGATGTACCTCACGACCATGGGCAGGGGCCGCGCGCCGCCCCCCGTCTGCGGCCCGGGCCGCAGGTACCAGCCCCGGATCCGGTCACCGCCCGCGCCGGAGAACTCCACGTCGTACACCTCGAGCGGGCTGTACATGTCCGCCTCGTGCCTGGTGACCCGCGGCGGCCTGGCAAGGGCGCGCGCGTCCGCGAGCCGCCGCGCCCACCACTGGTCGAGCCCGGATGGCTCCCCGGTATCCGTGCGGTACGAGCGCAGCTGCTCCAGTGGCAGGTCATACCACGGCATCGTCGCCTCCCGGTGTCGCGAACACGATCTCGCTCTCCCCGGTTATACCGCCGGCCGCGCGGTCACGGGGCGGGGTCCGCAGCGCCGGTGCCGGTGATTCGGAAGACGGATATACCGAACGGGCCCATGGTGACCCCCGCGCTCACCGGGCTTCCGTCCAGCGTGGCAAGGCCCAGCCCCGCGGCCGTCGCCGGTTTCACGGTCACCGGCTCGCTCGCGTGGCTGACCAGCCACGCGAACCGGGCGCCGTCGTCGCGCACAATGACGTCGGTGGCGACACGCGGGTCCTCGACGGTGATCTCCCGGCGGGCACCGGCGTGCGTCGCGAGGGCGTCGTAGAGCCGGACGGTGGCGTCGGGGTTGACGTGCGGGGTCACCGCGGCCATGTGCTCGATCGGGTACGTGCACAGGATCAGTGAACCCGCGCCGGTCCTGCGCAGCAGCAGCGCGGGCCGTCCGTGGCCGTCGGTCGCGATCACCTCGGCGCCGTCCGGGCGGACCGGCAGGAACGACCTGCTGTGCTCGTTGCCGGCGGCCCGGAAGGTCAGCCTGGTTCCCGCGGCGAGGGTGCCGAAGTCGCGGCCGAAGGTGAACGTGACCTCGGTGTCCTCGATGGGGTCCACCAGGCCGTAGTACAGATCGTGCTGCACGCCGAACAGGCTGTTGAGCCCCGCGATGGACGGGCCGCGGTGCCAGTCGGTGGGGCCGGCCGAGTAGGAAAGATACACGCACGCCCCGCCGTCGGCGAGCTGCCGCAGGCGGCCGGCGGTGGGGGCGAGCAGCTGCTTGGCCGCCGGCAGCAGCCAGAGCCTGGCGTCGCCGGCCAGGCCCGCGCTCTCCCTGGCCAGCGCGACCGGCAGCCCGGCGAGCCGGGCGGAGACGTAGGCCTGGCCGAGTGTCTGCTCCAGATAGCGGCCGTGCCCGGGGTCGGTGAACGGGTACCGGGTGTCCAGGTAGGCCGGGACCACCATGGCGGCGTCGGTGCCGGCGCGCTCGCAGCGGCCGATGCCGACGTCGCGCAGCGTGCGGGCGAACGCGCTCATCTCGGCAAGCTGCGGCTTGGGGCTGCCGCCCGCGTCGGTCAGCCCGAAGTGCAGCTCGAACGGATGGTGCCGGTACGGGTCCTGGCCGGGCAGGTCGAAATCGGTGTTGTTCCAGGCGATCCAGCCTGTGACGCCCGCGAGAAGGCTGTTGGCGAGCACCTGGCGGTAGTAGTGCGCGGCGTTGGCGTCCGAGGCGTGGTCGGAGCTGAGCCCGAACTCCTCGAGCACCACGGGGAGGCCGAACGTGCCCGCGAGCTCGCATTTCCACGCGGCGGCGTAGTGCTCGCGGATCCGGTCGCTGCCCATCGGGTACCAGTGCGGCCCGATGAAGTCGACCAGCTTCGCGATGTCGGCGAGCCGGAAGCCGTTCTCCTCGCCGGTGACCTCCAGGCCCCAGGCGCCGTCGCCCAGCGAGAACGGCTGGTGGCCGCCGGCCGCGCGCACCGCGTCCCGCATGATCTGCGCCCAGGCGGCCACGACCTCGGGTGCGGTGGTCATGCCCCCGTACAGCGGCATCTCGTTGGAGACCAGCCACCCGGCCACGGCCGGGTGGCCCGCGAACCTGCGCACCATCTCTCCGGCGAACCACGCTTGCCGCCCGACCATCCAGACGTCGGCGTACAGATCCCGGCCGGCGCGCCACCCGGGATCCCAGTTGTCGCCGGACATGTGGCCGACCAGAAAGGTCGGGATGGTGGACATGCCCCGGGCCGTGTGCCTGTCGAGGAAGTCGGCGAACCGCGCCGTCATCGTCTCGTCGATCGTGTCGGGCGCGGGCATGAAGTCCGGCCAGTAGAAGAACGACCGGGTGACCGTCAGGCCGTGCTCGGCCAGCACGCGCAGCTCGGCGGCGATCGTCTCGCCGTCGTAGTTCCGCCACATCAGGGGCCCCCCGGTCCTGGACCAGAAGTTGGCGCCGAGCCAGATGACCGGCTCACCGCCGACGGTGATCTTGGCAGTGCTCCTGCGCATGCGGCAGAACTCCTTTTTGTTTGCGGGCCGTGCTGCGATCGAAGCACTATACCGGTTAAGGGTCAACCGGCATTGGCGCGTACCATGGGATACTTCCACACGTGAGGTCAGAGGTATGAGCGGTGGCACGGGGGCCGCGCGGCCGAGGCGTCCGACCATCGCCGACGTCGCGCAGCGCGCGGGCGTGACCAAGGCGGCCGTCTCGTTCGCGCTCAACGGACAGCCCGGCGTCTCGGCGGCGACGCGGGAGCGCATCATCGCGATCGCGGCCGAGGTGGGGTTTCAGCCCAGTAGCGCGGCGCGCGCTCTGTCCGACGGCCGCGCCGGAGCGTTTGGCCTGGTCATTGACCGGCCGGCGCGGTTTCTCGGCATCGAGCCCTACTTCATGCAGCTCATCGCCGGCATCCAGACCGAGCTCTCACAGCGGCGCGTGACCCTGCTGTTCACCACCGCCGAGGACCAGGCCGCCGAGATCGAGATGTACCGGAGCTGGTGGGCGCAGCGCAGGGTGGACGGCGTCTTCCTGGTCGACCTCCAGCTCGATGACCGCAGGGTGGCCGTCCTGGAGAAGCTGAACATGCCGGCCGTGGTCGTCGGCTCGCCGCTCGGATCGGGTTCGCTGCCCGCCATCTGGCGCGACGACGTGGCTCCCACCAGGACCGTGCTCGGTCACCTCGCCGGGCTCGGCCACCGCCGGATCGGGCGGGTCAACGGCTTCGCGAGGTACTGGCACGTGAGGCAGCGCACCGACGCGTTCGTCCAGATCGCCGCGGACGCCGGCATGGAGGCGGTGTGCGTCGAGGCGGACTACACGAGCGAGCACGGCGCGGACGCGACGCGCGAGCTGCTGGGCGGCGCCAGCCCGCCCACGGCGATCCTCTACGACAACGACCTGATGGCGGTGTCCGGGCTGAGCGCCGCGCAGCGGATGGGCGTGGACGTGCCGGCCGGCCTGTCCATCGTCGCCTGGGACGATTCCCTGCTCTGCGAGCTGGTCCACCCGGCGATCACCGCCCTGCACCGGGACATCGCGGCGGTCGGCGCCGAGGCCGCCCGCCGCCTGGACCAGGCGGCCGCCGGCGTGCCGGTCGGGAACTTCCAGGAGACACCCCCAGTCCTGACCGTCCGCGACAGTACCGGTCCCGCGCCCGGCGGTGGCTCACCCCCCTCCGCCCGCGCCCGGCCCCCCCGCTCCCCCCGCGCTGCCCGCACCGCCGGCACCTGAGGCGCCCCTGCTGGCCCCGGGTTGGGCGCGGTAAGAAGCTGAATTGACGGGAACCGTGGCGGGCTACGTCTGCTGGCCCCGGGAGTCTGGGCGGGTAACAGGCTGAATGGGCGGCCCGGAGCGGCGAGACTGGATGGACGGGCCGGAGCGGTGAGAACCACAGCGCTACGGCGATCAGCGCGGAGTGAGCCGCGGTAGCGGCTCACATTCCGCGATCGCGCGGCCCGCGGGAGGCCCCCGGGCCTCCCCGGCCGCGCGATGCTACGGCGGGAAGCGCGGCGGGCGGGGGTCAGGGGGGTGTCCCCCCGGCTAGCAGAGCTACGGCGGGGACCACAGCGGGCCGGGGGTCCGGGGGGCTTCGCCCCCCGGACAAGCAGAGCCCTTTGGGCGACCCCCAGAAAGTATTGACACTTAACCGGTATAGTGCTTCGATCGCGACAACGATCAACAACCAATGGTGCTGGTTCGGTGCCGTTCCCGCGACTGAAAGAGGGTGTCTAGGATGACGAGACACTGGCGCGCACTATCGGCCTCCGCCGTTGTTGCCGCGGCGGCGCTCGCCGCCTGCAGCAGTGGCAGCAGCGGCACCTCCGGCGGCACGCCCTCGTCGGGACCGAGCGGGGTTCTGACCGTGACGACCGGGGCGGCCGGTACTTTCACCGACAATTTCAACCAGTTCTCGCCCAACGCGGAAGACCCGTCGCGCGGCATGATCTACGAGCCGCTGTTCTTCTTCGACACGGCGAAGGCCGGCTCGGTGCAGCCCTGGCTGGGCACCAGCTACTCGTGGTCCAACGCCGGCAAGACGCTGACCGTCCAGCTCAGGCACGACGTGAAGTGGACCGATGGCAAGCCGTTCACCAGCGCCGACGTGGTATACACGTTCAACCTCGCGGAGCAGGACGCCGCGCTCAACGAGAACGCGCTGCCGCTGGCCACCGCCACCGCCAGCGGGCCGTACACGGCCGTGATCAACTTCACGAAGCCGTCGTATACGCAGGGCTACGCGGCGCTCGGCAAGACCTACATTCTGCCCGAGCACATCTGGCGGTCGGTACCGGACAAGTCAACCTATCTCGACCCGAACCCGGTGGGCACCGGCGCCTACACGGTGAGCAAGGTGTCCGGCCAGGTGATGGAGCTCACCGCGAACCCGCACTACTACCTGCCCGGGCTGCCCAAGTTCAAGACGATCAGGTTCCTGTCCTACACCGGGAACACCACGTCGGACGCGGCCATCGAGCAGGGCCAGCTCGACTGGGCGGGCAGCTTCATCCCGAACATCAAGACGACCTACCTGGCCAAGAACCCGAAGTTCACGGTCGTCAACATCCCGCTGTCGACCGCCTTCCTGGTGCCGAACATGGCCAAGGGGCCGACCACGAACCTGGCCGTCCGGCAGGCCATCAGCGAGGCCCTCGACCGGAATTACATCAGCAACACCGTCTACAACGGCTACGCCCCGCCCTCCAATCCCAGCGCGCTCCTCACCCCGAACTTCGGCGCGGTGGCCGGCCCGCAGGTCGGCTCCTTCGGCGGCCCGAACGCCGCGGCGGCCAAGAGCACCCTCGCGCGGGCGGGGATCAGGACGCCGCTGAACCTCACCGTCAAGGTCGTCACCGGCTACACGGACTACATCAGCGACCTGCAGATCATCCAGAGCGAGCTCAAGGCCGCCGGGATCACCCTCTCGATCGACTCGGAGTCCTACGCCGCCTTCATCGCCGACCAGTCAACGGGTAACTTCCAGTTGCTCATCGACAACTTCGGTTACGTGCCGAGCCCCTGGTACTACTACTACGAGATCCTGTACAGCAAGATCGCGACCCCGCTCGGCCAGAACGACACGGTGGGCAACTTCGGCCGCTACTCGAACGCGCAGGTGGACGCCCTCCTCAACGACATCGCCGCGAGCCCCGACGAGCTGTCGAAGAAGCAGGACTTCGCCGGGATCGAGCAGCTCTTCGCGTCGCAGCTGCCCGACATTCCGCTGTTCGAGCAGCAGGATGAGATCGAGTTCAACGGCAGCAACGTGACCGGCTACCCGACCGTGAGCAACCCGTACGCCGCCCCCGCCGTGTACATCAGCCCCGATCTCGGCTGGGTCGCGGACCGGCTGGCGCCGGTCGGCTAGCGGCAGCGATGGCAATCGCCAGCGAGACCGCCGCGGGTGACGCGGAGGCCCCCGGCCGGAAGCTCCGGCCGGGGACGCCGCGGCGCCTCCCGTTCCGCTTCGGCTCGCGCTCCCGGTTCGTCGCCCGCAAGCTGGGCTTCTACCTGGTCGCGGCGTGGGCGGCGATCACCCTCGACTTCTTTCTGCCGCGGCTGATCCCCGGCAACCCGGTGGAACTGCTGCTCGCCAAGATGGCACAGGCCGGCCCGGTGCCCCCGGGCGAGCAGCAGGTGCTGAGCAAGCTCCTCGGCCTCGGCACGGGCAACCTCGTCCAGCAGTACTGGCAGTACCTGGACGGGCTCGCGCACCTGCGCCTCGGCCTTTCGGTCAGCGACTTCCCCACGCCGGTCAGCACGGAGATCAGCACGTCGATCCTGTGGACGCTGGTCCTCGTCGGCACCGCCACGGTGATCAGCTTCGTGCTCGGGATAGCCCTCGGCGTGCTCGCCGGCGCCAAACGCGGGTCCCGGCTCGACTCGATCGTCCCGGCCACCACGCTGCTCACCGCCATGCCGTACTTCTGGCTGGCGCTGATCCTGCTCTACCTGTTCGCGACCAACGTGTGGCACGTCTTCCCTCTGGGCAACGGCTACAACACGAACTCCGAGATCAGCGTCGGCTTCAACTGGCCGTTCATCGCGTCGGCGGTGCAGCACGCGACACTGCCGGCCGTCACGATCGTGCTCAGCTCGGTCGGCGGCTGGCTGCTCGGAATGCGCAACATGATGGTCGCGACCCTGTCGGAGGACTACGTGGTCGCCGCCGAGGCCAAGGGCCTGAAGTCGCGGAAGGTGATGATCGGCTACGCGGCGCGCAACGCCGTGCTGCCCAGCCTTTCCGGGTTCGCGATCTCGATCGGCTTCGTGGTCAGCGGCGCGATCGCCATGGAGTACGTGTTCTCCTATCCCGGCATCGGGTACAAGCTGGTGACCGCGGTGGCGAACGAGGACTACCCGCTGCTGCAGGCGATCTTCCTGGTGATCACGTTCGCGGTCCTCGGCGCCAACCTGATCGTGGACATGCTGTACGGCTTCATCGACCCCCGAACGAGGATCGGCCGGTGACCGCGCAGAACATCAGCGCGGCCGCCGCCGGCACCGCGGCCGGGCTGCCGGCGCCCGATGAGGGCACGGTGCGGTTCACCGCGCGGGTACGCGAGGCGTTCCGCTCCCGGCGCCTGGTCGCCGGAACGTGCATCGTGGGGTTCTTCGTGCTGCTGGCGATCATCGGCCCGTTCCTCGCGCCCAATCCCAGCCAGCTGAGCAGCGCGACCTACCGCCCGCCGTCCGCCGCGCACTGGCTCGGCACCACGCAGACCGGGCAGGACGTCTTCTCGCAGCTCGTGGTCAGCACCCGGGCCTCGCTGGAGATCGGGGTCGCCGCGGGGCTGCTCGCCACCGTCATCTCGGTCGTCATCGGGATCACCGGCGGCTACCTCGGCGGTCTTCTCGACGAGGCGCTGTCCCTGCTGTCCAACGTCGTCCTGGTGATCCCGACGTTCCCGCTCATCATCGTGACGTTCGCGTACGTCAGGCAGGGCAGCCTGACCGCGCTGATCCTGGTGATCGCGCTGACGAGCTGGGCGGCGTCCGCCCGGGTGCTGCGCGCCCAGACCCTTTCGGTCCGCAACCGGGAGTACGTGCTCGCCGCGCGCGCGTCCGGTGAGCGGGCGTGGCGGATCGTCCTCGTCGAGATCCTGCCGAACGAGCTGCCGATCATCGTCTCCCAGTTCATCTTCGCGGTCATCTTCGCGATCTTGACCCAGGCGACGATCGCGTTTCTCGGCGTCGTCGACGTCAGCCAGCTCACCTGGGGCAACATGCTCTACTTCGCGTGGAACGACGAGGCGCTGCAAAGCGGTGCGTGGTGGTGGTTCATCCCGCCGGGCGCGTGCATCGCGCTGCTGGGCATGGGACTCGCACTGATCAACTTCAGCATGGACGAGCTGCTCAACCCGCGGCTCCGGGTCTACCGGCCGGTCAGGGCGGGCCGGAAAGGGGCGGCATCGTGACCGGCGGCACCGGCGACACAGCACCGGCGGACGTGATCCTGCGGGCAGCGCACGTCAGCGTGGAGTACTCGGCGCGCCGCCCCACCCGGGCCGTGCGCGACGTGAGCCTCGAGCTGAGGCGCGGCGCCGTGCTCGGCGTGGCGGGGGAGAGCGGGTGCGGAAAGTCGACGCTCGCCTACGCGCTGGCCCGGCTGCTGCGGCCGCCGGCCCGGATGACCGGCGGGTCGGTGGAGTTCACGCCCGCCGGCGGCCAGCCCGTCGACGTGCTCGCCCTGGAGGGAGAGGAGCTGCGCCGGTTCCGCTGGAACAAGGTGTCCATGGTCTTCCAGAGCGCCATGAACGCGCTCAACCCGGTCACCAGCATCGGCAGGCAGTTCAGCGACATCTTCGCCGCGCACCGGCCGGGCATGGATTCCGCCGCCCGCGGCCGGCGGGCGCGTGAGCTGCTGGAGATGGTCGGCATTGATCCCGAGCGCATCCATGGCTTCCCGCACGAGCTGTCCGGTGGGATGCGGCAGCGGGTGGTGATCGCGATGGCCCTCGCGCTCGAACCGGAACTGGTCATCATGGACGAGCCGACGACGGCGCTGGACGTGGTGGTCCAGCGGGAGATCCTGGACGAGGTCGAGCGGCTGCGCGAGGAGCTGGGCTTCAGCGTCATCTTCATCACCCATGACCTGTCGCTGCTGCTCGAGGTGAGCGACTGGCTCGCGGTCATGTACGCCGGCCAGATCGTGGAGTACGCCCCCGCCGGGGAGGTCGGCGCCGCGCCCGCCCATCCGTACACGGCGGCTCTGCTCGCGTCCTTCCCCGACATGCGCGGCGAGCGCCGTGAGCTGCGCGGCATCCCGGGCACGCCGCCCGACCTGCGGGAGGATCTCGCGGGCTGCCCTTATCAGCCCCGCTGCCGGTTCGCCTTCGAGCCATGCGGCGGCGTCACGCCCGTCCCGGTCCCGGTCGCGGGGCGTGCCGGCGGCTGGCTCGCCGCGTGCCACCTGCATGATCCGCGGTTCGGCGCCCGCGGGCTGCCCGCGAGCGCGCGGCCACGCCCGGCGGCCGGCTCCGCCGGCCGCCCCGCGGGCGAGGAAGTCCCCGTGGCCGGGGGTGAGGGATGAGCGAGCGGAGCGGCGCCCCGGAGGCGAGCGGGGGACAGAGCGTGAGCGAGCCGGAGGCGAGCGTGCTGGAGGTCCGTGACCTGGTCGTCGACTTCCGCCAGCGCGGGGGAGTGAGTCTGCGTGCGGTTGACCACGTCTCGTTCCGTATAAAACAGGGGCAGACCGTTGCTCTGGTCGGCGAGAGCGGGAGCGGGAAATCGACGGTGGTCCGCGCGGTCGGGCAGCTCGTGCGGGCGAGCGGCGGCACGGTGCTGCTCGGCGGGCGGCCAGCCGGGCGGCGCGGTCGCGGGCTGCGCGCCTACCGCAAGCGGGTGCAGCTCATCTTCCAGGACCCGTTCGCGTCGCTCAACCCGATGCACACCGTGCGGCATCACCTGGCCAGGCCGATCATGATGCTGCACCCCGGGCACTCCCGCGCCCGCCTGGACGAGGACGTGACCGCGCTGCTGCGGTCGGTCAACCTCACGCCGCCGGACGAGATCGCCCGCAAGTACCCGCACGAGCTGTCCGGCGGCCAGCGGCAGCGGGTCGCGATCGCCCGGGCGCTGGCCTCCGGTCCGGACGTCCTGCTGGCCGACGAGCCCGTGTCGATGCTGGACGTGTCGATCCGGCTGGAGATTCTCAGCCTGCTGGACCGGCTCAAGCGGGAACGGAACCTGGCACTGCTCTACGTCACGCATGACCTGGCCACCGCGCGGCATTTCTCCGCCGAGATCATGGTGATGTACCGGGGCGAGATCGTCGAGCGGGGCCCGGCGGACGACGTGATCCTGAACTCCGCGCACCCGTACACGAGGCTGCTGGCCGCGGCGGCGCCCGACCCCTCGCTGTCGCGGGAGCAGCTTGCGGCCGCCCGGAAGGCGCGGCAGCGGGCCCGGGCGGCGCGGGCCGGCCGTTCGGCCGAATACCGGGAGGCGGCGCTCGGCGACGGATGCAGGTTCCGGCTCAGGTGCCCGGATGCCATGGACGTCTGCGTGCGGCGGCCGCCGGACGTGGCGGTCGGCGCCGGGCACCGCGCGCTGTGCTGGCTGCACGATCCCAAGGCGGCGGTGATGACAAGGGGATGACGGGGGCGATGGGCGAGATAGCCACGGTGACCGTCGACCCGGCGCGGGCCCGGGTCTACGCGGAGGGATGGCAGTCCTGGAGCGCCACGGACGTCTACCCGGCGACCGCGCCGCCCCAGCCGGTGACGTCGAGGGAATCGCTTGCGATCGACTTCCAGTACGGGCACGCGGCGCCTGGAGGCGTGTTCCGGGGCACCGGGCTGCTCGCGATCGACCCGGGGGACGGGGGCCCGGTCTCGGTGTTCGGCGCGCCGGGGCCGTCCAGCCGGGTTCCGGTCATCCACGCGGCGCTGCGCGGCACCTCCTTCGTGGTGTCCGCCGACGGGTGCGTCGTGGGCCCGCGCGGGCCGGACCTGGCGGGCGCGCTCGGCGAGTGGGCCGGCTCGTTCGCCGCCATGGCCGGCGTCAAGGGCCTGCGCGCGATCCCTCCGGTGTGGTGCTCGTGGTATTCCTTCGGGCCCGAGGTGACCGCGGCCGGCGTCGCGGAGAGCGCCGGCCGCATGTCATCGCTCGGCCTGCCGGTGGACGTCGTGCAGATCGATGACGGGTACCAGGCGCGCATCGGCGACTGGCTGACGCCCTCGGGGCGGTTCGGGGATCTTCCCGGGCTCGTCGCGCGGATCACGGACTCCGGGCGGCGGGCGGGCATCTGGATCGCGCCGATGCTGGCCGGGCGGTCCAGCGAGCTGTACGCCGCGCATCCGGACTGGGTGGTCAGGTCGCTCGGTTCCGGCGACCCGGTGTACGCCGGGAACGTGTGCCGGGACATGTGCACCGCCCTGGACCTGTCGTGCCCGGCGGCGGCCGAGTACCTGGGCGGCGTGCTGTCGGCGATGCGTGACTGGGGTATCACGTATTTCAAGATCGACTTTTGCTACGCGGGCGCGTACGAGGGCGCGCGGCACGAGGGCATGACCGGGGTCGAGGCGTACCGCCTCGGGCTGCGGATGATCCGCGAGGCCATCGGGCCCGAGGCGTTCCTCGTGGGCTGCGGCGCGCCGGTGCTTCCTTCGGTGGGCCTGGTGGACGCGATGCGGGTCGGGCCGGACATCGCGGCGAGCTGGGAGCCCGCAGGATCGCCGCAGCACCCCACGATGCCGTCGCAGCGCAACGCCTCGCGCAACGTGGTGGCGCGCGCCTGGCAGCACGGCAGATTCTGGGTCAACGACCCGGACTGCCTGATGCTGCGGCCCGCCGCGGCGCGCCGCGCGGACTGGGCATCGGTGGTGGAACGCTACGGCGGCCTCCGCGCGTCCGGCGACGAGCCCGGTCAGCTCGACGACTGGGCCCTCGAAACCACCAGGCGCCTGCTCGTCCCCTCCCCGCTCGACCCCTTCACGTGAGTCACGCGTCTCACGTGACCCACGTGAGACGCCGGGCATCGCGTTCGCGGCGTGTCGCCGCGGCTCAGCGAGCCGCGGCGCGCCCCGCGCGGTCGCAAGCTGTTCCCCGCGGAGCGAATGCGGCGGGTCCGGGGGATCGCGTTCGCGGCGGGCGGCCGGGTCCGGTAGACTGCATCGGCGCGAGAGGGGCATCTGATGCCTGCTCGCGTCCCTTGGGGTATGGGGTAATTGGCAGCCCGACGGGTTCTGGCCCCGTTAGTCTAGGTTCGAGTCCTGGTACCCCAGCAGGTATCCCGGCGGCGCGGACGCCTCAGCGAGGCGCCCGCGCCTGCTCGCTGCCAGGAACTTGTTTCCGGGAGGGGCGAATGCTGGTCAAGGCCTGCCTGAACGGCGGCACCACGCGCGCCAAGCACCCGTCCGTCCCGCAGACGCCGGACGAGCTCGCCGCCGATGCGCTCGCGGCGTGCCAGGCCGGCGCCGGGGCGGTGCACATACACCCGCGGGACGCGCCGGGCGCGGAAACCCTCGAGCCGGACGCCGTGCTCGCGGCGGTGGCGGCCGTCCGGGCGGTGGTCCCCGGCGTGCCCGTCGGCGTCACCACCGGGATCTGGGCGGTCGGCGGCGACCCCGCGCGGCGGATCGAGCTGGTCGCCCGCTGGACAGGACCCGACCGCCCGGACTTCGCCTCGGTGAACCTGTCCGAGCCGGGCACCGATGAGCTCGCGGACCTGCTCCGCGGGCTCGGCATCCCGGTGGAGGCGGGTGTCTGGTCGGCGGCGGACGCCGACCGGCTCGCCGCGAGCTCGTTCGCGGACCGGGTGATCCGCGTGCTGATCGAGCCGCCGGACGAGGATGGCGCCTCCGCCGTCGCCACAGCGGCGGAAGCGGAGGCGGCGCTCGACCGCCACGGGATCGGCGCGCCCCGGCTGCACCACGGCTACGGGCTGGCGACCTGGGACGTCATCCGCGCCGCGCTCGCGCTCGGCCGCGACATCCGGGTTGGGCTCGAAGACACCACGGTGCTCCCCGACGGCAGCCGCGCCACCGGGAACGCGGACCTCGTCGCGGCCGCGGTCCGCATGGCGTCGTCCGCGGACAGGCCGCCCGATGGTGGGGTCGATGGCGCATCCAGCCCCGTCTGACGGGGCCATTGGCGCCATCGACCCCGCCGGCAACGCGCCCGGCGCTGGGAGCTGCGCGGTGCCGAGCTTGCCGGCGGGGCGGCCCCCGTGTTGGCCCCATGGGTCGCGAGGCGGTAGTCTTAGCGCGCCGTGGGAGTGCACGGCCCCGTCGTCTAGAGGCCTAGGACGCCGCCCTCTCAAGGCGGTAACGCCGGTTCGAATCCGGTCGGGGCTACCATCATGAGGTCAGGGCTACCACCAGTGAGCAGCCGCCCAACGCCGCGGCCCACCGTCGCCCAAGTTTGCAACCTCAGCCGTCAAGAACATCCTCAGGCAGGCTCAGGACTCCCAGCATCAGACGGGGTACCGCATGGGTTCGGTCTTGTAGACGCGGCCGCTGGGGGTGATCCATTCGTGGTATCCCGGCAGCGGCTGCCGGACGGACCATCCGGGTGACTGTTTCACCTGGTGGTCGTGCCTGCACCGGGGTCCGCCGTTACACGCGCACGTCCTCCCGCCCTTGTGATACGGGATGGCATGCTCGAAGTCGCAGCGGCGGGCGGCCCGCACGCAGGGCGGGAAATCACACGCGCCGTCCCGGATCTGCACCAGGTGCCGGAGGGTGGGGCTGGGGTCGTGCCCGGCGGATTCCAGCCGGTGGTCGCAGCTGGTGACCGGAATAGGGGCGAGCGTGACGGCGAGTGCCCTGCCCTCTTGCAGAGTGAGCGTCCAGGTGCCGTGGCCGCCGGGCGGTCCATGATCGCTGTCCCGGGTGAACGCCGGGCCGTCGCGGTTCCCGGTCCCGCCGCCTGGTTTGCCGGTTTTGTTCTTGCTCGTCCTGGCGGGCCGGCAGCACCCGTGGCCGATGGCGCGCCCGTTGTTGTCGGTGACGGTGACGCAGAAGCTGGAGCGGTCGTTCGCCGCGGCCGCGGTGGTCAGGTCGCGGGCCAGGGCGGGATCGAGCGGGCCGAGGCCGTGAGCTTCACCGGGCCGTTCGGCCAGGTGCAGGACGGTGGCCAGCGGGATGGTGAAGTTGATGTTCGCCGCAAGCCCGGCCCCGGCCCCCGAGCGCGGCACCCCGTTCCTGGTTTCCTCCCCGCCAGGGTCTTCGCTCCCGGCGCCGCCGTTATCCTGTCCCCCCGCGCCGCCGTCGGCCGTGTCATCGCCGGTGGCGGTCCAGGCGGCCCGGTCGTCGCGGGAGTCGGTCTCGGTCAGCAGATCGAGATACGCCAGCACGCGCAGCTGGTCCATGTTCAGCGTGATCCCCGCCTGTTTGTAGGCCAGAGCGCGGTTCTGGATGTTCTGGTTCGCCTCCAGCGCCCGGTCCGCCGGCAGGCCGAACGCGGCGATCGCCGCGGTGCCGCAGTGCTCCCGCCAGAACTGCACCCGAGCCTTTTCCCGCTCGGCCTCCTCCCGCCGCTTGCGCGCTCCCTCCGGGTCCACCGTGACGGCGGCGCGGGTGGAGATGCCTAGTTCCAGGCTGATCTGGCTGGCCAGTTCCGGCGCCCAGGCGTGCGGCAGGCCGCCGGGCCGCACCTCCGCGCCGGGGGCGGGGTGGCGGCGGATGAGGGCGCGGACCACGCCGAGCTTGGCGGCGGCGGCCCACGATTCCTGGGCGTCCCACCGGCCGAGCAGGCCGATCAGCTCGTCGTCGGTGGTGGCCGGGCAGGCCCGGCCCGGGCCGCTGACCTCGTCCAGCACGAGGCCGAGCGCCGCGCAGGGCGCGGCGGTGGCCAGCACGCCGCCCTGGGCGAACGCATGCGCCCGGCTGTCGCGGGCTTTGCTGTTACCCGGGGCGGCCTGCTCTGGGCCGCCTGGCGCATCGGCTGTGCCCCTGCCCCGCGGTGTCCGGTTTGGCGTACCGCCCGCGTCCGCGCCGTGCGGGGTGCCGTCCGGCAGCCGGGCGTCGTGCGCGGGATCGTCGTCCCGCCCGTGCCCGGATGCCGGACGCGCCGTCATGGAGAGCCCGCCTTCCGTTCGGTAAATCTATAATTCTTCTCTTCACCTCGAACGCTAACAGGAGGCGCTGACAATCGAGGAGCCGTCCCGGCTATCCAGAAGGTGCGTACTGCCTTACCTCGAGCGCTCAGGCGGCTTACCCGGGTGAGCGGGCTACCAGGTCCAGTAGTAGCGGCCGTCGGCCGACCAGGTGATCGGGTAGGTCTG
Source organism: Streptosporangiaceae bacterium (assembly GCA_019239975.1). GTDB lineage: Bacteria > Actinomycetota > Actinomycetes > Streptosporangiales > Streptosporangiaceae > JAFAZE01. The sequence continues at coordinate 26,215 of JAFAZE010000166.1, forward strand.
CCGGATTTCGAAGGCCATGCCAAGGCCGCGGGCGATGTACTGCGTCTTGTCGATCTGCAGCCCGTACGGGTGGCCGTTGTCGTCCCACCACTGCTCGTGCTGGGTGATGCAGACCTGCCCGCTGAAGTACGCGTTCGAGCAGGAAGCCGGCGGTCCCCACTGCTGCCTGTGGCGGAAATGGACGACGGAGCCGTTGACGGTGGAGGTGATGGTGCCGGTCGCGTCGAGGCAGTATCCCGTGGCGGGAATGACCCACTTGACGTAGTGCTCCCGGCCGCCATCGGACGGCAGTGGCTTCATGTTGCCGCAGTTCGCGTTGCCTACCGAATCCGCGGTGACGCGCTGCACCTCGGTCACCGGCTTGCCCTGGCCGTCGGAGTAGCCGTCGAGCTCGACCCAGTTGCCACTGCGGATGAAGTGCTCCGCCGAGGCGGGCGGCCACGTCGCGGGGTCGCCCCAGGAGATGTCGCTGGCCGCCGTGCCTTGCGGGCTCCAGGCCCACTGCCCCGCGACCTGGCCGTCGGAGAAGTACTGCCCCGCGGAGCGGGAGAAGATGAGCGCGTAGTCGTCGTAGGTCGGCGCGGCCGCCCGCCCGGGAGCGGCCTGCCTGGGACCCGCCTGCGTGAGAGCGGCCTGTCTGGAGGCCGCCTGCGCGGGAGCCGCCGCCTGCGCGGCGACGGCGGCGCCCAGCAGACCGGCCGATACGGCCAGCCCCAGCGCCAAGGTCCTGCGAATCGTCATGTGTGCCCCTTTCCGGGCCGCTGAGCCTAATGAACGGGCAGATATTGAATCGTGCCGCTCTGCCGGCCCGCTGTCAGACCGCTGCCATGACGTCACCGCCTGGACGGCCGCGGCGTGCCGCGCCGGTGCGGGTGGCGCCTCGGTACGATGCGGCGTATGAGGTTCGCGATCTCGGTACCGCAGTTCTACTCGGACGGGGAGTTCGATCCGGCCGCTTTCCGCGCGTATTTCGCGCGGGCCGAGGAGCTGGGCTTCGACAGCGCGTGGACGCAGGAAGCCGTCCTCGGCCGGGCACCGGTGCTCGGGCCGGCCGAGACGATGACCTACGCTGCCGCGTGCACCCAGCGGCTGCGGCTCGGGTGCGTGGTGTTCGTGTCCACGCTGCACAGCCCGGTGCACCTGGCGAAGAGCCTGAGCACGCTGGACCAGCTCAGCCGGGGCCGGATCGAGGCCGGCGTCGGTACCGGCGGCAGGGGGCGGCCGTTCGCCGCCTTCGGCGTGGACCCCGGCCGGTACGTCGCCCGGTTCACCGAGGGGATCGCGCTGATGAAGGCGCTGTGGACCGAGCCTCGGGTCAGCTTCGACGGGGAGTTCTGGCAGCTCGAGAACGCGTCGATGGAGCCCAAGCCGTTCCAGAAGCCATACCCGCCCCTGTGGTTCGGCGGCGCCAGCGCGGCCGCGGTGCGTCGTGCCGTACGGCTTGGCGACGGCTTCTTCGGCGCCGGGTCATCGCCCACCCAGAAGTTCGCCGAGCTGGTGAAGGTCGTCCGGGACGCGGCCGCCGAGGCGGGCCGCCCGGAGTTTCCGGTCGCCAAGCGCGTGTACATCGCGGTGGACGACGACCCCGGTCGCGCGCGCGACCGGGTCAACGACGCACTGGAGGGAATCTACGGGCGGCGGGTGCCGGACATCGAGGCGGCCGCGGTCGCCGGCAGGCCGGCGGACTGTGTGCGCGAGATCCGTGAGGTGGCCGGTGCCGGTGCCGGGCTCATCCTGTTCACGACGCTGTTCGACCAGGCCGAGCAGGCCGAGCGGCTGGCCGCCGAGGTCATACCGCAGCTCGCGTAGTGCCGGGGTGGGGCGCTTGGCGAGCGGGCACGACACCCGCGGTGGCCAGGCCGTCGCATCGCCGCTCGGGCGCCACCCCCGTTTGACCGCGTGCCACCGAGCCGGGCACGATCGTGACCGTGAGCATTCTCGGTACACGGGTCCTGCGGACGGAGGACCCCGGATTCCTGACCACCGGCGGCGTCTACACCGACGACGTAAAGCTGCCCGGCGCCCTGCATGTGCACTTCGTGCGCTCCACGGTGGCCCACGCGCGGATCCGGTCCGTCGACGTCACGGCCGCGCTGCGGGCGCCCGGCGTGGTCGCCGCGTTCACCGGCGCCGACCTGGCCGGGCTGGCGCCGGTGGCCCCGCCGATGCCGTCCATGAACCCGCACATGGTCCAGCCGCTGCTGGCCCGCGACGTGGTCCGCTTCGTCGGCGAGCCGGTGGCGGTGGTGGTCACCGAGGATCGCTATCAGGGCGAAGACGCCGCTGAGCTGGTCGACGCCGACTACGACCCGCTGCCCGCGGTGGTGGACATGGTCGACGCCGCGGCCGGGTCCGGCCGGCTGTTCCCGGACGCCGGCACGAACGTCGCCGCCTCGTTCGGAGACGCGGACGCGCTCAGCGCGGGCCTGTTCGACGGCTGCGAGGTGGTCGTCAGCCGCACGATCGTCAACCAGCGGATCGCGCCCGCGCCGATGGAGACCCGCGCCGCGGCCGCCGTCTGGGGCGAGGACGGCAGGCTGACGGCGTGGATCCCGAACCAGGGCGCGCAGGGGACGCGCGCGGCCCTGGCGGCGATGCTCGGCGTCGAGCAGGACCTCGTCCGGGTGATCACCCCGGACGTGGGCGGCGCGTTCGGCGCGAAGTTCGGCGCCGACCCCGAGCACGCGGTGGTGTGCTGGGTGGCCCGGCAGCTCGGCCGCCCGGCGCGCTGGGCGGAGACCCGCAACGAGAACCTGATCGCGATGACGCACGGCCGTGCGCAGCGCCAGACGGTCACGATCGGCGGCAGCCGGGACGGCACGGTACAGGCCTACCGGCTGGAGATCCTGCAGGACGCCGGCGCCTACCCGAAGTTCGGCGCGTTCCTGCCCATGCTCACGATCATGATGGCGCCCGGGCCGTACGCGATCGGCCGGGCCGAGGCGGTCGCGAAATCCGTGGTGACCAACACCACGCCGGTCGGTGCCTATCGCGGCGCGGGCAGGCCGGAGGCCACGGCGGCGGTGGAACGGGCCATCGACCTGTTCGCCGCCGAGGCCGGCCTGGACCCGGCCGAGGTCCGCCGCAAGAACCTGCTGCCGAGGTTCACCGAGCCGCACCGGACCGCCTTCGGCGCCGTGTACGACAGCGGCGACTACGCGGCGGCGCTGGAGAAGGCGCTGGCCGCGGCGGGCTACCAGGATCTGCGGGAGGAACAGGCGAAACGGCGGGCGGCAGGGGACGTCGTCCAGCTCGGCATCGGCCTGTCCTGCTACGTCGAGATCACCGGGCCAGGCGCCGAGGAGGGCGGCCCCAACGAGAACGCCACCGTCGAGGTCCATCCCGACGGCAGCGCCACGATCCTGACCGGAACGTCCCCGCACGGGCAGGGGCACGCCACCGTGTGGGCGACGCTGGCGAGCGACGAGCTCGGCATACCGGTCGACAAGATCACCGTGAAGTGGGGCGATACGGACCTGATCCCGCGGGGCGGCGGCACCGGGGGCTCGCGCAGCCTGCAGCTCGGCGGCGCGGCCGTGCAGCAGGCATCGCGTGAGCTTCTTGACGTCGCGAGGCAGCGCGCCGCAAGCGAGCTGGAAGCCAGCGCCGCCGACCTGGTCTTCGACGCCGGGCGCGGCGCGTTCACCGTGGCCGGCGACCCGGATATCGCGGTGCCGCTGACCCGGCTGGCCGCCCGCGAGCGGCTGTTTGTCCGCGCGGTGTTCCGCGCGCCCGGGCCGACGTTCCCGTTCGGGGCGCACGTGGCGGTCGTGGAGGTGGACACCGAGACCGGCAAGGTGATGTTGCGGCGGATGGTCACCGTCGACGACGCGGGTACCGTGATCAATCCGCTGCTGGCGGAGGGCCAGCGGCACGGCGGCATCGCGCAGGGCGCGGCGCAGGCGTTCCTGGAGGAGGTCGTCTACGACGCCGACGGCAATCCGCTGACCGCGACGTTCGCCGACTACCCGTTCCTGTCGGCCACCGAGGTGCCCAGCTTCGAGCTGGCCGACATGGCGACGCCGACCAGCTACAACCCGCTCGGCGCCAAGGGGATCGGCGAGGCCGGCACGATCGGCTCGACGCCGGCGGTGCAGAACGCGGTCATCGACGCGGTGGCCCACCTCGGCGTCCGGCACATCGACATGCCCGCGTCCCCGCAGCGGGTGTGGCAGGCGCTGCGCTCAGCGGCGGCCGGGGACTGATACGGCGCCCGGGCTGACACGCCGGGGGCTGATACGGCGCACGGGGCTGATCGGCGGCATCGGGCCGGATAGCGGCTCAGGGACGGCTGAACAGCTGGATCGACCGGTTCATGACGGGTACCGGGTCCCCCGGCTTGACCGGGACCGGCTCCTCCCACGCCGGGAGCAGCGTGTCCATGCCCTGCCAGGCCGGGACCTCCCAGGCCGGAATGGGCGCACCGGGCGCGCCAGGCGCACCGGGACCGGCCCACTTGGTGCTCGCCGTGTTCAGCAGCGGCGTCCAGCGCTCACCGTAGCGACGTGCCGGTATGACGAACTCGAGGTCCTTCTCGCTGGCGTTGAACAGCAGCAGGAACGAGTTGTCCTGCATACGCTCGCCACGGCGGTCCGGCTCGCTGATCGCCCGGCCGTTCAGGAACACGGTCAGGGACTTGGCGAAACCCACGCCCCAGTCACGGCGGCCCATCACCTTGCCGTGCGGGGTGAACCAGGCGATGTCCCCGACCCGCTGGCGGCCATTGCGGACCGTGGCGCCCCGGAAGAACCGGCGGCGCCGGAACACCGGGTGGGCAGCCCGCAGCCGGATGAGGTACCGCACGTAGTCGAGAAGCGCCTCGTCCTCTCCCGGGTGCACCGTCCAGTCCAGCCAGGAGATCTCGCTGTCCTGGCAGTAGGCGTTGTTGTTGCCCCGCTGGGTGCGCCCTATCTCGTCACCCGACAGCAGCATCGGGATTCCCTGGGAGAGCAGCAGCGTGGCGAGAAAGTTCCGCTTCTGCCGGGCACGGAGCGCCAGCACAGCCGGGTCGTCCGCCGGGCCCTCGTGGCCGCAGTTCCATGACCGGTTGTCGTCGCTGCCGTCCCTGTTGTCCTCCCCATTGGCCTCGTTGTGCTTGTGGTTGTAGGAGACGAGATCGGCGAGTGTGAAGCCGTCGTGGCAGGTCACGAAGTTGACCGAGGCCACGGGCCGCCTGCTGTCCTGCTGGTAGAGGTCGCTGGAGCCGGTGAACCGGGAGGCGAACCCGGGCAGCGTGGCGGGCTGGCCGCGCCAGAAATCGCGGATCGTGTCCCGGTACTTGCCGTTCCATTCGGTCCACAGCGGCGGGAATTTGCCCACCTGGTAACCCCCGTCGCCCACGTCCCAGGGCTCGGCGATGAGCTTGACCTGGGAGACGACCGGATCCTGCTGGACCAGGTCGAAGAACGCCGACAGCCGGTCGACATCGTGGAACTGGCGGGCCAGCGCGGCGGCGAGGTCGAACCGGAAGCCGTCCACGTGCATCTCCAGGACCCAGTACCGCAGCGAATCCATGATCATCTGGAGTACGTGCGGGTGGCGGACCAGCAGGCTGTTGCCGGTCCCCGTGGTGTCCAGGTAATAACGCCGGTCGTGTTCGGTGAGCCGGTAGTACGCCGCGTTGTCGATGCCGCGGAACGACAGGGTGGGCCCCAGGTGGTTGCCCTCGGCCGTGTGGTTGTAGACGACGTCGAGGATCACCTCGATCCCGGCCTCGTGGATCGTGCGGACCATGGTCTTGAACTCCTGCACCTGCTCCCCGCGGGCGCCGGTGGCCGCGTAGGCGTTGTGCGGGGCGAAGAAGCCGATGGTGTTGTAGCCCCAGTAGTTGGTCAGCCCGCGCTCGGCCAGGACGGCGTCGGTGACGAACTGGTGCACGGGCATGAGCTCGATCGCCGTCACGCCGAGCCGGAGCAGGTGGGAGATCACCGCCGGATGGGCCAGGCCCAGGTATGTTCCGCGCTGCTCGTCGGGTATGACGGGATGCAGCTTGGTGAGGCCGCGGACGTGCGCCTCGTAGATGACCGTTTCGTGATACTGCCGCCGGAGCGGGCGGTCGCGGTTCCAGTCGAAGTAGGGGTTCACCACGACGCAGCGCGGGACGTACGGCGCGGAGTCGCTGTCGTTGCGCCCGTCCGGATCACCGAACGGGTAGGAGAACACCGCGGGGTTCCAGTCGACGCTTCCCTCGATCGCCTTGGCGTACGGGTCGAGCAGCAGCTTGGCGGGGTTGCAGCGCTGCCCCGCCGCCGGCTGGTACGGACCGTGCACGCGGTATCCGTACCGTTGTCCCGGCCGCACTCCCGGCAGGTAAACGTGCCAGACGAACCCGTCCACCTCGCGCAGGCTGACCCTGGACTCCGTCCCGTCGTCGCCGAACAGGCAGAGCTCCACCTGCTCGGCCGCCTCGGAGAACAGGGCGAAATTGGTCCCCGCCCCGTCGTAGGTGGCGCCAAGCGGGTAGCTGTCGCCTGGCCACACGCCACTGTCCGGCAATACTTCCTCATTTCCGTCGCTGCCAGTGCCCCCGTCATGAGTTCCCGTCCCGGCACCGATCACACCATCCTTACCTGGGAAGTTCATGACACGCACGACATGGGCGGGACCATCAGCGGCCCCGGCGCGATCAAGAGCCCCGCCCGCGGCGCCGGCCAGCCCCAGGCGCTCTGCTCCTACAGCCGCGATCGGCAGCGGCATCGCGCCGAACGACGCCGGGAGGAGGATGGCGGCCGCCGATGCTCCGGTGAAGCTTGGGTGACATGAAGAGATTTGACGGAACGAGAGGTGCGCTGCTCCCCGGGCAGTGCACCGAGAAGCGGCGATGCCCGCCGGGGTGCGACCTGTCCACGGACGCCTCCCCGGCGTTCATCAATGGCCGACTGTCACGGTCAGGGACCTCAAGCTCACGTAAATCCGGGGCGGCTCACGTAACCCTGTGGCTTTGTACGGGTTCCGTGGTCGCGAACCGGGGCAAATCAGGACACCTACTCACTGGTACGCGTACAAGGCGGAACTCGCCGGCCACCTCGCGGGGGAAGGCGCGGGGCGGGGACGGTGCTGGGACGCCGTGCTGGGACCCGGTGCTGGGACGCCGCGCTATGGCGCGGCGGTGGACGCGGCGCTAGGCCACGGCGGTGGACGCGGCGCTAGGCCGCGGCGACATGGAGGCGGAGGCCGAACCGGGGCGGCGGCGAGCGTTCCCATGACCGCCGCCGGCCTCCCGGCCCCACCGCCTTGAATTCGGCTGCTAAACCGGTAAAGTACCGTAATGTCAGCGCCGACCAAAGGAGTGGCAATGGCCTCGGAGTCCGGAAACTCGTGCAAACCCGGCGGGAGCCGGGCGTCGAAGGCCAGGCGGCGCGCCGCCTACGCCGCCTGCGCCCTGGTGAGCGCGAGCGCGGCCGTCCTGGCGGCGGCCGCGCCCCCGGCCGGGGCGGCGCCATCCGCCGCGTCGCTCCCCGGCCACCAGGCCGCCAGCACCCACCAGGCCGCCAGCACCCAGGGCGCCGGCACCCGCCAGGCCGCCAGCCGCCAGCAGCCAGGCGATGAATTCCCCGGCCATGTGCTGTCCTCGCTGGCGCTCGGGCTCAACACCGCACCCTGGGATTACATCTATTCCGCGGACACCTCCGCGGGCGGCGGCGTGAACGTCATCCAGCCGCTGCTGCGGGCCGCGGACATCGGCCTGCTCCGCTACGGCGGCGGCTCCTACGCCGACTACTACGACTGGCAGACCAACTCTGACATCCAGAACTGCCTTCCTTATGACGCCACGGCGTCCTTCGTGGTGACGCCCACCGGGTGTGCCAGGACGGACTCGCTGGGCTTTGACCAGTTCTCCGCGCAGGCCAGGGCGGTCGGCGCGCGGAGCTTCGTCACAGTGAACTACGGCTCCGGCACCCCGGCCGAAGCGGGCGCCTGGGTCACTCACTCGCTGACCACGCCCGGCGACGGCGTCGCCCTGTGGGAGGTCGGGAACGAGAACTATGGATGCTGGGAGGTCAACAACTGGCTGGCCCAGCCCCCGGAGAACTATCAGGGCTACACCCCCAACACCTACACGTCGGTGAACGGGGTCTACGAGAACCCGACCTGTCCCCAGGTGACACAGGGCGACGCGGCCGGCACCCAGACACTCGCCACGTCGTACGCGGTGAACGCCCGCCCGTTCATGATCGCTATTAAAAAAGCTGACCCGCGCGCGCCGGTCGGTGTGCCCTGGGCCTTCGGCAGTCAGGTCGGGGGCGCGGCGGTGCCGGACAACTCCGAGTGGAACAACACGGTGCTGGGCCAGGACGGCAGGCTCATCAGCTTCGTCGACGCCCACTACTACCCGTTCTACTTCGGCGGCGGCACGGGCGGGAGCAACCCGACCGACCAGCAGGTGCTGCGGGCCCTGATGTCGGTGCCCTCCCTCTACCGGCAGATCCGCGATGAGCTCGACGCGTACGACCCGCGGGCGCGGGTGGTGGTCGGGGAGACCGGCGTGTCCAACAACGAGACGACGACCGTCTGCACGCCGGCCGGAGCCCTGTTCGCCGCCGGTGACGTCCTGTCGTGGCTGGCCGCGGGCGCGGTGAGCGTGGACTGGTGGGACATGAACAACTACGGCAACACCGGCGCCGCGTGCACGGGCGCCGACTTCGGGATGTTCACCTCGGGCTCGCCGCCCGTGCCGGAGACCCCGTACTACGGCTACCTGCTGGCCTCCCTGCTGGCGCAGCCGCACGCGGAGCTGGCGGCCATGAACACCTCCGACCCGGCGGACGTGCTGGCCTACCAGTCGCGCCTGCCCGGCGGCGGGGAAGCGGTCGCGTTCATCAACACCAGCACCGTCTCCCCCGAGACGGTGACCTTCCGCTCCGTCGAGCCGCTGCGCGGCCAGCTGCGGACCTGGACCTACAGCCAGGCCAACCAGAACGCCGCCAACTCCACCATCGTGCAGGGCAGCCTGAGCGCGTCGTCGCTGGCCGGCGGCGTCACCCTCCCGCCCGAGTCGATGACGGTCCTCGAGTCCGCGCCCCCCCGGCTCGCGAAGCTGAACCCTTGATTACGGAAACTTCGGGCTTGACGGAACTCTCGGTGCCGTATACGGCCCGAACTTTCCATAACACACTGAAAGCGGACCTAACTACGGAAGTTTCGGGCCCGCGTGCGGCTCTGACATTTATTTCTGGACGGCCACGGTCCGGGTTCACGATGGCGGCGGGGCCGCTGGCGCATTTGGCCCCGCCCAGTGGGGCCGCTGGCGCATTTGGCCCCGCGCAGGGGCCGTCCGCCGGCAGCGGGGGTGTTACCTGTGGGCATGCAGGGCGGATAGCGATCGATGAGGTTAGTCACCATCCCGACATTTAAAGCCAGAACCCCGTATTCGGCCCCACGCTTCCACGAAAAGCAAACCGCAAACAGCATCGTGGAAACCAAGGTGCCGTATTCGGCCCCGCGCTTCCGCGATCATGAAATGCCCGGAAGGCAGGCTGCCCGGGGGACGAGCCCGGGCCGCGCCGCGCCAGGCCGCGCATATCCCGCCGGAGCAGCGCGTAACCTGCCCGCACCGCCCCCTCGCCCGCCTGGGCTCCGGCCGTAACCACCCAGGGGACGCGTTACAGCTCCAAACGCGGGAATATGGGGCTCGCCGGGAGGACGGCGTCGCCGCCGTCGCCGCACTGTTCGGCGACGCGCCGCGCGGCGCCGGGCAGGAACGGGCGCAGGTGCCCGGCCAGCTCCCGGCAGGTGACGAGCAGCTCGCCGAGAGCGCCGTCAAGCGGGCCGGTGCCCGCCTCTCCCTTGCGCTCCGCCTTGGCGAGTTCCCATGGCCTGACCGCTTCGACGTACCGGTTTCCCTCGTCCCCGATGGCCACGATCGCCTCCGCGGCACGCCGGAAATCGAAGTGCCCGAGCGCATCGTCGATCGCCGCGGCCGCGGCCTGCCTGGCCGCGCGCAGGCCCGCTGCCAGACCGTCCTCGGCCGCGGGCGGAGTGATGCGGCCGCCGCGGTAGCGATTGATCATCGAGACCGTACGGTTGACGAGGTTGCCGATGTTGTTCGCGAGATCCTCGTTGGCCCGGGTGACGAGCCGCTCGTCGGTGTAGTCCGTGTCGCCGCGCAGCGCCACGTCCCTGACGAACCACCAGCGCACGGCGTCCTGGCCGAACCGCGCGATGAGCTCGCCCAGATCGGCGGCGTTCCCGGCCGATTTGCCGATCTTCTGCCCGTTGGCGGTCAGGTACTCGTGCACGTAAATCTTCGTGGGCAGCGCCTCGCCCGCGGACAGCAGCATCGCCGGCCAGTACACGGCGTGGAACCGGAGGATTCCCTTGCCGATGACATGAACCCGTGAATTCGCGTCCGTCCACCAGTACCGGAAGCCGCCGGGATCGGTGCCGTATCCGGGGCCGGTTATATAGTTCGCGAGCGCGTCATACCACACGTATATAATCTGCTCAGAGTCTCCCGGAACCGGGATTCCCCACTCCCGCGCCCTGGCTACGCTGCGGGAAACGCTGAAGTCCTGAAGCCCGGACTGGATGAACGAGAGCACTTCGCGCTTGCGGTAGGCGGGCTCGATGTGGAGTTCGTCGGTGGAGATGAGCTCCCTGAGCTTTTCCTGGTAGGCGCTCAGCCGGAAGAACCAGTTGTTCTCGTGCACGAGTTCCGGGATAGTGCCGTGCTCGGGACACCGGCCCTCGATCAGCTCGTCCTCGGTATAAAATTGCTCGCAGCCGACGCAGTAAAGACCCTCGTAGTCCTTCTGGTAGAAATCGCCGCGCGCCGCGGACGCCAGCCAGAGCTTTTCGACCCCCGGCCGGTGCCGCGGATCGGAGCCGGTTTTGATGAAATCGTCGAACGAAAGGCCGAGCGGCTCACGCAGTGCTTCAAAGGCCGCCGCGGCCTTCTCCACGTATTCCTGTGTCGGAATGCCCGCGGCCTCCGCGCTCTGAACGTTCTTGAGCGCGTTGTCGTCCGTGCCGGACTGAAAGCGTACCTCGTCGCCGCGCTGGCGCTTGTGCCGGGCCAGGACGTCCGTTTCGATCAGCTCGAGCGCGTGGCCGATGTGCGGCTTCCCGTTTACATAGGGAATCGCGGTCGTGATGTAGTACCTGCTCACTAAGACCTCTCATCGATTGGACGCCACGCCGAGCCGGGGAGGTTTCGCCGCCACATACCCCGGACGCTCGATTTGCGATACGGGGAGGCCGCTGGGCGGGTGCACCGGCCCGTCATCCGGCAGCGTCCGGTGCCACGCCGCTCGTCCGAGCGTACCAGCCGGGATGCCAAGCGTATCAGCAGGAATGCCGCCACCCCTTCCGATATTCCCGCCCCGGGCACCCGCGCTCAGTGGCCGCTCTTCGCGTGCAGCACGCCGAGTCCGGACAGCCCCAGCAGGAACAGTTCCACGCCGACGGCCGCGAGCAGCATGCCGAGCAGCCGGGACAACACCTCAAGCGCGGTGGTGTGCGCGCGGCGGACCACCGGCGCCAGGAGGAGCATGCAGGTCAGGTTGATCACCGCGACGGCGGCGAAGGCGCCCACCACGGTGCTCCGCCAGCCCCAGGTTCCCCGGTACAGCGCCTCGACCAGCACGGCGGTCACGGCGAGCGGGCTGACGACGAAGGGCAGCAGCAGTTCCCTGAACCCGCTGACGACCGGGTGCAGCGGGTCGGCCTCGCCCTCCCGCTCCTGGTCGAGTTCCAGGCCGAGGTGCAGGCCGAGCACCAGCCCGACCGCGTACACGAAGAAGACGATCCCGCCGGCCAGCTCCACGGACTCGACGCCGATGTGGAAGAACCCGGTGAGCCACGGCGCCGTCCACGCGCACAGCGCGCCGGTGAAGATGGCCGCGCACGTGGCGGTGACGGCCACGCGCCGGCTGGTGCGCGGATCCTGGTGCTGGGTCACGTGCGCGAAGGAAAGCAGCACCTTCTGCGGCCCGAGCAGCGCGAAGAACAAGACGAACGTGCTCGCGAGGTCGAGGTTCTCCATGCGCCGATCATCCCCCCGCCCGGGCGCGGCCACCCGGATTCCCCGCCGGTAAAGGCCTTGTCAGCGCGCCGGCGCGGGCACCGGCGGAATCAGTTGAACGCGATTGCGTGTACCATCGGACGCGTGTCACGGTGGTATTGGCGCTTTACGCTGGCTCCGGGCGGAGCCGGGCGTTCGCGCGTGCGCTTACCACCGCCCGGAGCCAGCGAAGACGGGGGCCGGAACCCCTGTCACGAAGGGGTGAGCTGGCTCCCGGCAAGCGGGCTGGCGGCGAGCCCGGAAGGGGAGAGGCCTGATGTCGCGCGTCAGGGACACCAGGATTGTCGCCTACGAGCCGCTGCTTTCGCCGGCCGCGCTGCTCGAGGAGCTGCCGCTCGGCGCCGCCGGGGCGGCGACCGTCGAGCGGTCTCGTGCCGAGGTGCGGGCGGTGCTGGACCAGGCCGACGACCGGCTGCTCGTGATCGCCGGGCCGTGCTCGGTGCACGACCCGAAGGCCGCGCTCGACTACGCCGGCCGCCTCGCGCGCCTGCGTGCCGAGCACAGCGAGAACCTCCTGATCGTGATGCGGGTCTACTTCGAGAAGCCGCGCACGGTGACGGGCTGGAAGGGCCTGATCAACGACCCCGGCATGGACGGCGGCTACGACGTGCACCGGGGCCTGCGGACCGCGCGGCGGCTGCTGGTGGACATCCTGGGCCAGGGGATGCCGGTCGGCTGTGAGTTTCTGGACCCGATCACCCCGCAGTACATCGCCGACGCCGTGACCTGGGGGGCGATCGGCGCGCGGACCACCGAAAGCCAGGTCCACCGCCAGCTCGCCTCCGGCCTGTCGATGCCGGTCGGGTTCAAGAACGGAACCGACGGCGACGTCCAGGTGGCGGTCGACGCGTGCCGCGCGTCATCGGCCGGCCACACCTTCTTCGGCGTCACGCCCGCCGGCGCGGCCGCGGTGGTGACGACCGCCGGCAACCCGGACACCCACGTGATACTGCGCGGCGGCCGCGGCGGCCCGAACTACGCCGCCGAGTACGTGTCGAAGGCGCTGGACCTGATCACCGCCGCCGGGCTGCCGCGCCGCGTGATGGTGGACGCCAGCCACGGCAACAGCGGCAAGGATCACCGCCGCCAGCCCGCCGTCGGCGCCGCGCTCGCCGACCAGGTGGCCGCGGGGGAGCGCGGCATCGCCGGGGTGATGCTGGAGAGCTTCCTGACGGCCGGCCGTCAGGAGCCCGGCGATCCCGCGCGGCTGGCCTACGGGCAGAGCGTCACCGACGCGTGCATGGACATCGGCACGACGGCCGGGGTGCTGGCCGAGCTCGCCGCGTCGGTGACCCGCCGCCGCGCTCAAGCCAGGGATTTATACCGAACGAGCGGTGGTGTCTGCCGGGCCGGCCCGCCGCCGCGCCAGCGGGCAGGACCGGCGGGCGGCCAGGACCGGCGGGGCGGTCAGCCGGCGCCGGGCAGTCGGGCGAGGGCGGCGTCGATGCGGTCCTGCGGCAGCTCGAAGTCGGTCATCTCGCCCGACAGGTACCGTTCGTATGCCGTCATGTCGAAGTAACCGTGGCCGCACAGCGCGGTGAGGATCACCTTCTCCTCGCCGGATTCCGCGCAGCGTTTCGCCTCCTCGACGACGGCGGCGAGCGCGTGTGACGGCTCCGGTGCGGGCAGGATCCCCTCGGAGCGGGCGAAGGTCACGGCGGCTGCGAAGCATTCCCGCTGCGGCTTCGCGACGGCCTCGAACAGGCCGAGCTCGTACATGTGCGACAGCAGCGGGGACATGCCGTGGTAGCGCAGGCCGCCGGCGTGCACGGGATCCGGGATGAACTCATGGCCGAGCGTGTGCATCTTCAGCAGCGGCGTGAACCCGGCCGTGTCGCCGAAGTCGTACGCGTACCTGCCGCGGGTGAACGACGGGCAGGCGGAGGGCTCGACCGCCCTGATCACCGGGCTGCCGCGCCCGGCGAGCTTTTCCCGCAGGAACGGCAGGAACAGCCCGGCGAAGTTCGAGCCGCCGCCGGTGCACCCGACGATCAGGTCCGGCGCCGCCTCGCCGGCCTGGCTGAACTGCTTCAGCGCCTCCTCACCGATCACCGTCTGGTGCAGCAGCACGTGGTTGAGCACGCTGCCGAGGGCGTACCGGGTGTCCGCGCTGCCCCCGGCCGCCTCGACCGCCTCACTGATCGCGATGCCGAGGCTGCCGGGTGAGTCCGGCTGCTCCGCGAGCACCTTGGCGCCCGCGGTGGTCGCGCGCGACGGGCTGGCGTGCACCGTGGCGCCCCATGTCTCCATGAGCGTGCGGCGGTGCGGCTTCTGGTCGTAGGACGCGCGCACCATCCAGATCTCGCAGTCCAGGGCGAACTGCGCGCAGGCGAACGCGAGCGCGCTGCCCCACTGGCCGGCGCCGGTCTCCGTGGTGAGCCGCTTGGTGCCCTCCCGCGAGTTGTAGAACGCCTGGGGGACCGCGGTGTTCGGCTTGTGCGAGCCGGCCGGCGACACACCCTCGTACTTGTAGTAGATCCTGGCGGGGGTGTGCAGCGCGCGCTCGAGCCGGCGCGCCCGGTACAGCGGCGTGGGGCGCCAGAGCCGGTAGACGTCCATGACCTCGCCGGGGATCGCGACGTAGGAGTCCCCGGTCACCTCCTGGCCGATGAGCTCCATCGGAAACAGCGGAGCGAGGTCGTCCGGGCCGACCGGCTGAAGGGTGCCGGGATGCAGTACCGGGGGCGGCGGGGCGGGCAGGTCCGGTATCACGTTGTACCACTGGGCGGGGATCTCGGACTCATCGAGGATGATCTTGGTGCGTTCGGTCACTGTGGTCTCCCCTCGGGGCCCGGTCTCTCCGGCGTCACGTTCTTTCCGCACCATACGCCCCGCGAGCCGCACCGCGACAGCCCGCGCGACCCGCACCGCGACAGCCGACCCCCGCCCGTTGCGCCCGCCTCGCCCTTGCACCAGGGGCGCCTTTACTCCAGCCCACCTCCCTCAGCAGTGCCATCTCTCACATCGACCGCCTCAGACACACCAGCAACAGGGCGCCTCAGCCTCGCCCGCCACATCAGCACCGCACCTCATGCCGCCTGTCCATTTGTCCGGCGGCGCGGTCGGGCGGCGGCGCGGCGCGGTGGCATGCGATCTGGCTGATCATGGAGAACCGCCTGGGCGGATAGGGTCGATGGGTGCCTTCCATTCCGGAGTTGTCGCCGCCGGTGCGTGCGGCGCTGGGCGCCGGGCGGCCGGTGGTGGCGCTCGAGTCGACGATCATCTCGCACGGCCTGCCCCGGCCGGCCAACCTGGCCGCCGCGCGGGAGTTCGGGGAGATGCTCCGCGAGGCGGGCGTCACCCCGGCCACGGTCGCCGTCATCGACGGCGTGCCGAAGGCCGGCCTGGAAGCCGCCGAGCTCGAGCGCATCGCGCTCGACGAGTCGGTCATCAAGGTCAGCAGCCGCGACCTCGGGATCGCGATGGCGGGGAAGCGGACGGCGGCAACCACCGTCGCCGCCACGTCCGTGCTCGCCGCCAAGGCCGGCATCCGCGTGTTCGCGACCGGCGGGCTGGGCGGTGTGCATCGCGGGTTCGGCGAGTCGCTGGACGAGTCGGCGGACCTGACGGTGCTGTCCGCGACCCGGATCACCGTGGTGTCCGCGGGCGTGAAGTCGATCCTGGACATCCCGGCGACGCTGGAGCGGCTGGAGACGCTGGGCGTGCCGGTGGTGGGGTTCGGCACCAGCCGGTTTCCCGCGTTCTGGCTGTCGGACTCCGGCCAGGACCTGGACTGGCGGGCGGACACGCCGGAGGAGATCGCCGGCATCATGGCGGCGCGGGACCTTCTCGGCGATGCCTCCGCGCTTCTCGTCGCCAACCCGCTCCCGCCGGGCAGGCAGCTCGACCCGGCGCTGCACGACCGGGTGCTCGCCGAGGCGCTGGCCGCGTCAGAGGCCGCCCGGGTGCGCGGCAAGGCGGTGTCGCCGTTCCTGCTCGGCTATATCCAGCGCGCCACCGGCGGGGTGAGCGTGGACGTCAACCTGGACATCGTGCGCGGCAACATAGCCCTGGCCGGCCGGATCGCCACGGCCTGGTCGGACCGCGCGGCCGCGCGGGACTGAGGGGTTGAGGAACTGCCGTGCCCGGTCCACACGCCCGGCCCGGCGGCAGGCCGCGCGTCCTGGTGTGCGGCGACGTGGTGAACGACGTTCTCGTCGAGCCGCTCGCGCCGCTGACCGGGGGCGAGGACAACCCGGCGGTGATAAGAGCCCGGCCGGGCGGCTCGGCCGCCAACCAGGCGGCGTGGATGGCGAACCTGGGGCTCGACGTGGTGTTCGCCGGCCGGGCGGGCGCCGGTGACGTGGACTTTCACCGCCGGGAGCTGTCCCGCTTCGGCGTCCTGCCGCTGCTGGCGGCCGACCCGTCCGCCGCGACCGGATCGATTGTGGTCCTGACCGGGCCGGATGGCGACCGGACAATGATCACCGACCGCGGCGCCAACCTCCGGCTGACGGCGGCCGACGTCCCGGCCAGCCTGCTCGACGGTGCCGCCCTGCTGCACCTGACCGGTTACTCGTTCTTCGAGCCCGGGCCGCGAGAGGCCGCGCTGGCGCTGCTGACGGAGGCCCGCGCCCGCGGTGTGCCGTTCACGATCGACCCGGGATCGGCCGCGTTCCTCGCCCGGCTCGAACCCGGCGCGTTCCTGAGCTGGACCCGTGGCGCGGCGGTCTGCTTCCCCAACCGCGACGAGGCGGCGGTGCTCACGGGCGCCAGCACCCCGGCGGCCGTCAGCGACCCGGCGACCGCCGGAACCCCCGCGACCACCGGAACCCCCGCGACCACCGGAACCCCCGCGGCCGCCGTAACCCAGGCGGGCGCTGGTGGCCCACCGCATGCCGGCGTGGTCGGCCCCGCGGAAGCCGCCGAAGCGGCACACCCGCCGCCGGCACCCGATTCAGCGGCAATGGCGCGGCGGCTAACCGCTCACTACGGCGCGGTGGTGGTAAAGCTCGGGGCCGCCGGCGCCGTGCTGGCGACCGCGGGTTCCCCGCCGGTGACGATCCCGGCGCGCCCGGCCGGCGTCCGCGACACCACCGGCGCCGGCGACGCCTTCTGCGCCGCCTTCCTGGCCACCTGGCTCGGCACCGGCGACCTGTACGCCGCGGCCGCGTCCGGCGCGGAAACCGCGGCCGTCGCCGTCTCGGTCCCTGGCGGTCGCCCGCAGGGCTTATTGAGTGTTCTTCTGTTCGGCTGGCCGAACATTTTCGCACTCAATCACGGAGGAAGGGCATGGCTGAGCCCCGCGGCAGTCACCCGCCGCGGGGCTCAGCTTCAAGGGGACCGGCGCGGCGGGGTTACCCGCCGCCAGCGGCCGTACGCCGGCGTGCGTCAGCAGCCGTCGTAGGGCGCCCAGTTGGACTGGCCGCCCTGGGCGAGGGCGTTGGCGAACACCTGGTTCTGCTCGGACACCGACGCGTTGCCGAAGTCAGCCGGGTTACCGCCGTACGCGGCCCAGGTCGACGCGCTGAACTGGTAGAGGCCGTAGTGGCCCGTCGAGTTCATGACCTGCGGGTTGCCGCCGGACTCGCGGGAGACCACGCACTGCCCGAACGAACCGCCGGGGTAGCTCCCCGACCAGGTGCTGGAGCCCTGCGTGGAGGCCTGCTGCGTGCCGGACGACTGCGAGGAACCCCCCTGCGAGGAACCCGCCTGCGAGGAACCCCCCTGCGAGGAATCTCCCTCCGAGGACGCCTGCTGCACCGGAGCTGCCTGCACGTCGGACGAGTCGCCGTCGCTGTCTCCGTCTCCGTCCGTGGAGGCCTGCTGCGCGGGCGCCGGCTGCACGGCCGCGCTGGCCGTGGCCACCGGGGCGGGCGCCGCGGGCGCGAGCTGCGCCGGCGCGGCCGGGATCTGGGCGGGCTTCGCCGGAACGTGCAGCACCTGCCCGGTCTGGATGAGGTCGGCCCAGCGGACCTGGCCGCGGTTGGCCCAGTACAGGACCGGCCACGCGTCGGCGTTGTGGTAGACGCGCCCGGCGATCGCCGACAGCGAGTCACCCGACTGGACCGTGTACGAGGTCGGCAGGGCCTGAGCCGCCTTGCGCTCCTTTGCCTGCCGGGCCGCCGCCAGCCGCGCGGGCGCGGCGGCCCGGTGCCGGACGGTGGCCTTGGCCGCGGCGTGATGCGCGGCCGGGTGAGCGGCTGTCGTGGCAGCCGACGCCTGCGATGCGAGGCAGAGCGTCGCGGCCATGCCCGCCACCACGGGGGCGGCGGCGATCGGCAGCCGGTATGCGAAACGGTTACGCGTTGTGTTGCTGTGGTACCCCAAAGGGCTCCCTTCCGCGAAGGTCGCGCTCACCGGGAAGGTCACACCAGACGTGCGTGTGGCCTTCGGAGCGCCTGACATCCGAGGAGCATATGGACATGTTTGAGGTCCACGGGGCAAAACACTCAAAGAGGGCCAAAAATTATTACGGAGCGCTAAACTGCTCGCCAGCACCCAGATCCGGGCCACTCAACGTACCCGCCTTCAGAACCGGACGAAATCCGGCGCGGTCGCTCATGGTGGCTGTTTCCGCAGGTCAGCGCGTCAATCGGCGTTCTCGCCATGCGATAAAGATCACGTAACTCAGGAGACCGCTGTTGCTATCGATCTTGGGCTGCTCAACGTGCTGTTAGCGACAGAGAACAAAGAAGATATGAACTAGGCTCCTGCTTCCCCAGAGGTGAAAGAAAATTCTGTCCGCTCTGGGGTGAAAGTGGCCAATGTGACTACTGAACGTAGCTGGCTTCGCACCTAACCGACGAGCGTCTTCACGGCGGCGGTCAGCTCGGCCACGGCCTTCTTGGCGTCGGCGAAGTACATGCTGGTCTTCGGGTCGGCGTACAGCTCGTTGTCCATTCCGGCGTAGCCGTGGCCCATGGACCGCTTGATGACGATGATGGACCTGGCCTGGTCCACGTCCAGGATCGGCATGCCGGAGATGACGTTTCCCGGACGCCGGGCCGCCGGGTTGGTCACGTCGTTGGCGCCGATCACCAGCGCGACGTCCGCCCGCGGGAACTCAGGGTTGACCTCCTCCATCTCCTTGAGCTGCGGGTACGGCACGTTCGCCTCGGCGAGCAGCACGTTCATGTGGCCGGGCATCCGGCCCGCCACCGGGTGGATGGCGTAGCTGACCTCGATGCCGCGGGATTCGAGCAGCGCCGCCAGCTCCGCCACGCCGTGCTGCGCCTGCGCCGCCGCCAGCCCGTACCCGGGGACGACGAGCACCTTGGACGCGTAGGCGAGCTGGATGGCGGCGTCGTCGGCGGCGATCGAGCGGATGTGGGCGTCGCCCGCCACCGCCACCGGCGCCGCGGAATCCCCGGTGCCGAAGCCGCCCACGATGATGTTGCCAAGCGACCGGTTCATCGCGTCGGCCATCAGCTTGGTGAGGATGCCACCGGAGGCCCCGACCAGGGCCCCGGCGATGATCAGCGCCCAGTTCGTGATCACGAACCCGGCCATCGCCACCGCCGTGCCGGTGAACGCGTTCAGCAGGGAGATCACGACGGGCATGTCCGCGCCGCCGATCGGCAGCACTATGGTCACGCCGAAACCGAGCGAGGCGAGCACCACAATCAGCAGCGCGGGCAGGCTCGCGGTGGTGAACATGAAGATGCCGGCGCCCACCGCGATCACCGCCAGCGCCGCGTTGATCACGCGGCCGCCGCGGAGCACTATGGGCTGCCCCGGGATCAGGCCCTGCAGCTTGCCGGCCGCGATGATCGAGCCGGAGAACGTCACGGACCCGATGATCACGTCGAGCACCGTCGTCACCGTGGTGGTGCCGAGCACCCCGCCGGGCCTGGATTCCAGGTCGATGTAGCCGTAGACCGCCACCAGCGCCGCGGCGCCGCCGCCGACCGCGTTGAACATCGAGACAAGCTGCGGCATCGCGGTCATCTGCACGGTCCGCGCGGCGTACAGGCCCACCGCCGAGCCGAGCAGCGCGCCGGTGATCAGCACGGTCCAGCCGACGCCGGTGACCGTTCCGTCGTGGATGAGCAGGACCAGCGTCGCGCCGATCGCGATCACCATCCCGGCCGTGGACACCTGGTTGCCGCGGCGGGCGGTGGCCGGGCTGTTCATCAGGTGCAGCCCGATGACGAAGCACGCGGCCGCGGCGACGTAAACAAGCTGCATGTTCGTGGTGAAGCTGTTCATGACGGCCGCCCCCCGTTCGGCGAGGCCTGCCCGTCAGGGCCGCCTCCGACAGTGGTACCCCCGACAGTGGTACCCCCGACAGTGGCGCCTCCGACAGGGCCGCCTCCGACAGGGCCGCCTCCGCCAGTGGCACCCCCGACAGTGGCGCTCCCGACGGCGGCGGCCGCCCGGGCGGGCTCCGCCGCGGCGGTGGTCCCCGCGGGAGCCGGGACGGCGGGCTTCCTGCGGAACATCTTGAGCATCCGGCCGGTCACCACGTACCCGCCGACGACGTTCGCGGCCGCGAAGAAGGCCGCCACGAAGGCGAGCACGTAACCCACCGCGTTGTGCGCGGTAAGCCCGATGAGCAGCGCCCCGGCCAGCACGATGCCGTGGATCGAGTTGGCCGCGGACATCAGCGGCGTATGCAGCGTCGCGGGAACCTTGCCGATGACCTCGATGCCGACGAGCAGCGCCAGCACGAAAATGGTCAGGTCAGTCACTAGCGCCGTCGACACGGTCGCCTCCTTCGGTTTCCGGCAGGCTCGCCACCGCCGGGTGCACCACGGCGCCGTCGTGGGCGATGACGACGCCGGCCTGGATCTCGTCGCTGGTGTCGATGGACAGCGAGCCGTCCTTCACCATCTCCAGCAGCAGCGAGGAGATGTTGCGGGAGTACGCGTTCGAGGCGGCGGTGGGCACCGTGGACGGCAGGTTCTGTGCCCCGATGATCGTGACCCCGTTGCCGGTCACCACGGTCTCCCCGGGCACCGACCCCGCGACGTTCCCGCCGAGCGGGCTGGCGCCCATGTCCACGATGACCGAGCCCGCCGCCATCTCCTTCACCGCGTCCTCGGTCACCAGCAGGGGCGGCCTGCGCCCGGGTACCTGCGCGGTGGTGATCACCACGTCGTGGCGGGCGATGTGGCCCGACAGCTCGGCCTGCTGCGCCTGCCGCTCCTCGGCGGTCAGCTCGCGCGCGTAGCCGCCCTCGCCCGCGGCGTCACCGACCGCGGTCAGCTCGACGAAGGTCGCGCCGAGCGACTCGACCTCGCCCTTGCTGGCCGGCCGCACGTCATACCCGCTGACCATCGCGCCGAGCCGCCGTGCCGTGCCGATCGCCTGCAGGCCGGCCACCCCGGTGCCGAGCACCAGAAGCCGGGCCGGGCGCGCCGTGCCCGCGGCCGTGATCAGCAGCGGGAAGAACCTGCCGAACGCGGCGGCGGCGAGCAGCACCGCCTTGTAGCCCGCCACGTTCGCCTGGGAGGTGAGGGCGTCCATGGCCTGAGCGCGGGACAGGGTGCGCGGCAGCCCGTCGAGGCTGACCGCGGTCACGTGCTTCGCGGCCAGGTCGCGGGCCAGCGCCGGGTCGGTCAGCGGTGAGAGCATCCCGAACACCGCCTGCCCGGCCCGCAGCCGCCCGGTGTCCTCCGGGGCCGGGCGGGTGACGGTGAGGATCACGTCGGCGCCGGAGTACAGCTCCGCCCGGCTGACCACGGCCGCCCCTGCCTCGCTGTACGCGCTGTCGGGAAACCAGGCGCCCTCGCCGGCGCCGGACTCCACCAGCACCTCAAGCCCCGCCGAACGCAGCCGCGGCACGGCCTCAGGCACCAGGGCAACGCGCCGCTCGCCCTGGGCGCTCTCCTTGATGACAGCTACCTTCATCCCGCGCGACCTCTCATCGGGGGCCAATACGGCGGCTCCGCCGGAGTCTGACAGTATCCATGATGGCCGACCTCCGGTAGAGCCGAAGACACCACGCTCAGTGAGTAGGGCCCCACATGGGTGCGACGGTTACCCGAGCACCGCCGCGGCTGCGCGAGTGGCGCGGGCACGGCGAGTGGCGCCGGCGGGCTGCGGGTGGGGCTGGCCGATTTGGGTGCGGTTCGTGCTGCTATGGCAGCGCGGATTGCACCCAAAACCCCCGGTTCGGCGGAATGGCGGGGCCGGGTTCGGGATACGGAATGGCGGGGCCGGGTTCGGGATGTGGTTCGTCATTCGGGCATGACAGGGAAGACCTCCGCCGTGGCGACTACTTGACCGGCGCTCCAGCAGGGGCCTCCTCCCCCCGGATCAGCAGCGTGATCTTGTCGCCGGCCGCCACGACCGCGCCGGCGTGCAGCCGGCCCGGCGACCTGGTCAGGCGCTCGATCGGCCCGGAAACCGAGATCGCGGCGAGCACCCTGCCGCCAGGGCCGCGTACCGGCGCGGACACCGACGCCACGCCGGCCTCGCGCTCGGCCACGCTCGCGGCCCAGCCGCGCCTGCGCACCTGCGAGAGCGTCGCGGCGGTGAACTTCGCGCCGCGCAGCACCCGGTGCATGCGCTCGCCCTCCTCCCACGCGAGCAGCACCTGTGCCGCCGAGCCGGCGGTCATCGGCAGCGCGGCGCCCACCGGAACGGTGTCGCGCAGGCCGCTCGCCCGCTCGGCGGCGGCGACGCACACCCGGACGTCGGACTGCCTGCGGTAGAGCTGGGCGCTTTCCCCGGTGAGGTCCCGAAGCTGGATGAGCACCGGCTGCGCCACCGCCAGCAGCCTGTCCTCGCCCGCCGCGGCCGCAAGCTCCGCGATCCGCGGGCCGAGGACGAACCGGCCCTGGGCGTCGCGGGTGAGCAGCCGGTGGTGCTCGAGAGCCACCGCGATGCGGTGCGTGGTCGGCCTGGCCAGGCCGGTGGCCTTGACCAGCTGGGCGAGGGTGGCCGGGCCGCTCTCCGTGGCGCCGAGAACCGAAACGGCTTTGTCGAGGACGCCCACTCCGCTAGAGTTGCTCATGTATTGATACTGCCGTCTCAGGATACGAGATGCAATCAGATTGCGAGAGGCAACCGAAGGGAGATGGAGCGATGTCAGGGAGGCCCGGCGGCAAGCCCCGCACGCTCGCGGAGAAGATCTGGGACGCACACCTGGTACACAGCGCGGAAGGCGAGCCCGACCTTCTCTACATCGACCTGCACCTGGTGCACGAGGTCACGAGCCCGCAGGCGTTCGACGGGCTCAGGGCGGCCGGGCGGAAGGTGCGCCGGCCTGACCTGACGATCGCCACCGAGGACCACAACGTGCCGACGACCGGGATCACCGGGCCCGGCGTTCCGCTGTCCGGCCCGGGCAGCCCGGTCACCGACCCCGTGTCGCGGGCGCAGGTGGAGGCGCTGCGCAAGAACTGCGCGGAGTTCGGCATCCGGCTGTTCCCGATGGGCGACGCCGGCCAGGGCATCGTGCACGTCATCGGGCCGCAGCTGGGGCTGACCCAGCCGGGCATGACGATCGTCTGCGGCGACTCGCACACCTCGACGCACGGCGCGGTGGGCGCGCTGGCCTTCGGCATCGGCACCAGCGAGGTCGAGCACGTGCTCGCCACCCAGACGCTGCCGCAGGCGCGGCCGCGGACCATGGCGGTCAGCGCCGAGGGCAGCCTGCCCCACGGGGTGAGCGCGAAGGACCTCATCCTCGCGATCATCGCGCGGATCGGCACCGGGGGCGGCCAGGGCTACGTGATCGAGTACCGCGGCCAGGCGATCCGGGAGCTCACGATGGACGGCAGGCTCACCGTCTGCAACATGTCCATCGAGGCCGGCGCCCGGGCCGGGCTGGTGGCTCCGGACGACGTGACGTTCGGCTACCTGGAGGGCAGGCCGCACGCGCCGTCCGGGGCGGCGTGGGAGGCCGCGCTCGACCACTGGCGCTCGCTGCCGGCCGACGAGGGGGCGGAGTTCGACCGCTCCGTGACGCTGGACGCCTCCGCGCTCACCCCGTACGTGACCTGGGGTACCAACCCGGGGCAGGCCGCGCCGCTGTCCGGCGTGGTGCCCGACCCGTCCGGGATGGCCGATCCCGGCGCCTCGGCCAGCGCGACACGGGCCCTGGAGTACATGGGCCTGACGCCCGGCACGCCGCTGCGCGACATCGCGGTTGACACGGTGTTCGTCGGCTCGTGCACCAACGGCAGGCTCTCGGACCTGCGCGCCGCCGCCGAAGTGCTGCGCGGCCGGTCGGTGGCCCCCGGGGTGCGGATGCTCGTGGTACCCGGCTCCATGGAGGTCAGGGCGCAGGCCGAGCGGGAGGGCCTCGACGCGGTGTTCACCGCCTCCGGCGCGCAATGGCGCGCCGCCGGCTGCTCGATGTGCCTGGGAATGAACCCGGACAAGCTGGCACCCGGCGAGCGCAGCGCGTCCACGTCCAACCGTAACTTCGAGGGCCGCCAGGGCAAGGGCGGCCGCACCCACCTGGTGTCGCCCGAGGTGGCCGCGGCGACGGCCGTCACCGGCCGGCTGACCGCACCCGCGGACCTGTGAGCAGAGGGGAGAACGTCAGATGCAGCCATTCGTCACGCACACGGGCCGCGCGGTACCGCTGCGCCGCACCAACGTCGACACCGACCAGATCATCCCGGCCGAGTACCTCAAGCGGGTCAGCCGCGACGGCTTCGGCGACGGGCTGTTCGCCGCCTGGCGCGAGGACCCGGCCTTCGTGCTGAACCAGCCCAGGTACGCGGGGGCGACGATCCTGGTCGCCGGCACCGACTTCGGCATCGGATCCTCGCGCGAGCACGCCGTCTGGGCGCTGACCGACTACGGCTTCCGTGTCGTGATCGCGCCGCGCTTCGGTGACATCTTCCGCAACAACGCCACCAAGGCCGGGCTGCTCCCGGTGCGCCTGCCCGAGGACGCGGTCGGCGCGCTGCAGGACGCCGCCGAGGCCGGCCCGCCGGCCGGCGTGACCGTGGACCTCGGCGCGCGGGAGGTGCGCGTGCCCGGCGGCCCCGTGGTTCCGTTCGAGATCGACGACTACACGCGGTGGCGGCTGATGGAGGGCCTCGACGACATCGGGCTCACGTTGCGGCACGCCGGGGACATCGACAAGTTCGAGCGGGACCGGCCCCCCTGGCTGCCGGTAACCGCGTGACCGGCGGCCGGGGAGGTTTCAGCCCGTTTCGCGCCATTCTTCGCTTATGCGCCCCCTTGCGGCGGCTCCAAAGCCGTGATCAGGCCCGACACGCCCGTGAATATTGGCCAAGGTTATTGTGTAACGGAGCCCGATCGCCTACTTTCGGGCAGGTCAGAGGTCGCGACCCAGGCTCCCTTGTCCGCGACCTCCCGTGGGGGAACCGCAGGAGTGAATAATGAACAAGCGTGATCTGATCGATGCGATCTCGGGTCGGCTGGGGGACAAGAAGTCCGCGACCGAGGCCGTGAACGCGGTACTCGAGACCATCCAGACAGCGGTAGCCAGCGGCGACAAGGTCGCGATCACCGGCTTCGGTGTCTTCGAGAAGGCCGAGCGTCCCGCCCGCACTGCCCGCAACCCGGCTACCGGCGCGACCATCCAGGTGCCGGAGTCCTCGGTGCCGAAGTTCCGCCCCGGCGCCGACTTCAAGGCCCTGGTCAACGGCGAGAAGGGTGCTCCCGCGAAGGCGGGTTCCAGGAAGAAGTAGCGGTAACAGCAGGGTCGACACTGACGGGCGGCGGCACGGGGGAACGTCCCCTGGGCCGCCGCCCGTCGCTTTAAGCCGCCGCCCGTCGCTGTAACAGGTCCGCCCGCCCGCGCCGGGCCGCGAGAGTCAGCGCAGGCCGGGGCGCTTGCGCAGGGCGGTCTGGATGATCCGGTCGACGAGCGCGGGAAGCGGCAGCCCGGTCGCCG
The DNA here is from genome assembly GCA_019239975.1 of Streptosporangiaceae bacterium. GTDB lineage: Bacteria > Actinomycetota > Actinomycetes > Streptosporangiales > Streptosporangiaceae > JAFAZE01. Next base: position 52,005 of record JAFAZE010000166.1, read on the forward strand.
CCCACATCAGCGGGAAGCCGGAGGCGGGCGTCATGCCGGGCATCGTGTTGATCTCGTTGACGAGGATCTCGCCGTCCGGCGTGCAGAAGAAGTCCACCCGCGCCAGGCCCTCGCAGGAGATGGCGTCGAAGGCCGCGCAGGCGAGCTGCCGCACCTGATCGACGGCCGCGGCCGGGATGGGCGCGGGGATCACCATGCCGGTCTCCGAGGCCAGGTACTTCGCCTGGAAGTCGTAGAACGCCGAACCGGGGTCCACGATCACCTGGCCCGGCAGGCTCGCCTCCGGCGGCCCGCCGCCTTCTCCCTCGAGCACCGCGCACTCGACCTCGATGCCCTCCACCGCCGCTTCCACGAGCACCTTGGGGTCGTGCCGGCGGGCCAGCTCGATGGCCTCCTCCAGCGACGCCGCGCTGGATGCCATGGACGTGCCGATGCTGGACCCGCCGCGCGCGGGCTTGACGAACACCGGCCAGCCGAGCTCGGCGATCTCGTCGAGCACGCGCTTGCGCTCGGGAGCGGCCGCGGCGGAGGCGCCCGCGGCCGCCCGCCAGTCGCGGTCCCTGACGACCACGTACCTGCCCACGGGAAGACCGCGCGCCGCGAAGAGCAGCTTCATGTACTCCTTGTCCATGCCGGCCGCGCTGGCCAGCACCCCGGCCCCGGCGTACCGGACGCCCGCCATCTCCAGCAGGCCCTGCAGCGTGCCGTCCTCGCCGTAGGCGCCGTGCAGCAGCGGGAGCACCACATCCACCGCGCCGAGATCGCGCGGAACCTCGCCCGCGCCGGTGATCATCAGCGCCGAGGCGCCCGGCCCGGTGCGCGGCGTCACCTCCGCGCCCGGCGTCGCCACCGCCTCCACGGACGGCAGCTCGCCGTCGCCGAGAGCCAGCCTCGCCGGATCGCCCGAGGTCAGCACCCACCGGCCGTCCCTGGCGATACCCACCGGAACGACCTCATACCGGTCGCGGTCGATGGCCCCGAGTACCAGCCCGGCGCTGGCGCACGACACGGCGTGTTCCGCGCTCCGGCCACCGAACACCACGGCCACCCTGATCTTGCGCTGCCCGTTCACGCTCCACCTCCGCTGCCGCTGGCCCGCCGGTGCTGCCCCCCGGTCCCCCGATGCTAGTGCCTTACGCACGCGGCATCGGCGTCACCGGTGTCTCGCGCGTGCCGGCCCCCCGCGCCTTCCGGCGGGGCCGCTGGCGCATTCGGCCCCGCCCAGCGGGGCCGCTGGCGTAACTGGCCCCGCCCCCGGCGCGTGGCGCTAGGCGCGGCCGAGCGCCTCGAGCGCCATGTAGGCGTCGGACACGAGGTCCTCCGCGTCCTCAAGGCCGATCGAGAACCTGACGGCACCGGGGTCGATGCCGGCCGCGGCGAGCGCCCGGTCGTCGAGCTGGCGGTGCGTGGTCGACGCCACGTGACTGGCCTTGGTGTGCGTGCCGCCCAGCGACGTCGCGACCGCGGCGAGCCGGAGCTTGCCGGCGAAGGCCAGTCCCGCCTCCCGGCCGCCGAACGGGCTGACGGTGACGATCGCGCCGAACCGCACGCCCTCCGGCCCGGCGTCGAACGTCCGCCGCGCCAGCTCGTGCCCGGGATGACCGGGCAGGCCGGGATAGTCCACCGAGCGGACGGCCGGGTGCCGGGACAGGGTGGCGGCGAAGACCGACGCGGTCGCGCACTGGCGGCGGACCCGCACCGGCAGCGTCTCCAGGCCGCGGCGGAGCAGGAACGCCTCGTCGGGGGCGAGCGACCCGCCGGTGTCGATCCGCACCGTGCGGATCTGGCTGATCAGCTCGATCGGGCCGGTGACGACGCCGCCGGTGACGTCGGAATGGCCGCCGATGTACTTGGTGGCCGAGTGCACCACGAGGTCGGCGCCGTGCTCGAGCGGGCGGCACACCACGGGCGGGGCGAGCGTGGAGTCGACGACCAGCATCGCGCCGTTGTCGTGCGCGATGCCGGCGAGCCTGCGCAGGTCCGCGACCATCGTGGTCGGGTTGGCGATCGTCTCCGCGTACACGATCCTGGTCTCCGGCCGCATCGCCGCCTGCACCGCCTCCAGATCGGAGATGTCCACGAAGGCGGTCTCCACCCCGAACCGGCTCAGCACGTTGCGCAGCAGGCTGTAGGTACCGCCGTACATCGCGGACGGCGCCACCACGTGCGCGCCGGCCCTGACGAACGTCCAGAACACGCCGCTGATCGCGGCCATGCCGGAGGCGAACGCCTGCGCGGCCGGCCAGCGCGGCAGGTTGGCGCCCTCCAGCGCGGCCACCGCGCGGGCGAACGCGTCCACCGTCGGGTTGTCGATCCTGCTGTAGCTGTACCCGGGCACCTCGTCGTTCAGGACGGCGGCGTACTCCTCCGGGGTGCCGAAGGCGAACGCCGCGGTGCGGTAGACCGGCGTGCCGAGCGGCTGCTGCGCGGGCGCGGGCGGCGGCGGAAGGTGCACCGCCCGGGTGTTCTCCCCGAGCTGCCTACGCACTATGTCCAAGGCTCAGGCTCCGTACCCTTCAAGGCTCAGACTCCGTACCATTCCGGTTTGGCTGAACGTGACGCTAGCACCGTGGCCGCCTCCCTGACCGGCAGCCCGTCCCTGAGGACCGCCGCCACCACCTCCGTGATCGGCATGTCCACGCCGTGCGTGCGGGCCAGCTCCAGGACCGGCTGGTAGGAGGTGGCGCCCTCGGCGGTCTGGCTGATGACCGCGGCGGCCTCCGCCGGCGGCATGCCGCGGCCCAGGTTCTGGCCGAACGCCCGGTTCCTCGACAGCGGCGAGCTGCACGTCGCGACGAGGTCGCCCATCCCGGCGAGCCCGGCGAGCGTCTGCGGCGCGGCGCCGAGCGCCGCGCCCAGCCGGGCGATCTCGGCCAGGCCGCGGGTGATCAGCGTCGCCTTCGTGTTGTCGCCCAGGCCGAGCGCGACCGCGATCCCCACCGCCAGCGCGATGACGTTCTTCACCGCTCCGCCGAGCTCGCACCCGGTGACGTCGGTGTTCGTGTAAGGGCGGAAGTACGGGGTGTGGCAGGCCCCCTGCAGCAGCTGCGCGCCCTGGTTGTCCGCGCAGGCCACCACCGTCGCGGCGAACTGGCGCTCGGCGATCTCCATGGCGAGGTTGGGCCCGGAGACCACCGCCACGCGCGACGCCGGCGCGCCGAGCACCTCGGTGATGACCTCGCTCATCCGCTTGCAGGTGCCGAGCTCGATCCCCTTGAGCAGGCTGACGAGCAGCGCGCCGGGCGGGATGAGCGGTGCCCACAGGGTCAGGCTGGCGCGCAGCCGCTGCGCCGGCAGCGCGAACACCACGAGGTCCGCCCCCGCCAGCGCCTCCGCCGGGTCGGTGCCCGCGGTCAGTCCCGGGGTCAGCGGGATGCCCGGCAGGTAGGCGGGGTTCTCGTGGTTCTGCGTGATCGCCTTGGCCACCTCCAGCCTGCGCGCGTACAGCACCGCGGGGGTCCCGGCGTCGCACAGCACCTGGGCGAACGTCGTCCCCCAGGACCCGGCCCCCATGACCGTGGCCTTCACGCCGGGGTCACCTCGGTGGGGGAGTCGCCACCGCCCGTTTGGCTGACCGATTTTCGGGGGTTGAATGGTACGGCGGGTGGCTCTTCTCCCCGCAGCCCAGCCAGCAGGGCCGTAACCTCCGCCATGATCGCGGCGGTCGCGTCGCGCAGGGCCCTGGCCGAGGTCTGCTGCCCGGCCCAGGCGGACAGGTCCACCGGCGGGCCGGCCACGGTGCGCACGGTCTTGCGCGGGAACAGCCGGAGGTCCTTGGTGCCGTAGCGGAGGATGTCCTGTGTGCCCCAGTGCGCGACCGGGATCACCGGGGCGCCGCTGGCGAGCGCGAGCCGCGCCACGCCGGTCTTGGACACCATCGGCCACAGCGCGGGGTCACGGGTGGCGGTCGCCTCCGGGTAGATGATCACGCAGGCGCCGGCCTCCAGTGCCTGCTGCGCGTCCTTCAGGACGAGCGCGGCGTCGGCGCGGCCGCGGTACACCGGGAGCTGGCCTGCCCTGCGCAGGAAATGCCCGATCCCCCTGACCTTGAAGGCGGAGTCCTTGATGAGGAACACGGGGTAGCGGCCCGCCCGGTAACAGAACAGCGCGTCCGTTCCCCAGTCCACGTAGGAGAGGTGATTCGGCGCCAGGATCACGCCGCCGGTCTTGGGTATGTTCTTCATGCCGCCCGGCTTGTTGCGGATGAGCAGCCGCAGCAGCGGGTACAGGACGATGACGGACAGCAGCCGCCAGCCGCGCGAGTAACTCGGGGTAGCCTTGGTCATCGAGGGTGCCTTCCGATGTGCAGCACGTCAGTATCCATAATCTCCTGACTCTCGCGAACGTCCCGAATGCGCGCACGATCACGTCCATGACCGAGTCTGTCCCGTTCCCCTGGGCGGTGGTGATCCCTGTCAAGGTACTCGCCCGCGCCAAGTCACGGCTCGCGGCGCTGGCGGGTACCCGGCGCGGCGAACTGGCGCTCGCGCTGGCGTCGGACACCGTCGCCGCGGTGCTCGCGTGCCGGGAGGTCTCGCACGTGCTGGTCGTCACCGACGACCTGGTGGCCGGCCGGGAGGTTTCCGTGCTCGGCGCGAGCGTGGTCCCTGACGAGCCCGGGGACGGGCTGAACGCGGCGCTGGCGCACGGCGCCTCGGTCGCGGGCCTGCGCTGGCCGGACACGGGGATCGCCGCGCTGTCGGCGGACCTGCCCGCGCTGCGGCCCGCGGAGCTCGGGCGCGCGCTGCGCGCGGCGGCGGCGTGGCCGTCGGCGTTCGTGGCGGACGCGCAGGGGTCGGGCACCACCCTGTACACGGTGGCGCCGGGGGCGTCGTTCCAGCCGAGGTTCGGCCTCGGATCGCGGGCGCTGCACGCCTCCGGCGGCACCGTGGAGCTCGATCTCGCCGGCGTCCCTGGCCTGCGCCGCGATGTGGACACGCCCGCTGACCTGCGCGAGGCGGTCACGCTCGGCGCGGGCGCGCGCACCGCGGCCCTGGCCGGCGAGCTGCTCCGGGATTTCAGCCGCGGTTAGATGTGCACGACCGGGCAGGTCAGCGTCCTCGTGATGCCCTCGACCGCCTGGATCTGCGCCGCGACGAGTTTGCCCAGCTCATCGACGTTCTCCGCCTGAGCGCGGACGATGACGTCATATGGGCCGGTCACATCCTCCGCCTGCGTGACCCCGGCGATCCCCGCGATCTGCCTGGCCACGTCGGCGGCTTTGCCGACCTCGGTCTGGACGAGGATGTATGCCTGCACCATGGCGTCCTCCTGAGGGGCAGACTAGGACGGTTGCCCCATGGGAAGTCACGCTACCGTAGAGGTCCAGACCGGTGCTGCACTCGGATGGCGACGTTTTCGCCGCCGTCGCCGCGAAACCGGTATTTCTGCTCAGTTGCCGGGGGAGGCATGATCGCTGGCGGTTCGCCCGGGCCCGGCGAGACCGTTGCGGGCGCCGGGGAGCGGGGGCTGATCGCCGCGCTGGCGGCGCGCCTGCCGCCCGGCCCGCGCACGCGGGTCGGCATCGGTGACGACGCCGCGGTTCTCGGCACCCCGGACGGCAGCGTGGTGGCGACGGTCGACCTGCTGCTCGAGGGCAGGCACTTCCTGCTGGACTGGTCGTCGGCCGCCGACATCGGCCACAAGGCGGCGGCGCGCAGCCTGGCGGACGTCGCCGCCATGGGAGCGGCGCCGTCCGCGCTCCTCGTCGGGCTGGGCATACCCGGCTCGCTCCCGGCCCGGTGGGCGCTGGACCTCGCGTCGGGGCTGGCGGAGGAGTGCGCGCGGGCCGGTGCCGCCGTCGTCGGCGGCGACACCGCCGCGGCGGACTCGGTGGTCCTCTCGGTGACCGGGCTCGGCGATCTCGCCGGCCGGGCGCCGGTGACGCGGTCCGGCGCGCGTGCCGGCGATGTGCTTGCGGTCGCCGGCGCGCTCGGCCGTGCCGCGGCGGGCTACGCCCTGCTGGCCGCGGCCGTGCCGGGCTTCCCGGAGCTGGTCGCCGCGCACCTGCGCCCGCGGCCGCCGTACGAGGCCGGCCCCGAGGCGGCCGCCCTGGGCGCCACGTCCATGATCGATGTCAGCGACGGCCTCGTCGCCGACCTGGGCCACATCGCGCGGGCGAGCGGGGTGTCGATCGGCGTCGAAACCGCGAGGCTGGATGTGGGGGAACCGCTCGGGGAAGCCGCTCGCGCCGTGGCCGCATCCCGCCCTTCATCATCGGGAACGGGCGCCGGTACCCCCGGAGGCGATCTCTCTCCCCTGGCGTGGCTGCTGACCGGAGGCGAGGATCACGCCCTGGCCGCCACGTTCCCGCCAGGGGTGGCTCTGCCGCCGCGCTGGCGCGTCATCGGGACGGTCCTTCCCGGCGCCGGGGTGCTCGTGGACGGCAGCCCCTACGCCGGCCCGGGCGGCTGGGAGCACTTCCGCTAGATCAGGATTACCTCGATACCTTGCCTGCTTTGATGCAGGAGGTGCACACGCTGAGGCGCTTGTGCGTGCCGCCCACGACCGCGCGGACGGTCTGGATGTTGGGGTTCCAGCGGCGGCGGGTGCGGCGGTGCGAGTGCGAGATATTGTTGCCGAAGCCCGGCCCCTTGCCGCATACGTCGCAGACGGAAGCCACGGTTGCTCCATTGGTCGGATTACGTTCAGGGTTGGCGCTGCGTCCGCGCAGCGCGAACCAGGCAGCCGTCAGAGCATATCCGACCGCCCGCCCGTGCGCGAACCGCCCGCCGGGCACACCCCGTATCCAGCGCCATCGCCCGCGGGCACACCCCGTATCCAGCGCCATCGCGGGGCCAGAGGGACCCTGGGCACCCTGAGTTCCTGCATTTCCATTCGCATCTCCAGCATCTTGGAGAGCAGAATGTCGGCGGTGGCTCTTATGCTGCGCTGTGTGACCACCCTGCGCGAATCGCTGGCCCGGCCGCTGGGGCAGAAGACGAGCACCGTGCTCGCCGGCGTCTTCGGCCTGTACTCGGCCGGCGACCTGCTGCGGCACTACCCGCGCCGGTACTTCACCCGCGGTGAGCTGACCGATCTCGCCTCGCTGCGCGACGGCGATCACGTCACCGTGCTCGCCCGGGTCGCGACGGTGAGCAAGATCCCGATGCGGAACCGGCGCTCGGACCGGATCGAGGCGATCGTCACCGACGGCACCGCCAAGGTCGTGCTCGCGTTCTTCCACAATCCCGGGTACTGGATGAAGGTGCTGCGGCCGGGGCAGCTGGGCCTGTTCGCGGGGGAGGTGTCAACGTTCCGCGGCAGGCGCCAGTTCATCCACCCCGACTTCGAGCTGCTGCCGGATGTAGCCGACGACGGCGTCGCCGGCGAGCTCGCCGCCGAGTACGCGACCGAGCTCATCCCGGTGTACCCGGCGAGCCGGAAGATCAGCTCATGGCAGATCGCCAAGGCGATCAGGATCGTGCTCGACACGCTGGAAGCGGGGGAGGACCCGCTCCCGGCGGAGCTGCGCGAGCGGCACGGGCTGTGCGGGCGGGCCGAGGCCATCCACGCCATCCACAAGCCGCTGGACCAGGCGGACATCCACCGGGCGAAGGACCGCCTCAAATGGGACGAGGCGTTCATCATGCAGGCCGCCCTCGCCCAGCGGCGGCTGGCCGCCGCCGCGATGCCCGCGGTGCCGCGGCCGCCTGTGCCGGACGGGATCGCGGCGGAGTTCGACAAGCGGCTGCCGTTCACGCTGACCAAGGGGCAGCAGGCCGTCGGTGAGACGATCGCCGCCGACCTGTCCTGCGCCTACCCGATGAACCGGCTCCTGCAGGGCGAGGTCGGGTCGGGCAAGACCGTGGTGGCGGTCAGGGCCATGCTGCAGGTGGTGGACGCGGGCGGGCAGGCCGCGCTGCTCGCGCCCACCGAGGTGCTGGCGCAGCAGCACTACCGCAGCATCACCGCGATGCTCGGCCCGCTCGCGGAGGCCGGGCAGCTCGGGGCGGCGCCGCACGCGACGCGGGTGGCGCTGCTCACCGGCTCGGTAGGCGCGGCGGCCCGCCGCTCGGCCCTGGCCGACGCGTTCACCGGGGACGCCGGGATCCTCATCGGCACCCATGCCCTGCTCGAAGACCGGGTTCAGTTCGCGGACCTCGGCCTGGTGGTCATCGACGAGCAGCACAGGTTCGGCGTCGAGCAGCGCGACGCGCTGCGCGAGAAGGCCGCGGAAGCCCGGCCGCACGTGCTCGTCATGACGGCGACGCCGATCCCGCGGACGGTGGCGATGACCGTGTTCGGTGACCTGGAGGTCTCGACGCTCTCCGAGCTGCCGTCCGGGCGCTCGGTCATCGCGACCCACGTGGTGCCGGCCGCCGACCGGCCCAGGTACCTGGAGCGGGCCTGGGAGCGGGTCAGGGAGGAGGTCTCGGCGGGCAGGCAGGCGTACGTGGTCTGCCCGCGCATCGGGGGCGACGAGCCGGCCGAAGACGACGCGGCGGCCGGTGAGGCGGGGGGCGGCGCCGCGGGGGAGGACGGCGGCCAGCTCGATGCCGGGCCCCTGGACGCCGGTCCCCTGGACGCCGGGCTGCTGGATGCCGGGCTGCTGGACGCGGAGGCCGCCGGCGCCGCGCGGCGGCCGCCGCTCGCCGTTCTCGACGTGGCGCCGGAGCTCGCGGCCGGCCCGCTGTCCGGGATGCGGGTGGAGGTGCTGCACGGCCGCCTGCACCCGGACGACAAGGACCGCATCATGCTGGCGTTCTCCGCCGGGCAGATCGACGTGCTCGTGGCGACGAGCGTCATCGAGGTGGGCGTGGACGTGCCCAACGCCACGGTGATGGTGGTCATGGATGCCGAACGGTTCGGGGTTTCCCAGCTTCACCAGCTTCGCGGCAGGGTTGGCCGCGGCTCCGCACCTGGCCTGTGCCTGCTGGTGACGGACAGCCCGGAAGGCAGCCCGGCGCGGGACCGGCTGGACGCGGTCGCCGCGACCGTCGACGGCTTCAAGCTGTCCCGGCTCGACCTGGAGCAGCGCAGGGAGGGCGACGTGCTCGGCGCGGCGCAGGCGGGGCGCCAGTCCAGCCTGAAGCTGCTCAGGCTGCTGGCCGACGAGGACCTGATCGCCCTGGCCAGAGAGGAGGCCACCGCGGTGGTCGGGGCTGATCCGGCGCTGCTGGGTCATCCGGCGCTCGCCGTCGCGATCGACGAGCTGCTCGGCCCGCGGCGCGCCGAGTTCCTGGACAAGAGCTGACACACTTGGAGCATGACTCGGGTCATCGCGGGGGAGGCCGGCGGACGCCGGCTGGCCGTGCCCGGCGGCATGGCCACCCGGCCGACCAGCGATCGCGGGCGCGAAGCCCTGTTCGCCACCGTGACGTCCGCCGTCGGCGGCCTCGCCGGGACCCGGGTGCTCGACCTGTACGCGGGATCCGGCGCGCTGGGGCTCGAGGCGCTCTCCCGCGGCGCGGCGGATGTGCTGATGGTCGAGTCCGCCGCCCGTGCGGTCCAGGTGATCAGGGCCAACATCGCCGCCGTCGGGCTGCCCGGTGCGCGGGTGGCGGCCGGCCGGGTGGAGCGCGTGCTGGCGCGCCCGTCCGCCGAGCGCTACGACATCGTCTTCGCGGACCCGCCGTACGCACTCGCGGACGCGGCGGTGACGCGGATGCTGAGCCAGCTGCTGGCCGGAGGGTGGCTGGCCCCGGGCGCCCTGGTGATCGTCGAGCGCGCCACCAGGTCCGGCCCGGTGGAATGGCCGGCCGGGTACGAGCGGGGTGAGGCGCGCCGGTACGGCGAGGCGACCTTCTGGTACGGTCGCGTAGCGCATCGCATCAACGAGGAGTGATACGCGTGCATCGAGTGGTGTGCCCCGGTTCGTTCGATCCCGTGACCAACGGGCATCTCGACATCGTCGGCAGGGCCGCCGGGCTCTACGACGAGGTCGTCGTCGCGGTGCTCGTCAACATCACCAAGCGCAGCCTGTTCACCGTGGACGAGCGCGTCGAGATGCTCCGGGAGGTGACCCGTGGTTACGGCAACGTGCGGATCGAGCGTTTCCACGGCCTTCTCGTGGACTTCTGCGCGGCCAACGGCATCACCGCGGTGGTCAAGGGCCTGCGGGCCGTCAGCGACTTCGAGTACGAGATGCAGATGGCGCAGATGAACTACCGGATGGCGAAGGTCGAGACGCTGTTCATGACCACCAATCCGCTGTACTCGTTCCTGAGCTCCAGCCTGGTCAAGGAGATAGCCAGGTATGGGGGGGACGTCAGCGGGCTGGTGCCGGAGCCCGTTCTCGCCCGGCTGCGCGCCCGCCTGGCGGAGACGTAACCGTGTCTTCCCCGCTCGCCTCCGGGCTCGCGGTCCTTTCTCCGCACGGTGCCCGCGGATCCGCCGAGTTGGGAATAACGCGAGCCGCCGGTAGGCTAATCGGTCGGTTGAGACCATCCCGACACGGTAAACTTTGATGTCGAACGTATACGGAAAACACGTCACCCACGAAGCCTCCCCCCAGGATTTCGTGTTTGACACGCGGCCTCTCGGCCGTCAGCCCGGCTCGTTTCGCGATGAGACCCGGACGGTGCCCGCGCCTTCCGGCCTCGGTGCCGGGCTGGTGTGGGTGCCTGCTGGCGCAGAGGTTGTGCTTGAAGTGCGCTTTGAGGCGGTGACCGAGGGGGTACTGGTCACCGGCTCGGCGATCGCGCCGCTGGCGGGCGAGTGCGCGCGGTGCCTGGATTCGCTGACTTCGTCGGCGGAGGTCAGCTTCCAGGAGCTGTACCGTTACCAGGCGGATCCGGACGATCCGGGCGACGACGAGGACCGGTTCCTCGACGGTGACCGGCTCGACCTGGAACCGGCTTTCCGTGACGCCGTGGTACTGGCGCTTCCGCTGTCGCCACTGTGTCGCGAGGACTGCCCGGGACTGTGTGCCGAGTGCGGCGCCCGGCTGGCGGACGCGGGTCCGCTCCACGGGCACGACGGCGAGGTGGACCCCAGGTGGGGCCCGCTTCGCGGACTTGATGTATCCGACGTAGCAGAGCGACAGGAGGGCTGAGGTGGCGGTTCCCAAGCGCAGGATGTCACGCAGCAACACCCGATCGAGACGGGCCCAGTGGAAGACGGCGGTGCCCACACTGGTGAGCTGCCCGCAGTGTCACAGCCCAAAGCTGCCGCATGTCGCGTGCCCGACCTGCGGAACCTACCGGCGCCGCCAGGTCATCACGCCGTCCTGAGACATGCCGTCCTGAGACATGGGGGGCGTGCCGTGGACGCGATGCGGGAATGAAGCGTTCCGGCGGACCCGACGTCAGAGCTTTTGGAGGAAGCGCCGTGAGCGTCGTCAGCGGTCGAGGCTACGACGGGGAGGTAACCATCGCGCGGGACCCCTCCGAGCTTCCGGCTGCTCTCGGCGTGCAGATCAGCGCCGAGTCGCTGGAGCGTGCGCTGACGCACCGGTCCTATGCGTACGAGAACGGCGGCCTGCCCACGAACGAGCGGCTGGAGTTCCTCGGTGACTCGGTGCTCGGGCTCGTGGTGACGGACACGCTGTTCCGCGGCTACCCGAACCTCCTCGAGGGCCAGCTCGCGAAGCTCCGCGCGGCCGTGGTCCAGATGGGTGCGCTCGCCGGGGTGGCGCGCGAGCTGAATCTGGGCGCCTATATCCGGCTCGGCCGCGGCGAGGAGGGGACGGGCGGCAGGGACAAGCCGTCGATCCTCGCCGACACGCTTGAGGCCGTGATCGGCGCGATCTACATGGACCGCGGCCTCGTTGAGGCGAGCGAGCTGGTGCACCGGCTTTTCGACCCGGTCATCAAGCGCTCCGCCAGCCTGGGCGCCGGCCTGGACTGGAAGACCTCGCTGCAGGAGCTCACCGCCGTCGAGATGCTCGGCGTGCCGGAGTACCAGGTCGAGGAGAGCGGCCCGGATCACCAGAAGTCCTTCCGCGCCGTGGTGAAGGTCGCGGGTAAGATCCTCGGCTCGGGCGAGGGGCGCTCGAAGAAGGCCGCCGAGCAGGAGGCGGCCCAGGCGGCGTGGCGCGCGATCAACGCGGAGACCGCCGTCGCTGACGACCAGAGCGCAGCCGCGGGGGACCAGCCCCAGCGGCCGGAGGACCGCGCCAGCCGCGCGGTGCCGAGGCCGGCGACTCCGCAGGACCCCTCGCGGGGACGCTAGGCGGGCCGGATAACCGTGCCGGAACTGCCAGAGGTCGAGACTGTCCGCAGGGGGCTGGAACGCCATGTCGTCGGCCGCAGGGTCGAGACGGCCGAGGTGCTGCACCCGCGGGCGGTGAGGCGTGACCCAGGAGGCCCGGCCGGCTTCGCGGCCGCGGTGACCGGCCGCCTGTTCACCAGCGCCGAGCGCAGGGGAAAGTACCTCTGGCTGACGACGGACGACGGCGAGGCGCTGCTCGCGCACCTCGGCATGAGCGGCCAGCTGCTGGTGGGCCCGCCGGACCGGCCGCTGTCCCCGCATGTCCGGATCCGTTTCACGTTCACCGACGGCGGCCCCGACCTCCGGTTTACCGACCAGCGGACGTTCGGCCACATGACCCTGGTGCCGTTCGCTCCCGGGGCGCCCCTCGCGTCTGAGGCGGCCCCCTCTCCCGGGGCGCTCCCCGCTCCCGGGGCGACCCCCGCGTCCGAGGCGCCCCCTGCGTCCGAGGCGACCCCCGCGCCGAGCGTGGCCGCCTCCCCGGGCGTGGCCGCCCCCCCGAGCGTGGTCGTCCCCCCGAGCGTGGCTGCCCCCCCGAGCGTGGTCGTCCCCCCGAGCGCGGCAGGCCTGGTGACGATGACGGGCGTCGCACCCGTGCCGGATGCCGTGCCGCCGCCCGACGTGATGACCGCACCGGGCACGCCGGTGTCCGTCCTGCTGCCCGCGCCGATCGCGCACATCGCGCCCGACCCCCTCGAGCCCGCCTTCGACGCGAAGGCGTTCGCCGGCCGGCTGGTGCGCCGCCACACCGGGATCAAGCGAGCCCTGCTCGACCAGTCCCTGATCAGCGGCGTCGGCAACATTTACGCGGATGAGGCGCTGTGGCGCGCGAAGCTGCACTGGGCGCGCCCGACGGAGACACTCAGGCGCGGTGAGGTCACGCGGGTGCTGACCGCGGTCCACGACGTCCTCTGCGACGCCCTGGGCGCCGGCGGGACGTCTTTCGACAGCCTGTACGTGAACGTGAACGGGGAAAGCGGCTTTTTCGACCGCTCGCTGGCTGTCTACGGGCGGGAGGGCCAGCCGTGCCCCAGGTGCGGCACGCCCATCAGGCGCGACCCGTTCATGAACCGCTCGGCGTACTCCTGCCCGCACTGCCAGCCGCGGCCGCGCCGGGCGCACCGGTGAGGCCGGTGCAAGCGCGCCTCACCGCCTGGGTCGACGGCCGTGTGCAGGGTGTCGGTTTTCGCTGGTGGGTCGGCCAGCGGGCGGAGGAACTCGGTCTCTCGGGCATCGCGACCAACCTGGACGACGGCCGCGTCGAGGTGATCGCCGAAGGCGACGAGCAGGCCTGCCGGGATCTGCTGGCCCTGCTCCGCGGCGGCGGCACCCCAGGCCGGGTCGCGCGGGTCACCGACCGCTGGGCGCGCCCCCAGGGCGGCTACCACGGCTTCGCCGCCCGCTGAGCTGGGACCCCGATTTGCAACCGGAACAAAACGGGCAGCCGCCATGATCATGGAATTTAGGGGTCATATACGACACCTTACTTTCCGCAATCATAAGCCGTGGTGCTGATGTGGCCGATGTGCCCAGCAATGACCGCTGTCGGCGGGGCCGGTGTTGTTATCGAGGCTGGTATTGCTGACGTGGTGGGGTGGCGCCGGGCCGCTGGCGGCCCGCGGGTGCCGCTGCCGGATGGCGGCACGTAGCGCCGTTGTGCGGGTCAGTAGCGCCGTTGCGGGTCAGTAGCGCCGTTGTGCGGGTCATAGGCGGCATTGCGGTCCACGATCATGACGGTCGGCTGGCAGGATGGCGAACTACCGGCGGAGTGTCCAGGATCGCGTGGCACGGCGACCCCCTCCCCGCGCCCGGCGCGGTGTCCGGAGGGTAGGCGGTGCGATACGTGAGAACATGCGCGCGGAACGCGACACGCCCGGGCGCGCGGGCGGCCCAAAAAATCCCGCCGGAGGGGGCTGAGATGTCCCGGGCGCAGAGGTATATCTGGTAAGATAAGGGACATTAAGGGTGCCGAGCGGCTCTCAACTTGACCGGAAAACCTGAGGGTGGGACCCTGGTAACTGTTGATTGCGCGCTGCGGCGTGCGTATTGCGTGTGTGCCCACTCTGGTCACTCAGTGTGGAGGACCTTATACCATGGCGAAGGCTCTATTCGGCCACGTCGGCGGTCCCGATCCCCGCATGGTCTCCGAGATGCGCCGTCTCCAGCAGCGAGTACGTGACCTGGAAGCCGAGCTTATGCGGCTCCAGGAGCAGAACGACGCGCTTGCTGCGGAGGTCGGCCACGAGGACGACGTGCTCGTGCTGGACCGGGAGCCCGCGCTCACCTGACGAGCGCTGGCCGACACGGCAACAACGACAGAACGAATCAGGGACGCCCCACGGCGTCCCTCTTCGTTGTTCGCCGTTCACTTTGCCGTAAATGGCCGCCGCGGCCCATGTTGCCGTGTTTACCCTGTTGGTCCTGAGTGATCTCTTGTTGTTCAGGGGAAATTCCGGTCGGCGATGACCGTCGGCGACTCGCGGTAAGGTGCGGGAGGCGGGCGATCCAGCGCGTTCCGGGGACGCGCCGGTCCCCGGCGACCACGGCAGGCGGCGGCGAACGGCCGGCGGCGGAGGAGGGGCGAACCAGGTGTACCTGAAGAGCCTCACTCTGCGCGGCTTCAAGTCGTTCGCGTCCGCCACGTCGCTTCGCCTCGAGCCGGGCATCACCTGCGTGGTCGGCCCGAACGGCTCGGGCAAGTCCAACGTCGTCGACGCGCTGTCCTGGGTGATGGGCGAGCAGGGGGCCAAGTCGCTGCGCGGCGGCAAGATGGAGGACGTCGTCTTTGCGGGCACGACGTCACGACCGCCGCTCGGCAGGGCCGAGGTCACGCTGACGATCGACAACAGCGACGGCGTCCTGCCCATCGAGTACGCCGAGGTCACGATCAGCCGCCTGATGTTCCGCTCGGGCCAGAGCGAGTACTCCATCAACGGCGACCACTGCCGCCTGCTCGACGTTCAGGAACTGCTGTCCGACTCGGGAATGGGCCGCGAGATGCACGTGATCGTCGGGCAGGGGCAGCTCGACGACATCCTGCACTCGGGGCCGGAGGCGCGGCGCGCGCTGATCGAGGAGGCGGCCGGCGTGCTCAAGCACCGCAAGCGCAAGGAGAAGGCGCTGCGCAAGCTCGAGGCGATGCAGGCCAACCTCACCAGGCTCGTCGATCTCACCGCCGAGCTGAACCGCAGGCTCAAGCCGCTGGGCCGGCAGGCCGAGATGGCGCGCAAGGCGGCCATCATTCAGGCCGAGTTGCGCGATGCCAGGCTGCGGCTGCTCGCCGACGACTACGTCACGCTGCGCGCCCGGCTGGAACGCGAGGAGGCGGACGAGGCGGCGATACGCGCGCGCCGCGCCGCGCTCGAGGCCGACCTCGCGGCGGCCCGCCAGCAAGAGGAGGCCCTCGAAATCGCGGCCCAGGAGCAGAGCGCCGGGCTCGCCCGCGCGCAGCAGACCTGGTTCGCCCTGTCCTCGCTGACCGAGCGGATGCGCGGCGTGGCCGGCCTCGCCGCCGAGCGCGCCAGCCACCTTTCGCAGGAACCGGAGCCCGAGCGTCCCGGCCGGGACCCCGGCGAGCTCGACCGCCAGGCCGCCGAGCTGCGCGACGAGGAGGCCGCCCTGACCGAGCGGCTGGCCGCCGGGCGCGAGGTGCTCACGGCCGCCGTCGAGGAGCGGTCCGCGGCCGAGGCCGAGCTGGCGGAGACCGAGCGCAGGCTGGCCGACGACGCCCGGGCCGCCGCCGGACGGGCGGAGCGGCTCGCCCGGCTACGCGGGCAGGCGGACGCGGCCGCCAGCCGCGGCGCCGCGACGCAGGAAGAGATCGGCCGCCTGACCACGGCCGCGGAGCAGGCGCGCGACCGCGCGGAGCTGGCCCGCCAGGAATACAGCGAGGTACAGGACCTCGCCGACGGCCGCGACGAGGACCGCACGGGGCTGGCAGCCGCGCACGAGCAGGCCGCCGCGGCCCTCAATCAGTACACCGAACGGGTCGCGGCGCTGCGCACAACCGAACGCCAGGTCAACAGCGAGGTAGCGGCGCTCCGGGCGCGCACCGACGCGCTGCTGGAGACACTCCGCCGGGGCGCCGACGCGTCGGCGACGGTGCTGGCCGACCCGGCGAGCTTCGGCGGCGTGCTCGGCTCGTTCGCCGAGCGGCTCACCGTCAGCGACGGAGCCGAAACGGCGATAGCCGCCGCCCTCGGCGCCGCCGCCGACGCGATCACCGTGGCGGGCCTGGATGCCGCCGTCTCCGTCCTCACCGCCCTCCGCCGCGACGACGCCGGCACCGTCGCCCTCGTCATAGCCCGTCCCGCTGCTTCCGATGGCACCGGAACCACAACTGCCGTTTATTCCGGTAATCCTTCGAGGCCGGACAGCCCCTCTGAGCCCCTCAGCCTTTTTGACCACCTGAGCCCCTCTCATCAGGGACAGCGCGGCGGGGGGCGCGAGTCCCTGCCTTCTCTGCCGCCCGGCGCGCACTGGGCGGCGGAGCTGGTTCGCGCACCGGCCGAGGTGGCCGGGGCGGCCGCCGAGCTTCTCGCCGGCGTGGCCGTCGCGGCGGACCTCGACCAGGCGCACCTGATCGTCCGGGAGAACCCAGAGCTCCGCGTCGTGACGCGGCACGGCGACCTGCTCGGGACGCACTGGGCGCACGGCGGGTCGGCGCGGCCGCAGTCACTGCTCGACGTGCGGGCGGCCGCCGACGAGGCCGCCGCCCGGCTGGCCGAAGCCGAGCAGCGGTGCGAGGAAGCCGGGCAGCTGCTCATCGCGGCCACCGAGGCCGAGGACGCCGCCCGCCGGGCGGTGGACGAGACGCTGGCTCGCATGCAGGCGGCCGACGCCGCCGCGGCGGAGATCTCGGGCCGGCTCGGCAGGCTGGGCGGCGCGGCCCGCGCCGCGCGGGACGAGGCGGACCGGCTGGACGCCGCGATCGGCGCGGCCAGGCGTGCGGCCGAGAAGGACCTCATGAAGCTCGCCCAGCTCAAGCGCGAGCTTGCCGAGGCCGAAGCCGAGGAGCTGCGGGCCCGCGACCCGGAACTCGCCGCCCGGGCGGCCGCCGCTGACCGGGAGGCCATGGTACAGCGCTGCACGGCGGCGCGAAACGCCGAGAT
This sequence comes from Streptosporangiaceae bacterium, assembly GCA_019239975.1. Taxonomy (GTDB): domain Bacteria; phylum Actinomycetota; class Actinomycetes; order Streptosporangiales; family Streptosporangiaceae; genus JAFAZE01. Next base: position 69,269 of record JAFAZE010000166.1, read on the forward strand.
GGAGGCCCGGCTCGAGGTCCGGACGGTGGAGGAACGACTGCGCGCTATCGGCGGCCGCGCCGACTCGCTCACCGCCGCCGCGGCGGCCGAGCGGCTGGCCCGTGAGCGCGCCCTGGCGCGGCGCAGGCAGCGCGCGGCGCAGGCGGCGGTGGCGCGCGCCGTCGCGGCTGGGGCGGCCATCGCCGTCGCCGCGGCGGAGCAGTCGCTGGCCGCGGGCGTGGCCCGCCGCGAAGCGGCCGAGGCGGCCAGCGCGGGCGGCAACTCGCAGCTCAAGGCGGTACGGGCGCGGGTGGCCTCGCTCGCCGCGGAGCTCGGCAAGGTCGTGAACACCGCGCACGGCACCGAAATCGCCCGAGCCGAGCACCGGCTCCGGCTGGAGCAGCTCGAGGCGCATGCGGTCGAGGAGTTCGGGGTGGAGCCCGCGCAGCTCGTCGCCGAATACGGCCCCGGCGTACCGGTCCCGGTGCCGTCCGAAGACGTCCAGAGCACCGGGCGCGGGCGCCGTTCCGCGCGGGGCCGGCAGGCCGCCGACGGTGCCGCCACGCTTGACGGTGCTGGCGCGCTTGACGGTGCCGCGGCGCTTGACGGTGCGGGCAGGCACGATGATGCCGCGGCGCTTGACGGAGCGGGCGCCCGGGGCGCCGCCGGTGCGCCGAGCGGCGCGGCGGTCCCCGGCACGCTCGCCGAGGCCCTCCGCGCGGTGACGGACGCCGCGCGGGCCGGGCAGGATGATGGCGCCGTGCTGGCGCGCGACCCCGAGGCCCCCGGTGACACGGTGGCCGGTGACACGGGGACCGGTGACACGGTGGCCGGCGAGCCGGCCGCCGTCGGCGCGCCCCGCGCCAACGGCGACTCGCCCCCCGCCGCGGACGCCGCCGCTCCCGTGGCCACGGTCCCTTACGACCGGGCGGAACAGGAGCGGCGCGCAGAGGGCGCCGAGCGCCAGCTCGCCCGTCTCGGCAAGGTGAACCCGCTCGCCCTGGAGGAGTACGCGGCCCTGCAGGAACGCCACGCGTTCCTCGCCACGCAGCTGGAGGACCTGCGCAAGACCCGCCGCGACCTGCTCACTGTCGTCAAGGAGGTCGACGACCGGGTCCAGGAGGTGTTCACCTCCGCGTTCGCCGACACCGCGCGGGAGTTCGAGCACCTCTTCGGCCGGCTGTTCCCCGGCGGGCAGGGCCGTCTGCTGCTCACCGAGCCGGACGACATGCTCGCGACCGGCATTGAGATCGAGGCACGCCCGCCGGGCAAGAAGGTCAAGCGGCTGTCGCTGCTGTCCGGCGGCGAACGGTCGCTGACCGCGATCGCCTACCTTTTCGCGATCTTCAAGGCCCGGCCGTCGCCGTTCTACGTGCTCGACGAGGTCGAGGCCGCCCTGGACGACACCAACATGCAGCGGCTGCTGCGCGTCTTCGAGGAGCTGCGCGAGAGCTCGCAGCTGATCGTCATCACGCATCAGCGGCGGACGATGGAGGCCGCCGACGCGCTCTACGGGATCTCCATGCGCGGCGATGGCGTGTCCACCGTGATCAGCCAGCGCGTCCGCGAACGCGAGCCCGCGTGAGCGGGCTGCGTAAGCTATGCGCGAGCGCGGCGTCAGGTGTGCCGGCCGTGCGTCTGGGCAGGCTCCGGGCAGAGGCGCCGTGAGCTGCGAAGCTGTTGCTGTTCTGGGAGACTGTGGGCTGTTATGGCATACATCATCCTCATCGTCGTTATCGCTGTCCTCGCCGTGGTCAGCGCCGGGCTGCTGCTCGTCCGGCCGCGGCTGGGCCGGGGCGCCGGCACCAGGACCCTGGAGCGAGGCCGGGCGGAGCAGTCCGGCGCCGGCGGCGCGACCGGGACCCTGACGCGCGGCGACGAAGCGGCAGGCGCCGGTACGGCAGCCCCTCCCGCCCCTCCGGCCCCGCCGGAGGGGGAACTCGAGACGCCGGCCGCCGTTGCCGAAAAGCCGCCGCCGTCGGCCGGGCGGATGACGCGGCTGCGCGCCAGACTCGCGCGGTCGCAGAGTTCCGTGGGTTCCGTCCTGCTCGGCCTGCTGTCCTCCGGCCGGCTGGACGACGAGACCTGGGAGGAGATCGAGGACGTCCTGATCACCGCCGATGTGGGGGTGTCCACGGCGCGGCAGATCGTGGAGGACCTGCGGACCCAGGTCAAGGTGGAGGGCGCGCGCACCCCAGCGGAGGTCCGTGCGATGCTGCGCGCCGAGCTGCTGAGCCAGATCGGCGAGGACGGTAACCGGCAGCTGAGGACAAGACCGCACGGCGGCATGCCCGCGGTGGTCCTGGTGGTGGGCGTCAACGGCACCGGGAAGACCACGACGGCCGGCAAGCTGGCCCGTTCCCTGGTCGGCGACGGCGAGACCGTCCTGCTCGGCGCGGCGGACACGTTCCGTGCCGCGGCCGCCGACCAGCTGCAGACCTGGGGCGAGCGGGTCGGCGCGGAAACCGTCCGCGCCGACAAGGAGGGCGCGGACCCGGCGAGCGTCGCCTTCGAGGCGGTGCGCAAGGGCATCGAGGCCGAGGTCGACGTGGTGCTCATCGACACCGCGGGGCGCCTGCACACCAAGACCGGCCTGATGGACGAGCTGGGCAAGGTTAAGCGCGTGATCGAGAAGCGCACCGGCGTCGACGAGGTGCTGCTCGTGCTCGACGCGACGACCGGGCAGAACGGCCTCCGGCAGGCGCGCGTGTTCGCCGAGGTGGTCGACGTCACCGGCATCGTGCTGACCAAGCTGGACGGCACCGCGAAGGGCGGCATCGTCATCACCGTCCAGCGCGAGCTCGGCGTCCCGGTGAAGCTGGTGGGCCTCGGCGAGGGCCCGGACGACCTGGCCCCCTTCGACCCGGCCACGTTCGTCGACGCCCTGCTCGGTTAATCCCGGGGGGTAAACCCCCCGGACCCCCGCCCGCTCCGGCAACCGCCGTATCATCACGCGACCGGAAGGGCCAGGGCCCTTCGCGGACGCGTGATCGCGGAATGTGAGCCGCGACTGCGGCTCACTCCGCGCTAACCGCCGTAGCCCGCTGCGCTGCTAATCCGGGGGACACCCCCGGACCCCCGCCCGCTGCGGTGCTCGCCGTAGCATCACGCGATCGGGGGGCCGTCGGCCCCCGCGAGCCGCGTGATCGCGGAATGTGAGCCGCGACTGCGGCTCACTCCGCGCTAACCGCCGTAGCCTGCTCTGGTACTCGCCGAAACATCGCGGCTCACTCCGCGCTAACCGCCGTAGCCTGCTCTGGGCGAACCGGCCTTTGCCGGGGGGCATACCGATCGGCACCAGCAAGACGTTCCCGCGGCTCATCCGTCCCGCAGTTCACCTCCGTGTGCGGCCGGGCGCGCGCCGCGGCCCCTGGTTTCCACTAAGTCGCCCGCCAATAGCGCGTCGTGGAAGTGTGGGGCCGTATATGACCCCCTGGGTTCCACCATGCTGTTCGGAGCCGGGGCGTAGCGGAAACGCGGGGGCATTAGCGGGGGGGCCGGGGCGCCGGGCAGCGACCCGCACGGACGCGCAGCCGGGCGAAACGTATCTGTAACATGATCGCCCTCTGTTTCACGCTGCCGACACACTCGGACCGGATGACGGAAACGCCCGTAAGGAATCGTCGGCGGTGGGCAATGAAAGGATGGTCACATGAGGCTCATCACCGCCGTCATCAAGCCCTTCAAGCTGGATGACGTGAAGGCCGCGCTGCAGGCGTACGGCGTGCACGGCATGACCGTGAGCGAGGCGAGCGGCTATGGCAGGCAGCGTGGGCACACGGAGGTGTACCGCGGCGCCGAGTACCGGGTGGATCTGGTGCCGAAGGTCCGCGTCGAGGTGCTCTGCGATGATGAGGACGCGGATGACCTGATCGGCGTCGTGGTCAAGGCGGCCCAGACGGGGCGGATCGGTGACGGCAAGGTCTGGTCGGTGCCGGTCGAAACGGTTGTGCGGGTCCGCACGGGGGAACGCGGCCCGGACGCCATCTGACCCAGGCCGGATGATCGGGGGGACCTGGTGGAGCGTGATGACCTCATTCGCAACGGACCGTACCCGGAGGGCTACCGAAACCGACCGATGGCTCGCCGGGATGCTGGGGGCGGAGCCCGGCGTGGCCCTCGTCGCGGTGGGCGGGTACGGGCGCAGAGAGCTGCTGCCCGGCAGCGACCTGGACGTGCTGCTGCTGCACGAGGGACGCGATGACATCGGGCGCGTCGCGGACCGGATCTGGTACCCGGTATGGGATTCCGGCGCACGGCTGGACCACGCGGTGCGCACGGTCCCGCAGGCGAGGCGGGTGGCCCGCGGTGACCTGAAGGTCGCGCTCGGGCTGCTGAGCGCGCGGCACGTCGCGGGCGATCCGGACCTGACCGGCCGGCTGCGGGAGGGCGCGCTGGAGGACTGGCGCGGCGCCGCCCGCACCCGGCTGGGTGAGCTGCACGAGCTGCATTCCGAACGGACCCGGCTGCACGGCGAGCTCGCGTTCCTGCTCGAGCCGGACCTGAAGGAAGCACGCGGCGGCCAGCGGGACGTGCACGCCATCCAGGCGATCGCGGCCGCCTGGGTGGCCCCTTCGCCCGGGCCCAGGGTCCGCGCCGCTTACGAGCAGATCCTGGACGCCCGGCACGTGCTGCACGAGGTGACCGGCCGCCGCCTGGACCGGCTGGTGCTCGAGGAGCAGGACGAGGTGGCCAGGTCGCTCGGGCTGCTCGACGGCGACGCCCTGCTGCGGAACCTGGCGGGCGCGGGCCGTACGGTGGCCTACGCGGTCGACAACGCGTTCCGCCAGGCGGAACGGGCCAGCGGCCCGCGCGCGCTGAGTTCGCGCACGCTGGGCCTTCGCGGTCCCGGGCTGCGCATGCGGCGCGCCAGGCCGGAACGCCGGCCGCTCGCGGACGGCGTGGTGGAGCAGGACGGCGAGGTGGTGCTCGCCCGGGCCGCCGCGCCGGAGAAGGATCCGGTGCTGGTGCTGCGCGCCGCCGCGGCGGCCGCCCAGGCCGGGATTCCGCTGGCGCCGCGGGCGCTGGCCCGGCTGGCGGACTGCCCGCCGCTGCCCGTGCCGTGGCCTGACGATGCGCGGGACGCGCTGCTCACGCTGCTTGGCGCTGGTCCCGCCGCCATCGGCGTGTGGGAGGCGCTCGACCAGGAAGGCCTGGTGACCGCGCTGATCCCGGACTGGGAGCGGGTGCGGAACCGGCCGCAGCGCAACCCGCTGCACCGGTTCACGGTGGACCGGCACCTGGTGGAGACCGCGGCGAACGCCGCGTCGCGGACCCGCGACGTCGCGCGCCCCGACCTGCTGCTGCTGGCCGCGCTGCTGCACGACATCGGCAAGGGCTGGCCGGGCGACCACAGCGTCTCCGGCGAGGTTGTCGCGCGGGACGTGGCGTGCCGCGTCGGCCTCGGCGACGCCGACGCCGAGCTGATCGCGGCCGCGGTCCGGCATCACCTGCTGCTGCCCGTCGTGGCGACCCGGCGTGACCTGGACGATCCGGTGACCGTCCGGCAGGTCGCGGCCACCGTCGGCAGCCGCTCGCTGCTGGAGCTGCTGCACGCGCTGGCGCCGGCCGACGGGCTGGCGACCGGGCCCGCCGCGTGGAACGACTGGAAGGCCGGCCTGGTCACCGACCTGGTGCGCCGGGTGGAGGCGGTGCTGGACGGCGAGCCGATGCCCGGCCCGGTGCCGCTGCGCGAGGACCAGCTCGCGCTCGCCGCCAACGGCGGCCCCGCCGCGACCGTGCGGGGCTCCGAAGTCACCGTCGTTGCCCTAGACCGTCCCGGCCTGCTGTGGCGGGCGGCGGGCGTCCTGGCCAGCCACCGGCTCGCGGTGCGCAGCGCGAACGCCACCGCCGTGGATGACACCGCGGTGGCCACCTTCAGCGTGGCGCCGGAGTACGGCGACCCGCCGGATGGCGAGCTGGTGGCCGCGGACCTGCTGCGGATGCTCGAGGGCAGGCTGGACGTCGAGGACCGGCTGGAACGCCGGGCCCGCGCCGTCCGGCGCGCCGGTGCCGTGGTGCCGCCGCCGAAGGTCACGCTGGTGGACGACGCCTCGCAGACCGCGACGGTGGTGGAGGTACGCGCGCACGACGAGCCGGGCCTGCTCTGGCGGGTGGGCCGCGCGCTCGGCGATTGTGGCCTCAACGTGCGCGCCGCCCGGGTGGAGACGCTGGGCGCCGAGGTGGTCGACGTCTTCTACGTGACCGACGCCGCGGGCGGGCCGCTCACCGACCCCGGCACCCGCCGCCGCACCGTAGCCGGAGTTCTCGCCGCACTGACTCCCGCCTGATGTTATTCCGAACGTGCGGTGGTATCAGCGGTTGCGGCGTACGCCAGCTGTACCGTCACCGGGTCGCTGCCCGGCCGCACGAGCAGAGCGCGACCGGGAGGCTGCGGGACCGGCCGGACGCCGAGCAGCGGCCCTTCGCGCGGGTCGCCGGACAGCAGGATGGCGGGCGTGCCGAGCTCGGTGAGCCGGCGGGGCAGGGGTTCGTACAGAGCCTTCGCCGCACCGGCGGTCCGCCGCGCGATGACCACGTGCAGGCCCATGTCCCGCGACTTCGGAATCAGCTCCGCGAGGCGCTTGAGCGCGTCCGCCGCCTGCCGCTCGAGTTCCGCGTCGTTGTCGATGAGCCAGAAAATCTGGTCGGCGCTGCGCGCTCTGCTGCCCGGGGTCCAGTACTCGAGCCCCATGATGTGCTGGGCCAGGGAGGCAACGGATACGTCGATATTGTGCCTGGCGAGCAGTGTTCTGGACAGCTCGTCCGGTGCGCCGAAGGCGTCGACCTCCTTCAGGGGCTTCGCCTGACCGGTGAGAATCCGCGAGAGCAGCCGCAGGAACGACGTCTTGCCCGACCCGGCGTCGCCGAAGACCATCAGGTGCGGGTCGGTATCGAAGTCGACAGTCACCGGCCTCTGGTTCTCGTCCAGGCCCACAGGGAAGCGCATGGTCCCCGCCCGTGGTGCCCGCAGCGAGCGGTACGGAACCAGCCGCGGCAGCATCCTCAGCCTGGGGGCCGTGACGTTGGGCCAGCGTTCGGCACAGCGCTTGACCAGGGCAGACAGCCCTTCCTTGATGCTCTCCGGGTCGGCGAGACCATCGTCCCTTGGCAGCGCGCCGAGGAAATGCGTGCCGAAGCCGATGATTCCGTGCCCGGGCCTCGCCGGGAGGGCATGAGCGGCGAGCGCGCTGACCTCGGATCGGGCCGCCTCGTCGAGCCGCAGCTCGAGGTAATTTCGCACCGCGCCGAGCACCGGTAGCGGTATTTCGTTCCAGCGCCGGGCTGTGACCACCACGTGCACCCGGCAGGGCCGGCCGTCGCGGATGATCCGCTCCAGCTCCGTCCCCAGGTCACCGGCCCGTTCCCGGACCGACGGGTAATCGTCGATGACGAGGAACACGTCACCGTAGGGATCCTCCGTGCCGGCGCGGCTTGCCCGGCGTTCCCGGGAGGCTTCGGCGTGACCGTTCATCGTCTGCTCGCGCTCGCCTGTCAGCCGGGCGCATTCGGAGATCACGCGGCGTATGGTCTCGCGGTCCTGGTCTGCGCCACCTGCCGCTGCGCAGACATGCGGCAGCGAGGCGAGCGGCGCCAGGTCTGACGCGGCTTCGGGCCACAGCAGAAAGAACTGCACTTCGCCGGGGGAGTACTGGAGCGCCAGGGAGCAGACGATTGTGGCCGCGAGCGTGGACTTGCCGGTGCCTTTCGCGCCGGCGATCGCCGCGTTCGCGTAGCTGCCGCCCCTGGCGAAGTAGACGCTGAGCGGCGGCTGGCTGCGTTGCTGCGGCTCGTCGGCGATTCCGATCACGGCCTGCAGCTGCGTGGCCTCAGGCTTTTCGGGCGGCATCGGCAGCTGATCGAGCGTGGGGGACTGATCCAGGGGAGGGAGCAGGAGCGGAAGCGCCCGCGGTCCGGCCGCCGCGAGCTTGCTGACGATGGTGTACCAGTAATGGGGGTGCTCGGCGGCGCCCGTACCTGGCTGCACGGGAGGTTCGGCGACCTGGAATCTGACGGGAAGTCCGCCGTCGCGGGTCCACAGGAAACCGGTGCCGGGAACCGGCGGCAGCTCGTAGGCATCGGGCGCGCCGATGAGTGTCCGGCTCTCAGCGGCCGAAGCGGTGCGCAGCGCGATGCGGAAGGAAAGGTAGGCCCCGAGCATGGGAAACCACTCTTCGCTCAGCCGGCGCTCGCTGAGCAGCAGGTGCACTCCGAGGCGGTCGCCGGTCCTGGCCGCGTGCCGCAGCAGGTCCGTGAGGTTCGCCCGTGCGCTCAGCCGGGCGGGTTCGCTGATGATGACGACCAGGGCGGGGAGCGCGGGTGCCAGGTCGTAAGGGATGTCGCGGAGAAGCTCCTCGCGCCGGATCATCTCACCGTTGAGCGCGCTGGCGAGCCGTTCGGCGGCCAGGTCGTCGCTCACCGTGCTCACCCGGGATGACACGTGGGGCAGCACGCATACCGGATCGTCGGCGAGGCAGTCCACGAGGACGAAGTTGAGCTGCTCCGGTGAATGGGTCAGGGCCAGTGCCAGCACGAGGTCGCGCAGCAGCCACGATTTCCCCGATCCGGCGGCGCCGATCAGCAGGCCGTGTGGCCCGGCCCCGCCCGCGCTCGCCGGTTTCAGGTCCAGCAGCACCGGCTCGCCGTCCTGACCGGTGCCGATGGGGACGCGCAGCCGGTCTTGCGGTCGGCTGGGTGTCCACAGCGTGTCCGTCGGCACGTGCAGCGGGTCCGCGTCGCCCGTCATCCCGAGCATGCCCAGCACCCCGAGCACGCCGCGCGGCTCCCCTCGCGCCGCCGCGCCAGCCGTCCGCCGTGCGTCGCGGCGCGCTCTCCCCGCTCGCGCGCGGGCCGCATCGTCGTGCCCGGTCTGCCGGCCCTCGGCCTGGCCCTCGGTCTGGCCAGGGGAGGTGCCGGCGCGGACCCCCGCGCGCTGGGCGCGGGGCGCGGGCGCGTCGTGCCATGCCGTGTCAACGCGAGCCACAAGGTCGGCGAGGCCGGCGCCCAGGTCGTCGGTGGACCGGGAGCCGTCGATCCTGGGCAGGGCGATGTTCAGGAACACCGGGCCGCGGGCGAGCCCCTGGCCGGCCACGCCGGCCGGTATCGCGGCGGTGAGCTCCGCGCCGTACTCGGACTCCCGCGGGTCGCTGAGCGGAAGCTCTATCCGTACCGGAACGCAGCGCCGCATCTCGTCGGGCAGGTCGGTCCAGCGCGGCGCGGAGACCGCGAGGTGAACACCCGACCTGAGCCCGCTGCCGGCAAGCCGCATCAGCGGCTCCACCAGGTCGGGGAAGGCCGCGGGGAGGTCTGGCCACCCGTCGATGACGACGAAGACGTCACCGAAGGGATCGTGCGCGAACTCCCCGCGCGAGCGGCGCACCCGGTACTGGTGCACCGAGTCCACCGCACCGGAGGCGAACTGCTCGCGCCGCCGTGCGGCCAGGTCGGCTGCCATCGTGACGATGCCGGCCGCCAGGTCCGGGTCCAGTTCCCCGGCCACGCCGCCGACGTGCGGGAGCCCGCTCAGCGCGATCAGGTCGCCGTCGAAGTCCAGGCAGTAGATCTGCACCTCGGCGGGCGTGTGGGTGAGGGCGAGCGCGCACACCAGCGCGCGGAGCAGGGTTGTCTTGCCCGACTGGGGCACCCCGGCGACGGCGAGGTTGCCCGCCCAGCGGGACAGGTCGACGGTGAACGCGGTGGCGTCGCGCTGCCGGGGCTCCCGCGCGAGCCCCAGCGGGACCGTCAGCCGGCCGTTGCCGGGCCAGCCCGGGTCGGCCAGCCCGCGGCCGGGTGTCTCGGCCACGGCGGGCAGCAGGTCACCCAGGCCGCAGGCGCCCTCGCCGGCCCGTATGCCGGTGCCCAGCGAGAACGCGCCCGCCCGCGGCGGCACCTTGGCGACGGGAACCAGGCCAGAGACGTTCACATCGAAGCGCCTGGGCACCTGCCTGCCCTCGGTGGCGGCCTTGACCTCCCTTTCGGTGTACCGGAACAGGTCATCGGCCGAGACCGTTCCGTCGCCGTCGAGGTCGGCGTCGCCGGTCGTCAGCCCCTCGATCACGGCCCTGGTGAAGAACGAGCCCTGTTCCTGCCCCACGGGTACCGTCTCGCCGTCCTCGTAGGCGTACTCGAGCGCACCGGTGGCGGTCATCACGAAGGTTCCGTGCGGGACGATCAGGTTACCGAGCTGGGCCTCGCCGGCCGTACGCGGCGCGAAACCGCGGGCGAACGCGCCGCCGAAACAGCAGTCCAGCATGGCGACCTTCATCCCGGCGCGGCTGTGCTCGATGATCTCGTTGACCGATGCCGCGGAGACCGCGGTCGAGGGCAGTCTGGACAGCTTCGTGTCCTCTACGGCGAAATAGAGCCGGCCGTGCTCGTTTTTCAGCCCGTGACAGGCCAGGTACACCAGGATCAGGTCGTCGCGCTCCCGGTCGGCGGACAGGTTGTCGAGCTCCGCCTCGACCTCCTGCTTGCGCGGATCGCTGAGCACCTCGACGGAGTCGAAGTAGCCGATCAGCGGGTCGCGCAGCAGTTCCGCCAGGCGGCGGGCGTCTGTGCCGGGCGTACGCAGCTGGCTGAGCGCGGGGTCACGGTACGACGCGGTCGCGACCAGCAGCGCGTGACGGCCGCCCACGACGGTCAGGCGTCCTTCTCGCCGCTCGGGGGTGCGGCGTGCCGCGCGATCCACCGCTCGATGATCTCCCGCTGCTCCGCGCGGGACTGGCCGCCGAGCTCGAGGCGGTCCCCGTCTTCCTCGAGGACGACCCGCCGGGCGCCGGAGCGCCTGATCCACTCGGTGGCGATCTTGACGACGGCGCCGAGCGTCCCGGCGGAGAACACGCCGCTGAGGATGATGTCCCGCAGCGACAGCCCGATCCCGCCGCGGGTGCCCGGTGGCGGCGGCCGCCCGGGCGCGCGCCGCGCCGCCACGGCGTCCAGAAGGCCGAGCTCCTCGCGCAGCGCGCCGGTGAGCTCGTCGAGCCTTTCGGGGTCATCGCCGATGATCTCAACGGTGACCGTGATGCTTCCGCTGGCCTCGCTCATAGGGCTCCCGTGATGGTCACCATGGAGCTTAGCCCTTGCGGGCAAGCGACTGCAGACGGTTACCCGGCCGGCCGGGGAGATGCCACCGCCCGTTTGGAATGACAGCTCAATAACCTCAGCCCCCGCGGGCCGGTAGCCTTGAGAGCGTGTTTGAGACGCTATCGGACCGGCTGACCCAGGTCTTCTCCTCGCTGCGCGGAAAGGGGCGGCTGTCGCAAGCCGACATCGACGCCACCGCCCGCGAGATCCGCATCGCCCTGCTGGAGGCGGATGTCGCGCTGCCCGTCGTCAGGCAGTTCATCGCGCGGGTGAAGGAGCGGGCCGGCGGCGAGGAGGTGTCCGCCGCGCTCAACCCGGCCCAGCAGGTCATCAAGATCGTGCACGAGGAGCTGATCGGCATCCTCGGCGGCGAGGCGCGGCGGCTGCGGTTCGCCAAGGTCCCGCCCACCGTCATCCTGCTGGCGGGCCTGCAGGGCGCCGGCAAGACGGCGCTGGCGGCCAAGCTGGGACTGTGGCTGAAGGAGCAGGGCAACACGCCCGTGCTCGTCGCCGCCGACCTGCAGCGGCCCAACGCGGTGCAGCAGCTTCAGGTGCTCGGCTCGCGCGCCGGGGTGCCGGTGTACGCGCCCTCGCCGGGCAACGGGACCGGCGATCCCGTCGCGGTCGCGCGTGACTCGCTCGAGGAGGCGCGCCGGCGCCAGCACAACATGGTCATCATCGACACCGCCGGGCGCCTCGGCGTCGACGCGGAGATGATGGCGCAGGCCGCCGCGATCCGCGACGCCACCCAGCCCGACGAGGTGCTGTTCGTCGTCGACGCGATGATCGGCCAGGACGCGGTGGCCACCGCCCAGGCGTTCCTGGACGGCGTCGGCTACGACGGCGTGGTGCTGACCAAGCTGGACGGCGACGCCCGCGGCGGCGCGGCGCTGTCGATCGCCGCGCTCACCGGCAAGCCGGTGATGTTCGCGTCGACCGGCGAGAAGCTGTCCGATTTCGACGTGTTTCACCCGGACCGGATGGCCTCCCGCATCCTCGACATGGGCGACGTGCTCAGCCTGATCGAGCAGGCGGAGAAGGCGTTCGACGCCGAGCAGACCGCGACGCTGGCCGGCCGGCTGATGTCCGGCGATGGCTTCACCCTCGAGGACTTCGTCGAGCAGCTCTCCATGGTGCGCAAGCTGGGGCCGATCGGGAACCTGCTCGGCATGCTGCCCGGCGCGGGCAGGAACAGGGAGCTGCTGTCCCAGGTCTCCGACCGCGACCTGGACCGCGCCGAGGCCATCGTCCGGTCGATGACGCCGGAAGAGCGCCGCAACCCGAAGGTCATCAACGGGTCGCGCCGCGCCCGGATCGCGGGCGGCTCGGGCGTGTCGGTCGGCGAGGTCTCCCAGCTCGTCACGAACTTCTTCGAGGGCCAGAAGCAGATGCGCGCCCTGTTCGGCGGCGGCATGCCGGGGATGCCCGGCATGGCGGCCCTGGGCGGCCGGCGGGCCGTGGCCAAGGCCGCGCGCGGCAAGAAGCCGAAGAAAAAGCGCCCGGGCGGCGACCCGCGGCGGGCGGCTGCCGCCGCCTCCGGCGGCGCGAACGGCGCCGCACGGGATACGGGCGCCCCCCAGGCCCCGTCCGCCGAAGACATGGCCGACCTGCTGCGCGACGCGGCCGCCGGCGGGTTCCCCGGCTCGGCGGCCGACGCGCTCGCGGGGTTCAAGGGCGGTCAGGGCCTGCCTCCCCTTCCGGGTGCGCTGCCCGGCGGCGCCCTCCCCGGCGGGTCACAGGGGCCGGGCAACGTCCCGGCCGCGTTCCGCCAGGGCGGCGGCAAGCCCAAGCGCCGCAAGAAGAAGTAGCGCTCGCCCGCCCGAAGCCATCCCGGCTCAGGCCGGGGCGAGGGCGCGGACGGTGTCGACGGTGTCGGCCTCGGCGGCCGGCTTGTCCTCGCGGTACCGCAGGACCCTGGCGAAACGCAGCGCCAGGCCGCCCGGGTAGCGAGGGCTGCGCTGCACGCCGTCGAAGGCGATCTCCACGACGAGTTCCGGCCGGACCCAGACCGTCCAGTCGTCACGGTGGTCCTCCAGCGCGAGCAGCCGCTCGGTCTGCCACGCCAGCAGCTCGTCGGTCAGCCCCTTGAACGTCTTGCCCAGCATGACGAACCCGCCGTCCGCCGGGTCGCGCGCGCCGAGGTGGAGGTTGGACAGCCATCCCCGGCGCCGCCCGTGGCCCCACTCCACCGCGAGCACCACCAGGTCCAGCGTGTGCCGCGGCTTCACCTTGATCCAGCCGGAGCCCCGGCGGCCGGCCGCGTACGGGGTGTCGAGGGACTTCACCACGACGCCCTCGTGGCCGCGGGACACCGCGTCGCCGAAGAACGCCGCCGCCTCCTCGGCCGAGTCCGTGACCAGCCGCGGCATGAGCATGTCCTCGGGTACCGCGAGGGCCAGCTCGGCGTGCCGGCGCGAGTCGGGCAGGTCGATCAGGTCCGCGCCGTCGAGGTGCAGCACGTCGAACAGGAAGATCGACAGCGCCACCGCCGGCGCCGCGTCCGCGCCGCCGCCCGCTTGGCTGGCGGCCCTGGCCGAGGTGTCCTGGAACGGAAGCGGCGTGCCGTCCTCGCGAAGCGCGATCAGCTCACCGTCGAGCACAGCGCTGCGAACCGGCAGCTTCGCGAGCGCCGTCACGACCTCGGGGAGCCTGCCGGTGATGTCGTCCAGCGTGCGCGTGAACAGGCGTACGCCGCCCTCGGCGAGGTGCGCCTGGATGCGGATGCCGTCGAGCTTCCACTCGACGGCGGCCCGGCCGCCGATCTTGCCGAGCGCCTCGTCGATCGACGTGGCGCTGGCGGCGAGCATGGGCCGCACCGGACGGCCCACCCGCAGGCCGAAGGCCCGCAGCGCGCCGGTGCCGCCCGCCAGCGCGGCCGCGGCCACCGCTCCCAGCGAGCCGCTGAGCATCACCGCGCGGCGGACCTCCGCGGCGGGCACCGAAGCCGCCCGCGCGACCGCCTCGGCCATCACGCCGTCCAGCGCTCCCTGCCTGAGCTCACCGGACAGCAGGCGGAACACGAACTCCTGCTCGCCCGCGGTCGCGGCGGCCAGCAGGTCACCGATCAGCCGCCTGCGCTCCGCCGCCGATCCCTTGCCGGACAGCGCGCCGATCCGGGAGAAGGCGTCGTCGACGTCGCTGAGCGTCAGCGACGGCGCCGCCGCCGGGGCGGGCGGCTCGCGCAGTGCGGCCCAGCCGACGCCGATCTGCCGCTGCGGCAGCTCGCCGGACAGGTAGGCGACCGCGATGGGTACCTCGTCCGGGCCGGCCTCGCGCAGCGCTGCGGCGAGGGCGCCGATCTTGGCGAGCCGCGCGCTCGTCGCGGCGACTGCCTGCGACACCCCGGCCAGTTCAGCGAGAAGCACCTCATCATTCTCGCGCAGCGTTTCCCCCGCTCGCCTCCGGGCGCTTTCGAGCCGCCGTCTTCCCTCGTCGCTCGTCGCTTGTTCCTCGCTCCGTCGCTCCTCAGTCCAGACGGCGCCGCGCCCTTCGGCTCACGGGTTTGTTTCCCCGCTCGCCTCCGGGCCCCACCGGGCCCGCGGGTGAGCCGCGGCCGTTGCGCCGCCGCGTCTCGCCGGGCGCCCACAGGTAGTACCCGACGGGGAACAGGCGCACGTGCAGGCGCTCGTCGATCAGCCCCCACAGGCCGCGCCGCGCGAACAGCGCCACGGCGATCGCCACCAGCCCCAGGATGATCAGGTACCAGGCGTTGTAGGACTGCAGCGTCTGCTGAAGGACCATGTACACGATCGTGCCGAGGATGGGCCCCTCGATCGTGCCGAGCCCGCCGATGATCACCGCGAACGCCATCTCCGCGGTCCACTGCACGCTGAACACGCCGCCGGCGCCACCGGGCTGCACCTGGAGCTGGTCGATGGCCAGGATGCCTCCGGCGGCGCCGCACCCGACCGCGGCCACGACGAAGACCAGCATCCGCGCCAGCCCGACCCGCGCGCCCGAGCTCCGCGCGGCGATCTCGTCGTCGCGGATGGCGGTCAGCACCAGGCCGAGCCTGCTGCGGAGCAGCAGGTACACCGCTGCCATCGCCAGCACGGCCACGGCGAGCGCCGCCCAGTACGTGTCGGCGGCGAGCAGCACCGGGTCGAACCCGGAGAAGCCGGGCAGCGGCATCCCCGTGCCGCCGCCGATCGAGGGGAACCGCTCGATGAACAGCATGATGGTCGACGCGAGAACCCAGGTGGCGATCGCGAAGTACCCGCTGCGCAGCCTGGAGATGAGCCACCACAGCGGCACGGCGGCGACGCCCGCCCCGATCGCCGCGATGGGCAGCGCGGTGAACGGCGACAGCCCGTGCATCGCGGGGATCAGCACGAAGTAGGCGCCGAGCCCCAGGAACGCCTGCTGGCCCACCGACACCAGGCCGGCGTACCCGGCGAGCAGGTTCCACATGCTCGCCAGCGTCAGCACGATGAGCCCCTGGACCATGATCGCGGTGGTGCCGGAGTACACGATGTACGGGAACAGCGCGAGCACCACGACGACCGCCAGCGCGCCGAGCCCCGTCCAGGCGACGTTTCTCCGCGACCGGGTTACCCGGTATTTTTCAGCCGAACGAGCGGTGGTTTCCGCGACGGCGCTCATGACTGCGACCTCCGCGCGGTAAGGCCCTGTGGCCGGAGCACCAGGACGGCGAGGAAGACAACGTATCCCGCCAGCACCTCGTAGGAGATGTTGATCTGCGCGCCGATCTGCTGGGCCACGCCGAGCACGATGCCGCCCAGCAGGGTGCCCCACAGCGACCCGAGCCCGCCGATCACCACCGCGGCGAACGCGAACAGCAGGATCGTGTCGGTGCCGGTCGTCGGCTGGATGACGGTGGTCATGCCGTAGGCCACGCCGGCCAGCGCGACGGTGCCGAAGGCCACCGCCGCCGCGATCCCGAACACGTGCCGGTAGTCGGCGCCGGAAAGCTGGGCCGCTTCCCTGTCGTCGGCGACCGCGCGTATCAGGCGCCCGTACTTGGAGGCGGACAGGAAGTACTGCAGGCTGAGCAGCACGACCAGGGCGAGCGCGAAGACGACCACGAGCAGCCAGCCGATCTGGATCTGCGAGCCGATCTTGAACGAGCTGCTGACCAGCGAGGATCCCACGCCGATGCCACGGGTGTTGGCCGTGAAGAACTGCAGCAGCCCGTTCTCGATCACGATCGACAGGCCGAACGTCACGATCAGCGTGGTGAGCTCGCCGCGGCTGAGCGCCGTCTGGAGCATCGTCCGCTGCAGCGCGTAGCCGAGCGCCGCCATGATGACCACCACCACGGGGACGGACCACAGGAACGGCATGTGGGTGGAGGCGATGATGCCGACGCCGATGTAGCCGGCCACCACCGCGAGGTCGCCGTGCGCCAGGTTGACGACCTTCATGACGCCGAACATCAGCGACAGCCCGCAGGCGAACAGCGCGTAGAGACCGCCGGTCAGGATGCCCTGAATGATCGCGTTGACCCATGCCATTACGGTTCGCTCCCCTCGCCGGGGTGCCCGGGCTGCCCGGGGTGCCCGGGGTGCCCGCCCTGCCCGGCCGCCGCCCCGGCCATGCCGAAGTAGGCGGCCTCGACCTGCTCGGCGGTGACATCGGACGGCCGCCCCTCCAGCGTTGTACGGCCCTCGAGGAGGCACTGCAGGTGGGTCGCGACCCGGAGCGCCTGGGTCACGTCCTGCTCGACGAGCAGGACGGTCACGCCGGACTCCAGGATCTGCGGCAGCATCCCGTAGATGCGCTGGACGACGACCGGCGCCAGGCCGAGCGACAGCTCGTCGAGCAGCAGCACGCGGGGATTCGCCACCAGCGCCCGGCCGATCGCGGTCGCCTGCTGCTCGCCGCCGGACATCTGCGCGGCCCGCTGGTTGCGGCGGTCCTTCATCCAGGTGAACAGCTCGTACACGCGCTCGATGGTCCACGGGCCCTCACGGGCGAAGGTCGCCCCGACCTTCAGGTTCTCCTCCAGCGTCAGCGACGGGAAGAGACGCCGCCCCTCCGGGACCATGGCGATGCCCGCGGTGGCCCGCCGTTCCGGGCGCAGGCCGGTGACGTCCTCGCCGTCGTAGAGGATCGCCCCGGCGGCCGGGTGGTGCAGGCCCGCGATCGTGCGCAGCAGCGTGGACTTGCCCGCGCCGTTCGCCCCGATGATCGCGTACACCTCGCCCGGGTAGACACGGAACGACACGTTGCTGAGCGCGCGGAGCTGGCCGTGGTGCACGGTGAGGTCGCGGACCTCGAGCACCGCCGTCCCGTTCTCCGGACGCGTGGCGTTGCTCACGAGGTGCTCCGTTCCGGGTCCGGTTCCCGGCCCGGCTGGCCGCTTGGCTCCTGTTCCAGCGCCGCCTCGACGACCGACGCGGTGACCTCGCTGCCCAGGTAGACCTCGCGCACCTTCGGGTTGGCCAGCACCCCGGCCGGGTCGCCGTCGCCGACGAACTGGCCGCCTGACAGGCAGATCAGCCGGGTCACCAGGGCGGTGAGGGCGCGGACGACGTGCTCGATCCAGATGACGGCGGTGCCCTCGGCGTTGATGCCGCGGACGATCTCGACGAGCACCGTGACCTCCGGGTCGGTGAGCCCGCCCGCCACCTCGTCGAGCAGCAGCAGCGCCGGCCGCGTCGCGACGGCGCGGGCGATCTCCAGGCGCTTGCGCTGGAGCAGGCCGAGCCGGGCCGCGGCCACGTTCGCCTCGCCGCCCAGCCCGGTGCGCTCCAGCGCCTCGGCGGCGGCCGCGTAGCTGGCGCGCCGCCGCAGCCCGCCGCCCTGCTGCGCGGCGACCAGCACGTTCTCGAACACCGTCATGTCAGCGAACGGCCGCGGTACCTGGTAGGTCCGGCCGATGCCGAGCCTGCACCGGGAGGCCGCGTCCAGCCTGGTGACCGTCCGCCCGCTGAAGCGGATCTCCCCGGCGCCCGGGGCCAGGTCGCCGGAGATGAGGCCGAACAGGCTGGTCTTGCCGGCGCCGTTCGGCCCCACGATCCCGACCGTGTCCCCGGCGCCGACCGAGAACGACAGGTTCTCGGCGATGACGACCCGGCCGAACCGTTTCGTCACGCCGTCGAGTTCAAGCAGTGCAGTCATCCGGTCACTTGTTGGTTGGCAGCAGGTCGCCGGTGATGGCCGCGTGTGGCTGCAGGGTGTTGTCGACGACCTTGGCCTCCAGCGGGTACTTGGTGCCCTTTTGCCACTGGATGCCGACCGGCGGGGTGATCACCACGCCGGGCGCGG
>JAFAZE010000106.1 GCA_019239975.1 Streptosporangiaceae bacterium
GCGTCCAGGCCGTAGCGCGCCGCCTCGTACAGGTTCTCCGCGGCCGCGGTGAACGACATCTGCGTCCAGATGGGGCGCTGCGCCTCGGCGAGGACCCGCACCACGCCGTAGTAGAAGGCCGCGTTCGCCATGAGGTCGGCGATCGTCGGCCCGGCAGGCAGGACCCTGTTCTCCACCCGCAGATGCGGGATGCCGTCGACCACGGCGTAGACGGGACGGTTCCAGCGGTAGATCGTCCCGTTGTGCAGGCTCATCTCGGCCAGTTGCGGGGCTTCTCCGCGGCCGAGCACGGCGAGCGGGTCCTCGTCCTCACAGATCGGCAGCAGCGCCGGGAAGTAGCGGATGTTCTCCTCGAAGAGGTCGAACACGGACGTGATCCAGCGCTCGCCGAACCACACACGGGGCCGCACGCCCTGCTGCTTCAGCTCGTCCGGACGCGTGTCGGTGGCCTGCTCGAACAGCGTGATCCGGGTCTCCTGCCAGAGCTTTCTGCCGAACAGGTAAGGGGAATTGGCCGCCACCGCGGTCTGCGCGCCCGCGATCGCCTGGGCGGCGTTCCAGTACTTCGCGAAGTCGTCCGGGCTTACCTGGACGTGAAGCTGCACGCTCGTGCAGGCCGCCTCGGGGGTGATGCTGTCCGCGTGGGTGAGGAGCCGCTCGGTTCCGTCGATCGCGATCTGCATGTCCTCACCGCGGGCGGCGAAGATCTGCTCGTTGATCAGCCGGTACCGTGCGTTGGCCGACAGCGTCCCCTCGTGGGTGTGGTGTTCCCGCAGCGTCGGCAGGATGCCGATCATGACCAGGCGGCTGCCCGTGGTTCTCGCCTTGGCGTCCGCGGTGTTGAGGCTGTCGCGGACCTCCCGCTCCAGGCCGGCCGCCGCGTCTCCGGCGAGCTGCCGGGGCGGCACGTTGATCTCGATGTTGAACTGGCCGAGCTCGGTCGCCCAGGCCGGATCGGCGATCGCGCTGAGCACGTCCGCGTTGCGCATGGACGGCGCCCCCTGCTCGTCCACGAGGTTCAGCTCGATCTCCAGGCCCACCCGCGGTTTTGACTCGAAAAGATGTTCGCGAAGCATCCGCGCGAACACGTCCAGCGACCGCCGCACCTTCTCGCGGTACCTGCGCCGGTCCTCACCGCTTATCTTGATCGCCTGAACGTCTCGCCCCATGAGGCCTCCACACAGATCGGGCAGCCAGACCCGTACCCGCTGGGCGCCTTCCCTACCACGTTCCCACGTCAGCGGCCCCTGGCGCCAGTCCGCCCACCGTCGCGGCGCGGTACGGCCGCTGGATCCGGCGTCGCGCCACGGCCCGGTCACGGCAGGCGACGGGCCCTTTGCCCCGTGAGCGGAACCAGGGCGCGCCTGCTGACATGACGGCAGCTCAGCCGGGTAGGTTGGGTGCCTCCAGAAAGGGACCGGCAGACCGGGAGGGATCCATGAGCGGCCCAGAGGCCGAAGGCGGTATTCCGGAGATCGACGGCAGCACGCCGGCTCTCCAGGAGGCGGCGCGTGAACTGCAGGCGGCGGAGCATGACGCCCGGGTGGCGTTCGACTGCATCGCTCTCGGGGAACTCGACCGCGCCCACACCAGCGCGGTGACGGCGAGGGTGGCGGTCGAGGCGGCGCTGACCGCGCTGCAGGCGGCCCTGGCGCAGGGCGGCCCGGCTCCCGCCGCCGAGGTACAGCCTCCGCACATGATCTGAACACCGGCCGGCCGGGCCGTCCAGCCAGGCTCGCCCGGCGCTAAGGTGCCTGGGTGGACGGAGTTGACGCCGGGCTGATCCGGGCCGCCGAGGCCGCCGAGGGGTTCATGCCGGCCGCCGAGGGCCTGGCCCTGTGCGAGACCGCCGCGGCGTACGGGCGCCTCGGGCCGGTGCTGGAGATCGGCAGCTACTGCGGCAAGTCGGCGATCTACCTGGCCGCCGGTGCCCGCGCCGCTGGTCAGCTCGTGGTCACCGTCGACCACCACCGCGGGTCCGAAGAGCATCAGCCCGGCTGGGAGTACCACGACCCGGGGCTGGTGGACCCGGTGACCGGCCGCATCGACACGCTGCCCCGGCTGCGGGCCGCGCTGGCCGCCGCCGGGGTGGAGGATGACGTGGTCGCGGTCGTCGGCCGGTCCGCCGACGTGGCGAGGCTGTGGCGGACCCCGCTCGGCATGCTCTTCATCGACGGCGGGCACACCGAGGCCGCCGCCCGGCAGGACTACGAGGGCTGGGCACCCTGGGTGACCCGCGGCGGCGCGCTCGCGATCCATGACGTGTTCGCCGACCCCGCGGACGGCGGGCAGGCGCCGTACCGGATCTACCAGCGCGCGCTGCGGTCCGGCGCGTTCACCGAGGTGCGGCGCGCCGGCTCGCTGCGGGTGCTGGAGCGGACCGGCGAAGGCATCGGCTGAGGCGCCCCGTCCGCGCCGCCCGCCCCGTTCGCGCCGTAACAGCCGCAGGCAGCGCGATCAGGATTTACCGAACGGGCCGTGGCTTCGCCCGCCACCTCCAGCTGCGCCCACGCGTCCCGGAACAGCGCGGCGCCCGGGCTGAGGCCCGTCAGCGCGTCGGCGGCGAGGACCACGGCGGCGGCGGTCCAGCTGCTGCGCTCCGCCGGGAAATGCTCGCCGTTGGCGAACTGCCAGCCCGTCCAGTACGAGCCGTCCTCGTGGCGCAGCCGGTGCACCGTGGCGAACAGCTCGGCCGCCGCTTCGCGCAGCCCGCACGCCTCCATCGCCAGCACCAGCTCGCACGTCTCGGCCACGGTCACCCAGGGCTCGTCGCTGACGCAGCGCACGCCGAGCCCCGGCACCACGAACCGGCCCCATCCGGCCGCGAGCCGCCGGATCGCGTCGCCGCCGCGGACGGCGCCGCCGAGCACCGGGTAATACCAGTCCATCGCGAACCGGCTCTTGTCGGCGAACGCCTCGGGATGCCAGGCCAGCACGTGGCCGAGCTGCTCGGCGGCCAGCTCCCAGTCCGGCTGCGGCTCGCCGGCGAGGCCGGCGAGCGCAACCGCGCAGCGCAGTCCCTGCAGGATGCTCGAGCAGCCGGACAGCAGCGCGTACCGCCCGGGGACGCCGGCCGCGTCGCGTTCCCAGGCGATCTCGCCGCGCGGCGCCTGCAGGCCGAGCACCCAGCCGATCGCGCGGCGGACCACCGGCAGCATGTCCGCGGCGAAGCCGGCGTCGCCGGTCACCAGGAACTCGTGCCACACACCGACGGCGACGTACGCGGCGTGATGACTTTCGGCGGCCCGGTCGGTCACCACGGTCCCCGTCGTCGAGCGGGGCCACGACCCGTCGGCTCGCTGCGTGTCGCGCAGCCACCGGTAGGCGCGCCTGGCGGGGGCCGCCAGCCCGCACGCGCTCAGCGCCATCGCGCATTCCACGTGATCCCACGCGTCGACGTGCCCGTCGGGCCAGCCGATCGCGCCGGACGGATGCTGTGCGGCCGCGATGGACCGGCCGGTCTGGAGAATGTCACCGGCCGAGACACGCACCTCAGCCCCTGGCATGGGCCGGCCCCGGCTGTCGTGACCGGCGGGCCGGGGCGGGTACCCGGCGCTCGTTCGGTATCCCGATTTTCCGCACGTAAATGACGAGGCTCTTTCCGATCAGCGGGTTCAGCGCGCGTTCGGGCAGCCGGGTGGCGGCGGGGCCGCGCATGATGTCCCAGACCAGCAGGCGGTGGTAACCCCGAACCAGCGGGTGTTCGTCGTTGTGCACGCCGACCGCGCACTTGAGCCACCAGAAGGGCGAGTGCAGGCCGTGCGCGTGATGCCGCCCGGTGACGGCGAGCCCGGCGCGGGCCAGCTTCGCCTCGAGCTCCGCCCGCGAGTAGATGCGCACGTGGCCGCCGGGCACCTCGTGATACTCCCGGGACAGCGCCCAGCAGAGGCGTTCGGGCAGCCAGCTCGGCACCGTCACCGCCGCGAACCCGCCCGGGCGCAGCACCCGCGCGATCTCGTTCATGGCGCTCCGGTCGTCCGGCACGTGCTCGAGAATCTCGGCCGCTATGACCCGGTCGAAGGCGCCGTCAGGGAACGGCATCGCGGTGGCGTCGCCGGTGATCGTGGCCGCGGCGGCGGGCGGCCCGGCCTCACCCTCGGCGCGCATGGCCGCGAACATGCCGCTGACCAGGGCAAGCTCCGCGGCGTGGTGGTCGAACGCGACGACGTGCGCGCCGCGCCGGTACACCTCGAAGGCGTGCCGGCCGCCGCCGCAGCCGACGTCGAGCACGCGGTTACCGGGGCCGACGGGAAACCGGCGGAAGTCGACCGTCAGCACCGCGCCTGCCCTGTCCCCGCGATCGCCGCCTGGTACAGCCGCGCCGTCGCCGCGGCCACGGCGGGCCATGCGAAGCGCTCGCTCACGCGCAGCAGCGCCCGGCCGGACAGCCTGGCACGCTCGGCCGGCGAGTCGTGCAGCCGGCGCAGCGCCGCCGCCAGCTCCTCCACGTCACCGGGGGAGACCAGCACGGCGGCGTCACCCGTCACCTCGGGCAGCGCGCCGGCCCGGCTCGCCACCAGCGGTGTGCCGGACGCCATGTGCTCCACCGCGGGCAGCGAGAAGCCCTCGTACATCGACGGCACCACGGCGATCTCGGCGGAGGCGAGCAGCGCGGCGAACTGCCGGTCGGCGAGGCCGTGGGTGAACGTGACGCGGGTGCCCAGCGAGAGCTGGGCGGCCTGCCGTTCGGTGGCCTCGGACGGCTTGCCGATGACGACGAGGTGCACGTCCCGTTCGGTGAGCAGCTTGGCGACCGCCCGCAGCAGGGTGGGCAGCCCCTTCAGCGGGGAGTCGGCGCTGGCCACGGTGACGATCCGTCCCGGCACGCGCCCGTGCTGGGCGGCCCCGCCCTGGCCGGGCGAGAAGACCCGGGTGTCCACGCCGAGCGGCACGATGTGCACGAGCTCGCGCCTGACCCGGAAGTCCCGGCATATGTCGCGTTTCGACGACTCCGACACGGTGATCAGCGGGCCCGCGCGCCTGGCGACCCTGGCCTGCATCCGCACGAACCCGTACCAGCGCCGCCGGGACAGCGCCTCCAGCCAGCCAAGGGACGCCATGTCGATTCGCTTGTCCACGCTGATCGGGTGGTGGATGCTGGTCACCAGCGGCAGCCCCAGGCGGCGCACGCCCAGCATCCCGTAGCCGAGCCCCTGGTTGTCGTGCACGACGTCGAACTCGTGCGCGCGCGCGGCGAGCGCGCGCAGTGCCCTGATGCTGAACGTCAGCGGCTCGGGGAACGCGCCGCCCCACATCATGACGGTCTCCAGCACGTCGGTCCAGTCCCGGTACTCGCCCAGCCGGGGCGTGCGGAACGGGTCGCCGTCGCGGTACAGGTCCAGGCTGGGAACCTCGCGGAGCACCGGGCCCGGGTCCAGGCCTGGATACGGCTGGCCGGAGAACACCTCGACCCGGTGGCCGAGCGCGCTGAGTTCCCGGCTGAGATGGCGAACGTAAACTCCCTGGCCGCCGCAGTGCGGCTTGCTGCGATAGGAGAGCAGCGCGATCCGGAGCGGACGGGTCATCAAGCTCACGGGGCACCTTACCACTCAGTAGTGACAGGCTGCGGGGCAGGACGTAGCCTCGTGACCATGACCCTGACCGCGCGGCCAGCCGGCGGCCGCGCCGTCGCGGGGGCGGCCGGCCGCGGCGTGTTCAGCGGGTACGCCGTGGCCTGGGTTTACCTGGGCTGCTTTATCGCGGTGCAGATCGGCTACGCGGTTCTCAGCCCGCACGCGCGGGACGCGCTGACGTCGTGGGCGAGCACGAACGTGGCGAACCTCGAGCACGACCCGGTGGGCTGCCTGGTCGTCTCGGCCTTCGTCGCCGGCGGCACCGCCTTCGCGTGGCCGGCCCTGATCGCGCTCGCGCTGTTCGGCGCGAACCGGGCGCTCGGTAACCTGCGCACGGCCGTGGTCTGCGCGGCGGGGCACGTGATCGGCACGCTGGTCAGCGAGGGCATCGTCGCCTACCGGGTGGGCGCGGGCGACCTGCCGCCGGGCTTCCGGCACATCACGGACGTGGGCCCCTCCTACGTGGTGGTGTCCGCGATCGTGGTAGCTCTGCTGTGCGGGTCGTGGCCGGCCCGGGCGGCGGCGGCGGCCGGTTTCGCGATCCTCGTGTTCGGCGGCCAGATCTTCGCGGGCCTGAGCCACCTGGACGTGGCGGCCGTCGGTCACCTCACCGCGATGATCACCGCGGCGGCGTGCGTGGCGGCGATGCTGGCGCGCCGCGGGTCCCGGGGCGCCGCCTGACATTCCGGGGGGGGGGCTGTGTGTTCGACGCGGCCGGCGGCGAGGTGCTCGCCCAGTCGGCCTTGGGATCATGCCTGGCCGATTCGGGTGCGATCCGCGCTGCTATCACAACGCGGATCGCACCCAGAATCCCTGGTGCGGCGGAATGGCCCGGGCTAGGAGGCGACGTGGCCGACGGCCATTCCTATCGCGTAGGTGATTCCAGCGGCGAGGGCGCCCAGTACCAGCTGGCGCACCGCGCCCAGCCAGAACGGCCTGCCAGTCAGCCGCGCGACGATGCCGCCGCCGACGATCGCCGCGGCCGCGGCCAGTCCCAGCGCGACGCCCAGGACGTGCAGGCCGAAGAGATAGGGGAGCAGCGGGACGAGCGCGCCGGCCGCGAAGGAGGCCAGCGACGCGCCGGCGGCCACCACCGGCGACGGCAGCTCGCCCGGGTTGACGCCCAGCTCTTCCATGGCGTGCACCTGGAGCGCCTTCTCCGGGTGCGCCGAGATCTCCGCCGCGGCCTGCCGTGCGGTCGCCGCGCTGATGCCGCGCGCCCGGAGCATGGTCGCCAGCTCGGCCTGCTCGGCGGCGGCGTTGCTCTCCAGCTCCCGGCGCTCCTTGTCGACCTCGGCGTAGACGAGCTCGTTCTGCGAGGTGACCGAGACGTACTCACCGGCGGCCATCGAGAAGGCGCCCGCGGCCAGGCCTGCCAGGCCGGTGAGGATGATCGTGTGCGGCGAGCCGCCGCCGCCCCCGACGCCGGCGATCAGCGACACGTTCGTGACAAGCCCGTCCATCGCGCCGAACACGGCCGGGCGCAGCCAGCCACCGGACACATCCCTGTGCTGGTGGCCGTGCTGCTCGGCGCGTACCCGGTTGTCGGCCGTCATGCGGATTACCTTCCCTGTTCGCCCGGCGCGAGCCGCGGGCGCGGCTCAGCCCGGCGTTCGCGTTGGTGAAGAGGCTGGTAGAGAACAGGTGCCCAACCGACGGTCCAACAACCCGGTGATACCGGTCATTCCTCGAGCGCGCCGCGTACCGGGTGTCCCCGCTGGCTCCGCGCGCCAAAAGCCACCGGGACGGTCATCGGAGGCGTCCCGGCCAGGGATGTGTGAGCTCAGCCCTTCGTCGCGCTGGTCAGGAACAGGTGGCCGATCGCCGTCGGGTAGACGCCGCTCACGTTCTTCGCCGTCGCGGTCAGGTAGTTGTAGAAGTAGCCGTAGATGACCGGCGTCTGGTCGAGCAGCAGCGTCTGGATCTGCCCCGCGATGCTGCGCTGCGTGGACAGGTCGATCGCCCCGACGTACTGCGAGACGAGCTTGTCGTACTGGCTGTTGCTGAAGTGCGCCGCGTTCCACGCGCCGGTGCCGGTCTTGGCGTTGATGCTCTCCAGCGGGGCGCCGAGGAACACGTTCGGCACACCGCGGTGCCCGTAGTCGACGAGGCTCATCGTCGCGTCGAGCCAGTCGGAGTTGCCGAACGTGGCCTTGCCGTAGTACGCGGCCGAGCTCTCCACCTTCAGGCTGACTTTCACGCCGATGGCCGCGGCCTCCTGCACGACGATCTGGGCGTACTGGGGGATCTCCTGGGCCTGCTCGGTGATGAGCTGGGTGCTGAACCCCGAGCCGTGACCCGCCGCCGACAGCAGCGACTTCGCCTTGGCCAGGTCCTGGGCGCGCTGCGCGACGCCGCTGTTCGTCGACGGGAAGACCGGCGCGAACGGGCTGTCGTTCCCGACGTCGGCGTAGCCCTTGAACAGGGCCTGGATGATCCCGGGCCGGTTGAGCGCGAGCGCGATCGCCTGCCGCACCCGCGGGTCGGTGAACGGCGCCTGGTCGCAGCGCATCGACAGCTCGCGGTGGGCGCTCGACTTGAGCCGGATGATGTTGTACCCGCCGGTGAGCAGCTGTTCCGCGCCGGCCACGGAGAACTGCCCGACCACGTCGATGGTGCCCGCGGTCAGCGCGAGAATCGACGGCGTCTGCGTGTCGTAGAACGTGAACTGGGTCGCTGAGGGAAGCGCCTTGGTGCCCCAGTACGACTCGTTGCGTTTGAACGAGGCGCCAACCTTCGGCGTGTACGAGTTCAGCACGAACGGTCCGGTGCCGATGAACGAGCTCTGCCACTTGGTCGGGTCGTAGCCGTTCGGCAGGATGATCATGTTGTAGTTGTCCGAAGACGTCAGGTACGGGAAGTTCCCGTTCGGTGCCTCCAGGTGGAAGGCGACCGTGTGGTCGTCGACCTTCTTCACGCCGGCCGGGGTGAGCACGCCGCCGAACACGGACAGCGCGTTCGAGCTGCCTGACGGGTTCGACTGCAGCTTGTAGGTGTACACCACGTCGTCGGCGGTGAGCGGCGCGCCGTTATGGAACTTGACTCCCTGCCGGATCTTGAACGTCCAGACGTCGGCCTTGGAGTTGGCCGACCAGCTCGTGGCGAGCACCGGCTTGAGGGTCAGGGTCTGGTCGGACAGGCACAGGTACTCGCCGGTCTGGCCGAGCATGTCCAGGCCGCCCTGGTCCGGGACGGTCACGGGGTTGATCTGTCCGGTCGGCGTGACGATGCCCGCCTTGATGATCGCGCCGGCCTTGCCCGCCGGGGCGCCCGATGACGACGACGTGGCGGGCGCCGTCGAAGACGACGACGAGCAGGCGGAGATGATCGCCCCGAGCAGCGGCATCGAGATGCCTATGACGCTGCCGCGCCGGATGAACTCGCGGCGGGAGATCCGCCCGGCGGCGAACTCGTCGATGACGTGGTTAGCTATCTCACCCTGGCCCTGCCGGAGCTGGCCGAGCCGTCTGTTGCTGATTCTCACGGGGACTCTCCCTGGAGTGAAACGGTCTCGCCGGTCTGCAGGCCGCGCAGTTCGGCGAGCGGGATATGGCAGCGAATGAGATGACCGGGCTCGCCTTCGAGCAGCTCGGGCTCGGTGGACTCGCAGATGCCGGAAGGCAGCCGGCGCGGGCACCGGGTGTGGAAGACGCAGCCGCTGGGCGGGCTGGCCGCGGACGGGATCTCGCCCTCCAGCTTGATCCGCTGGGTGCGCTGCCCGTCGATGCTCGGCACCGCGGAAAGCAGCGCCTCCGTGTACGGGTGGTGGGGAGCCGAGAAGACGGCCCCGGCCGGCCCCACCTCCATCACACGGCCCAGGTACAGCACCACGATCCGGTCCGACAGGTACCTGACGAGGCCGAGATCGTGCGAGATGAACAGGTAACTGGCCTGTTCCCTGGCCTGCAGGTCGGCCAGCAGGTTGAGGATGGCCGCCTGCACGGACACGTCGAGCGCCGAGGTCGGCTCGTCGCAGACCACCACCCGCGGCCCGCCGCCGAACGCGCGGGCGATCGCCACCCGCTGTTTGAGGCCGCCGGACAGCTGGCCGGGCCGCAGCGGCAGGTGACGATCCTCCAGCCGGACCGAGGTGATGAGCTCCTCCAGGCGGGCGCGCAGCCGCGCGCCGGACAGGCCCGCCAGCCGGGACAGCGGCCGGCTGATCAGGCTGCGCACCGTGTGGCGGCGGTTCAGCGCCGAGTCCGGGTTCTGGAACACGATCTGCAGCGCGCGCAGCACGTCGCGGGGACGCCGCCGCGCGTCGGGACTCAGGCGCGCGCCGTCGAGCGTGACGACGGATCCCTCGTCCGGCGCGGTGAGCCCGAGCAGCACCCGCGCGAGCGTGGTCTTGCCGCTGCCGGACTCGCCGACCAGCCCGAGCGTCTCGCCGCGCCGCAGGCTGAGCGAGACGGAATGCAGCGCCCGCACGCTGGAGCCGCGCGCGGTGAACGTCTTCGACAGCTCCTCGATCCCGACGAGCGGCTCGGTGTCCGTGGCCGGAGCCGCCGGGGCGGCCGGCAGGCTGGCCGGGGTGCTGCGCGGCATGTCCGGCGCCGCCTCGTGGTAGAAGCAGCGGGATGCCCGGCCCGGTCCGACGGGATAAGCCGGCGGCGCCTCCGCCCGGCAGCGGTCGGTGGCCAGGGCGCAGCGCGGGGCGAATACGCACCCCGCCGGCTCCTCTCCCGGCGCTGGCAGGAAGCCGGGTATGGTGTCGAGCCGGTCACGGTCCTTGCGCTGCCCGCGCCGCGGGATGCAGCGCAGCAGCCCGACGGTGTACGGGTGCCTCGGCTGGTCGAACACCGCGCGGGCCGGGCCCTCCTCGACAAGCTCCCCGGCGTACAGCACGCCGACCCGGTCGCACATCTTGGCGATCACCGCGAGGTTGTGGCTGATGAACAGCACGGAGGTGCGGAACTCCTCGCGCAGCGGAGGGAGCAGGTCGAGCACCTCAGCCTCGACGGTCGCGTCCAGCGCGGTCGTGGGCTCGTCGAGGATGAGCAGCGACGGCGAGGCGGCGAGCGCCATGGCGATGACCACGCGCTGCGCCATGCCACCGGAAAGCTCATGCGGGTACCGGTCCATGACCCCGCGCGGGTCGGATATCTGCACCTTGCGGAGCATTTCCTCGGACGCGGCGCGGGCCGCCGCGCGGTCCTGCCCGGCCAGTTCGTACACCTCGGCGATCTGGCGCCCGACCCGGATGGACGGGTTCAGCGCCCGGCCGGGCTCCTGGTAGACCATCGAGACCGTGCGGGCCCGCAGGTCGCGCAGCGCGGCCTTGCCCATCGACAGCGGATCCTGCCCGCTGATGGTGATCGTCCCCGCGCTCACCCGGCCGTTGCGCGGGAGGTACCGGACCAGTGCCAGCGCGGCCGTGGACTTGCCGGACCCGGACTCGCCGACCAGCCCGTAGGTCTCGCCGCGGGCTATCGTAAACGACACGTCGCGCAGCGCGAGCCGGTCCTGGCCGCGCACCCGGTAGGCCACGTCCAGGTGCGAGACCGCCAGCGTTGACGCCGGATCTGACGGTTCGGCCCCGCCGGAGGCGGCGGCGCCGGAGGCGGCGGCAGCGTTCATGAGCTGAGCACCTGCTCAATCGAGTCCGTGACCAGGATGATCGCGGTCACCAGCGAGGCGATGGCGAGCGCCGGGAACAGCGTCTCCCACCAGTAGCCGGCGGGAAGGACCCCGTAGTTGGCCGCGATGTCCGCTCCCCAGTCGGGCGTCGGTGGCTGCACGCCGAAGCCGAGGAACGACAGCGTGGCCACCGTGAAGACCGCGTAGCCGAGCCGCACCGTGAACTCGACGAGGATCGCGGGCATGACGTTGGGCAGAACCTCCCTGAACATGATGTACGCCGGCCGCTCGCCGAGAAGCCGCGCGGCGGACAGGTAGTCCATGTGCCGTTCGGCGAGAACCGCGGCGCGCACCGTGCGCGCGATCAGCGGCGTGAAGATGAGGCCGATGAGAACCACGAGCGTCACCGTGGACGGGCCGAGGGCGACGACGAACAGGAACGCGATGATCACGGCGGGCAGGGCCAGCACCGCCTCGACGATCCGCCCGGTCACCAGGTCGAACGCGCCGCCGAAGTATCCCATGGCCAGCCCGAGGACGGTGCCGAGCACGGTGCCGAGCAGGGTGGCGAGCAGCGTGATGAGGAGGATGTCCCTGGCGCCCGCCAGAATGCGGGAGAGCACGTCCCTGCCGAGCTGATCGGTGCCGAGCCAGTGCGCCCCCGATGGCCCGGTGTTCGGCGACAGCAGGTTCTGCGCCAGCGGGTTGTCCGGCGCGATGAGGTGACCGAACATCGCGCAGACGATCCAGAACAGCAGTATCACCGCGCCGACGATGAACGTCGGCCTGCGCACCAGCAGCCGCCATCGCGGCAGGGCGCCGCCCCGGGTCCCGCGCGCGACCGCCACCGTCGCCGCGGGCGCGGCAGGCGCCGCCGTGACCTGGGCGCCCCCCTCGCTGTCGCTCACGTGCTGGCCCCGATGCGAAGCCGTGGATTGAAGGCCGTCAGGAGCAGGTCCGCGGCGAGCGTGGCGAGCACGTATACGACGCCGATCGTGAGCACCCCGGCTTCGAGCATCGGAAAGTCCTTCGCCTGCGCGGCCTTGTAGATGAGGTTCCCGATCCCCTGGTAGTTGAACAGCGTCTCCACGACGACCAGCCCGCCGATCAGGTAGCCGGTCTGGGTGGCGATGACGGTTATCGTCGGCAGCAGGGAGTTCCGCAGGATGTGCCGCCTGATGAACGTGGCGCGCGGCAGCCCCTTCAGCGTCGCCGTCCGCGCGTAGTCCGAGTTCAGCGCCTCGATCGTGCCGGCCCTTGCCATACGCGCAATGTAGCCGAACAGAATGAAGACGAGCGGAATTGTCGGCAATATCAGGTGATCAAGCTGGCTCAGTGCCGAGGCACCCGCGCCCGCCGAGGCGCTGACGGGCAGCACCTTCAGGCTGACGCCGAAGATCACGATGACCACGATCCCGGACACGAACTCGGGCACCGTCGCCAGGGACAGGCCGGTGACCGAGATGACCCGGTCCGGGAAGCGCCCCTCGTTCAGCGCGGCGATCACGCCGCCGAGGATGCCGAGGGGCACCACGATCACGAACGCCAGCACCCCGAGCTTGACCGAGTTGATCAGGGCCGCCCTGACGAACGGCTCGACCGGGGTCCGGTACGCGTAGGACACCCCCATGTCACCGTGAAAGAGGCCGCCGACCCAGCTCAGGTACCGGGTGAGCAGCGGCCGGTTCACGCCGAGCTGCTGGTCGAGGGCGTGCACGGAGGTCTGCGACGCGAGGTTGCCGAGGATCGCGCGGCCGGGGTCACCAGGCAGAATCTGCCCTGCGAAGAATACGATCAAGCTCAGGATCCATAGCGTGAGGATCATCAGCCCAAGGCGTCTCAGAAGGAACGTTGCCATCACTGGCCTCCTTGTGCTGAGCCGCCACATGCGGAACGCCTTCGACGAGCCCACCAGCCTAATTCAGTTATAGACAGGTGATCAACAGATGACGGTCGTCGTCAATGGAAGTGACCTCACCGTTACCGACGTCATCGCGGTCGCGCGGCACGGCGCGAAGGTCCGCCTCGACCCGCGCGCCCATGACCGGATGCGGGACGCGCGGGCGGTGGTCGACGAGGTGCTGGCGCGCGGTGATCCGGTCTACGGGCTCACCACCGGGGTGGCCGAGCGCAAGCGAGTGCTGCTCGACCCCGGCGACCGGCAGGGCTTCAACTGGCGCCTGGTGCGCAGCCACCGGATCGCGCAGGGCGCGGCGGCGCCGCCCGACGTCGTCCGCGGCGCCATGCTCTGCCTCGCCAACAGCTACGCCAAGGGTGTCACCGGTGTCCGGCCCGCGCTCTGCGAGATGATCATCTCCCTGCTGAACGAGGGCTTCGTGCCGCGGGTGCGCACGCTCGGCTCGGTGGGCCAGGGGGATCTCGGCCCGATGGCGGACCTCGCCCACGGCCTCATCGAGCGCAGCGGCTACGCCGTGGCGGAGAACGAGGGACTCGCCCTGGTCAACAGCAACGCCTTCACGACCGCGTGGGCCGCGCTCGCGCTGGCCGACACCGGCAGCCTGCTGTCGGTTCTCGACGTCGCCGCCGCGCTCGACCTGGAGGCGTTCGGCGCCAACCTCACCAGCCTGCACCCGGTCATCGGCGAGACGCGGCCGTTCCCCGGGCTGCTCGCCACGCTGAGCCGGCTCCGGTCGCTGCTGGCCGGGAGCTACCTGTGGCTGCCGGGCGCGGCCCGGTTCCTGCAGGATCCGCTGACGTTCCGCTGCATCCCGCACATCCACGGGGCCGCCAGGGACGCGGTCGACTACGCGCTGGGCGTGCTGCGTCTCGAGCTCAACTCCTCCCAGGGGAACCCGGTCGTGGTCCTGGACGGCCGGCAGATCGTCTCGGTCGGCAACTTCGACATCGGCCCCGTCGCCGCGGCCCTCGACTTCGTGCGCATCGCGCTCGCGCCGGTGGTGACCAGCGCCAACGAGCGGGCGGTCAAGCTGCTGCAGGCTCCGTTCTCCGGGCTGCCGGCGGGCCTGGCGGCGGAGCTGGAGTCCGGCGAGGACGCGCTGGCCGAGCTGGCGGTGGCCGTCCAGGCGATCACCGTCGAGGCGCGCACGCTGGCTCACCCCGTCTCCTATGAGCTGGCCAGCTCGGTGAAGGGGGAGGGCATCGAGGACCGCGCGACGAACGCGCCGCTGTCGGCGCGCCGCGTCTCCCAGATGATCGAGCTCAGCGCCCGGGTAGCGGCGATCGAGCTGGTCGTCGCCGCACAGGCCATCGACCTGCGGGCGCCGGGCCAGCTCGGGCGCGGGACCGAGCGCGCGTACCGGCTGATCCGCGAGCTCGTTCCGTTCATCCGCGCGGGCGAGACGCTGCCCGCGGACCTCGAGCCCGTCGTCGGCCTCGTCACCCGCGGAGACCCCGCCCTGGCGGGTATCGGCGGATGACGGGCAGCCCCGCCCCTACGACCTGGATAGGCTGGGAACCCGGCCTGTGACGGCACCACCGTCACAGGAAACCGGACGCCTCCGTGTCCCCGAAGGGTTGCATGACTCGCACCACTCCGCCGCGGCCGGCCGACGTCGCAGCCGTGCTCCCTGCTCTGGCACCATTGGCCCGCATCGCGACCCGGCTGCACCCCCGCCCCGGAAACCCCTCGCCGCGGGACAGTTCGGTCGGCGGGCCGCTGCTGTGGCCGGCCTCCGAGCCGTGGCCGCATTGCGACGGCCCTCATGCACTGGACGGGCTGAACCCGGCCAGGTCCCTGGCGGACGTGAGGCTGGAACGGCGGATCCGTGCCGCCGCGCACGGCAGGAGCATGACCCCGCAGGAGTTGGAGACTCTCCGCCGGATCCATCCCCTGCCCGGTCCGGTGACGAAGGCTCCGGTCGCCCAGCCGTATGACGGTTCGATAGCGATGCTGGCGGTCGCGCAGCTGTACGCGCGCGACGTGCCCGGTTTGCGCGCGTCCGCAGGGGCGGACCTGCTGCAGGTGCTGTGGTGCCCGTTCGACCATCCCGGGGACGAAGAATTCATGCCCAAGACCGCGCTGTTCTGGCGGTCCGCGGACACGGTCGCCGACATCCTCACCGTCCCCCCGGAACCGGCGGAAGTGCAGTACGAGGGCTACGTGCCCGAGCCGTGCCTGCTCGACCCGGAGCAGATCACCGAGTACCCCAGCCTCCCGGAGCTGAGCGAGGACCTGCGGGAGCCGCTGGGGCGGTGGAGCACGTGGCAGGCGGCAGGCGTCACTCCGGACAGCTCCTACGCGATCGCCCCGCAGGAGTTCTATGACAACGAGTTGTCCGCCGCTCCCGGCTGGAAGGCCGGCGGCTGGATCCGCTGGGGTCTCACCGACCCCTACGATCAGCCGTGTCCCGTCTGCGGCACGCCGGCAGAGCCGCTGCTGACGATCGCCTGGACCGAATGGGACGACAGCACCCACAGCTGGATCCCGCATGAGGACCGGGCCGCCGGCATCTCCAGCTCCGCGTACCCGGCGCAACCGAGCGGAATCCAAATCGCCCGCGGTTACGGCCAGATCGTCCGCGTCTGCCCGGCATCGCCCGGCCACCCACACGTCCAGCTAATGCAATGACCGGCGCCCCGCGGGCCAGGATGAGGCCGGCGGCCAGCCCGCACCGAGCGTGACCGCTCCCCATGAAGCGCTCCAGAGCCACATCTCGGGACGGTCACGGCCGGCGTGGGCCGTGCTCCGGCGGCCGCGCGGGATTCGCCGCGCCATCGCGGCGAATTGTCCCTGTTCGCCCTGATTCCTGCCGGCGTCAGCGCTCCCCACCCGGCCGCCTGCTAACCGGACAAAAGGGGCAGTCGTCATGATCGCGGAAACGGCGGGCCGAATACGGCACCTACGATTCCACGATCATGGAGTGTGGTGCTGATGGGGCGTCTGTGGCTGGTGCAGGTTTCCGCTTGCGGGTCTGGCGCTGCTGCCGCGGCTGACGTTGCTGTTGTGAAAGCGGCGAGGCGGGCCGTCCCCGGAGGGGTGGAGTGGTGAAGATGGGCGGGAGTCGCGTTGCTCGTTGCCGATGAGGTAGATAATGCGGTAGATGACGGCATCGACTGACACGGGTACCGCAGTGCCCGCTCCGGATCGCAAGCGGGTTGGTTTCATCGGGCTCGGGCACATGGGCTCGCCCATGGCCCGGCGGCTCATCGACGCAGGCTACGACGTCACGGTCTGGAGCCGGACGGCCGCCCACGCCGACGACCTGGTCGCGTCCGGCGCGACCCGGGCGGACTCACCGGGCGACGCGGTAGCCACCGGCCACCTGTTCTCGATGCTCGCCAGCGAGGACGTGCTGCGGGCGGTCCTCCCGGCCGGGCTGCTGCGCCAGGCTCCCCCCGGCTTCATCCACGTCAACCACGCCACGATCAGCGCCCGGGCGGCGGAGGAGTTCGCCGCCGGCGCCGCGGACGGCGGCTACGGCTACGTGGCCGCCCCGGTGCTCGGCCGGCCGGGGGTGGCCGCCGAGGGCGCGCTGACCATCCTGGCCGCGGGCGCCCCCGGCGCGATGGCGGCCTCGATGCCGATGCTCGAGGTCATGGGGCGGCGGGTGTGGCTGTACGGTGACGCTCCATCGGCGGCGAACCTGGCCAAGATCGCGGTGAACTACCTCATCGCGCACGCCCTGCAGGCGCTGGCGGAATCGGTCACGCTGCTGGAGCGCAACGGCCTGGACACCGGCCAGTTCGTCCAGATGATCAACGACAGCGCCTTCCCGGGCAGGGTCTATGGCGGCTACGGCGAGGCGATCGCCCGCCGAAGCTACACCCCGCCCGGGTTCACCACCGTGCTGGGCCTGAAGGACGTGATGCTCGCCGTCGGCGCCGCCGCCGACGCCGGCGTTGACCTGCCCACCGCCCCGGTCCTGCGGGAGATCTTCCAGACCGCGGTGTCGGAGGTCGGCGAGGACCTCGACTGGGCCGCGATCGCGGAGATCACCCGGCGCCGCGCCGGGACCTGAGCGGCACCGGCTTCGCGGCCACGCGTGCCGGAGCGCCCGCCGGGCAGGCGGCGGCCGCGGGGCCGGAGTTCGCTGACCCGAAACGGTTATGATCGCCCCATGCAGCAACAAAACGGCACGTCGCGGGTGCTCATCGGGGAGAGCTACGCCGGCGGCGGCGCCGAGGCCGCGCACGTCAACACCGTGCTGGGGGACCGTGACGGGCCGGCGGGCGCCGCCTGGATGGCCGCGCTGGCGATGCCGAGGGCCGGTCACATCCCGTTCATCACGGTGCTGCGGCCCGGCCTGCCGGTCAAGCCGCTGACCCTGTTCGTGAACAAGGCGCCGATCGCCGGCGGCGAGCACGGCAACCTGACCTGGGGTGCCGCCCAGGCGGGCGTGGCAGGCGGGGTGGCGGACGCGGTGGCCGACGGGATCGTCAGCGCCGGCGACGCCGACCGCATGCTGCTGATCGCCGCCGTCTGGGTGGACCCCTCGGCGAGCGACGCGGGCCTGGTCTACGCGAACAACCGCGCCGCGACCCGCGCCGCGCTGGAGGCCGGCGCGTCGGGCGCGCCAAGCGTCGCGGACGTGCTCGCGGCCCGGCACGCTCCGGCCAACCCGTTCTTCACGCCCGCGCCCGCCACGTGAAGATCACCGCGATCCGGCTGGACCGGATGCGGCTTCCCCTCGACCCGCCGTTCCACGCGGCCTGGGACCCGGTGCCGCGCCGCCACTTCGACGCCACCCTGGTCCGGGTGGAGACCGACGAGGGCATCACCGGCTACGGCTCGGGCGACACCATGGACGGCTTCGAGCCGTTCGAGTCCCTGTTCACCGGGCGCGACCCGCTGGCCATCGCCGACCACGTCCGGACCATCGAGTCGATCGGCTTCCACGCCGGCCGGTACTGGCCGCTCGAAGCCGCGCTGTGGGACGTCATCGGCCAGGTCACCGGGCAGCCGGTCAGTGTCCTGTTCGGCGGGGCCAGCCGGCGGCTGCCCGCCTACGCGTCGTTCGGCGAGGCCAAGAGCCCGCGGGCCCGGGCCGAGGCGGCCGTGGCGGCCAAGGCGGCGGGCTTTCGGGCGGTGAAGATCCGGATTTCCCGAACGGACCTGGTATCCAGCCTCGAATCGGTGCGAGCGGTCCGGGCGGCCGTGGGCCCGGACATGGCCATCATGGCCGACCTGAACCAGTGGTGGCGGATGGCCGGGGACCTCTCGCCCGTGCTGGACCTGGCCCAGGTCCGCCGGATCGCCGCCGAACTCGCCGAGCTCGGCGTGTTCTGGCTGGAGGAGCCGCTGCCCGGCGGCGACCTGGACGGCATGCGCGCGCTGCGCGGGCAGATCCGGGTGGCCGGCGGCGAGATGGCCAGGACCCCGGCCGAACTGCTGGCCGCGCTGGAGGCCGGCGCCCTGGACGTGCTGCAGCCCGACGTGGTCCTCGCGGTCGGCATGCTGCGCGCCCGGACCATCGCCGAACTGGCCCTGCTGCGGCACCGCTGGTTCACCCCGCACACCTGGACCAACGGCCTGGGCCTGCTGGCCAACCTGCACGTGGTGGCCGGCGTGGGCGGCGGCCCCTACGTCGAGTTCCCCTGGGACCCGCCCGGCTGGACCGAGGAGCGCCGCGACTTCTTCCTGGCCGACCCCGTCCGCATCGACCCCGACGGCCACCTGACCGTCCCGGCCGCCCCCGGCCTGGGCGCCCGCATAGCCCCCGACGCCCTAACCCGCTATGCCCGCTGAGCCATCACCCCGCCCAGCCCAGGAGTCGTTATGTCCCCCATTGAGGCATTCGTGATCACGCCTAAACCCGCCGCGCACTTCGGCGTCGGCGCGGTCGGCCAGTTGCCCGAGATCGTCCGCGCCACCGGCGCC
>JAFAZE010000137.1 GCA_019239975.1 Streptosporangiaceae bacterium
GCCACGCGGCTGGCCGCGGCCGACCCCGTAGCGCTCCGCCAGCTCACGCACCTGGGCGGAGATTCGCGCCTGATAGTCCCTCTGGGCGTAGGAACCCCTGCCGTACAGCGCCGCGTACCGGCCGCCCAGCTCGGGATGCGTGGCGCGCAGCCAGCTCATGAACCACTCCCTGGTGCCCGGGCGCAGGTGCAGCACGATCGGCGTGACGTGCGCCGCGCCGGCCTCGGCGATGCGCCGCACGGCGGCGTCGAGCTGCGCCGGGGAGTCGGAAAGGAACGGCACGACGGGCCCCATCAGCACCCCGCAGCGCAGCCCGCTGTCGGTCAGCGCCGCGCAGACCTCGAGCCGCCGTTCCGGCGCCGGCGTGCCGGGCTCGATTGACCGCCAAAGAGCTTTGTCGACAAAAGCCGCCGACACGTTGAGCCCGACCTCGGTGACCTCGGCGGCCTCGAGCAGCAGGTCCAGGTCCCGCAGGATCAGCGTGCCCTTGGTCAGGATCGAGAACGGGTTCGCCGCGTCCCGCAGCGCGGCGATGATCCCGCGCATCAGCCGGTAGCGCCCCTCCGCCCGCTGATAGCAGTCGACGTTGGTGCCCATCGCGATGTGCTCGCCCGGCCACCCGGGCGACGCCAGCCTCCTGCGCAGCAGCTCCGGCGCGTTGACCTTGACGATCACCTTCGAGTCGAAGTCATGCCCCGCGTCCAGGTCCAAGTACGTGTGCGTGTTCCGCGCGAAGCAGTTGTGGCTGACCACGCCGTTCGCGATGAAGTCGCCGGTCCCGGTGGTGATGTCGTACATCGGCATCTCGAACCCGAGCGGCTCGATCGCCGCCACCCGCAGCTTCGCGTCGCTCTTGAGCGCGACGCCGTCGATCGAGCACCTGGGCGGTTCGGCGAAGCCGCCAGCCCCCATGAGCTTGCTGCCAGTCCCCATGAGCTTGCTGCCGACGGTTAGGAACGGTCGTCGCGGCGGACCTTGCTCCGCGCCGGTCACGTGTCTCCAGCCGCGCTGGGTTAGAAACCGGTGATCGCCGCTCGCGATGAGGCGCGTGCCGTCCTCCAGGGTGATCCGGTATGCCGGCTTCACCGTGCGCCAGTGTGCGAGGACGGTCGTCTTCACGTAGCGACGGCAGAGGCCATCGCGCTCCGTGCCGTAGACCGCGTCGCCCTCGCGCAGGTCAGCCAGCGGTTTCGTACGGCCATCCGCCATCAAGACCGGCGTATCCCCGCTTTGGCAGTACCGGCATGCATGCTGGCAGCCCCTGTAGGGGTTGATGGTCCAGCGGAAGGGCATGCGGGAGGACTCGGGCACGCGGTTGACGATCGACTTGGCCTGGACCTCGTAGAACGTCATGCCGCGGAACCCGGGCGTGTCGAAGGTGCGCACGACCGCGCCGCGCTCGAACAGCGGCAGGCTCGCGTCCTCGCCCGCAGGCGCGTCGGCCGCGGCGTCGTCGAGCCGTAGGGTATCCCAGCGCATGCACCCCATGCTAGAACGGCTATTCGATCGGCACAAACACCTGTTCGGCATGTCGTGTTAGCATATGGTACCAGTGAGACTGCGGTGCGTGATCAGGCTGGCCGTGCCGAAAAAGGCCGGGCTACGAACTCAGAACGATTGGATAAACCTTCCCGCGTGGGGGATAGTTAGAGAGTTCCCCACCAGCGCGCGACGCGGAGGTGGCGCTATGGCGCTGTCGATGGACGAGCAGCGCATGCTCGCTGAAATTGAACGGCGGCTTGCCGCCGAGGATCCCGGGCTCGCTACCCGGTTGTCTTCATTCCGCCGTCCCGGCCCGGCGAGCGTCTTCCGCTCGCCGAGGGCGCGGATCATCGCATCGCTCTTCACGGTCGCGCTGGTCGCGGTGATATCGCTGATGGTCTACGCGATGGTCCCGTTCCGCGCGCACATGGCCCGTCTCGGCAGCCGCCCTCAGGCCACGCCCGCGCACCCGGCGCTCACCGTACCCGCCGGCACCAAGAGCGGGTCCTCCGCCCCGGCGGCCACGCACACGTCAGGCACGGCCACGGGCAGGACCGCGGGCAAGGCCGGCAAGTCGGGCAGCGGCACCGCGAGCCGGGGCGCCAAGCCGCCCGGCACGACATCCGCCATCGGCTCGTCGCCTCGCGTCACGTTGCGCTCGGCGTCCGCCGCGCCGGCGCACGCCCCGTGAGGTCAGCTCACCCCAGGGGGACGCCCCCCTTCGGCCCCCGCCGCGGAGCAGGCTCCGCGAGGTCAAGAGTCCCGCCAGAGCTGAATGAGGTAGCGCTCGACGCCTTCGAGCTTCCGCTTCTCCCGCTGGAAGTCGTCGCTGAGCGGGTCACGGTGGCGGTCGAAGAGCTCCGCGTACATCCGCAGCACGGCCTCCCGGTAGCGCGCGTAAACCCGCACCTCGTAGTAGCCGACACCGCCGGAAAGGCGCAGGCTGCGCACGGCGGTGCCGGCCGAGCACATGTCCACGGTCAGCCGGCCGCGCAGGTAGAGGCGCGCCTTGGCGTCCTCGTCCCAGCCGTCCGGAAGCAGCGGCGCGCCGTCCCATTCTTCCAGGACGAGCCGGACGTCGATGTCCTCCTGCAGGCTGCCGACCCACAGCTGCTCCCGGCTGGTGGTGATCAGCGTGCCCGCCGGCGACAGCGGGCCGCCCGGCGCGTCGGGGTCGACCTCCGGATCATGGATGCGGAACATGCGGCGGTCGGGGGATACCGGCATGACGAGCTGAAGCAGCCTGCGGCTCACGTATCCCCCCTCCGGCACGCTGCCACCTCGCAAATCAGCTTGCTCCGCCGCCGGACTACCCGGCAACTGGCACAAATGTAGACCGTGGCACCGCTCAACGCAGCCAGAACGCGGCCGCAGAGTTGCCATCGGTTCTTTTCCGTAACCTATTGACTACTGTGCGCAGCAATGTAGAGTCATATCCGTTATGAGTGTTGTGAGTGAGCTTGACCTGCCCGTGTTCGACTACACGGCGCCGGATTTCGCCGCCGGCCGGTACCACGAGCAGCTGGCGGCGCTGCGGCAGCGGGGCTGGCTGGCGCGCTCACCGCTCGCCTACATCGTGCTCGAGCGCGAGCCCGGCGAGTACTTCCTCCGGTCGAGGGCAACGGCGTTCCCGGGGCGCCAGCTCGCCGAGTTCTTCGGCGTCACCAGCGGCCCGCTGGCAGACCACATCGACGCGAACATACTCAACCTCACCGGGGAGCGGCACCGCCGGCTGCGGGCCCTGGTCGGCCCCGCGTTCGGCCCCCGCGCCGTCGACCGCTGGCGGCCCGCGATGCGGGAGTTCCTCGCCGCGCTATGGCCCGGTTCCGCGGGTGCGTGCGAGTTCGTGTCCGCGGTCGCCAAGCCCTATCCGGCTCAGACGATCGCCGCCGTCCTCGGGGCGCCGGCCGAGGACGCCGGCCGGCTGCACGAGTGGTCGGGCTGGGTGCAAAAGCAGTTCGACATCCGTGCGATGGAGACAAGCCTTTCCAGCATCGAACGAGCGGTGGTTGAAGTCCAGGAGTACGTCACCGCCCTGCTTGGCCGGCCCAGACAGGCGTCTGGCGACCTGATCAGCGAGCTGCTCGCGGCGCAGTCGGGAACCGACCGGCTGTCGGCGGCGGAATGCGTGAGCCTGGTCGTCAACCTCCTGGCCGGAGGGATAGACACCGCCCAAAGCCAGCTCGCGCACGCGATCCGGCTGTTCGCCGCCCATCCCGCTCAGTGGGAGCTGCTGGCGGCCAGCCCGGCCCTGGTGCCGCGCGCGGTCAGCGAGGTGCTCAGGTTCGAGCCGGTCACCCCGTTCACCGCCAGGATCTGCCTGGAGGACATCACCTGCCGCGGAGTGACGTTCCCCGCGGGCACGATCGTGGCGGTGTGCGCGGAACGCGGGAACCGGGAGACCGCGCGTGGCGAGGAGTTCGACATCACCGCCGAGCGCGAGGACCGGCTGCTCACCTTCGGCGCGGGCGCACACTACTGTCTCGGCGCCAGCCTTGCCCGCGCCGAGCTCGAGGAGGCGCTGGCGTTCCTCGCGCCGCGCGCGCCGGGGCTCGCCCTCGACGGGCAGCCGGTGCCCGGCGGCGTCGAGGGCATCTACGGCATCGAGAAGCTCCCGGTCAGGTGGGGGACGGCCCGGGCGAGCCCCGGGTGACGGGCGCGGCCGTGCCCGGCGGCTTACCGGGCAGCCCCAGTGATCCCCCGGTAACAACGGGGCGGTCAACCCGTATACGCCGTTACCGGCACCGCGGGCGGTAACGAGTCGCTCACCCCCGGGGGTTTGTGAAGTGGCGTCAGCAGCAGCTGCCCGACAGGCAACACAAGGCGTGTCCGGAACGCTACTTAACGTGACTCAACCTGCCCTTGGAACCGGCCGCCGCGCGCTCGTGCTCGCCATCTGCTGCACCAGCCTGTTCATGGTCGGGCTGGACAACACGATCGTGAACGTCGGGCTGCCGTCCATAGGGCGGTCGCTGCACACCGCCGTCAGCGGCCTGCAGTGGACGGTCGCCGGGTACACGATCGTGCTCGCGAGCCTGCTGATGTTCTCCGGAGCTGCCGCGGACCGGATCGGCCGCCGGACGATTTTCCAGGTCGGCCTGTCGCTGTTCACCCTCGGCTCCTGGCTGTGCAGCCTGGCGCCGACGCTGGGCTGGCTGATCGCCTTCCGCATCCTGCAGGGCGCGGGCGGCTCGATGCTGAACCCCGCGGCTCTGGGGATCATCACGAACACCTTCACCCGCCCCGCCGAACGGGCGCGGGCCATCGGCGTCTGGGATGGCGTCTTCGGCCTGTCGATGGCGCTCGGCCCGGTGCTCGGCGGCGTGCTCGTCGGCTCGGTGGGCTGGCGGGGGATCTTCTGGGCGAACATCCCCGTTGGGCTCGCCGCCGTCTCGCTGACCGCGCTGTTCGTGCCGGATTCCCGGGCGGCGCGCGTCCGCCGCCCGGACCCCGTGGGGCAGCTTCTGGTTATCGTCATGCTTGGCTCGCTGGCGTACGCGATCATCCAGGGGCCCGGCTACGGCTGGCTCTCGCCCAGGATCTTCGGTTTCTTCCTGCTCGTGGTGGCGGCCCTGGCCCTGCTGCTCGCCTGGGAGCCGCGCCGCGAGGATCCGCTGATCGACTTCCGGTTCTTCCGCAGCGTGCCGTTCACCGGAGCCAACCTCACCGCCATCTGCGCGATTTCGGCGATGGCCGGTTTTCTGTTCCTCACCACGCTCTACCTTCAGGACGTGAGGGGGCTCTCCGCGCTGCAGGCGGGGCTGACCCTGCTGCCGATGCCGGTCGCGATGGCGCTGTGCGCGCCGGTAGCGGGACGCATCGTCGCCAGGCGCGGGGCCAGGATCCCCATGCTGATCGCCGGCGCCGCGCTCACACTGTCCTGCGCGGCCCTGTCCCGGCTGAGCGGGGAGTCCGGGCCCATGTACCTGATCGTCACGTACGGCCTGTTCGGCGTCGGCGCCGGCATGGTGAACTCGCCGATCACCAACGGCGTCATGTCCGGCGTGCCGAAGGCGCAGGCCGGGGTCGCCTCGGGAATCAACTCCTCCAGCCGGCAGCTTGGCCAGTCGCTCGGCGTCGCGGTCGTCGGCTCGGTCCTGGCCACGTCGCTGCGCGGGCCGATGCGACTCGGCTTCCTGCACGCGGCGCACGCGGGCTGGTGGATCATGGCCGGCTGCGGGTACTCGGTGCTGCTGCTCGGCCTGGTGTCCACCTCCCGCTGGGCGAGGGCCACGGCGGCCCGCACCGGGGCCGGTGACCAGGGCACCGCGCTGCCGGAGCCCGCAGCGGCGGGCGGCCAGGCCGCCGTGGCGTCCCCGCGATCCGGGGCGGCCCTTCCGCTTCCCGCGCCGGCCGAGCGTACGGCCGCCGACACGAACTCCGTCTGGACCACGGCGCTGCGCGCCAAGCCGCGCTACGGGTCCCGCCGGCCCGCCGCTCCCGCCGTCCGCCCATGGCCCGGCGGCGAGGCCGCCGCGCCGCCGGTACGTCCCGGTGCCGGCGAGCGGGCTGCCGGGGCGCCGGCGCGGGGCGGGGCTGGTGACCAATCTCTCACCTCAGCCCCCTTGCGCGCGAAGGCCAGGGGAAATAGTTAGTTTTTAGCAATCAACTTTTTACGGCCCCGCTTCTGATCTGGGGATGGACGCGGACGGGTTTCACCGGGGCCAGCCGGGGCGCATGGCTGGTGATGGCCGGATGCGGCTGCGCCGTCTTCCTCCTTGGCCTGGTCACGACCGGCCGGTGGGCGCGTGCCACGGCCGCGCGGACCGCCGCCCTGCTCGGCGAGCCCGAGCACGACAGCGGGCTGAGCGCCGCGGCGTAACTGCGTCACCTCGCTTCCTGGCCGGCGATACGCCGCAGCCCCGCGATGTCGATGAGCATGATGTGCCGCTGCCTGGTGCGGACGAGGCCGCGGCGCCGCCAGTCGCGGAGGGCACGCGTCACGGTCGCCCGGGATGCGCCGATCAGGCTGGCGATCTCCTCCTGTGACAGCGGAAGCGCTATGCCGATCCCGCTCTCGGTGGCCGTGCCGTGCCGGTAGCCCAGATCGAGAAGAACCGCCGCCAGGCGCTGCGCGCCGCTGGCGGCCCATCTGCTGCGGAGGATCGCGGCGGCGTCGTTCCAGCTCTGGGTGACCGCGTGCCGGTAGGCCCGGCTCGCGCCGGGGTTCGAATCGAGATAGGACATGAAGCTCTCGTGGCCGATGATCAGCGACCGGACCAGGTCGATCGCCTTGACCGTCGCGGTCCGGTATCCGGTGAACTCGCCCGCCAGCTCCCCGACGATATCCCCGCGCCCGCGCAGAGCCAGGACGATCTCGTGGCCGTCGCTGGTGACCGAGAAAATCTTCACCCAGCCGTTGACGAGCACGAATACATGGGTCGCGGGTTCCCCCTGAGTACACATCGTGTCGCCGGGCCGGAACACGCTGATCCGGCCGAGGGCCTGCAGCGCGGTCTGCTCTGCCTCGTTGAGACGCCCCCAGAAGTTCGCGCCTGGGCCTGTCGCGTGCATGTTCATCTCGGCGTCAGAAAGCCTCGGATGCCAGCAGGCCTGGAAAGCCAGCGTTTGGTCCCACGATGAGGCATTGGCGGCCCTTTGACAAACCCGGGCCTGGCGCGTCCGCGCGGTTTCCGGAATCCTGCGATGTCATAGCCCGAGGAGAACGGCGGCCGTGAGCACCAGGAAGCAGGCAGTCGTGATGAGGCTCCAGGTCAGCGCGAGCTGGGTCCGGTCCCTGCAGATGCGTGTCGCGGCGAGCAGTAGGTGAGCGCGAGCCCAGCCCCATTCCTCGGGCCTGTTTTCAATCGGCGGGAGGCTCAGCCACCGTGCCCTTGGATCGAGCGGTGAGCCGGCCCTCCACCGATGATCGCTGAGTACGTCGAGCACCGGCCTGTCGGCGAGCGCCAGCAGCGCTACCGCCCGCAGCCAGCACACGAGCAGGCAGGCCAGCAGGGCGGCGCAGGCGAGCAGGCTGACTCCCGGGCGCAGCATCCCGGGGGAGAAGGCGGCCTCGGCGGCGGTGCCGAGCGTGATCGCGACGAGGATCACCG
Source organism: Streptosporangiaceae bacterium (assembly GCA_019239975.1). Lineage (GTDB taxonomy): Bacteria > Actinomycetota > Actinomycetes > Streptosporangiales > Streptosporangiaceae > JAFAZE01. The sequence continues at coordinate 7,536 of JAFAZE010000137.1, forward strand.
CGGCGCTGAGCAGGCTGGCGCGTGTGTCGCGCAGCAGCAGCGACATCTCGCCGATGACCTGCCTGGCCAGCTCAGGCCCTGTCACCAGGCGGTCGTCGCCCGGCGGGCGCCTCTCCTGTGCTCCTCCGAACGGCGCGGTCGGCCAGGTGGCCATGACGATCGCCTCCATCCCCCGGGATACCGTCGTATCAAGCCAAGCCGGCCGGGCGAAGGCGCACTGTTCCAGGCGAGACAGGTCTCCTGTCCCATCTGACGCAAACCGGCTCGCGCCGCCGCCGAGGAGCCGTCAGCGGGGAGTCGGGAGGAATCTAGGGGCTCGGGACCGGTCCAGGAACTGAGGAGGAGCCCAGGGGACTCGGAAGGGATCCGGGGACTAGGGAGGAGGCGCGGTTCCGGTGAACTCAGCCGCCGCATCCGCAGCTGCCGCCGCAGCAGCCACCGCCGCCCTTCCCGGCCGCCCGCTCGCGACCAGCCGCGACGCCGGCCACCGACACCGTAGAAAGGAGTTTCACGGTGTCGTCGTGTCCCTGCGGGCAGGTGCAGGAGGCCGACGCCTCGGCCATCGGCCTCGTCAGCTCGAACGTGTCACCGCAGGCTCGGCAGCGGTACTCATAGCGTGGCACGCCCCAGATTCTACGCGGTCGCCCCCCTCTGCCGCCCCGCATCCCCGATCGCCCTTTGCCCCGCATCCCCGATCGCCCTTGCCCCGCATCCCCGATCGCCCGTTGCCCCGCATCCCGTATCGCCGCCTGCCCGACATCCGTATCGCCGCTGCCCGGAAATCCCTGTATCGGGCGGGGCCGTTGGCGCATTCGGCCCCGCCCAGTGGGGCCAGATGCGCCAACGGCCCCATGGCGTGGGCACCGCGTTAGCGGCTGGGTGGGCGCAGGCGGAGCATGGGGCGGGGAGTAGCGGAGAGGCCATGGCGGAGCGCGGGCGGGCGCAGACGGAGCGCGGGCGGGCGCGGGCGGAGGTGGAGGGCGGGCGGCGCAGGGGAGCGCCGGCTTGCCATTGCGCTGCGGTTCCGTTCATAAGTACGGAGGCGTACTTTCTGGTTTATCCCTTGTTGCGAGCTTGCATGTGAAATGGGCCTTGTCCACCGGTGGCAGATGTGCGGATGTGCCCTGAAATTTCCATGCAAAGTAGTTTTTACTATGTAATCAGTGGCACACTACTGACCCGTAAGTGAATGCAGTGACCGAGCGAGCGCCCTGAGCTTAATCACTCTTGGAGTAGTGAGGTGATCCTTGCCTGAGCTCAGCCGACGGCGTCGTGTGCTGGTTCTCGCCATCTGCTGCCTCAGCCTGTTCATCATCGGGCTGGAGAACACGATCGTGAACATCGCCCTGCCAGCCATCGGCAGGGGGCTGCACACGCCGGTGTCCGGCCTGCAGTGGACCGTGGATGCCTTCACGCTGCCGCTGGCGACCCTGCTCATGTTCGCCGGATCGACCGCCGACCGGATCGGCCGCCGTCGCGTCTTCCAGATGGGGCTGGCCGTTTTCTCCATCGGCTCGGCGCTGTGCGGCGTGGCGCCGTCGCTCGGCTGGCTGGTCGGCTTTCGCGTGCTGCAGGCGGTCGGCGGGTCGATGCTCAACCCGGTGGCGGTCTCGATCATCTCCGCCACGTTCACCGACCAGGCGCAGCGGGCACGCGCGATCGGCGTATGGGTCAGCGTGTTCGGCGTCGCCATGGCCCTGGGCCCGGTGCTGGGCGGCGTGCTGGTGGGCTCGGTCGGCTGGCGCTGGATCTTCTGGGTCAACGTGCCTGTCGGGCTCGCCGCCATCGTGCTCACCGCGCTGTTCGTGCCGGAGTCGCGGGCATCCCGGCCCCGCAGGCACGACCCGGTCGGCCAGGTGCTGGTGATCGTCATGCTCGGGTCGCTGACGTACGCGATCATCGAGGGGCCCGGGGTGGGCTGGCGGTCGGCGGAGATCCTGGGCCTGTTCGCGCTGGCCGCGGTGACGCTGTGCCTCCTCGTCGCCTGGGAACTGCGCCGGGAGGACCCGCTGATCGATCCGCGGTTCTTCGGCAGCCTGCCGTTCGCCGGCTCCGCGGTGAGCGGCCTGTGCACGTTCGCGTGCCTGGGCGGTTTTCTCTTCCTCAGCACTCTGTACCTGCAAGAGGGGCGCGGCCTGTCCGCGCTGCAGGCGGCCGTGCGCATGCTCCCCGCGGCCGCCGCCATGGCCGTCTGCCCGCCGCTGGCCACCCGGATGGCCGGCAAGCGCGGCAGCGCGCGGGTGCCGCTGATGCTCGGCGGCGCGGCGCTGACCCTGAGCGCGGCCGCTATGTCGCAGCTCAAGACGGCGACCGGGAGCGGGCACGTGCTGATGATGTTCGTGCTCTTCGGCGTCGGGGTGGGCATGGTCAACGGCCAGATCACCAACGCCGCCGTGTCGGGCATGCCCGCCGGGCAGGCGGGCGTCGCGTCCGGCATCGCCTCCACGAGCCGGCAGGTCGGCCAGGCGCTCGGCGTCGCGATCGCCGGCTCGCTGCTGACCGCCAACCTGCGGGGAAGCATGCGCACCGGGTTCGCCAGCGCGAGTCACCCGGCCTGGTGGGTCCTGGCCGGCTGTGGGTACGCGGTGCTGATGCTCGGCTTCGCCACCACCGTGGCGCGATACCGCGCGGCCGGTGCGCATTCCCGGGCGAGCCGCGCGCGTGCGCGCGCGGCCCGGGCGCGGGCGGCGCGCTCCCGCGCGGAAGGCGCGTATCAGGGCGCGGCCGGCGTGGCGCACGGCGGAGGTGGGCACGGGGTGCGGGAGCGCGAGAGCGCTTTAACGCGGTCGCCGCCGCTCGGGCGCGGTCGCCGGGCCGGCGGGCATGGGTGCCGGGCCGGCGCGATCACCGGGGGAGCCTGGCGCCCCGGTGCGGGTGCCGTTGCCGGGGGCGGCGCCCGTTCCGTTCGGATAAATAACCGGGCGCACGGACGGGATGGTGGCAGCGGGACGGTCACCGTTCACAGCGCCGCCGCCGGCCGCCGTCGCCGCGGCCCGCGCGGGCTCGGAGTAGTAGAACTGCCTGCCGCGCAGCAGCGACACGAAGGCGCCGGTCAGCGACATGATGGCGGCGGCGGTGAAGACGATGACCAGGCCATGGTGGAACGGCCCGGAGATCAGGCTGGGGAAGAACTGCCTGCCGGTCAGCACGGCCACGTTGTGCGCCGGCAGGCGGCTGAGCACGCCGCTCGGCTGCAGCAGGTTGCGCACCGGGTTGTAGCCGAGCAGCGCGGCGAACACGGTGGACACCGGGGGCAGGTGCGCGATCTGGCTCGCGACACCCAGCGGCACTCCCTGGGAGTGCAGCCCGCTGGTCAGCGTGCGGGGAAGCGTCGCGGCGAGCCCGCTGATCATCAGCGAGAAGAAGATGCCGATCGACAGGGACATGCCCGAGTTCTGGAAGGTCGACCGCATGCCGGAGGCCGCGCCGCGGTAGTGAGCGGGAACGCTGGACATGATCGCCGACGTGTTCGGCGACGCGAAGAGGCCCGAGCCGACCCCGTTGCCGAAGATCAGCAGCGCGAACAGCCAGTAAGGGAAGTTCACCGGCAGCAGCATCAGGCCGGCGAAGCACGCGGCGGCGAGCAGCAGCCCCGCGGTGGCGAACGGCCGTGACCCGTAGCGGTCGGACAGCGCGCCCGAGATCGGGCCGGCGATGAGGAACCCGGCGGTGAGCGGGAGCATGTAGATGCCCGCCCACAGCGGCGTGATCGTGAAGTCGTAGCCGTGCAGCGGCAGCCAGATGCCCGCCAGCCAGAGCACCAGCATGAACTGCAGGCCGCCGCGGGCGATCGAGCCGAGCAGGCTGGCCGCGTTCCCGGCGGCGAACGCCCTGATTTTGAACAGGCTCATGCGGAACATCGGCTCGGCGATCTTCGTCTCGATGATGCCGAAAGCGACGAGGAGCGCCGCGCCGCCCGCCAGGCCGGCGATCACCCACGGGTTTGCCCAGCCCGTCGGGTGGCTGCCGTAGGGGCGGATACCGTACGTGATCGCCACCAGCAGCAGGCCGGCGCCGAGCGCGAACGTGATGTTGCCCGCCCAGTCGATCCTGGCGCGCCGCGTCGACGCGATCTCGCGCAGGCTCCGGTACGCCCAGATCGTGCCGAACAGGCCGATGGGGACGTTGACCCAGAACACCGAGCGCCAGTCCCAGGCGGCCAGCAGGCCGCCGAGCAGCAGGCCGATGAACTGCCCGGAGATACCGGCGATCTGGTTCACGCCGAGCGCCATGCCGCGCTGGTTGGCCGGGAACGCGTCGGTCAGGATCGCCGCCGCGTTGGCCATCAGCATGGCGCCGCCGAAGGCCTGCACGAAGCGCCAGCCGATCAGCCACAGCGCGCCGCTTTGCCCGGTCATCGGGTCGAGCGAGAGCGCGACCGAGGCGAGCGTGAAGACGACGAAGCCGAGGTTGTAGATCCGCACGCGGCCGAACATGTCGCCGAGCCTGCCCAGCGTGACCACGAGCACGGACTGCACCAGGAGGTATCCGATGATCATCCAGAGCAGGTAGGTCACGTTGCCCGCGGTGAGCGGGTTCAGGTGGATGCCGCGGAAGATGGCCGGCATCGCGATGATGACGATCGACGCGTCGATGGTGGCCATCGTCATGCTGAGCGTGGTGTTGGACAGGGCTATCCACTTGTAGCGGTCGCTGCCGGCGCCGTTTTTCCGCACGTTGATCCAGTTTACCCGCGATCAGTTGCTTGACAGCAACTACTTATCGGCGCTGGCTCGGGTGGCCAGGGACGCGCCGGCTCCGTGGGCCGGCTACGGCCGCGACGGCAGGAAGACGGACTTCGTGGTCAGGTACGCGTCGAGACCCTCAGGGCCGTAGATGCTGCCCTGGCCGCTCGCCCCGCGGCCGCCCCACGGCGAGCCGAGATCCGGCACGTAGAGGTTCACGCCGAAGGTACCGACCCGGGCCCGCCTGGCGATCTCCAGGCCGCGCTCGGCGCTCTGCGTCCACACGGTCCCTGCCAGCCCGTATCCGGAGTCGTTCGCCAGGGCCATCGCCTCGGCCTCGTCGTGGTAGCGGATCACGGTGGCCACAGGGCCGCAGATCTCGTCCCTCGCGATCGTCATCGCCGCGGAGACGTCGGCGAGCACGGTCGGCTCGTAGTAGTAGCCGCGGACCGGTGACGCGGGCCGGCGGCCGCCGGTCACGACGCGCGCGCCGTCCGCGATGCCCGCGCGGACACGCGACTCGACCTGCGCCAGCCGCCGCGAGCTCGCCAGCGGCCCCATCGTCGTGTCCTCGCTGAGCGGGTCGCCGACGACGACTCCGGCGGCCTGTTCGGTGAGCGCCGTCACGGCCTCGTCGTAACGCGGGGCGGGGACCAGGACCCTGGACATCGCGAAGCAGGTCTGCCCCGAGTTGCCGAAGCACAGGAAGCCGATCTCCTCGGCCGTGCGGCCCAGGTCGGCGTCGTCGAGCACGATGGCCGCGGCCTGCCCGCCCAGCTCGAGGCTGGCGGGCTTGAGCGCGGCGCCGCAGATCGCCGCGATCCTCCGGCCCGCCGTGGGGTGCCCGGAGAACGCGACGGTGTCCACGCCCGGGTGCCCCGCCAGCAGCGCGGCGGTCTCGTCGGTCCCGGTGACCAGGTTGAACACGCCGGCCGGGAAGTCCGCCGCCTCGAAGGCCTCCGCCAGGATGTACGCGGACAGCGACGTTTCGGCGGCGGGCTTGAGCACCACCGTGCAGCCGGCCGCGAGCGCGGGAGCGAGCTGGGAGAACGCCAGCATCAGCGGATAGTTCCAGCCGGCGATCACCGCGGCCACGCCCGCGGGCTCCCGCCTGATGACGGTCTGGCCGGGGAAGCTCACCGCGTCCCTGGTCTCCTCAAGGCCCAGGTCGCGGGCCAGCGCCGCGTAGTAGCGCAGAATCGCGCACGGCGTGACCGCGTTGTTGTGCCGCGAGTAGGTGATCGGCATGCCCATCTCGGCGGTGACCAGCCGGGCGGCGTCCTCGGTCCGGGCCTCGATGGCGGTCGCGAGCCGCTCGATGGCGGCCGCGCGCTCGCTCCGGTCGGACAGGGGCCAGCCGCCGTCGTCGAACGCTGTCCTGGCGGCGCGCACCGCGCGGTCGACGTCCCCGGCGACCGCCGAAGGGACCGCGCCGACGACCTCCTCCGTCGCGGGGTTGACGATCGTGATCGCCTCGGGAGAGAGCGACCCGACGAGACGGCCCCCGGCGTAGATGTCGCGGTACTCGAGCATCGAGGGCCCCTTTCCAGCTGGCGGGAAAGTGCCTGACAATGTGCGCGTTCCCGGGGGCCGCTGTCAAGTCCCCGCAGTATGCGGGCTGCCGCACCCGGTGGCGCGGGAGGCGCCGTGCGCCGTGGCGTGCGAGGAGCCACGCAGCCTGGCCACGGTCTCGCGCAGCATCGCTATCTCGCGCAGCAGCGCCGCCTCCCGGGACTCTGCCTCCCGGGACTCTGCCTCCCGTGATTCGGGTGCCTGGGCGCGCTCGCGGGCCGGCTGCGCGCGCTCCGCGAGCGCACGGATCCGTGCCACCTCGCGGAACAGCGCGTCGATGCCCGCGGCGGCGTCGTCGCCCCGCACCGCGCCGCAGTAGGGGCAGCGCGCGGATGCGCCCATCTCAGTTTCCCGTCACGCGTCGATGCCGAAAGGTGTGGGTTTATTCGGAGGGTGCCACGGCGGGGTGCCGGGGACAACGGCGCGCGCACCAAACCTGCCATGTCGCTTCCTGTGCCCGGGCACAGGCCCCTCTGGACCCCAGGCGCGACACGCTGCGGCGTGGAGGTTCCCGCCCCGGACAACGGCGCCGCCGGCACGTTTGTGCTCTGCCACAAGGTCGCGGCTGTGCCGTCGGCGTATGGTGAAGGAACCATGCCGGACACGCTGCCGGCCGCAAGCCGGTTCACCGTCGCGGCGTCCAGGGAGGAAGTGCCCGGCGACGCCGACCGCGAGAATGCCGTGCTGCGCGAGCTGGTGACCGTGTACCGCCATCTGTCCGGCCTCGCGATGCAGGACGCGGACCTCGCCGGAGTGGTCCGGCTGATCGCGGACAGGACGGGAGCGACCGTCGCCGTGGTCAGCCAGCTCATGGACGTGCTCACGGCCGCCGCGCCCGGCCTGCCGGAGGAGAAGGCCGCCGCGCTCGTGCGCGACCAGGTGGTCCACCCGAGGCTCGGCCAGGTGCTGCGCACCTCCCGGCTCAGCCAGCGCGCGCTCCGGCTGCCGAACGTCGGCGGGGTGCCCGCCATCATCGTGGCTCCCATCCTGGTGGGTGACGAGGTGCCGTCGTACCTGATCACGCTCGACCCGGCGGAGGAGAGCTTCGGCGAGGACATGAGCCTGCTGGTGACCGAGCACGCCGCGACGATCTGCGGTGTCATCCTCGGCCGGGAGCGGGTTGTGGCGGCGGCCGCGCGCCGGGTCCGTGACGACCTCGTGGAAGGGTTGCTGCTCGGCCGGGGCCGCGAGGCGGGCGACGCCGCCCGGTGGGCCGCGCACCTGGGCTACGACCCGGTGCTGGTGCACAACGTCGTCGCGATCGCCTTCGACCTTCCGCCGGCCAGGGCGGCCGACGCGGACGCGCTCCGGCAGCGGATCAGGGAGAGCATCGAGCACTTCGTGACGACCCGCGCCCCGGAGGCGATCGTGTCGGCGAGGGAGGCCGAGGTGGTGGTGGTCGGGGTGGCGTCCTCGCCCGACCCGCGCCGCCTCGGCGCGGCCTGCCTCGCGCGGCTCGCCGAGCTGTTCCCGTCGGCCCGGGTCGTCATCGGGATCGGCGGCCCCTGCCAGGATCCGGGCGAGATCGCCAGGTCCTACGACCAGGCCCGCCGCACCACCGAGACGCTGCGGCGGCTCGGCCGCGGCGGCACCGTCGCCGCCTTCGAGGACCTCGGCATTCACCGGCTCCTGCTTCAGGTGCCCGACCTGGGAGAACTGCGCTCGTTCGCCGCCGAGGTGCTCGGCACGCTCAGCGTGCACGAGCATGAGCACAAGTCCGAGTACCTGGCCACGCTGGCCTGTTACTTCCGGGAGAACAACAGCCCGCAGCGCGCCTCGCGGCTCCTGCACGTCCATCCGAACACCGTGGCCTACCGGATCAAGCGCATCGAGGAGATCACCGGCTTGCGCCTCGACAACTACCGCGACCGGCTGATCGCCCAGGTGGCGCTGGAGATCCTGGACGCGCTGGGGGAGCCGGCATGACGGTCCGGCCCGGTGGCGGCGCGCTTTCCGCCGGCCGCGTGCTTTCCGCCGGCCGCGTGCTGGTCTGCGACGGCGCGATGGGCACCATGCTGCACGCGGCGGGCGCGGCCCTCGACCGGTCGCTGCCCGAGCTCAACCTGTCCGACCCGGGGCTCGTCGCGACGATTCACGACAGCTATCTGAGCGCGGGCGCGGACATCATCCAGGCCAATACCTTCGGCGCCAACCGGCTGTGGCTCGGCGACCACGGCTTCCCGGACAAGGTGGACGAGATCAACCGGGCCGGGGTCAGCCTCGCGCGTGCCGCGCGGGACAGGTCCGGCCGCTCCGGCAGCGAGGTGCTGGTGGCCGGGTCGGTGTCGCCCGCCGTCACCGCGCTGCAGCGGCGCCGGGTGGGCTCGGCGGAGCGCATGGAGGTGATCAGGGAGCAGGTCCTCGCGCTCGTCGCGGACGGCGGTGTCGACCTGCTCATCCTGGAGACGTTCGGCTACCTGGACGAGCTCGTCGAGGCGGTGTCGGTCGCCAGCGAGGCATGCGACGTCCCGCTCATCGCGCAGGCCACGTTCGCCGACGACGCCCACACGCTGGGCGGCGAGACGCCGCGGGAGGTCGCGACCGTGCTCTCCGGCATGCCGGTCGCGATGCTCGGCACCAACTGCACGATCGGCCCGCAGCGGATGCTCGTGGTGGCCGAGGACCTCGTCCGGTACTCGTCGGTGCCGGTGAGCGCCCAGCCGAACGCGGGGCAGCCGCGCCGTGTCGGCCCGCGCACCTTCGAGTTCAGCATCGACGGCGGGTACTTCGCGCGTTATCTCGGCCGGTTCGCCGGCGCCGGGGTGTCGCTCGCCGGCGGCTGCTGCGGTACGACGCCCACGCACATCCGGGCCGCCGCCGAGACGCTGCGGCGGACCGAACGGGCCCGGGCAGCCTCCGTGACCGCGCGCCACCGGACGGCGGAGCCGGCCGGGCACGCCGCTGCGGATCTGGCCCGCCAGGACGGCGCCCGTGACCCCGCGCCGGGCCACCCCGCCGCGGGCAGCCTGGCCGACCAGCTTGCCAGCCGCCGGTTCGTGGTGGCCGCCGAGGTCGGCGGGCTCGCCGTCGGCAGCGGCGGAACCGGTGCGGCGGCCGACGCGGCGGCGGCGCTGCGCGCGCACGGCATCGGGCTGTTCGCCGTCCAGCCGGGGGAGAGCGCGCGCACCCACATGGACTCGCTGAACATCGCGCTGAACCTGGCCGAACGCGCGGGCGTGGAGACGATCGCCACGGTGACGACGTGGGACAAGACGATCATGTCGCTGCAGGCCGACCTGCTCGGCGCGCACGCGCTGGGCCTGCGCAGCGTGATCTGCACGACCGGCAGCCCGCCGGTCCTGGGCGACTATCCCGCCGTCGACGGCACCTGGGAGGTCGACTCCGTCGGGCTGACCGCGCTGCTGGCGGCCCTGAACGCGGGCAGGGACTCGAACGGCCTCGCGGTCACCACGCGGACCTCGTTCTGCATCGGCGCCCGGGTCAATCCCGGCGCACGGGACCCCGGGGCCGAGATCGCCCGGGCGCGGGCGAAGGTAAGCGCCGGCGCGCAGTTCCTGGTCAGCCGGCCGGTGTACGAGCTGGACTCGCTGCGCCGGACGGTCGGGGCACTGGATGCGGAGCCGGGCGCCGGCGAGATCCCGGTGCTGCTCTCGGTCACGCCGCTGCGCAGCTTCGAGGAAGCGGACTACCTGGCCAACGAGGTGCCCGGGGTGACCATCCCCCCCGGCACGCTGCGCACCCTCGAGCGAGCCGGCCGGGGAGCGGCCCGCGCCGCCGGCCTGGAGCTCGCCGCGGCCCTGCTGCAGGACGCCCGCAAGCTGGTCAGCGGCGTCATCCTGACCGCTTTCGACGACGACGCCAGCGCCCTGGCCCCCCTCATCTCCGCCGTGACCTGATCCGGGGCCGCCAGCGCGCGGAGCGGTTCCCCCGAGGGTGCCGGGAAAGGTGGCGCAGATATTACGGTCCGGGAGGCACGGCCGGCCGTGCCGGCATATGGGTCTGCGACCGGCTGGCGCGTGGCATGCTGGGGCCTGTGCATGGTGACAGGCCGTACGGCGACAGGACGCATGGCGACAGGACGCATGGCGGCGGGCAGAAGGGCACCAGGCGAGCGTTTCTCGGCGCCACCGCCGCCGCGATCACCGGTGCCGCGGTCGCCGCGGCCACCAGGTTCTGGGAGCCCGCGTCGCAGCCGGCGTCGCAGACGCAGCGCGGCGGCACCGCGGGTGGCGGGGCCGGCGGCTCGCGCCGCGGCGCCTACACCACGGCGGCGGAGAACAAGCTGCCGGGCGACGCGCACTGGAAGATCCGCCACCGGGGCCGCGAGCACGAGATCGAGGGCTACGCCGGAAAGTCCAGCGTGCTGACCGGTGAGACGCTCCCGCTGTTCGTCTCCTGCGCCTCGAAAGGATTCCGGGTCACCGCGTTCCGGCTGGGCTGGTACCAGGGAACGGGGGCGCGGAAGGTGTGGCAGTCCCCCCGGATTCGCGGCGGGGCGCAGAAGTCGCCCTCGGTCACGGGCCCGACGAACACGGTCCACACCGACTGGGATCCCGTCGTTCACGTGCCGACCGACGACTGGCCGCCGGGCGCGTACCTGCTCAGGCTGGATTCCGACTCGGGGGCGCAGCGATACGTGCCGGTGACCGTCCGCTCGGCGTCCACGGCGGGCAGGATCGTGCTGAAGAGCTGCGTCGCGACCTGGCAGGCGTACAACATGTGGGGCGGCTACGACCTGTACAAAGGCCCGGGCCAGGACTACGCCGGCCGCTCGCTCGCGGTCAGCCTCGACCGGCCGTATGACGGCACCGGCGCGGACATGTTCCTCACCTACGAGCGCAACATCGTCAAGCTCGCCGAGCACATGGGCCTTCCGCTCGCGTACGTGACCAGCATGGACATCGCCGCCGACCCGCACCTGCTGGACGGGGCGAGCGCGCTCGTCTCGCTCGGGCACGACGAGTACTGGACCCCGGCGGAGCGCGCTCACGTGACGGCGGCACGGAACGCCGGGGTGAACCTCGCCTTCCTCGGCGCCAACGCCATGTTCCGCCGGACAAGGCTCGGCGCGACCCAGGTCGGCAGCAACCGGCTGATCGTCTGCTACAAGACCAGCTACCCCAGCGACCCGATGTACGGCAGCGACAACGCGCAGGTCACCAGCGACTGGCGGGATCAGCCGAACCCCGACCCGGAGTCCTCGCTGATCGGCACCATCTACGAGGGCTATCCGGTCGACGCCGCCTACGTCGTGTCCAGCCCGGACAGCTGGGTGTTCGCCGGCACCGGCGTCTCGGCAGGGCAGAGCTTCCCGCACCTCGTCGGCGTCGAGTACGACCGGGTCAACCCCGCCTACCCGCTGCAGCGCCCGATCGAGGTCCTGTCCCATTCGCCGCTGACCTGCAACGGCGCGAGCAGCTACGGCGACTCCGCGTACTACACACACGCGGGCGGCGCGGGCGTCTTCAACGCGGGCACGATGCGCTGGGTGGAGGCGATCTACGGTGACCAGCCGCACGGCATCGGCGGCCGGACGCCCACGTTCGTGCGCACGGTGACCGGGAACGTGCTGCGCGCGTTCGCCGACGGCCCTGCGGCGGCGAAGCATCCCGCCCGGGACAACCTGCACAAGGTCCACGAGTACGCCGGCGACCCGGTCGGCAGCCCAGGCAACCTGCAGTGATCAGGCGCCCTGCGGTGATCAGGCGCTGAGGCCGCCGTCGACCGGGAGGACCGCCCCGGTCAGGCCGCTGGCCTGCGGGCCGCACAGCCACCCGACCGCGGCGGCGATCTCGGCGGGCTCGAGCAGCCGCCGCAGCAGCGCCTGTGCGGCGAACGTCTCCTGGTCCGGAAGGCCGTAGACCCCGGCGCTGGCGGCCAGCATCGCGCCGCGCGTGGAGCCGGGGCAGATCACGTTCGCCGTGACGCCGGTGCCGGCGAGGTCGGCTGCGAGCGCGCGCACGTAGCTGACGACCGCTCCCTTCGCCGCCGAGTAGGCGGCCAGCCGCGGCATCGCGCGCAGCGCGGCCGCGGAGGAGACGGCGACGAACCGGCCGGAGCCCGCCGAGATCATCGCGGGCACGCAGGCGTCGGCGAGGTGCCGCACGCCGTACAGGTTCACCCGCATCATCAGCTCGAACTCGTCGTCCGGCACCTCCCAGGCCGCGTTTCCCGTGATCACCCCGGCGACGGCGACGGCGGCCGCCGGAACACGGTCGCCAAGCGCCTTCCTTATCACGTCGCGAACGGCGCCGTCGCCGACATCGGCGATCACCTCCTCGGCCGCGGCGGCGCCGGCCGTGACGCAGTCGCGTGCCACGGCGGCGAGATCCTCAGGCGCCGGCATCGCGTAGTCCGCGGGCGGCTGCGGCGCGCAGGCGTCCACCAGCACCAGCGACCAGCCGCCGGCGGCGAGCTGCCGGGCGGCCGCCGCGCCGATTCCCCGCGCCGCCCCCGTCACGACGGCAAGCTGGCCGGTCATGAAATCCCCGCTCCGGCGCGGAAAGCATCCGCTCCCACAGACATGGGCCGTATCTTATGACACCGAGTGCCAGCCGTCGGCGAACGCGGCCCCCAGCTCGCGCACCGCGGAGTCGAGCAGGACACCCAGGTCGGCCCCGGAATCATCGAGCCAGCGCTCGTACGCCGCGACCGCCACGCCGAGAACGGCGTGCGCGATCGCCTGCGGCGCCAGCGCGTCGGGCCGCTGGCCGGTGCGCTCGGCGGCGAACTCGGCGACCACCGCCCGCCAGGCGGCGAACCGCAGGGTGGAGTGGGCGACCAGCGCGGGAACCCGCAGGATCAGCTCCATCCGCCTCCGGTGCCAGGGGATCTGGGCCGACTCGACCCTGTTGAAATCGACCAGCGCCAGCCGGATCGCGTCCATCAGCGGCACCTCGCGCGGGCACGCCTTCAGGCGGACCCGCATCCGTTCCAGCTCGAGCTCGAACGCGCCCCAGGGGATGTCGTTCTTCGACGGGAAGTAGCGGAAGAAGGTCCGGCGCCCGATGCCCGCCGCCGCCGCGATGTCGTCCACGGTCGTCCGCTCGAACCCCTTCTCCGCGAACAGGCCGAACGCGACGTGCTCGAGTTCCACACGGGACGTGGCCCGCCTGCGGCCGGGCTGCCCTCCCGCGGCCGCGGTCTTCGTCTCCGTCACGTGGTTCAACGCACCATCCTCGCTGGCCGATTCTACGGCAGTGACTCCCGCCCGCCGGTGACCTTGATCTTCGGCACGCGGTGTCGTTACGATGGCACCCAGTGCCAGCAAGGGAGGTGCGCATGCCCGGGATCGTGCAGGAAGCGGCCCTCGCCGGTGAGCCGCCGGCGCAGGACGAGGCGCAGGCCGGACCGCTGGCCGCGGATGAGCTGCTGGTCGAGGAGGTCTCGATCGACGGCATGTGCGGTGTCTACTGAGCCGTTCGGCCTCGACCGCCCGTGGCGGGTTGACGAGCGCGTCGCGATGCGCCCCGAGCCGTTCGGTGCGCTGCTCTATCACTTCGGCACCAGGCGGCTGTCGTTCCTGAAGAACCAGACGGTGCTCGCCGTCGTCAGGTCGCTCGCCGACCACCCGAGCGCCCGCGCGGCATGCGCGGCCGCGGGCGTCCCGGACGCTGAGCTTCCGGCGTATGCCCGCGCTCTGGCCGCACTGGCTGATTCAAAGATGATTACGGAACGGACGCTGGCATGACCTTGACCCAAGACCGTGCTTCCGTAAGATCGCCGGGCCGTCTGGCGGACCTGTTCGAGCGCGGCCTCGCGGCGCCGATATGCCTCACCTGGGAGCTCACCTACGCCTGCAACCTGGCGTGCGTGCACTGCCTGTCCAGCTCCGGCCGCAGGGACCCGCGCGAGCTGACGACCGCGGAGTGCGAGGCCGTCATCGACACCCTGCGGCGGATGCAGGTGTTCTACGTCAACATCGGCGGCGGCGAGCCCACGGTCCGGCCGGACTTCTGGGAGCTCGTGGACTACGCGACAGCGCACCACGTGGGCGTCAAGTTCTCCACGAACGGCGTCAGGCTGGACGCCGCCGCCGCCCGGCGGCTTGCCGGCAGCGACTATGTGGACGTGCAGATCTCCCTGGACGGCGCCACGCCCGAGGTCAACGACGCCGTGCGGGGCGCTGGATCGTACGCGACCGCGCTGCGCGCGATGACGAACCTGGCCGCCGCCGGGTTCCGCGGTTTCAAGCTGTCCGTGGTCGTCACCAGGCACAACGTCTCCCAGCTGGACGCGTTCAGCCAGATCGCCGGCCGGTTCGGCGCCCAGCTCAGGCTGACCAGGCTGCGGCCGTCCGGCCGGGGCGCGGACGTCTGGCCGGAGCTGCACCCGACGGCGGGCCAGCAGCGCGAGCTGTACGACTGGCTGGCCGCACACGGCGAGCAGGTGCTCACCGGCGACTCGTTCTTCCACCTGTCGCCCTACGGCGAGCCGCTGCCCGGCCTGAACCTGTGCGGTGCTGGCCGCGTCGTCTGCCTGATCGACCCGGTGGGGGACGTCTACGCGTGCCCGTTCGCGATCCACGAGAACTTCCTGGCCGGTAACGTACGCCAGCCGGGCGGCTTCGAGGCGGTGTGGCGCGACGCGCCGCTGTTCGCCCGGCTGCGGGCACCGCAGACCGGCGGCGCGTGCCGGTCGTGCGGGTTCTACGACTCCTGCCGCGGCGGCTGCATGGCCGCCAAGTTCTTCACCGGCCTGCCGCTGGACGGCCCCGACCCGGAGTGCGTGCGCGGGCACGGCGAGGCCGCGCTCGCCGCGGCCGGCCTCGCGGCGCGCCCTCATCCGGCGGCCGACCACTCGCACCGGCCGGGCCGCCGCGCGGTGCCGGTGACGATCGCGCGCCGCCCGCCCGGCCGGTCCTGCGACGAAAACCCGCTGGCGCCCCCGGCGCCCGCTGAGCCGGGCAGGCCGTGACCCGTTGACCTGAGCCAGCCGTGACCCGTTGATCTGAGCCAGCCGTGACCCAACCGCTCCCGCCCCCTTCTCCGCCCTCTTCCACCCCGCCGGCCGGGTTCCGGCTGTGCCCCGATCCCGGCGCGCGCGTGCTGGCCGATGGCATGCTGCTGGCCGGCGGCTCGCCCGTGCGGGTGCTGCGGCTCACCGCCGCCGGTGCGCGCCAGGTGGCCGCGTGGTGGGGCGGCGCGCCGGTGCCGGACGAACCGCACGCGCGCGCGCTGGCGCGGCGTCTCCTGGACACCGGGCTCGCGCACCCGGCGCTCGGTGACGGCGGCGCGCCGTCTGGCGCGGACGTCGCCGCGGCCGGCCCGGTGACCTCGGGTGACGCGGCCGGCCCGGGTATTTCGCGCGGCTCCGGCCACTGCCCGGGTTTCGGCCCGCGCGACGTCACGGTCGTCATACCCGTGTTCCGCCGGGCGGCCGAGCTCGCCCGCTGCCTCGAAGGGCTGAGCCTTCCGGCCGCCGCGGCGGCCGGCGGCCGGAGCCAGGCGCGACCGGGGCGGCCGGAGGTCATCGTCGTGGACGACGGATCCCCCGCTCCCGACGCGGCCGCGATAGCGCGGGCGGCCGCCGCGGGGGGAGCGCGGCTGGTCCGGCGGCCGGTGAACGGCGGCCCCGGCGCGGCGCGGAACACCGGCCTGGCGGCGGCGGGGACCCCGCTGGTGGCCTTCCTTGATTCCGACTGCGTTCCCCGCCAGGGGTGGCTGGGCCGGCTGCTGCCGCACTTCGCCGATCCCGCAGCCGGCGCGGTCGCGCCGCGCATCGTCCCCCACGTTCCGGGCAGCACGTGGCTGGCGCGGTACGAGGGCGCGAGCTCGACGCTCGACATGGGCGCGCGCCCGAGCGTCGTCAGGCCGGGCTCCCGCGTCCCGTACGTCCCGGGCGCGGCGCTCGTCGTTCGTAAGGCGGCCGCGGGCGCCGGGTTCGATGAGGACATGCCGGTGGGCGAGGACGTCGACTTCGCCTGGCGGATGGCGGCCGCCGGATGGCGGATCCGGTATGAGCCGGCCGCGGTGATGGGACACCAGCACCGGGTGCGGCTGCGCGCCTGGTTCGCCAGGAGGAAGGATTACGGGACGTCCGCCGCCGCGCTCGAACAGCGCCACCCCCGCACCGTGCGGCCGCTGTACGTCTCCGGCTGGACCGCGCTCGCCTGGCTCGCCGCCCTGTCCGGCCGCCCCGCGGCCGCCTCGGCCGTCACCGGCACGGCGACGGCGCTGCTGGCCCGCCGCCTCGGCCGCGTCACCCGGGCGGCCAGCGGCCAGCCGCAGCCGGCGGTGGCGTGGCGGCTGGCGGTCCGGCTGGCGGGCGGCGGGACCCTCGCGGCCGCGCCGCCGCTGGGCAGCGCGCTGTCCCGTACCTGGTGGCCCGTTGCCGTTCCAGCGGCGGTCGTTACGCGGCGGCTGCGGCTGCCGCTGGCGGCGCTGATGCTCGCGCCGCCGCTGCTCGACTGGCTCGACCGGCGGCCCCCGCTCGGCCCCGCGCGCTACGTGGCCGCCCGGCTGCTCGACGACGCCGCCTACAGCCTCGGCGTCTGGCAGGGATGCCTGCGCCGCCGGACAATCCGCCCCCTCCTGCCGGCCATCGGCTCCCGCCGCGAGCCGCCGGGCCCCATTCGTTCGTGACACCGAGATCACGGAAATAAAGGGCCGAATACAGTACCGAAATTTCCGCCATCTTGTTGATGGCTGACGCGTCGCGGAACTTTCGGGTCGCAGGCGGCACCCTCGTTTCCGCCACACCGTTCACGGCTGCGCGTGGCGGAAACTACGGGCCCAATCTCCGGGAAATGCGAAAATGCAGGCAACCATCCTGCCGTTGCGGCGTGTCTAAATGGCGGGCGTGAAACCGAAGGGGCCAAGGCTTGCCACCACGAACGGGGCGGTGCCTGATGAGAGCGCGAACGAAGACCGGCCCGGTCCTCACGGGCATCTGCGCTGTGGCCGCGCTGGCCGTGTCGGCGTGCAGCCAGGGCCAGCCCCTTGTGCCGCGTTCCGCCTCGCCGGTGCCCCCCAGGCCGAGGGCAACGGTGTCTGCCGGAGGCGGTGCGGCGCTGCCGACCCTGTCCGCACGTGCGGCCAGGGACGGGCGCGGCATGCTCCCCGGCATCAGAATCCGCTGGTGGGGAGCTGAGATTCCCACGGCCATAGCCGCGGCCGGGAACCGCCTGTGGGTGGCCAATTCGCTCTACGCGGCGACTGGCGGCAACGACGGAGGCGCTGTCACGGAACTCAGCGCCAGCACCGGCGCCCCGATCCGGGTGATCTCGGGCCGTCGCTACCGGCTCACCGACCCCGAGGCGATCGCCGCGGACTCCGGGCGTGTCTGGGTGGTGAACGGGAACGGCGGTTCGGTGACCGAGCTGGACGCCGGCACGGGCGCCCCGATCCGGGTGATCTCGGGCCGTCGCTACCGGTTCAGCGATCCATGGGGGATTGCCGTGGGCGGGACCAGCGTCTGGGTGGCCGACGGTGACGGCGGCCTGCTCACCGAGTTCAGCGCCGGCACGGGCGCGCTGATCCGGGTCATCTCGGGCCAGCGGTACCAGCTCAGCGGCCCGGCCGCGATCACGGCGGCCGGGAACCGCCTGTGGGTGACCAATCCCGAGAGCAATTCGGTCACAGAGATCAACGCGACCACGGGCGCGCTGCTGCGGGTTTTCTCGGCTCCCCGGTATCAGCTCAGCACTCCCGCGGCGGTCGCCGCGTCGGGGAACAGCGTCTGGGTGGCCAACTCCGACTACAACGGCAGCGCCGAAGTCGGCGCCCGCTCCGGCTGGGTCACCGAGATCAGCGCGACGACCGGCGCGCTGCTCGGGGTCAGTTCAGCACCGCTCGACTGGGCCAGCGAGATCGCCGCCGGCGGCGCCGGCGTCTGGGTGCTGACCAACGACATTCCGCCGAAAGGCGGCGGCATGGGACCCGACGGCTCGGTGGCCGAGCTCAGCGCCACCTCCGGAAGGCTGGCCTGGAGCGTCTCTAGCGCGCCCTTCGGCACCAGCGCCCCGGGAGGGGCCATCACCGCGGCCGGTGCTCGTGTCTGGGTGCTCGGCAGGGACAACTTCGACGCCCGGTACTGGGTGGCCGGCCTCAGCGCCGCGACCGGAAAGCTGATCCGGGTCATCGCCAGCTAGCCCCAGGGCGCGGAATGAGATCATTGGGGCCGTGCACAGTGGACCGGGGCGCTTTTCCGGCGGATGATGGCAGGCAGCCAACTCCTGTCCCCTGGAGGGTGCATGAAGACACGAGCAGCGGTGCTCAGGGACGTGGACAAGGACTGGGAGATCACCGAGCTGGATCTCGAGCCGCCGAAGGCCGGCGAGGTGCTTGTCCGGTTCGTCGCGGCTGGCCTGTGCCATTCCGACGACCACCTGCGCACCGGGGACATTCCGGTTCGTTACCCGATCGTCGGAGGCCACGAGGGCGCCGGGATCATCGAGGAGACCGGTGATGGCGTCACCAGGTTCAAGCCCGGCGACCACGTGGTCTGCTCGTTCCTGCCGGTGTGCGGGCACTGCCGGTTCTGCGCCCGCGGGATGAGCAACCTGTGCGATCTCGGCATGCTGCTCGTCGACAACTGCCTTCCCGACGGCACGTTCCGGTTCCACGGCGGCGGCGAGGACTACGGGCAGATGTGCCTGCTCGGCACCTTCTCCCAGTGGGCGACGCTGTCGGAGCATTCCTGCGTGAAGATCGACGACGACCTGCCGCTGGAGACGGCCGCGCTCGTCGGCTGCGGCGTGCCGACCGGCTGGGGTACCGCGGTGAACGCGGGCGGCGTGCGGCCCGGCGACACGACCGTGGTGTACGGCGTCGGCGGTGTCGGCATCAACGCGGTGCAGGGGGCGGCGTTCGCGGGCGCGCGGCACGTCATCGCCGTCGACCCGGTGGCCGGCAAGCGGGCCGTCGCCGCCGACCTGGGGGCGACGCACACCGCGGCGGACGCCGGGGAGGCGCAGCAGATCATCACGGAGGTCACCCGCGGCGTCGGCGCCGACCAGGCGCTGGTGACCGTCGGGGTGGTGACGGAGGAGGTCATCGCGGCGGCGTTCGCCGCGATCCGCAAGCGCGGCACGGTCGTGGTCACCGGGCTCGCAGGCCCGGGCAAGAAGACGATCCAGGTCCCCGGCTTCGAGCTCACGCTGTTCGAGAAGCGGATCCAGGGCGCGCTGTTCGGCGGCGGCAACCCGTTCGAGGAGATCCCGCGGATGCTGGAGTTGTACCGGTCCGGGCGGCTGAAGCTCGACGAGCTCATCACCACCCGCTATCGCCTGGAGGACGTGAACCAGGGCTACCGTGACCTGCTCGACGGCAGAAACGTCCGCGGCCTCATCGTCCACGGTCACTGATCGTGCGGTTCGCGGGGCCCCACGGGTCCCCGGCCGCGCGATGTTACGGAGGGTACCGCAGCGGGCTGATCGTGCGGTTCGCGGGGCCCCGCGGGCTCCCGGCCGCGCGATGTTACGGAGGGTACCGCAGCGGGCTGATCGTGCGGTTCGCGGGGCCCCACGGGCTCCCGGCCGCGCGATGTTACGGCGGGTACCGCAGCGGGCTAGCGGGGGGTCCGGGGGGTCGTCCCCCCGCCAGTAGCACTGCCATGAGGTCGGGGAACGCGTCGGGCGTGCAGGCGAACGCCGGCACGCCGAGGGCGGCCAGCGCGGCCGCGTTGTCGTGGTCGTAGGCCGGCGCGCCCTCGTCGGACAGCGCCAGCAGCGCGATCACCTGCGTCCCGGCCGCGGTCATGTCCGCCACCCGCCGCAGCATCTCGTCCCGGTTGCCGCCCTCGAACAGGTCGCTGACGACGATGACGATCGTGTTCGCCGGCCGGGTGATCAGCTGCTGGCAGTAGGCGACGGCCCGGTTGATGTCGGTGCCGCCGCCGAGCTGGGTGCCGAACAGCACGTCCACCGGGTCGCTGAGCTGATCGGTCAGGTCCACGACCGCGGTGTCGAAGGCCACCACCGACGTGCGCAGCGACCGGATCGACGCCAGCACCGAGCCGAACACCCCCGCATACACCACGGACGTGGCCATCGAGCCGCTCTGGTCCAGGCACAAGATCACGTCGCGCGCCACGGCCTGCTGCTTCCTGGCGTAGCCGACGAGCCGCTCGGGCACCACGGTCCGCTGCTCCGGCTGGTAGTGGCGCAGGTTGGCGCGGATGGTGCGGTCCCAGTCGACGTCGGCCGGGCGCCGCGGCCTGCTGGTCCGGCTGGCCCGGTTCAGCGCCCCGGATACGGCCGAACGGGTCCGCTGCGCCAGCCGCCGTTCCAGGTCGTCGGTGACCTTCCGCACCACGGCCCGGGCGGACTCGCGGGCCTGCTCCGGCATGACCCGGCTCAGCGACAGCAGCGTGCCGACCAGGTGCACGTC
>JAFAZE010000121.1 GCA_019239975.1 Streptosporangiaceae bacterium
GCACGTCCAGCCTGCCGCTGGATGTCGGGGCCGCGGACACTATCCCGGCGCATATCCGGCGGGCGGTCCTCCTGCGCGCCCGGGGGCGGTGTGAGTGGGCGGGGGGCTGTGACCGGCCCGCCGCCACCTGCGAAGTGCACCACCTGATCCCCCGGGCCGACGGCGGGCCGACCAGCGTCACGTCCTGTATTTTGCTGTGCTCGTATCACCATCAGGTGTGCGTGCACCGGTGGGGGTGGGCGATCCTCCTGCACCCGGACGGCACCACCGAGGCCCGCTCCCCCTGGGGACAGGTCCTGCACAGCCACGGGCCACCCGCCCGAGCGGGGTGACCCGCCCCGGGTAACTCCGGGGCGGTTCCCCGGACAGGAAGACGCACGCGGCACCGGCACACCCTGAATCAGAGTGCGGTGGTCATGCCCGGTCGCGCTTGATCCGGTTCCGCCGGAATGTCAGTGGCTTCGAGCATAGTAGCGAACGAGGGTATTGCAGCCGACTCACAGGAGGACATATGTGCTGGCAATGCGACCACCCTACCGCTACCCCGGACGACTTCCTCGACTACATGCGCGGGCTCATCACCCAGTACGGCTGGGCCGTGCAGGGCGTCGAGCGGGACCGGATCCATCCGCCATGGGCGTATACGGTCGGTCTGACGCCGCAGGGGCATCCGGAGCTTGTCGTCACGGGAATGCCTATCCCCAACGCGACCAGCCTGCTCAACAACGTCGCGGCCCATGTCCTCCACGCGGAAGCCCCGCGCCCGGGCGAGCAGGTGCAGCTGCGCGGCGGGCCGCTGATCGAGATCGTCGATGTCGCCGTTCCGGACGCCCATCTGTACACGGCCGTCGACCTGTACGGGCGAGAACTCCACGCCCTGCAGATCGTGCACGCGGATGATCGTGGCAACTGGCCGTGGGATCGCGAGTACCGGGGTGTGCGCGGTGGCCAGCCAGTGCTGGGCGTAAGGGTGCCAAAAGCGCGGAGGAGACGGATCGGATAACACCGCGAGCAGAGCAGGAGCCGGTACACAGAGCTGGGGAGCCGCCTACAGGCGGCCGGTCACGCTGACGTTGTAGACGTTCACCTGGTACGTGCCCGCGGCGTCAGGCGGCAGTGTGGTGAACCAGAGGAGCACGTAGCGGGCGCGGACTCCGGAGGCGAGCCGCAGATGCGTCGTGCCCCCGGCGCCGGAGGCACTCGCCACCTGGGGCAGGGCCGCAAGCGACGGCGTGTCGCCGGCACGCAGCTGGAGATCCGCGCCTGGAGTGCTGCCGAGCGTCACATCGACGCTGGTGATCGTCTCGGTGCGGCCCAAGTCGACAAGCAGGCCCGTGCCCGTCTTCAGGTTCCCGAATTGCGGAGTGGTGTACCAGCTGGTGTGCCAGAAAGTGGCTGGGTCGCTGTCGATCGCGTACACCGCTTGCTGCGGGTCGTCGCCGTCCGCGGTCCCGCCTGGGCCGAACGACGTGGCGGCGGCAGGGACGAGCACCTGCACCGGGGCGGCGGAGTGCGCCGGGGTGGCGGGGTGCGCCGTGGCGGGGGCAGAGGGGGCAGAGGGTGACGAGGCGCGAGACCTGGGAGCGGCGGCGGCGTGGGCTCGCGGAGCAGCGTGATGAGGGCCGCTGGCCGTACCGGGACCGGTTTTGGCCGTAGCGGCGAGGCGCTGCGTCTGGCCCACCCCCGAGACGAGTTCGTAGCAGGCGGCGCCGATGACGGCGAGGAGCACCACGGCCAGCGCCGCGGCCCGCGCGGCCCTGCGCCGTTCCCGCTTCACGAATGGGCTGGCAGGCTTGTAGAGATCCGCCGCGGTTGATTGCATGCCCGCGGCGGGGTGCGCCGCATCATACTCCTGGATCAGCGGCCGCGGATCCGCGCCGACAGCGTCCGCGATGGCGCGGATATGGCCGCGGGCATAGAAGTCGCCGCCGCATTCGCCATAGTCGTCCTGCTCGATCCCCCGAATGATCGCTGACCTGATGCGCGTCCGCTCGCTGACCTCAGCGACGGACAGGCCCGCTTGGTGACGTGCCTGGGCAAGCGCCTCGCCGATGGTCATGTCCCGCCTCCTGCCCTCGGGACCACATCCCTTTCACCAAGCCTGCCCAGGATGTAGCTCTTCCAGTCGCAGATGTATGAGTAAAAAGCGGGCATAACGGTAATATCGAACGTACCGGGGAGTACCCAGACGCGTCAGCGGCGTCGGGGGTTGCCGCCGGGCGCCCGCCTCCTAGCCTGTGGGACCTCGTGCCTTAATCGCCGTCTTCGGTGCCCCAGCGGAGGTAGCTGGCCGCGCGGCGGGCGCGGTCGCGCAGGGCGGTCACGTCGTCGCCGAGGACGGTCACGTGGCCGATCTTGCGGCCGTTCCGCACCTGCTTGCCGTAGAAATGGACCTTGACCGCGGGGTCGGCGGCCATGACGTGGATGTACCGGTCGTAGACGTCCGGGTCGTCGCCGCCCAGCAGGTTCGCCATGACCGCGTACGGCGCCGCCAGTTCCGGCGAGCCCAGCGGCAGGTCGAGGACGGCGCGCAGATGCTGCTCGAACTGCGAGGTCCGCGCGCCCTCGATCGTCCAGTGCCCGGAGTTGTGCGGGCGCATGGCGAGTTCGTTGACCAGCAGGCCGGCGCCGGTCTCGAACAGCTCCACCGCGAGCAGCCCGGTCACGTCCAGCTCGCTCGCGATCCGGAGCGCGAGCGCCTGCGCCTCGGCGGCCAGCTCCGGGGCGAGGCCCGGCGCCGGGGCGATCACCTCCCGGCAGATGCCGTCCCGCTGGACGGTCTGCACGATCGGGTAGGCCGCGCCCTGCTTGTGCGGCGACCGCGCGACGAGGGCGGCGAGCTCCCGGCTGAACGGCACGTGCTCCTCGGCGAACACCGCGACTCCATGGCCGAGCACCTCTGCCGCCCCGGCGGGGGAATCACACACCCACACGCCCTTGCCGTCGTAGCCGCCGCTCACCGCCTTGAGGACGACCGGCCACGCTTCCGGGGGCGGCTCCGCTGGCCGGGGGGAGGCGGGGCCGTCCGGGCCGGGAAGAGCGCGCGGGGAATTCGCGGCGAACCCGGCGACGTCAGCCGCGGTTTTGACCGGGGCGTACCGGGGGCAGGCGATGCCGAGGGCGGTGAGCAGGTCCCGCATCGCCAGCTTGTCCTGGGTGTAGCCAAGGGCGCTCGCACCGGGGCGGACCTTCACCCCCGCCTGCTCGAGCGCGCGCAGGTGACCGGCCGGGACGTGCTCGTGGTCGAAGGTCACCACGTCACACCCGGCAGCGAACGAAAGCAGGTCGTCCAGCGACCGGTAGTCGCCCACCTGGACGCCGGACGTCACCTGGGCGGCGCTGTCGCCTGCCTCCCCGGCCAGCACACGAAACGGAACACCCAGGGCGATGGCGGCCTGCGCGGTCATTCGCGCGAGCTGCCCAGCGCCCACCATCCCGGCCACAGGCGTCCCGCTGGCCGGCGTCCAGGCGGCCGGTATCCCCGCGCGAGCGGCCCGGGATTCTTCTTCGGCTTCGTGGCGCCTGGCCTGGGGATCGAGCACGGGCTGTAGCCTAATGCCTGTGACGTCTGCTTCGACCCGGCCGGCCGTCTATCAGCGGCTCCGCGAGCTGATCCCGGAGCTCGCGAAGTTCGGCGTGGTCGGCGGCATCGGAGCGATCATCGACCTCGGCGGCGCCGCCGCGCTGCACGGCGTCTACCATGTCGGGCCGCTCAAGGCGAAGGCCATCTCCATCACGGCCGCGACGATCTTCACCTACCTGGGCAGCAGGTTCTGGACGTTCCGGCACCGGGCGAACCAGCCCGTGCTCCGCGAAGCGCCGCTGTTCGTACTGCTGAACGCGATCGGCCTGCTGATCGCCGAGCTCGTGATCGCGTTCACCACCTACGCGCTCGGGCTGAAGGACCCGCTGGCCTACAACGCGGCGAGCGTCGTCGGAACCGGGCTCGGCACGATCTTCCGGTACTTCGCGTACAAGAGATGGGTGTTCCTCGCGCCGGCAGCCGAGCACGCTCCGGCCGGGCTGGCGGAGGAACTCGCCGCGCAGAGCGTTTCGCCGCCCTGGGAACAGCCCGAGCCGTGGGAGCAGCCCCAGACGTTTTACGTCCCCGGGCCGCATAACGGGTCCGCCAACGGACACGAGCCGCACACCCCGGGGCCGCCTCCCGCGGAGTCGCCGGGCGCCCCCCGGCCACACGGCACGCAGCAGCACAACGGCCAGCAGCACGACGCACAGCCACACGACGCACAGCCACACAATGGGCAACAGCACAATGGGGATCCGCGAGCGGGCGGCAGGCATCGCAAGCCGCGTTCAGTCGGCTGAAGTAGGCCCGTGGGTGCGGCGGTGCCCGTGAGTACGGCGGCCCGTGAGTGTGACGGATACGCTTGGGCTGCGGCAGGTGCCGGTGGGTGCGGCGGTGCCCGTGAGTGTGACGGATGCGCTTGGGCTGCGGCAGGTGCCGGTGAGTGCGGCGGTGCCGGTGGATACGGCGGTGCCGGTGGATACGGCGGTGCCGGTGGGTGCGGCGGTGCCGGTGGGTGCGGCGGTGCCCGTGAGTGCGGTGGCCCGTGAGTGTGATGGATGCGCTTGGGCTGCGGCGAGTGCCGGTGAGTGCGGCGGGGCCCTGGGGTCGGGCGGGGGCGCTGGATCAGGCGGGGCCGGCGCGCGGGGAGCGGGTCCGGTCACCGGGCGGGTTCCTGGGCAGAAACACTGCGAAGACCGGCGGTTTCCGCCTGGCGAGGACGATACGCCCGCCGTCGGCCGCGGCCATCGTCCGGGCGAGCGACAGGCCGAGCCCGGTGCCTTCCGGGCGGCCGCTGACGCTGCGCTCGAAGATCCGCGACACCAGCTCGGCCGGGACGCCCCGGCCCTCGTCCTCGACCTCGATCACCACCGACCGCGGGGACTGCGACCTGCGGATCGTCACGGTGCCCGCGCCGTGCATGAGCGCGTTGTCCAGCAGCGTCGCGATCACCTGGGCCAGGCCGCCCGGCGTGACGTAGGCCTGCAGCCCGGTGTCCCCGGTGAGCACCATCTTCCGGCCTGCCCTGCGGAAGGCCGGCTCCCACTCCACGACCTGCTGCGCCACGATCTCGTCGATCCCGGTGAGCGCCGCGGTGCTGCCGCCCGCCCGCCGAGCCGGGCCGAGCAGCTGGCTGACCACCTCGGCGAGGCGCTCCGCCTGCGCCAGGGCCGCCGTGCCCTCCTCGCGAACCGCATCCGGGTCGCCGGCCGATGCGATCATCTCCTCCAGCCGCATCGACAGCGCGGTGAGCGGGGTGCGGAGCTGATGCGACGCGTCGACCGCCAGCTCGCGGTCCGCGGTGAGCAGATGGGTGACCCGGCGGGCGGCGCTGTCCAGCCCGTCCGCCACCTGGTCGAGCTCCGGCACGCCGTACCTGCGCCCCACCGGGCGCGGGTCCCCGGTGCTCAGCCGCCCGGCCGCCTCCGCCAGTTCCTCCACGGGCCGCGCCGCCCGCCGCGCGAGCAGGCCGGCGCCGGCCGCGGCGGCCGCGGCGGCCGCGAACAGCAGCGGCAGCCCCAGCATGAGCGTGCCCGCGTCGCGGGCGGCGCCGACGACGAGCAACGGCACGCCCAGGATCGCCGCCGCGACGGCCGCGACGGCCGCGACTGACAGCCACAGGCGGCGGCGCATCAGTCAGCCAGCTCCCGGAACGAAGCGATACGGCCAGTCCGGAGCGCGGCGGATTCAGTCACCGCGCTCAAAACGGAACCCGACTCCGCGCACGGTCGTGATGTACCGGGGATGGTGGGCGTCGTCGCCGAGCTTGCGGCGCAGCCAGGAGATGTGCATGTCGAGGGTCTTGGTGGACGTCCACCACTTCGCGTCCCAGACCTCCCGCATGATCTGCTCACGAGTGACCACCTTCCCCGCATCCCGGAGCAGGATCCACAGCAGGTCGAACTCCTTGGTGGTGAGGTCGAGCTCGGTGTCGCCGTGCCATGCGCGGCGGGCGTCCGCGTCGATCCGCACGCCGCGCACCGCCGGGCTTTCCGCCGTCCCCCGGCGCAGCAGCGCGCGGACCCGGGCGAGCAGTTCCGCCAGCCGGAAGGGCTTGGTCACGTAGTCGTCGGCGCCGGCGTCCAGGCCGACCACCGTGTCCACCTCGTCCGCGCGGGCGGTGAGGATCAGCACCGGCACCGCGTGCCCCTCGGCACGGACCCGCCGGCAGACCTCGAGCCCGTCGAGCTCGGGCAGCCCGATGTCCAGCAGGATGAGGTCGACCGCGTCGGACAGGGCGCGGTCCAGCGTCGCGGGGCCGTCGTCGGTGACCTCCACCTGGTACCCCTCGCGCCGCAGCGCACGGGAGAGAGGCTCCGAGATGGAGGTGTCGTCCTCGGCGAGGAGCACACGGGTCATGGATAAATAGTAAAGCCACGGTAAAGGTCGCGTAGCTTGCCCCGCGGCGGGCGCGTCGCAGCGGGGACGCCGCACAACGGGGACGCCGCGCAACGGGAGCGCCGCGCAACGGGGACGCCGCGAGCGGCGTCACACCGGGCTGATGCCGTGGCGGCGGCGCGGCGGCGGGCGGTGCCTGTGCCGGGCGGCGGCGAAGCGCCGGACGAGCTCCGGGCGCAGCCCCTCCGGCGCGACGATGTCGTCGACGACAAGCTCCGACGCCAGCCGGACGATGTCGATGTCCGCCTCGTACCGCGCGCGCAGCCGGGCCGTCTCGGCGGCCCGCTCGTCCTCCGGGAGCTGCGCGAGCTTCGCCGCGTAGACGGCGTTGACGGCGGCCTCGGCGCCCATCACGGCGATCTTCGCGGTAGGCAGCGCCAGCGTCGCGTCCGGCGCGAAACCAGGCCCGGCCATCGCGTACAGGCCGGCGCCGTAGGCCTTGCGGACGACCACGCACAGCTTCGGCACCGTCGCGGCGGAGACCGCGCTGATCATCCGGGCGCCGTGCCGGATGATGCCCTGCCGCTCCACGGCCGTGCCCACCATGAACCCGGGCACGTCGGCGAGGAACAGCAGCGGCACGCCGAAGGCGTCGCACAGCTCCACGAACCGCGCCGCCTTGTCGGCCGAGTCGACGAAGAGCACGCCGCCCTTGTGCAGCGGGTTGTTGGCCACCACCCCGATCACCGAGCCGTCCAGCCGGGCGAAGCCGACCGTGACCTCCCGCGCCCACAGCGCGTGCACCTCGAAGAACGAGTCGTCGTCGACCACGCCCCTGATGAACCGGCGCATGTCGAAAACCTGGCGCTCGCTGGCGGGGACCAGCGAGGACAGGTCCACCGGCTTCGGGTCGACGGCGCGCGCGGCGGGCGGCGCGTCCTGCCAGTTCGACGGCAGGTAGGACAGGTAGGTCCGCACCGCGCCGAGCGCCTCGGCCTCGGACGAAGCCAGGAAATGGCCGCTGCCGGAGACCGAGCAGTGCATGCGGGCGCCCCCCATGTCCTCGAGCGTGGTCTTCTCGCTGACCACCATCTCGACCATGCGCGGGCTGCCGAGGTACATGGACGCGTTGCCGTCGACCATCGCCACGAAGTCGCAGAACGCCGGGATGTACGCGCCGCCCGCCGCGGACGGCCCGAACAGGGCGCAGACCTGCGGGATCGACCCCGACGCCTGGATCTGGGTGTGGAAGATCCGGCCGGCTCCCCGGCGGCCGGGGAACATCTCCACCTGGTCGGTGATCCGGGCGCCCGCCGAGTCCACCAGGTAGATCATCGGGATGCCGGACTCGTAGGCCTTCTCGATGACCCGGATGATCTTCTCCACCGTGCGCGCGCCCCACGACCCAGCCTTGACCGTGGAGTCGTTGGCCATCACCGCGACCGGGCGGCCGCCGACGGTCGCGGTGCCCGTGACCACGCCGTCCGCCGGCAGCCCTTCCGCCAGCGCGTTCGCGAACCGGCCGTCCTCGGTGAAGCTGCCCTCGTCGGCGAGCTCCGCGATCCGGGTGCGCGCGAACAGCTTCCCCTGCTCCGCGGCCGCGGCGTGGTACCTGGGCTCGCCGCCCCGCTCGATCCGCTCCCTCAGGCTCGTCACGTCGGGGAGGGAAGGGGAAGCGGACGGACCCGCGACATCAGGAATTTCGCTCACATCGGGAGCGTACCCGCCGCTCAGGCTCCGCTCCCCAGCCCCGGAACTCAGGCGGGGATCGTGCGGGTGCGGGGCCCGGCGCGCAGGACCTGCGACGGCAGCCTGTGGCCGACGATGCGCTCCGCCTCGGCGGACGCGTCGAGCAGGGCGCCGAGATCGATGCCCGTCGCGACGCCCATGTCCTCGGCCATGTGCACGAGCTCCTCGGTCGCGATGTTGCCGGTGGCGCCCGGCGCGTAGGGGCAGCCGCCCAGCCCGCCCACCGACGCGTCGAAGTCGCGGACGCCCAGCTCCAGGGCCGCGAGCACGTTGGCGAGCCCGGTGCCGCGCGTGTTGTGGAAATGCAGGTTCAGCGGCACGTCGGGCAGCGCGGAACGGAAGGCGAAAACCAGCGAGCGCACCCGGGTAGGGGTCGCCATTCCCGTCGTGTCGCCGAACGACACCGAGTCCGCCCCGGACGCGACCGCTCGCGAGGCGACGGAGACCACCCGCTGCTCGGCCACGTCGCCCTCGTACGGGCACCCCCACGCGGTGGACACGATCACCTGCACGGTCGCGCCGCGCGAGTGCGCCAGCCCGATGAGATGGGCGATCTCCTCCAGCGACTCCCCCGTGGTCCGGTTCACGTTCTTCAGGTTGTGCGTCTGGGACGCCGACACCACGGCCTCGAGCTCGGTGAACCCGGCGTCCAGCGCGCGCACCGCACCCCGCAGGTTGGGTACCAGCGCCGAGTACCGTACCGACGGGTCGCGGGAGATCTGCTTCCACACCTCGGGCGCGTCCGCCATCTGCGGTATCGCCGACGGCCGCACGAACGACACGGCCTCGATGCGCTGCACGCCGGTCCTCGACAGCAGGTCGACGAGCGCGACCTTCGCCTCCGTCGGCACCGGATCCTCGTTCTGCAGGCCGTCACGCGGGCCGACCTCGCGCAGCGAGATCCGCGAAGGCAGTTCCCAGCTCACGATCCCAGGTTATGCCCCCATCGGCTACGCCCGGCCGGAGGGCCACCGGGGCTTGCGCTTCTCCGCGAACGCCGCGATACCCTCGCGCCGGTCCGCCGACGTCGCGGCCGTCCGCCACGCGGCGTCCTCGATGTCCAGCCCGGCCTCCAGCGAGACGCCCCAGCCGTGCCGCAGCGCCCGCTTCGCCGCGCGCACCGCGACCGGCGAGTTCCGCGCGATGGCGGCCGCCACCTCCAGCGCCGCCGCCCCCGCGAGGCCTTCGGGGACCCTGCGGTCGATGAGCCGCGCCCGTTCGGCTTCGTCTATATCGAGATGACGGCCGGTCAGCACGAGGTCGGCGGCCAGCCCGGCACCGAGCCTGCGCGGCGCGAGCTGCGTGCCGCCACCGCCGGGCACCAGGCCGACCGTCACCTCCGGCAGCCCGAACACGGCCGTCTCGTCGGCCACGATCAGGTCACAGCTCAGCGCGAGCTCGCACCCTCCGCCGAGCGCGAACCCGTGCACCGCCGCCACGGACGGCTGCGGCAGTTCCCGCACGGCGCCGTAGAGGGCGCGGATCACCTCGCGCTGGCCCAGGATCTGCTCGTCGGTCATCGCGGCGCGTTCCTTCAGGTCCGCTCCGGCGCAGAAGGCGCGCCCGGGAGCCCCGCCGAGCACGACCGCGCGGACCGACGTGTCCGCCGATATCGCGGCGCACGCCGCGACAAGCGCGCGGCCCAGCGAGGTGCTGATCGCGTTCATCGCCCGCGGGCGGTTGAGCACGATCTCGGCGACGTGGCCCTCATGCCGCCGCACGATGAGCTCGGCCGCGCCGCTGCCGCCGCCGTCAGTCGGCACGTCCCCGGTCCTCCCGTCCGACGCGCTGCCGCTCGTCCTCGACGAGCTGGAACAGCACGCCCTGTACCCGCTCCACGTGCGGGATCTCGGTGAGCGTGACCTCGCCGTGCTCGCCCGCCGACTCGACGACCAGCCTGCCGGAGCCCAGAATGCGGTCCAGCAGCCCCTTGGAGAACGAAACGTCGGTGATCCGCGACAGCGGGATGTCCCGCCCCTGCCTGGCCACGATTCCCTTTCGCGTTCTCAGCCGGCGCGTGGTCAGCTCGTACACCGTCGTCCGCCAGCGAAGCAGCGGCACCAGCAGCCACAGCATCGCCGCGACGATCGCGACGGCGGCGATCGCGAGCCGTTCGATGCCCGCGTCCCGGTTCGGCGGGATCAGCGCCTCGGCGACGAGCAGCGCCGCGACCACGACGATCGTGAGCGCGTAAGGCGCGATCATCACCTTCCAGTGCGGGTGCAAGATCAGCACCGGCCGCTCACCGTCCGCGAGGCCGTCCCGATGCGGCATAACCGACATGCTGGCATCGTAGAAGATAGAAGACCTATGTCTACTGAACGAACGGTGGTCACTCTGACCGGTAACGCCGTGCGGAGGCTCGCCTCATGAGCCGGCGGGGCTGGGTGCTGTTCGCCGTCATGTGCGTGGTGTGGGGAATTCCCTACCTGTTCATCAAGGTCGCCGACGGCCAGGTCGCCGTTCCCGTCATCGTGTTCGCCCGGACGGCGCTGGGCGCCGCCGTCCTGCTGCCGCTGGCGCTGCGGTCCGGGCAGTTCCGCGTGCTGCGCCGTTACTGGCGGCCGCTCGTGGCGTTCGCCACGCTGGAGATGATCGTGCCGTGGGGCCTGCTGTCGGACGCCGAACGGCGCCTGCCGAGTTCGCTCGCAGGGCTGCTCATCGCCGCCGTGCCGATCATCGGCGTGGTGGTCGCCAGGCTCACCGGCGGCACCGAACGGCTCACCGCCCGGCGGTGGGCCGGCCTCGTCATCGGGCTGGCGGGCGTCGGAGTGCTGGCCGGCCCGCACCTGGGTGGGGGCAGCGCCTGGCCGGTCACCGAGGTGCTGCTGGTCGCGGCCGGCTACGCCTCGGCCCCGCTCATCGCCGCACGGAAGCTGGGCGACGTTCCGGCCCTGCCGATGACCGTGGCCTGCCTGAGCCTCGCCGCCCTCGTCTGGGCGCCCGCGGCGGCGGCGGCGTGGCCGCACCGGCTGCCGTCGGGACGCGTCCTCGCCGCGCTCGCCGCGCTCGGCGTCATCTGCACGGCGTTCGCGTTCATCGTGTTCCTCGCGCTCATCAAGGAGGCCGGAACCTCGCGGGCGATGGTGTTCACCTACGTCAACCCGGCCGTGGCGGTGGCCGCGGGCGTCGCCCTGCTCGGGGAGCCGTTCACCGCCACGATCGCCGCGTCCTTCGCCCTGATCCTCGCCGGCTGCGCCCTCGCCACCGCGCCGCAGCCGGCGACGGCCGACGGTCAAGGCGCCGAGGGCGGCCTTCCGGCTCCGGCCGGACGAGCTGCTGGCCGCGGCGATGGCTGAGGCGCGGCACCAGCATTTGTCTGCGGTAACTGTCGCTATGGCAGCAATTACCGCAGACAAATCATGACTGACGCAGGTGAACGACGTCGCCGGCGGCGACGGGGATTGGCGATTGGGCCGGGCCGCGCACGAGTAGGCGCCCGTCGGTGTCCACGCCTTCGGCGACGCCGGCGAGCAGGCCGCCGGCGGGCAGTTCCACCCGGACGGCGCGGCCGAGCGTTTCGCACAGGCGAGCGTATTCGGCGCGCAGGCCGTTGCGTTCGGGGTCAGGGTCCGCGCGGAACGCGGCGTACCAGCGCTCCAGGCCGGTGAGCACCTCGATGAGCAGCGGCTCCCGCGCCGCGCTCGCCGCTCCCTCGATCGAGAGCGACGTGGGACGCAGCGCGCCGGGTCCGGGCGGTGGCAGCTCCTCAGGTGCCGTGGACACGTTGATGCCGATGCCGGCCACGACGGCGCCGCCCGACTGCTCGGCCAGGATCCCGGCGAGCTTGCGGTCGCCGATCAGCACGTCGTTGGGCCATTTCAGGCGTGCGCGCAGCCCGGTCACCGTCTCCACCGCCGTCGCGACCGCCACGCCGGCCAGCAGCGGCAGCCAGCCCAGCCGGCTCGGCGGGACGGCGCCGCCGGGGCGCAGCAGCACCGAGAACGTGAGCGCAGCCCTCGGCGGGCTCACCCAGGTACGTCCCATCCTGCCCCGCCCGGCGGTCTGCTCCTCGGCGACGAGCACGGCTCCCTCGGGTGCCGCGCCGTCGCGCGCGAGCTCCAGCAGGGCGGTGTTCGTGGACCCGGTCCTGGCGATGACCTTGATGCCGGCCCACAGCCCGCCGGGCTTGACCACCGCGTCGTTCACCAGTCCGGCCGCAAGCGGGCGCCGCGCGCCCCCGGCGTCCTCAGCAGTCACTCGTTTACCAATTAAATCGCTGGCACGCTTAGTCACACTGGTACCGGACCACATCAGCACCGTCAGTCACATCAGCACCGCACTTCGTGATCGCGGAAACGAAGGTGTCGTATTCGGCCCGCCGTTTCCGCGATCATGGTGGCTGTCCGTTTTGTCCGGCTCGCGCGGGGACTGGGCGGCGGGTGGGTGTGGGCACGCCTCAGTCCTCGATGCGGATGCGGAGGCGGCGGAAGCCCTTGCCCTTGTTCTCCACCTTCACCACGGAGATGCGGCCGACCTGGGAGGTCGACGCCACGTGCGTTCCGCCGTCGGCCTGCTGGTCCAGGCCGGCGATGTCGATGATGCGGACCGTGGCCACGTCCTCCGGCACCAGGTTGGTGGCGGTCCTGATGATGTCGGGTATCCCGAACGCCTCCGCGCGCGGCAGCTCGCGGACCATGATCGGGCGCCCGGCGAGAACCTCCGCGTTGCACGCGGCCTCGACGTCCTCACGGAAGCCGGGCGGGACCGATTCCAGGTTGAAATCCATCCTCGCGGACAGCGGCTCCATGTTGCCGCCCGTCACCAGCGCGCCGAAGTCACGGAACACCACGCCGCACAGCACGTGCAGCCCGGAGTGCGTGCGCATCAGCGCCGTCCGCCGCTCGTCCTCGACCGCGCCGCGCACCGTGGTGCCGGCCGGGGGCAGCGGGCCGTCTTCGGCGGGCACCAGGTACAGATCGTCGCCCTTGCGGGCGTCCACGATCCGGGTCTGCACGCCGCCCCACAGCAGCACGCCGTGGTCCGGCGGCTGGCCGCCCCCGCCCGGGTAGAAGGCGGATCTGTCCAGCACTATCCCCTCGGGGCCGGAGGAGAGGACCACGGCGTCCCACTCGCGCAGCGTCTGGTCGTCCAGCTCCAGCCGGTGTGTCTTGCTCACGCAGGTGAGCCTACTGCCGGGTGCCGCGCACGTGCAGGGTGGCGAGGAGGCCGCCGGCGATCGCCAGGGCGGCCAGCGCCACGAACGTCAGGGCCTCGGCGTGCGCGGACGACAGCAGGAACGCGTGGGCGCCCGCCGCCCCCGCGGGCAGCCGGCCGGCCAGGTTCAGGTACAGGGTGCCGAACGTCGCGACCCCGACGACGATCCCGAGCTGGTTCACGGTGACGATCACGCCGGTCGCGTCCGCCGCGATCGCCACGGGGACCCGCATGAGCACCCTGGTCATCAGCGGGCTGAACGCGGCCGCCATCCCGGCGCCGGCCAGCGCCGCGAGCAGGTACAGCGGCACGCCGCCGGTACCGCCGGACCGCAGCAGCGCGGCGAGCCCGAGCATCCCGGCGGCGTTCATCGCGTAGCCGGTGACGATCAGCGCGTGGTGGAACCGCTGAGGCACCCGCCGCCAGTTGAGGCTGACCAGCGCGAACGCGCCAGCGGCGGGCGCGAACGTGAGGCCGGCGCGCAGCGCCGAGTCGCCGAGCCCGTCCTGCAGGTGCAGGGCGAACGCGAAGAACCAGCCGCCGAAGACGGTCATCACCGCGAACAGCCCGCCGATCCCGGACGCCATGCCAGGCTGACCCAGCAGGGTCGCGGGCAGGATGGGCTGGCCGCCGCGGCTGAACACGCGCCGCTCGACGGCGAACAGCAGCCCGGACAGCACCGCGCTGGCGGCCAGCAGCGCCCAGCCCCAGGCCGGCCAGTTCAGCGGCTGGCCGAGCACCAGCGGGAGCACGAACGCGAGCACGGCGGGCGTCAGGGTGAGCAGCCCCGGCAGGTCGAGCGCGCGATGGGAGTCCTCCGCACCCGAAGGCCGGGGAAGCGCCGCCGCGCCGGCGGCGAGCAGTACGGCGCCGACCGGGACGTTGACGAGGAAGATCGGCCGCCAGGTGGAGCCGAACAGGTCGGCGCTGATCAGCAGGCCGCCGATGACCTGGCCGGCCACGGCGCCGCCGGCGATCACCGTCGAGTACAGGCTCATCGCCCGGGCTCGCGGGCCCGGCGAGGTGTAGGTGCGCTGGAGCAGGCTCAGCACCTGCGGGATCATCACCGCCGCGCCGACACCCTGAGCGAACCGCAACCCGATGAGGAACCCGGTGGACGGCGCGATGCCGCAGCCGAGCGACGCCAGCGTGAACAGCGCCACGCCCGCCAGGAACATCCGGCGGTGCCCGAGGATGTCGCCGAGCCGCGCGCCGGTGACCAGCAGGACGGCGTACGCGATCGTGTAGCCGGCGACGATGAGCTGCAGCCCGGCGCCGGACGCGTGCAGCCCGGCATGCATCGAGGGGATGGCGACGTTGACGATGGAGGCGTCGAGGACCGCCATGAACTGCCCGGCCAGCACGATGGCGAGCACGGCGCCCGGGCGGACGCGCCGGGCACGGCCGGTCCCGGGGGCCAGCGCCGGAAGGCGATCGATGATGTTGGTCATGCCATCGAGTCTGCGGTGATAATTATGCTGGTACCAAGAGCCTGCTTATCCTGGTACTGGCACCACCTGGCAGGAGCGCCGCGGCGCGGCGAGAATGGAGTCCGTGAGCATGACAGGGGTCGGCAGCGCCCGCCGAACGGAGCTCGCGGCCTTCCTGCGATCGCGCCGGGAGCGGGTCCGGCCGCAGGACGTCGGGCTGCCGCCCGGCCAGCGCCGCCGGACGGCGGGCCTGCGCCGCGAGGAGGTCGCCCAGCTCGCGGGCGTCGGCGTCACCTGGTACACGTGGCTCGAGCAGGGCCGGCCGATCCACGCGAGCGTCCAGGTGCTCGACGCGGTGGCACGCACGCTGATGCTGGATCCGGTGGAGCGGGCGCACCTGTTCCGGCTCGCCGAGGTGCCGGGCGCGGCCACCCTCGCCTCCTGCGATGACTGCCCCATGCCCCCGGAGGTCCAGCAGGTCATCGACGGGCTGCTCCCGATGCCCGCGAGCGTGACGACCGAGCGGTTCGACCTGCTCGCCTGGAACCGCGTCTACGCCGCGCTGTTCCCGCACGTCACGACCTCGGCGGCGGCCGAGCGCAACACGCTGCTGTCCTGCGCCACCCGCCCGTCGTGCTGCACCCCGATCGAGAACCGCGAGGACCAGTTCGCCGGGATGGTCGCCCAGCTTCGCGCCGCGTACGGCAGGCACGTCGGCGACCCCGCCTGGACCCACTTCATCAGCCGGCTGGAGGCCATCAGCCCCGAGTTCACCCGCGCGTGGGCGGCACAGGACGTCGCCCATCCCGCCAGCTACCTGAAGATCTTCCGGCATCCGCGGTTCGGCCGCCTGGAGGCCAGGTCGACGAGCTTCGACGTCCGGGCGGTGCCCGGCGCCCGCATGGTCGTCTACATCCCGGCCAGCGAAACCGCGCGCACCGCGATGGAACGGCTCGCGGCCGGCGATGGGCTGGACGACCGCTTCCCCTGCTGGCCGGAGCATGAGACGGAACGAGAGCTGGCACTCGCCGTCGCGCGGTGACCGGTCAGCCGGTGTTCTGCAGGCCCGCCGCGACCCCGCTCACGGTGAGCAGCAGCAGCCGTTCCACCCGCTCGCGCGGGCCAGCGTCACCGGCGGCTCCGTCGCCGCCGTCCCCACCGTCACCGTCACCGTCGCCGCCGGAGCGCAGCTCGCCCAGCGCGCGCAGCTGCAGATAGGAGAGCGCGTCCACGTACGGGTCGCGGAGCGCTACCGCGCGGGACAGCACCGGGCGGCTGGCGAGCAGCCTGTCATGCCCGGTGACCTCCAGCACCAGGCGCCGGGTCAGGTCGTACTCGGCGAGCACGGCCGCGGTGAGGTCGTCCCGCCCGCCGAGCGCCAGGTACCGCGCCGCGATGGACCGGTCGGTCTTGGCCAGGCTCATCTCCGCGTTGTCGAGCAGGACGGCGAACAGCGGCCACTCCCGGTACGCGCTGCGCAGCACCGCCACGTCCGCGCCCGGAGCGTCCGCGCCCGCTCCGGGCGCGGGCGCTCCGGAGGCAGCAGCCAGCCCGCTGCCGAGGCCGAACCAGCCGGGCAGGTTGATCCTGGTCTGCGACCACGCGAAGACCCAGGGGATCGCCCGCAGGTCCGCCAGGCCCGCGGGCGCCGGGCCGAGCCCGCGGCGGGCCGGCCGGGACCCGATACGCAGCCCGGAGATCTCCTCGAGCGGGCTGATCCGGGCGAACCATTCGGCGAACCCCGGGGTCTCGACCAGTCCGCGGAACGCCTCCCTGGCCGCGGCGTCGATCCGGTCCGCGAGCGGCCGGAACCGGGCCGCGGCGGCGCCGTTGCGCTCGGCGATCGCCGGTGAGGACGCGAGCAGCACGGCCGAGGTGACCTGCTCCAGGTGCCGCAGGCCGATCGCCGGCTGGCCGTACCTGGCGAAGATGACCTCGCCCTGCTCGGTGACCTTGAACCGGCCGGCGACGGACCCCGGCGCCTGGGCGAGCACCGCCCGGCCGGCCGGCCCCCCGCCGCGCCCCAGCGCCCCGCCCCGGCCGTGGAACAGGGTCAGCCGGACGTCGCTGGCGGCAGCCCACGCGGCCAGCTCCGCCTGCGCCTCGAACAGCCGGAACGTCGCGCTGGCCGGGCCGAGTTCCTTCGCCGAGTCCGAGTAGCCGAGCATCGCCTCGAGCTGCCGGCCGTTCGCGGCGAGCCGCTCGGCGACCGGCGGCAGGCTCAGCATCCCGGTCAGCACCCGCGGCGCGCTGGCGAGATCCTCGCCGGTTTCGAACAGCGGCACCACGTCCAGCTCAGGAGGGTCGCCGTCCGGCATGGCGTGCCGCGCGAGCTCGTACACCGCCGCGATGTCGCCGGACGACCTGGTGAAGCTCACCACGTACCGGCGGCACGCGTCCGCGCCGAACCGCCGCTGGATCCACGCGACCACCCGCAGCGTCGCGAGCACCTCCTCGGTCTGCGCGGAAAGCTCACCGGACGCGATTTCGGCGAGAGCCCGGGCGTGCACCGCGCTGTGCTGCCTGACCTCCAGCCCGGCGAAGTGAAACCCGAACGTCTCGGCCTGCCAGATGAGGTGCTGCAGCTCGCCGAACGCCTGCCGGCGCGCCCCGGCGCCGGCGAGTGACTCCTGCACCAGCCGGAGGTCCGCCAGCAGCTCGGCAGGCCCGGTGTAGCGGAGGTCCGCGTCACGCAGGCGCGTAGCACGGATCCGTTCGGCTGAATAAAGAAGGTAGGCGCGGTACGGTTCCTGCGGCGAGCGAGCTGTGATCTCCCCGAGCAGCTCCGGATGCGCCGCCGCGGCCGCCGACAGCGCGCGGCGCAGCTCGCCGGACGGCGGCGCGGCGGCCTCGTGCACGGTCAGCGCGCGGCCAATCCGGGTGCAGGCGGCCTCGAGCGCCCGCAGCGCGTGGTCGGCCCCGATGATCGCGGCCTCCCTGGTGACCGCCGCGGTGACCGTCGGGTTGCCATCGCGGTCCGCGCCGACCCAGCTGCCGAACCGCAGGAACGCGGGAACCTGGGTGCGGGCGTGCCCGCTGTCCGGGCCGGCCAGCGCCTGGTCCATCGCGCGGTAGACCGCCGGCACGAGGCGGAACAGCGTCTCGTCGAACGCGGTCATCACGGTGCGGACCTCGTCGATCGGGCCCATGCCCTTCACCCGGAGCTGCGACGTCCGCCACAGCAGGTCGATCTCCTCGCGCATCTCCCGCCGGGCCTCCGCCCGCTCGGCCTCGCCCAGCCGCAGGTCGTCGAGCGCGCCGAGCAGCCCGCTGATCCGGCGCAGCGATGCCACGACCGCGCGGCGCCGCGCCTCGGTCGGGTGCGCGGTGAAGACCGGGTGCACGCGCAGCGTGGCGAGCAGCCCGGCGACGTGCTCCGCGCCCTGCTCCCTGGTGATCTCCCGCACCGCGGCGTCCAGCGACTCGCGCACCGGCCCGGCGCCGGTATCGCGCTCCCGCAGCGTCCTGATCCGCTGGTGCTCCTCGGCGAGGTTGACGAGGTGAAAGTAGACGGTGAACGCGCGCGCGACCTGTTCCGCCCGGGCGTGCGACCAGGAGGCGACCATCGCCGCGATCGCGTCCCCGCCCGGGTCGGCCCGGCCGTCCCCGGCGTTGGCGCGTCCCTCCCAGCGCCGCTCCGCGATCACCGCCCGGCGGAGCCGCTCGACGTCCTCGAGCAGCTCCGGGCCGTCGGACTCCCGGATGATCTCGCCCAGCAGGCCGCCCAGCAGCCGGACGTCACGCCGCAGCGGCCGCGGCATCTCCTCACGGTCGCTGTCCCTGCCCGTGCTAATGGTGCTGTCCATGCTCACGGTGAGAGCGTAAGCGCTGACGATTGCGCGGCTACTCTTGGCCCATGATCAACCCGGCTTCCGGCGAACCGCCCGGCCCGCACACCACCGCGGGCAAGATAGCCGACCTGGAGCGGCGCAGGTACGAGGCGGTGCACGCCGGCTCGGCGCAGGCCGTGGACAAGCAGCACGGCAGGGGCAAGCTCACCGCGCGCGAGCGCATCGGCCTGCTGCTCGACCCGGGCTCGTTCACCGAGTTCGACGAGCTGGCCAGGCACCGCGCGACCGAGTTCGGGATGGCCGCGAACCGGCCGTACGGCGACGGCGTGGTCACCGGGCACGGCACCATCGACGGCCGGCCGGTGTGCGTCTTCAGCCAGGACTTCACGGTCTTCGGCGGCTCGCTCGGCGAGGTGTACGGCGAAAAGATCGTGAAAGTCATGGATCACGCGCTCAAGACCGGATGCCCGGTGATCGGGATCAACGACGGCGGCGGCGCGCGCATCCAGGAGGGCGTGGTGGCCCTCGGGCTGTTCGCGGAGATCTTCTACCGCAACGTCCAGGCCTCCGGGGTGATCCCGCAGATCTCGCTGATCATGGGGCCGTGCGCCGGCGGCGCGGTCTACTCCCCGGCGATCACCGACTTCGTCCTGATGGTCGGCGGCACGTCGCACATGTTCATCACGGGCCCGGACGTGATCAAGACCGTGACCGGCGAGGACGTGTCGTTCGAGGAACTCGGCGGGGCGCACGCGCACGGGGTCAGGTCCGGCGTGGCGCACTACCAGGCCGCCTCCGAGGAGGACTGCGCCGCGTTCACCCGCGAGCTGCTGTCCTACCTGCCGTCGAACAACCTGGAGGACCCGCCCGTCGCCGAGCCGCCGGGCGGCCCGGTGCCGCTGGAGATCACCCCGGCGGACGCCGAGCTCGACGCCGTCATCCCGGACTCGCCGAACCAGCCGTACGACATGCACGAGGTCATCGCGCGGGTGGTGGACGACGGTTCGTTCCTGGAGATCCACGAGGAGTTCGCGCCGAACATCGTCGTCGGGTTCGGCCGGGTGGAGGGCGCGCCGGTGGGCGTGGTGGCGAACCAGCCGATGCATTTCGCCGGCTGCCTGGACATCGACGCCTCGGAGAAGGCCGCGCGCTTCGTCCGTACCTGCGACGCGTTCAGCATCCCGCTGCTGACGTTCGTCGACGTGCCGGGGTTCCTGCCCGGCGTCAGCCAGGAATGGCGCGGGATCATCCGGCGCGGCGCGAAGCTCATCTACGCTTACGCCGAGGCCACCGTGCCGAAGGTCACCGTGATCACCAGGAAGGCGTACGGCGGCGCCTACGACGTCATGGGCTCCAAGCACCTCGGCGGCGACGTGAACCTGGCCTGGCCGACCGCGCAGATCGCGGTGATGGGCGCGCAGGGCGCGGTGAACATCCTGTACCGGCGCGAGCTCGCGGCCGCGGGCGCGTCCGCGGACGAGCTGCGCGCCCGGCGCGTCACCGAGTACGAGGACACCCTCGCCAACCCGTACATCGCCGCCGAGCGCGGCTACCTCGACGCGGTCATCCGCCCGGCCGAGACCCGGGTCGCGGTGACCCGCGCGCTCCGCTCCCTCCGCACCAAACGCCAGACCCTCCCCCCCAAGAAGCACGGCAACATCCCCCTGTAACCCCCGTATCCTCCTGTAACCCCCGTATCCCCTGTAACCCCGTCCCGCGCGCGGCGCGCGGCGCGTGGCTCCGCCGCGCGGGGCCGCCGCTCCGCCGCTCCGCTGTCCCGCTGTCCCGCTGTCCCGCTGTCCCGCGCGGCGCGCGGCTCCGCCGCGCGGGCCCGCCGCTCCGCCCCTCCGCCCAAGGAGTTTGGGTGCAATTCATGCTGTCATATCAGCGCGGACTGCACCCAAATCCGTACTCGCCGCGGCCAGCTCGATAAGACTGTGGGGCGGCTGGCCGCATCGGCGGCCTTCTCGCGGACCAGGTGCTCCAGGACCTCGGCGAAGTGCTCGGCGAGGGCGTCCTGGACATGGCGGGTCATGGACTGGGCGAGCAGAGACTCCACGGCCATCCGGGCGAGGGGGCGCATCCGGCGGGCGATCGCCGCGACCTCCGCGATCTCCTCGCCCCGCAGCATGCCGCCGGGGGCGTGGGTGGCGAGGATGTGGCCGTTGACGGTGCCCACCAGGTCCGAGGCGACCGCGTCCACCTGAACCCTGAGCCGTTCGGCCAGGTCGAGAACCGCGGGAAGCCGCATGCCGATCGACACGAGCTCGGCGCCGGCCTGCAGGAGCCGGGGGCTGGGCACGCGGTAGCGGTCGCCGTCGGGTTCGAGCAGGCCGAGCCGGAACGAGCGCTCCAGGTTCTCCTCGGTCACCTCGGCGCCGAACAGCTCGCGCAGCCCCTCGGGGGTGACATACGCGGGCATGTCGTCGGTCCATGGATCGCCTACCGCGGACTCGAGGTCGAAGATGTCCGCTAGGTCGCCGCCGCGTTCCCACACCGTCAGCAGCTCGCCGATGTTCGCGAAGGTGTAGCCGCGCCGCAGAAGCTGGCCGATCAGCCGCAGCCGCGCCAGATGGGCGTCGGTGTAGATGCCCACCCGTCCGTCGCGGCGCGGCGGGGCGAGCAGCCCGCGATCCTGGTACACGCGAACGTTGCGCACGGTGGTGCCGGCCTGCCGGGCGAGCTCGTCGATGCGGTAGTCAGCCACAGGGAGACAATACCCTATTGAACTGAGACAATGATCATTGTAACGTTGAACCATGACACGAACGGAAACCGGCAACGCAGGGGCCGACAGCAGGGGAACCCGCAACACGGGGACCGGAAACACGGGGGCCGGAAACACGGGGGCCGGAAACACGGGAACCCGCAGCGGGGAGAGCGACAACAGGCGGACCGGCAACACGGGGGCCGGCAACAGGGAACTGGTCGCCGAGCGGTTGCTCCGCTCCTCGGCGAGGCTGTCCTACGACCCGGTGACGGCGATCGACTGGACCGCGCCCGTGGACCCCGACCGCTACGCGGCCAGGCCGGAGCGGCTGTCGCTGTACGGCACGCCGCTGTGGGACAGGCTCACCGAGGCACAGCGGAGGGAACTCAGCCGCCAGGAGGTCGCGAGCATCGCGACCTCCGGCATCTGGTTCGAGGCGATCCTCATGCAGATGCTCATCCGGCACGCCTACGACGGCGACCCGGCGGCCAGCCACATCCAGTGGGCGTACACGGAGATCGCGGACGAGTGCCGGCATTCGGTGATGTTCGCCAAGTTCATCGGGAAGATGGCTGCCGCGGGATTCCGGCCCGACCCGGTCGCGCACGCCCTCGGAAAGGTCTTCAAGTCGACGTCGAACGGGCCGCTCACGTTCGCCGGCGCGCTGTTCGTCGAGGAACTCCTGGACCAGATGCAGCGTGAGGCGGTGACGGACGAGACGCTCGATCCGCTCACCCGGGCGGTGGCGCGCATCCACGTCACGGAGGAGGCGCGGCACATGCGGTACGCCCGCGAAGAGCTCCGCCGGGTCTGGGCACGCCGTGGCGGGGTGAGCAGGGCGTACTCGCGGTTCGTGCTCGCGGTGGTCGCGTACTTCGCCACCACCCGGCTGATCCACCCGGACTGCTACGCGAGGGTGGGCCTCGACCCGCGCGCGGCGCGGCGCGCCGCCAGGAACAACCCGCACTGGCGCGCCTCCACCGCCTGGTTCGCCCGCAAGGCCGTCGCCACATTCACCGAGGCCGGCCTGATCGGCGGCCCGAGCAGGTACCTCTGGCGGAAGGCCGGTCTCATCGATCACACAGCGTAGCAATACGGGAGAGTTCCGCCGGCAATCGTGGGGCATGTGGCACGCGCACGGGCGGCGCTGTCCTAAAGTCGGAATACGATGAGCGAATTCGCCGCCCCGATACCCGTCCTCGCCCGTTACGCCGTGATGGTCGACGTCGGGTACATCTACGCGGCCGCCGGCGAGTTGCTCTTCGGCACCAGCTCGCGCCGCGACTACCGCGTCGACGCGGTCCCGCTCATCCAGGCGGTCACCAAACACGCGGACGAGCTCATCCGGGGCGAGCTGCTGCGGGTGTACTGGTACGACGCCGCGCGCGACCGGGTGCCCACGATCGACCAGCGGGTCGTCGCGCAGATGGCGTGGGTGAAGCTGCGGCTCGGCAACCTCAACGCCCGCGGCCAGCAGAAGGGCGTCGACGCGCAGATCCGCGCGGACATGGAGGCGCTGGCCAGGCACCGCGCGATCACGGACGCCGTGCTGATCGCCGGTGACGAGGACATGGTGCCGGCCGTCGAGGCCGCCCAGGCCTACGGCGTCCGGGTGCACCTGTGGGGCATCGAGCCGCCGTACGGCACCAACCAGGCCGAGCGCCTGGTCTGGGAATCCGACACCGTGGACGTGCTCGAAGCCGCGTTCCTGCGCCCCTACTTCACCCGGGCCCCGGCCGCCGAGCAGCCGCGGACGGACGTCTCCCCCACCGTGCCGTCGCCGGCCCAGCTGTTCGGCGAGCGGCACCCGCGCCCGCCGGTGGCCGCCGTCCGGAACGCCTACACGGCCTCGACCGGCCCGCTCCCCAAGCTCGGCCCGGACCGCCGCAGGGTCGAGGAGGCCGGCGAGCACGTCGCGCACAAGTGGATACTGACCCGCGGCCAGGACAACATCCGGGACCTGCTGCCCGGCCCGATTCTGCCGCCAGTCATCGACAAGGAGCTGCTCGTCGAGGCGGAGAAGGAGCTCGGCCAGTCGCTGCGCCCCTACCAGGAGGCCCGCGAATGGTTGCGCGACGCGTTCTGGGCTCGCGTCCACCGCGAGTTCGGCATCGGTGTCGGCAGGTCCCGTGGATAACGAACCCGCCCTCCGCGTGGTCAGGGGCGACGCGTCACCGGAGGAGATCGCCGCGCTCGTCGTCGCGCTCGCCGCGCTGCGTCGTGACAGCGAGCCGGGCCGGAATACCACCGCCCGTTCGGTATGGAACGACAGATCCCGCCTCCTGCGGTCACCCGTGCACCCATCCCCAGACGGCTGGCGCCGCTCCGCCCTGCCCCGCTAACCTTCTCATGAAGCGCCGAGAAGCCATGCAACGTCACGGCAGAATTTGTCGAACGACGGAGAGTTGTCCCGGGCTGTCGTTACATCCAAGACCGAGACGAGCGGCGCCTGATCTACGGTCGGACTATAAGGGTGGCCGTCGGTTCTTGCCCTGCTGAGTTGACCTTTGGCGTCGCGGACGGCCTCCGGGTCTCCGGGAAACGTGAACCCCGGCGGCAGCCCCTGGTAGCCCGCTATGGACGACGCCGCAGCCAAGAGCCACGCCTCGAACTCCTTCTTCGCCAAAACGACCGAAACCCGCTTGTCTGGACGCGCTTCGCAAGCGCGGGCGAGCAGTTGCGGCCCCAGTTCAGCAGGACAGGAGTCGTCGGCGTCGACCAAGACGAGAACGCCGCCCGTACCAGTTATCTCGCTTGCCTTGGCCTCCACAGCGTTCTCAATGCCACCGGGAGCGACCAGCTTTGACCTAGGTCTACGCATGGGCGGTTTGGGTGTGATAAGAGGAGTACCGAATTCCGACGCGATACGATGCAAAAGCTTTGGAAGAGCGTATACCTCACCATGGCCC
Source organism: Streptosporangiaceae bacterium (assembly GCA_019239975.1). Lineage (GTDB taxonomy): Bacteria > Actinomycetota > Actinomycetes > Streptosporangiales > Streptosporangiaceae > JAFAZE01. The sequence continues at coordinate 24,111 of JAFAZE010000121.1, forward strand.
TCGACGACGGACGCGATCACCGCAGGGGTCCAAGCGCTGCTCATGTTTCTTCCGGAAGGCGAAGCGGCCGTCTAGGCCGTCTTGGGAACAAGTTGGTTGCCGCGCATCAACTCGCCGAGTGTGTAGAGCTTCTTCTCGGCGATATCGCGACTCGCGTCGTCGACTTCTCCGATAACTGTCAGGCCATCACGCATGGTCACTGGGCGAATCGTAGAAATGTCAAGGTCTTCGCGGTCAAGCAGATCCGCACTCTGGCTAGTCGCGATCACCTGGACGTATTTGCTGGCCTCGGTGAGGGCATCGAAAAGAGCGCCCGCTGCGGCCGGATGTAGTGCAATCTCCGGCTCTTCAATAGCGACAAGCGAGATTCGCCCGTCGCGCGCCGCAGGCTGAAAGAGTGCAGCGAGTACCGCTGCGGCACGAAGCGTTCCATCGGACATGGCATCCGGCCCGAAGTCGACACCCCTGCCACCTATGCCGGTCCCTGACCGGATCATGACCGTTACACGCGATCCCGCAAACCAGCGGTAAATGCCTATCGCACCCGGCACGATTGCCCGGAGGTAAGCGTCGAGCCGGTCCTTGAATCCGGCATCCTCACCTTCGAGTGATCCCACAACGTCACCAAGGTACTCACCCTTGGCGCCGAGAACGGCCCGGCCCAGCTGACGCTGTGGCTGCCTCAGCTCGTCGAGAGCGAAGTTGTAGAAATGCATCGCACGCAAGCCGTCAAATAGCAATCGCTCGAAGCTCTTACGAGCGCCGGCGAGCGGGAGATATAGCCTGTCTGAGCCGATATCATCCGGTTCGATCAGCTCCCCGAATATCCCCGGCGTCTCGCCATGCACGACCCCACGCTCAACCCGGAAGCCTTCCGTGTCATTCCGCAAACGCAGACTGCACCTCTCGCGAATAACCTCGAATTCGCGTTCGCTGAGTCGCCCGCGGCCGATCTCGATCTCATAGCTTCCGGTTACACGAGGGTAGGGCTCAGCCCCTAGCGGCACGGCAACTTCCAGCTCGATGCTGAACGAATCCATTGGGCCGGGTACGCGGCACACGATCTCGGCCACCCCGCCGCGCTCATTTATAGCCTCGCTGGGGGTCGTTTCAAGCGCCCTTGCGACGAAGGCCAGTGCATCGAGAAAGTTGCTCTTGCCGGATCCGTTCGGCCCGACCAGGATGGTTAGGGGGCCAAGACTCACATCACATGCGGCGATGCTCTTGTAGTTCTTTAGGCGCACGCGAGTGATGAATGGCACCGCGCGGGCAGAGGTGTCGTCCTCGGCCTCGGGCTGAGTCATGTCAGGTCAGCCGTTCCAGGATCAGGGCTTTGACCCGGGCGGCGTCGGCCTTGCCGCGGGTGGCCTTCATGACGGCGCCGATCAGGACGCCGGCCGCGCTGGTCTTGCCGTCGCGGATCCTGGCCGCCACGCCGGGGTTGGCGGCGATGGCCTCGTCGACCGCCGCGGTGAGCGCGCCCTCGTCGCTGACCACGGCCAGGCCCCGGGCGGCGACCACCTCGTCCGGGGTGCCCTCGCCGTCGAGCACGCCGTCGATCACCTCGCGGGCGAGCCGGTCGTTCAGCGTGCCGGAGGCGACCAGGGCGGCGACCCGGGCCACCGCCTGGGGGGTGATCGGCAGCGACGACACGTCGACACCCGCGTCGTTGGCGCGGCGGGCCAGCTCGCCGAGCCACCACTTGCGGGCGTCGGCGGGCGAGGCACCGGCGAGCACGGTCTCCTCCACCACGCCGACCGCGCCGGCGTTGTGCAGCGCCTCGAACTCCAGGCCGGACAGCGACCATTGCGCCTGCAGCCGGGCGCGGCGCGCCGAGGGCAGCTCGGGCAGGCTGGCGCGGATCTCCTCCACCCACTCGGCGGGGGGCGCCACCGGAACCAGGTCGGGCTCGGGGAAGTACCGGTAGTCCTGCGCCTCCTCCTTGGACCTGCCGGAGGTGGTGACGCCGGTGTCCTCGTGGAAGTGCCTGGTTTCCTGGATCACCCGGCCCCCGCCGTCGAGGACGGCGGCCTGCCGCTCGATCTCGGACCGCACCGCGCGCTCCACCGACCGCAGCGAGTTCACGTTCTTCGTCTCGGTCCTCGTTCCCCACACGCCGGAGCCCCGCACGGACAGCGACGTGTTCACGTCGCAGCGCAGCGAGCCCTCCTCCATCCGCACGTCCGATACGCCGAGCGAGCGGAGCAGGTCGCGCAGCTCGGTGACGTAGGCCTTCGCCACCCCGGGCGCGCCGAAGCCGGTGCCGGGCACCGGCTTGGTGACGATCTCCACCAGCGGGATGCCCGCCCGGTTGTAGTCGACCAGCGAGTACTCGGCGCCGTGGATGCGGCCGGTAGCGCCGCCCACGTGCAGCGACTTGCCGGTGTCCTCCTCCAGGTGCACCCGCTCGATGCCGACCCGGACCGTCCTCCCGCCGACCAGGACGTCGAGGTAGCCGTCCGTGCACAGCGGCTCGTCGTACTGCGAGATCTGGAAGTTCTTCGGCATGTCCGGGTAGAAGTAGTTCTTCCTGGCGAACCGGCACCACGACGCGATGCCGCAGTGCAGCGCCAGGCCGATCTTGATCGTGTACTCGATCGCGCGGCGGTTCGCGGCCGGCAGCGAGCCGGGCAGGCCGAGGCAGACGGGGCAGACCCGGGAGTTCGGCTCGGCGCCGAAGACCGCCGGGCAGCCGCAGAACAGCTTGGTCGTGGTGCCGAGCTCCACGTGCGTCTCGAGGCCGAACACCGGCTCATAGCGCTGCAGCGCCTCTTCGTAGGTGACGGTCACGCGCTGCCTCCCCGCTCGCCTGAAAACCAAGGCTCGCTCGTCCCCAGTCCCTTCGCCTCGGCGATGAGCGGATGCCCCCAGCGCTCGGTGAGCGCCGCCTCGGCCGCCGCGGCGACCCGGTACAGCCGGTCGTCGGCCATGACCGGCGCCATCACCTGCAGCCCGGCCGGCAGGCCGTCCTCGGAAGCCAGCCCGCACGGCACGGAGATCGCCGCGTTGCCGGCCAGGTCCGATGGGATCGTGCACAGGTCGGCGAGGTACATCGCCATCGGGTCGTCGGCGCGTTCGCCGATGCCGAACGCGGTGGTCGGCGTCACCGGCGAGACGAGCACGTCCGCCTGGCCGAACGCGGCCTCGAAGTCCCTGATGATCAGCGTGCGGACCTGCTGCGCCTTGCCGTAGTAGGCGTCGTAGTACCCGCTGGACAGCGCGTACGCGCCGAGGATTATCCGGCGCTTGACCTCGTCGCCGAAGCCGGCCTCGCGGGTGAGCGACATCACCTCTTCGGCGCCGGCGCTGCCGTCGTCACCGACCCGCAGGCCGTAGCGCATCGCGTCGAACCGCGCCAGGTTGGACGAGCACTCGCTCGGCGCGATCAGGTAGTAGGCGGGCAGCGCGTACCGGAAGTTCGGGCAGGAGACCTCGGTCACCTTGGCGCCCAGCGACTCCAGCAGCTCGACCGCCTCGGCGAACCGCGCCATCACCCCGGGCTGGTAGCCCTCACCGGACAGCTCGGTGACGACGCCGATCCGCATGCCGCTCACGTCGGCCTGCCGGGCCGCGGCCACCACCGGCGGCACCGGGGCGTCGATGGACGTGGAGTCCATCGGGTCGTACCCACAGATCGCCTCGTGCAGCAGGGCCGCGTCGAGCACGGTGCGCGCCAGCGGGCCCGGCGTGTCCAGCGAGGACGCGAACGCGACCAGGCCGTACCGGGAGGAGCCCCCGTAGGTCGGCTTGGTGCCGACGATCCCGCAGACCGACGCCGGCTGGCGGATCGACCCGCCGGTGTCGGTGCCGACCGCCAGCGGCGCCTGGTACGCGGCGACCGCGGCGGAGGAGCCGCCGGAGGAGCCGCCGGGGACCCTGGACAGGTTCCATGGGTTGCGGGTCGGGCCGAACGCCGAGTTCTCCGTCGAGGAGCCCATGGCGAACTCGTCCATGTTGGTCTTGCCGAGGATGATCGCCCCGGCCTGCCTGAGCCGCCGCGTGATCGTCGCGTCGTAGGGCGGCTGCCAGCCGTCCAGGATCCGTGAGCCACAGGTGGTGGGCGCCCCGATCGTGGTGAACACGTCCTTGAGCGCGACCGGGACACCGGCCAGCGGGCCGAGCTCGTCGCCGGCCGCGCGCCGACGGTCCACCTCGCGCGCCGCCGCCACCGCGCCGTCGGCCGCGACGTGCAGGAACGCGTGCACGCGGTCGTCGCATCCGGCGATCCGGTCCAGGTGCGCGGCGGTGACCTCTTCGGCCGACACCTCGCCGCCGGCAAGCAGCGCGGACAGTTCCGCGGCGGTCTTGCGGGTCAGCTCCATCGCGCTCACTCCTCCGCCAGGATCCGCGGCACGCGGAACCGCTGCTGCTCCACGGCCGGCGCCTGGCTGAGCGCGTCCGCCGGCGTCAGGCACGGGCGCGGCTCGTCGTCGCGGTACACGTTGACCAGGCCGGTCGCGTGCGACGTCGGCGGGATTCCCTCGGCGGCGACCTCCTGGACCTGCGCGACCGCCGTGATGATCTGGTCGAGCTGCGGAGCCAGGTGGTCCAGCTCGGCATCGGTCAGCGCGATCCTGGAAAGCCGCGCCAGGTGCGCGACCTCGTCACGGGTGATGGCCATGAACGCCATCCTAGGGGACCCCTGGTCACGGGCCGGACGGCTTTTCCGCCTGCACGTCTTCCGCCAGCACCGCGGCTGCCCCCTGCTCGAGCAGCACGCGGAACGCGGCCTCGTCCAGGATGGGGACGCCGAGCTCGGCGGCCTTGTCGTACTTCGAGCCCGCGCTCTCCCCAGCGACCACGAAACTCGTCTTCCTGGACACCGACGACGTCACCTTGCCGCCGGCCTGCCGCACCGCATCGGCGGCCTCCTCACGGGAGAACCCGGGCAGGGTGCCTGTGATCACGACGGTCACCCCCGCAAGCACCCGGGCGGAGGCACGCGAGGCGTCGAAGTCCGGTGTTTCCAGCCGCACCCCGGCGGCCCGCCACTTCCCGACGATGGCGCGGTGCCAGTCGACGGAGAACCAGTCCCGTACCGACGCCGCGATCGTCGGGCCCACGCCTTCCACGGCGGCGAGGGCGCCGACGCTGGCGGCGTCGATCGCGTCCACCGACCCGAACTCCTCCGCCAGCGCGCGCGCCGCCGTCGGCCCGACGTGCCGGATGGACAGCGCGACGAGGATCCGCCACAGCGGGCGGGACCTGGCCTCGGCCAGGTTGGCGAGCAGCCCCCGCGCGTTGACGGTCAGCTCGCCGGCCTTGTTCACGAAGAACGGGCAGGTCGCGAGCGATTCCGCGGTGAGCGAGAACAAGTCGCCCTCGTCGGTCACGAGGCCGCCGTCGAGCAGCGCGGCCACCGCCTCGTAGCCGAGCACCTCGATGTCGAACGCCCCGCGCCCGGCCACGTGGAACAGCCGCTCGCGAAGCTGCGCGGGGCACGACCGGGCGTTCGGGCAGCGCCAGTCGACCTCGCCCTCGTCGCGGGCCAGCGGCGTGCCGCATGACGGGCACCGCCCGGGGAACACGAACTCCCGCTCGCCGCCGGAGCGCAGCTCGGCGACGGGCCCGAGGACCTCCGGGATCACGTCGCCGGCCTTGCGCAGGATCACCATGTCGCCGATCAGCACACCCTTGCGCCTGACCTCGTCGGCGTTGTGCAGCGTGGCGCGCTCCACGGTGGACCCGCTGACCTTGACCGGCTCCATCACCGCGAACGGCGTGACCCGTCCGGTGCGCCCCACGTTCACCTGGATGTCCAGCAGCCGCGTGGTCACCTCCTCCGGCGGGTACTTGTAGGCGATCGCCCAGCGCGGCGCCCGGCTGGTCGCGCCCATCGCCCGCTGCGTGGTGAGCTCGTCGATCTTGACGACCACGCCGTCGATCTCGTACGGCGGGTCGTGCCGGTGCTCGTCGTAGTACGCGATGTACTCCCGGACCCCGGACATGCCGGGAACGACCGCCTGCAGGCCGCTGACCGGCAGTCCCCAGCCGCGCAGCAGCTCGTACCAGCCGGACTGGGTGTCCGGCGCGCCCTCCAGGTGCCCGGCCTCGCCCGGTCCCGCCGCGGCGCCGGCGATGCCCTCCCCGGGGGGGATGGGGGGATGGATCCCCCCATGAGCTGCGGCGGAGCCCTCGACGCGGCCGATCCCGTGGATGATCGCGTCCAGCGGACGGCTCGCGGTGACCCGCGGGTCCTTCTGCCGCAGCGTCCCGGCGGCGGCGTTGCGCGGGTTGGCGAACACCGGCTTGCCCGCGTCCAGCAGCGACTCGTTCACCCGCTCGAACACCTCGACCGGCAGGAACACCTCGCCCCGCACCTCCAGGATCTCCGGCACCCCGGTGCCGGCGAGCCTGGTCGGTATCGACGCGATCGTCTTGATGTTCGGCGTGACGTCCTCGCCCGTCCGCCCGTCGCCGCGGGTCGCGGCACGGGACAGCACGCCGCGCGTGTAGACGAGGTCCACCGCGAGCCCGTCGATCTTCAGCTCGCACAGGTACGGGCCGGTGCCGCCGAGCCGCGCCGCCCGGTCCGCCCACGCGGTGAGCTCGTCGAGCGAGAACACGTTGTCCAGGCTGAGCAGCCGCTCCAGGTGCTCGACCGGCGTGAACAGCGTGGAGATGACGGCGCCCACGTGCTGCGTCGGGGAGTCCGGCGTGCGCAGCCCCGGGTACCGGTCCTCGAGCTCGCGCAGCTCGCGCATGCCGGCGTCGTACTCCGCGTCGGAGATCGTCGGCGCGTCGAGCACGTGATACCGGTAGTTGGCCTCGCCGAGCTTCTCGCTCAGCTCCGCGTGCCGCCGGCGGGCGGCCGCATCCGGCTCCGCCACTTCCGGGGCATCCGGGACCTCCGGGACTTCCGGGACGTCTGGGTCGCTCAATCCCCCGCCTCCATCAATCGGTCATTTCCGGCAGTATCCGCGCCGCCTCACGGCACCGCCGCAGTGCCTGCCGGGCCTGGTCCGGCGACGCGCCTGCCAGGCCGCAGCGAGGCGTGATCACCACCTGCTCCGAGCGCCCGGCGACGGCCAGGCCGGTTCGCCGCCACAACGCGCCGGCCGCGCGCGCGGCGGCGGTCTCCGGGGCGGGGCCGCCCGGTCGTTCGGTAGCGGCGAAGTCGACGGCCCCCGCGAGCAGTCCCCGGCCAGCCTCGGCGAGCCCGGCCAGCTCGTCGGTGTCACCGCGCCGCAGCAGGCTGAGGTCCACTGCCAGCGCGTCCGCTCCGGCCTCCTGGATTATGCCGAACGGAACGTGCTCCGCGCAGCAGTGCACCACCGTGTACGCCGTGGTGGCGGCGAGGACGGCGCGCAGCCGCTCCCGCAGCGTGTCCTCCTCCGCCGGCGCGACGCGGGACAGGCCGCTCGCGGTGGGCACGCTCCCGGCCGTCACCGCCGGCAGCGCCGGCTCGTCGAGCTGTACCACGAGACGGGCGCCGGGCACGCGCTTGGCGACATCCGCGACGTGCGCGGCCGCGCCCTCGGCGAGCGAGGCGGCCAGGTCGGCGACCGCGCCGGGGTCGGCGAGCGCGGGGTTCATGGACCGCGGCTGCTCGAGCGTCGCGGCGAGCGTCCACGGACCGCACAACTGGACCTTGAGCGGGCCGCTGAAGCCCTGCAGGGCTTCTTCCAGCGCGTCGAGGTCCGCCGACAGCATCGACCGCGCCCGCTGCACGTCGCGGCCCGGACGCTCGGCCAGCCGCCAGCCGCGCGGGGTCACCTCGGCCGGCATGTCGACGAGCAGCGCGGCGGTGCGCCCCGTCAGGTCGGCACCGGGCCCGCGGGCGGGAAGCTCGGGCAGGTGCGGGAAGTCCGGCAGCTCGCCGGCGACGACGCGCGCCGCCTCCGCGGGGTCGGTGCCCGGCATCGAGCCGATGCCGGTGGCTACGGCCGGCGGCCACGGACAGGAGGAGTTCGGCGGGGAGTCCACCCTGCTGAGCTTAAAGCCTGCCTGGTCTTGGCTCCTACCTGCGGTAGAAACCGTCGCCCGCGCTGTCCGGCCAGCGGTGGAGGTGATCCTCGGGGCCGTCCGGGGCGCTGCCGGGTGGCTCAGTCGGCCCGGTGGGCCCGTCGTGCGGCGGGAAGGCAGTGCCGCCGAGTCCCCCGTTGCGCCGCTCCCTGTCGTTCTTGAGCGCGGAGAGCGCGATGACAGCGATCACCCCGACGGCGATGCCGAGCGCGAAAAAAATGCCGATGATGACCTCCACCGCGATCGCCGGGTTCATCGCCGTGCTCCGCCGCCCGGCGGGACGAAGGTTCCGCGGCTTCCGGCGGCGATCAGCCGCCGGACACCCCGGGCCGTCTCGTCCGGTGCTTCGCCGGGGAAGGTTCCCCGCCGGTCCTCCCGCATCGAGACGACCGAGACCACCGCAACCACCCCGAGCATCACTCCGATGAGGAAAGTGGCGAGCGTCGCGATCGCCAGTGCTGCCTGCATGCCGTTCATGACGGCCTCCCCGGACTCTCTGGCCCGCGGCCCCGTGACCCGCGGGCTACGTTCGTCGTGCTTGGCTGGTCAGCCCTCAAGGTTGAGCCAGATCATCCCTTTGTCATACCTCATACTGATGTGACCGAGCAGCCAGGTTGCTTGGGTGGATCTGTCCATCCAAGCCATACCAGTCATCCCATCCTTTTCACTCTCTAGATACCCATGACAACGCGGCGGGCAAACCCGATGCATACCAGATATTTGGCTGATTCGGCCGATTGGGCTCAATAGAGTCATCCCTCAGAATGGGCTCATCCCGTCTAGTAGGCCCTGAAGGCCGGCCCTGGCACGCAAAGCCCCAGGGACTTACGTGTCCCTGGGGCTGCGGTGGGATGCCTACTGGCGGACGAGCTGCCTGCCTGCCCCGGCGAGGCGGGCATCCAGGTCCCGCAGGCCAACCCCGTTGACTTTCCTGACCACCCCGGTGAACGCGCCGGGGGCGTTCCCCTTCAGCGTGAAGCTCCGCTCTTCCCGGCGAATTCCGATTGCCACCAGCGCGATCATCGCGCCGATGAAGACAAACACCCCGACTACTGCTACTGCTGCGACCGTGGCCATCCTGGCCTCCCGCGTCTTGGCCCGCGATCCTCGTCGCGGGGCTTTCCCCTGACCGGCGAAGCGATCGCGGCCAGGGCCCCTGTCGTGCGGCGCGATCTTCGACCGGCCGCCCGCCTGCTGCCGACTCACCCGGCGAACGCTCGCCGGCCTTCCGGCCTCTGTTGTCGGTCCTCTCGGCCAGGCTGAGCTGGACTACCAGGGTATCTGGAATAGTCTGGCAGGTCCTGATGCGACCAAGCATCTGACCTGCTAGGCTATGTCTGATCAACCCTGCGGTTCCAGCCATCCCAACCTCTGGTACGCTCAGCATATACCCCGGTGCGTCGGTGAGTAAACGGGATAATGCCAGCAATCGGGTCCGGAAGGATGATTAGCCCCTACAGGATCATCCCGGTTGCTGGGGTGGTTGGGATGTATAGCGCGCGGGTAAACAGTTGATTGGAGGGATCATGGCCGAAGCCATGTACAAGCAGATCGCTTGGGATCTGCAGCGGCAGATAGATTCCGGTCTGCTCAAACCCGGCCAGCAACTGCCCACCGAACTGGAGCTCCGCGACAAGTATGAGGCGTCGCGGAACACGATCCGGGACACGATCAAGTGGCTGACCAACCGCGCCCTGGTCGAGACCCGGCCCGGCCAGGGAACGTTCGTGGTCAAGCGGCTAAGCCCCTTCGTTACCACCCTCTCCGCCGATCCCGAGACGGGGCTCGGTGGGGACGAAGGCGACGCGGCGCTGTCCGAGATCATGGAGAGAGGCCGGAATCCGCGCTCGTCGACTCCGAGAGTGGAGCTATCCCAACCTCTACGACAACAAGAACGACCGCTCAGAGAGGCACCTCTGCCGAGGGTAGCCGGTATCTGGAGGAGGAGCCATGGCCGAACCGATGTACCAGCGCATCGCCGATGATCTACGCGGGCAGATCGAGTCCGGAGCGCTCAAACGCGGGAGCCAGCTGCCCACCGAGCTCGAGCTCAGGGAGAAATACGAGGCATCGCGAAACACCGTCAGGGACGCGATCAGGCGGCTGATCAATCTGGGCCTCGTGGAGACCAGGCCGGGCCAGGGCACCTTCGTGTACAGCAAGATCGATCCGTTCGTGACCACGCTGTCCGCCGACAGGGCCACCGGCCTGGGCGGCGGCGAGGGCGCTACCTACCTCTCCGAGGTTGATGCGGCACACAAGAAGGCAAAGACCAGCGAGCCACGGGTCGAACTGCAGCGGGCGGCTCCTGAGATCGCCGCACGCCTGCGCGTCCCCGAGGGCACGCAGGTGATCAGTCGGCACCAGGAGCGCTCCATCGACGACACGCCCTGGTCCCTGCAGACATCCTTCTACCCGAAGGACTTCGTCAAGCGGGGAGCCGACCGGCTGCTCGACGCGGAGGACATCACAGAAGGAACCGTGAAGTACCTCGAGGCGACACTCGACCTCAAGCAGGTTGGCTACCGCGACTGGATCACCGCCCGCGCGCCCGACGCGACGGAGACGGACTTCTTCAAGCTGCCCCCGGACGGCCGGGTCGCGGTATTCGAGATTTTCCGGACGGCCTTCGACCAGAACGGCACTCCGATGCGGGTAACGGTGACCGTTTTCCCGATCGACCGGAATCAGTTCATCGTCAACGTCGGGGACGTACCGAGCCCGCAGTACGAGACATCCGACGGGCGGGCCGCGTCGTGAACGCGCTGCTCTGATCGCGAGTTCAGCACACTCGCCCTCGCCCTCGCCCGCCATCGTCACCTTCCGGTTTCAACGGTGACCCGGAAAATTACCTAGGATCCGACTTTGGAGTGCGTCACCTCGTCACGGGTGCACAGCCGCCCGGCCGCCGCGAGCGCCCGCCATCGCACAGATGCGCCGCCCTTGGCCCTGGCGGAGCCGCCCCGCTCACGAAGCCCCAGGCCACGCAGTTCGCCGAAGCCGCGGCAGGGAGAGCGAAAACGAGGGTCCTGGCACGTGCTCCAGTACCGCATGTTCCGCTGGTATTTCGCCGGCAGCGTGCTGTCCAATACGGGTACCTGGCTGCAGAACACAGCGCAGGTTCTGCTCATATACCGTCTAACGCATTCGGTCATGGCGGTCGGCCTGGTGACGTCGGCGCAGTTCTCCAGCCCGCTGTTCGTGGGACCACTGGCGGGAATGCTCACCGAGCGCAAGGGCTACTACCGCGTCCTTATCAGCACTCAGTCACTTTCCGCCGCTATCGCAGCCGCCATGGCCGGCCTGGAGTTCTCCGGCGTACTCGGCGAGGAGATGCTGATCGGCGGCGCGCTGCTCATCGGCATCCTCTACACGCTCAGCGTGCCCGCGCTTTCATCCATGGTGCCGGCGCTGGTGCCGGAGCATGAGACGAAGGCCGCCATGGCCCTGAACGTGGTCTCGTACAATCTGGGCCGTGCCCTGGCCCCGGCAATCGGCGTGGTCATGGTCTTCACGGTCGGATTCGGCTGGGCGTTCACGCTCAACGCGGCCTCGTTCGTGATCCTGGTGGCAGCGATCGCACTCATACGGCATCGAAACCCGGATACCGGCCCGGCGGCGAAGGCCACCCCGCGGTCGGGGGTGCTTGATGGGTTCCGCGTCAGCCGGGATGAGCCCAGGATTCTGGCACTGCTCGCCATAGTTGCCGCGGTGACCATAGCGGCCGACCCGATCCTGGTGCTCGGCCCGGCAGTCGGGCGGCACCTGGCGGGCACGCCGAACGCCTCCGCGTATTTCATCTCGGCGATGGGGGCCGGGTACATAGTCGGCTCATTGGTGCCGACAGGGAAGCCGTCCTTCCGGCAGACCGCGGTGTTCCTCTGGCTGTTGTGTGCCGGCATCCTCCTGTTCGCCTTCGGCCCCACGATGGCTGTCAGCCTTGCCGGCGCGCTCACCGTCGGCATCGCGAGCCTGCTCGAGGGCGCCGCGACACAGGCGCTGCTGATCTCCCTCGCGGGTCCCAGCCGAGTGCCCATAACCATGGCCATCTGGATGATCGCCTGGGCGGGCAGCAAGCCGATCGCTTCACTTGCCGACGGTTACCTCGCGACCGTCCAGGGCGTGCGAACGGCGGCTGTCGTGCTGATCCTTCCCGTCCTGCTCCTGTCGCTCGGTGCCCGTTTCTGCCCGATGCGAATCCGGGAACGGACATGGCCAGGTCACGCCTCCGGGCGGCTGACGCTGTCCATACCCACGTCCCGGTTAATGCCACGGATCCGGACGCGGGCAGGCGCGAAAACGCTTCGTGAACCAGACAAATGTTTGACCATGGCGCTAAATAGGTCATAATCGATACCGGGCAGAGAGGACGGCAGCCCCCATCACGCCCGATCCCGGACAGCGAACCGGGCCACGGCTGGGTGCGGGCCGAGCCGTCGCAGCCCAGCCCAGGAGGTGTTATGGCCAAGCGCCACGTTCGCCCGTCCCTTCAGTACCGTTACGAGCACTACGACCCCCGTGTGTTAGCACCACACTCCATGATCGCGGAATCGTGGGTGCCGTATTCGGCCCGCCGTTACCACGATCATGACGACTGCCCCTTATGCCCGGTTATCAGGAGGCTGGGTGGGGGGCGCTGGCGCCTTCGGGAACAGGGCGAACGGGACAATTCGCCGCCGCGATGGCGCGGCGCGTCCCGCGCGGCCGCCGGAGCACGACACACGCCGGCCGTGACCATCCCGAGATGTGGCCCAGAGCCCAACGGAGCTGTCGGACATTCCGGTGTGGCCAGGGCCCATGCTGGCGAAAAGGCATTGTTCGAGCGGCGCACCAGGCCGGGCGGCGGTTACCAGGTGCTCCTCAGGGAGCGGCAGGCAGACGGGCCGTCGGGGACGTGCCGGCGATGGTTCCGCTGCCGAGTACGCGGCGGCCATCGTAGAGCACCGCTGCCTGGCCCTTAGCGACGCCGCGCGCTGGTGCGCGCAGGCGGATGTGCAGCACCCCGCCGTCCAGCCAGGCCGTGCACGCGTGCACCTCGCCGTGCGCGCGCAGCTGCACCGCGCAGTCCAGGGGCCGCTCCGGAGGCGGGCACCCGGTCCACACCGGGCGCCGCGCGGTGATCTGGGTCACGTCGAGTTCCCCGGCGGGCCCGACGGTCACCGTCCTGGTCACCGGCTCGATGTCCAGCACGTACCGCGGCTTGCCGTCCGCCGCCGGGCGTCCCACCCGCAGGCCCCTGCGCTGCCCGACGGTGAAGCCGTAGGTCCCGTCGTGCTCGCCGATGACGGTCCCGTCCGCGTCAACGATCGTTCCCGGGGCGGGGCCGAGCCGGCGGGCGAGGAATCCACGGGTGTCGCCGTCGGCGATGAAGCAGACGTCGTGGCTGTCGGGCTTGCCGGCGACCGCCAGCCCGCGCCGCGCCGCCTCGGCGCGCACCTGCTCCTTCGGCGTGCCGCCGAGCGGGAACATCGCGCGGGAGAGCTGGCGCGGCGTCAGCACCGCGAGCACGTAGGACTGGTCCTTGCCGCTGTCGGCCGCCCGGTGCAGCACGCCGTCCTCGACGCTCGCGTAATGACCCGTGCAGACCGCGTCGAAGCCGAGCGCGAGGGCGCGGTCCAGGACCGCCGCGAACTTGATCTTCTCGTTGCAGCGCAGGCACGGGTTGGGCGTACGGCCCGCCGCGTACTCGGCGACGAAGTCGTCGACCACGTCCTGCCGGAAGCGTTCGGCCATGTCCCAGACGTAGAACGGGATGCCGATCACGTCCGCGGCGCGGCGCGCGTCCCGCGCGTCCTCGAGCGTGCAGCAGCCCCGCGCCCCCGTGCGGAACGACTTCGGGTTCTCGGACAGCGCGAGGTGAACGCCGGTCACGTCGTGGCCGGCGTCGGCGGCACGCGCCGCGGCCGTGGCGGAATCCACGCCGCCGGACATGGCGGCGAGCACGCGTAGGGCAGTCATTTCCTTAGAGGGTATGTGATTGCGGCCAGCGCCAGCCGGGTCAGCGGGTGACGGCACGCTTGGCGCGGGCCACTGCCTCGCCGATGGCGCCGCCGAGGGCGTCCACGTCGGCCTGCGTGGAGGTGTGCCCGAGCGAGAACCTGAGCGACCCGCGGGCGCGGGAGTCGTCGGCGCCCATGGCGAGCAGCACGTGGCTGGGTTCCGCCACCCCGGCGGTGCACGCCGACCCCGTGGAACAGGCGATACCGCGGGCGTCGAGCAGCATCAGCAGCGCGTCGCCCTCGCAGCCGGGGAAGGAGAAGTGCGCGTTCCCCGGCAGCCGCCCCGGCCCGGGAGGCGCACCGTTGAGCACCGCGTCCGGCACGGCCGCGAGAACCTGCCGCACCAGCTCGTCACGCAGTTCCGCCAGCCGCTTGGCCTCGTACTCGCGCCGCGCCGCGGCGGCGGCGGCCGCGACGGCGAACGCCCTGATCGCCGGCGCGTCCAGGGTGCCGGACCGGATGTCGCGCTCCTGTCCCCCGCCGTGCAGCACGGGAACCGGCTCCATGCCGCGCGCCAGGATCAGCGCCCCGACACCGACCGGGCCGCCGAGCTTGTGCCCCGTGACGGTGAGCGCGTCGGCGCCGCTGTCCGCGAAATCGACCGGAAGCTGCGCGGCGGCCTGCACCGCGTCGGAGTGGAAGGGTATCCCTGACTCGTGCGCGACCGCGGCCAGCTCGCTGACCGGCTGCACGGTGCCGACCTCGTTGTTCGCCCACATCACGCTCACCACGGCGACGCCCTCCGGCGCCCGCTCGATGGCGGATCGCAGCACCTCGGGGCGTACCAGCCCGGTGCTGTCCACGCCGAGCCAGGCCGCCTCCGCGCCCTCCGCCTCCTCCAGCCAGCGAACCGAGTCGAGTACCGCGTGATGCTCCACCGACGTCGTCAGGATCCTGCGCCGCCGCGGGGCCGCCGCGCGGCGCGTCCAGTACAGCCCCTTGACCGCGAGGTTGTCCGCCTCGGTTCCGCCGCTGGTGAAAATTACCTCGCTGGGGCGGGCGCCGAACACCTCGGCGATCTGTTCCCGCGACTCCTCGACCACCCGGCGGGCGCGGCGGCCCGCGTTGTGCAGCGAGGACGGGTTCCCCAGACGGCCGAGTTCGCTGGCCATCGCCTCGATGGCCACCGGCAGCATCGGTGTTGTCGCGGCATGGTCGAGGTAGACGATCTCGTCCCGGCCGCCGCCTCGGAGGTTCTGCGAACTCATGACGGCACTCAGCCTAGTCCCGGTTCACCGGGATCGGTCCGCACCCGTTCGGATACCCGTCAGATCTGCCTGCGCCTGGAGATCTCCTCCAGCAGCTGGGGGACGACCGTGAACAGGTCACCGACGACGCCGAAGTCGGCCACCTCGAAGATCGGCGCCTCCGGGTCCTTGTTGACCGCCACGATGGTCTTCGACGTCTGCATGCCCGCCCGGTGCTGGATCGCGCCGGAGATGCCGACCGCCATGTACAGCTGCGGGGACACCGTCTTGCCGGTCTGGCCGACCTGGAACTGGTGCGGGTACCAGCCGGCGTCGGTCACCGCGCGGGACGCGCCGACGGCGGCGCCGAGCGCGTCGGCGAGCTTCTCGATGATCGCGAACCCCTCCGCGCTGCCGACACCGCGGCCCCCGGACACCACCACCTGCGCCTCGGTCAGGTCCGGCCGCTCGCCGCGCTCGGCCTTGACGTGCTCGGTCACCCGGACCGCCCTCGCCGCGTCGCTGAGCGCCATCTCGACGGGCGCCAGTTCCGCCGGGCCCGGCGCCGGCTCGGCCGCGACCGCGTTCGGCCGCACCGCGATGACCGGCGTCCCCCGCCGCACCCGGGAGTGCACCACGACCGACCCGCCGAAGTTCGACTGCTCCGCCACCAGGGAGCCATCGTCGCCCGCCGTGACGTCCACCGCGTCGGTGAGCACGCCGGAGCCCGTCTTCACCGCCAGCCGCCCGGCGACCTCCTTGCCCTCGGCCGTCCCGGCCAGGAGCACGGCCGCGGGGGCGGTGTCCTGGACCAGCTTTGCGAGCAGCTCGGCCTTGGGCGCCGCCACGAACTCCTCGAACTCGGGGGCTCCGGCGGCGTACACGCGCACGGCGCCGAACTCGGCCAGCCGCTCCCGCCCCTCCTCGGCGCCCGGGCCGGCCCAGGCGACCACGGGCTCGCCGAACCGGCGCGCGAGCGTGAGCAGCTCGCAGGTGACCTTCTTGACTTCCCCGCCCGCGTGCTCGGCGAGGACCAGGATCTCAGCCATTGCGCACCGCTCCTTCAGATGAACTTCCGCTCGGTGAGGAACGCGGCGGCCTTCGTGCCGCCGTCCCCCTCATCCTTGACGATCACGCCGGCCTGCCGCGGCGGACGGGCCGCGAAGTCCACCACCTCGGTCGCCGAGGCGGCCAGCCCCACCTGGTCCGCGTCGATGCCGGCGTCGGCGAGCGACAGCGTCCGGACCGGCTTCTTCTTGGCGGCCATGATCCCCTTGAACGACGGGTAACGCGGCTCGTTGATCTTCTCCATCACGCTCACCACGGCGGGCAGGGACGCCTCCACCTCGTCGAAGCCCTCGTCGGACACCCTGCGCACGGTGATCCGGGTTCCGTCGATGTCCACCTTGCTGGCCAGCGTCAGCTGCGGGACGCCGAGCCGTTCGGCAAGCATCGCCGCGAGGACTCCCATCCGGGCATCGGTGGACTCCGAGCCGGTGATGACCAGGTCGAACCCTGTCTCCTCGAGCACCTGGGCGATCGCGTAGGAGGTCGCCAGCGCGTCCGAGCCCGCCAGGCCGTCATCGACAACGTGAATCGCCTTGTCCGCGCCCATGGACAGCGCCTTCCGGATGGACTCGGCCGCCTTCGCGGGTCCCATCGACAGGATCGTCACCTCGCCCTCGTGGGCCTCCGCGATCCGCAGCCCTTCCTCGATGGCGTACTCGTCCAGCTCGTTGATCAGCCCGTCCGGCGTTGCACGGTCCAGGGTGCCCTCACCGGGCCTCAGCCTGCGCTCGGTTGCCGTGTCCGGAACCTGCTTGACGCAGACGACGATGTTCATGGACAACGCCGACCTCCTTGTTCGTTCTCTTAGTTAGGCAGGCTATATGTTACTAGCTAGTAGCATGGCCCGCCGACATGGTCACCTCTTCTTCATCGCCGCTTCCGCTGGGCGACAGCGCGGCGCCGCACCCGCGCCGTAGGCATGAAGCGTGCCCATGGCCAGGAACCGCAGCTTCCCCCGGATCACGGTGATAGGGACCGGATACCTCGGCCTTACCCACGCCGTCTGCATGGCCGGCCTGGGCCACGACGTCCTCGCCCTGGACGTGGACGCGGAGAAGGTCGCGAAGGCCGCCGCGGGTCAGGCGCCGTTCTTCGAGCCGGGCCTGGAACCGCTGCTGCGCAAGAACCTCGAAGCCGGCAGGCTGCGTTTCACCACATCCTTCGCGGAGGCCGGCGCGCTCGGTGACGTGCATTTCCTGTGTGTGGGCACCCCGCAGGCGCCGGGTGGGCGGGCCGACCTGAGCTACCTGCACGCCGCGGTCGGCGCGCTCGCTCCGCACCTCGCCGGGGAATGCCTCCTCGTCGGCAAGTCCACCGTGCCCGTCGGCACCGCGCGGGCGCTGCTGGCCCGGGCACGCGCGGCGGCGCCGGCCGGCCGCGCGGTGGACGTGGCCTGGAACCCGGAGTTCCTGCGCGAGGGGCACGCGGTCGCCGACAGCCTCACCCCCGACCGGATCGTCTTCGGTGTCACCCGCGACGCGGCCGCCGTCCTGCTGCGGCAGGTGTACGCCACGCCGCTGGCGGCCGGGATCCCCGGCCTGGTGATGGACCTGGAGACGGCGGAGCTGGTCAAGGTGGCGGCCAACGCCTTCCTGGCGACCAAGATCTCGTTCATCAACGTCATGGCGGAGATGTGCGAGGCCTCCGGGGCCGACGTGATCGCCCTCGCCGAGGCCCTCGGCCACGACGAGCGGATCGGCCGCCGGTTCCTGTCCCCCGGCCTCGGCTTCGGCGGCGGCTGCCTGCCCAAGGACATCCGCGCGTTCCGCGCGACCGCGGCGAGCATGGGAGTCGGTGCGCTCGCCGACCTGCTAGGCACCGTCGACGCGATCAACCTCGGCCGCCGGGACCGGGTGATCGCCGTCGCCCGGCATGCCGCCGGCGGCGACCTCGCGGGTAAACGGGTGGCGGTCCTCGGCGTCGCGTTCAAGCCCAACAGCGACGACGTCCGGGATTCCCCCAGCCTCGACATCTGCGCCCGGCTGACGCACGCCGGCGCGGAGGTGTCCGTGCACGACCCCGTGGCCATGCCCAGCGCGGCCCGGATGCATCCCCGCCTGCGGTACGCGGACACCGTTTTCGAGGCGGCCGAGGGCGCGGACCTGGTGCTGCACCTCACCGAATGGTCTGACTACCGCGCCATCGACCCCGTGGCGCTCGCGCGCGTCGTCAGCAGGCGGGTCCTGATCGACGCGAGGTGCGCGCTGGACGCGGCGCTCTGGCGCGGCGCGGGCTGGTCGGTGCGCGTGCTCGGGCGGCCGTAACACCCCCTCGGCCGCCTCGACCACGTTCGCGAGCAGCATCGCGCGTGTCATCGGGCCGACCCCGCCCGGCATGGGGGCGAGCCACCCCGCGACCTCCGCGGCAGCGGGCGAGACGTCGCCGGCCAGACCCGCATCGGTCCTGGTGATGCCCACGTCGAGCACCGCCGCCCCCGGGCGGACCATGTCCGCGGTCAGCAGGCCGGGCACGCCCGCCGCCACCACGACGATGTCGGATCGCCTGGTGTGCGCGCCGAGGTCTTTGGTGCCTGTGTGGCAAAGTGTGACGGTGGCGTTCTCGGTGCGCCGGGTGAGCAGCAGGCCGAGCGTCCTGCCCACCGTGATGCCGCGGCCGATCACCGTGACGTCGGCGCCGGCGATCTCGACGCCGAAGCGGCGCAGCAGCGCGACGATCCCCCGGGGCGTGCACGGCAGGGGCCCCGGCTCGCCGAGCACCAGCCGGCCCAGGTTGACAGGGTGCAGGCCGTCGGCGTCCTTGGCCGGGTCCATCCGGTGCAGCACCCGCCGCGCGTCCAGCCCGGCCGGGAGCGGCAGCTGGACGATGTAGCCGGTGCACGCGGGGTCGGCGTTGAGCTCGTCGACAACGGCCTCGACCTCACCCTGTGTCGCGTCCGCCGGCAGCTCCCTGCGGATGCTGGCGATCCCGACCTGGGCGCAGTCGCGGTGCTTGCCGTTCACGTACGCCCGGCTGCCCGGGTCGTCGCCGACGAGCACCGTGCCCAGGCCGGGCACGATGCCGCGTTCGGCGAGGGCGGCGACCCGCCCGGTGAGCTCCGCCCGGATCTCGGCCGCCGCGGCCTTCCCGTCGAGGATTCGCGCGGTCATGTGCCAGCGGTCCTAGTGGTAGAAATGGCGAACTCCGGTGAAGTAGAGGGTGATGCCCGCGGCCCGCGCGGCGGCGATGACGGTGTCGTCGCGCATCGAGCCGCCGGGCTCGGCGACCGCGCGCACCCCGGCCCCGGCGAGGATCTCCAGGCCGTCGGGGAACGGGAAGTAGGCGTCGCTGGCCGCCACGGAACCGGCGGCGCGGTCCCCCGCCCGGGAAACCGCGAGCCGCGCGGAATCGACCCGGTTGACCTGACCCATGCCGATGCCCACCGACGCGCCGCCGCTGGCCAGCAGGATCGCGTTGGACTTCACCGAACGGCACGCGCGCCACGCGAACGCGAGGTCGCCGAGCGTCGCGGCGTCGGCCGCGGCGCCCGCCTTGAGCACCCAGTTCGCCGGATCGTCTCCGGGGGCGTCCACGAGGTCGGCCGACTGCATCAGCATGCCGCCGCTCACCGGCCGCCACTCGGCGGCGAGCCCGGCGGGCGGAGCGCAGCGGAGCAGGCGGATGTTCTTCTTCGCGGTGAGGATGTCCAGCGCCTCCGCGGCGAAGTCCGGCGCGATCACGACCTCGGTGAACACGTCCGCGACCTGCCTGGCCATGGCCGCCGTGAGCACGCCGTTCGCGGCGATCACGCCGCCGAAGGCCGACACCGGATCGCATGCGTGCGCCTTCGCGTGCGCGTCGGCGAGGTCGGTCCCGATGGCGATGCCGCACGGGTTGGAGTGCTTGATGATGGCGACGCACGGCTGCGCGAAGTCATGCGCCGCGCGGCGCGCCGCGTCGGCGTCGACGTAGTTGTTGTACGACATCGCCTTACCATGCAGCAGGTGAGCATCGGCGATGCCGCTGGCCACCTCTCGTTCGGTATCTCCGAATTGAGCCCTTGCATACAGCGCGGCCCTTTGATGCGGGTTCTCGCCGTAGCGCAGGACGTCGCGGCGGCTCCACAGCGCGCCCGCGACATCGGGCCAGCCGGTCTCGCGCGCGGTCTCATCCGGGGCGTATGCGGAGGCGAACCACGACGCGACCGCGATGTCGTAGCCGGCCGTGTGCGCGTACGCGCTGGCCGCGAGGCGGCGCCGCTGGTCCAGCGTGAAGCCTCCGGCCGCCACCGCCGCCAGCACGTCGGAATACCGCGACGGGTCGACGACCACGGCCACGGAGGCGTGGTTCTTCGCGGCGGCGCGGACCATGGCGGGGCCGCCGATGTCGATCTGCTCGACGCACTCGGCCGGCAGGGCGCCCGAGGCGGCCGTCGCCTCGAAGGGGTACAGGTTGGACACGAGAAGCTGGAACGCCTCGATGCCGAGGTCCGCGAGCTGCGCCTCGTGTTCCGGCCGCGTCATGTCCGCGAGCAGGCCCGCGTGCACCCGCGGGTGCAGGGTCTTGACCCGGCCGTCGAGGCACTCGGGGAAGCCGGTGAGATCCTCCACCCTGGTCACCGGCACGCCGGCCGCCTCGATGACGGCGGCGGTCGAGCCGGTGGAGACGATGTCGGTGCCGGCGTCGTGCAGCCCGCGGACCAGATCCGCGAGGCCGGCCTTGTCGTAGACGCTGATCAGCGCCCGCGTGATCGGGATCCTGGTCAACTGCCGATCCTCACCTTCCTGCCCTCGAGGGACCAGCCCTCGCGGACCATCCTGCCCACCGTCTCCACCAGCAGCGCGCGTTCGGCAACCTTGATGCGCTCGTGCAGCGTGGCCTCGTCGTCATCGTCGTGCACCCGGACACAGGCCTGCGCGACGACCGGCCCCGCGTCCACGCCCTCATCGACGATGAGCACGGTGCAGCCGGTCACCTTCACCCCATAGGCAAGGGCGTCCCGCACGCCATGCATGCCAGGGAACGACGGTAGCAGCGCCGGGTGCGTGTTCACGCAGCGGCCGGCGAAGCGGCCGAGGAAGGCCTTGCCGAGCAGCTTCATGAACCCGGCGCAGACGATCAGGCCGGGCTCGCGGGCGGCGCAGGCCCCGGTGAGCGCCCGGTCCCAGTCGTCGCGGTGCGCGTGGTCGCCGACGCGGAGCACGAACGCCGGGATGCCCGCCTGCTCAGCCCTTCGCAGCGCCGCGATGTTCCCGCGGTCGGCGCCGACCGCGACGATCTGTGCGCCGTAGCCGGGGTCCTCGCACGCCCCGATCAGCGCCTGCAGGTTCGTCCCCTCCCCGGAGACGAGCACCACCAGCCGCCGCGCGCTTAGCTTGCGCATGCCGCCACCCTAGAGGACGCCGCGATCACGCGGCCCCCGGGGCCCACGGCCCCCCGGCCCGCAGGGCAGAATAGGAGCGATGCCCGGAACAGATCAGCGTGAGCCCGCGCCCCCTCGCCAATCCCCGCCGCCGCGGCGGCCGGGGATGCGCCCCGGGCTGCCGCCGCCGGACCCGGCGCTGCAGCAGCGCGCCTGGGCGGCGCTCGTGCTGGGCGCCCTGAGCATGCTCGGCCTGTCCCTGTCCCTGGGCGGAGACCCGCGGCGCACGGTCTACGTGGTCGCCCTCACGCTGCTGGTCGGGGCGACGGCCGGATGGCTCGGGATCACGTCGGGGTCGAAGGCGCGGCGCGGCGGCACCGCGCGCCCGCGCGGCGCGGTCGGCGGTATCGTGCTCGGCTTCATCGGTGTGGGGCTCAGCGCGCTGGCCCTGGCCGCCTTCGCCGTGTTCTGGCCGCAGCTTACCCAGCTGTCGACCTGCATGGCCGGCGCCAACACGCTGTCGGCGCAGCAGGCCTGCCAGAACCAGTTCAGCAGCTCCGTCGGCAACGAGTTCAGCCTGCTGCGGGGCAGCGGCTGACCGCTAGAGGTCTTCGTCGCCGGCCCAGGGGTCCAGGTAGATGCGGTGGCCGCCGGCGTCGTCGGTCTCGTCGACAACCCCCGGTCGCTGTGCCGCGGGCGGCACCGGTGCCTCCACCCGCAGCGGTTCGGTGTAGCCGTCCTCGTCGGCAGGGCCCGCGTCCCGCCCGGGATGACGGCGCAGCAGCAGCCAGTTGGCCAGCCCGGCCGTCACCGCGGCGCTCACGCCCACCTCGAGCACCGCGACGAGGCCCACCTGCACGCCGGACGGCCCCACGGAGACGAGCCGCCCGGCGCCGAGCGGGCCGCCCGACGCTGCCGCGGCCGCGCCGGTCATGATTCCCGCGGCGCCGCCGGCCACGAAGCCCCACAGCGGCGCCGCCTCGAGCATCGGGGTCGGCGCCGCCCGCACCGTCACCAGGCCCGCCAGCACGCCCGCGAGGTAGGGCGCGGCCAGCACCGCGAACGCGATCCACACCGGGACGCCCGACCGCGGTCCCGCGGGCAGCGCGGCCAGCATCGGGAACGCCGGCACCGCGCCGAGCGCGGAGCCCGTCGGCGCCACCGCCGTGCCCGAGCCGAAGGCGAAACCCGGGCCGAGCGCGTACGCGACGGCCCAGATGATCGCGTTCGGCATGTAGCCGAGACCGGCGAGCAGCAGCAGCACCGCGCCGCCCGGCCCCGGCGAGAGCGCGTCGGTCGCGGCCCGGTACGCCGCGAGGTGCACGGCGAGGGATCCCCCGGCCAGCACGGCGCCGGCCGCGGTCAGTGTGGCCAGTGCGGCGATCACGCCCATGATTACCGAACGAGGCCGCGCTCCGACGAATCCGGCAAGCTCGCGCCACGGCGCCAGGCCACGCGCCGCGCCGAGCCCGCTGGCGCACAGCGCGAGCATGAACCCCGCCACGACGGCCTGCGGCAGTGACGGCGACGCCACCGGTGTCCGGCTGGCCAGGGCCACCGCGCCGGTCAGCAGGGCGTAGGGGAACGCGACGGCGAGCGCCGCGTAACCCACGTGCTTCAGGCGCGTCACCTGGGCCGCCTGCACCACCCAGCGTCCCGCCCGGACGAGCAGCGCGCCGGGCAGCAGGACGAGGCCCAGCGGCAGCATCCCGACCGGCCCGACGCCGCGCACGGTGATCCCCACATGGTGCCCGACCAGCCACAGCACGCCGGCGGCGCGCAGCACGCCGGGCAGGCCGCTGCCCAGGCCCATGTGCGGCGCGGTGATCCAGCCGATCGCGGTAAGCGTGGTGAGCACGGCGAGGCCGCCGGCCGCCACCGCGCACGCGGCGATTCCGCCGGCGAGCGCGAGCGGCCGGGACGGCGCCTCCGGCCGCGGGCTTCCCCCGGCACCCCGGCGGGGGACGCGCGGCGCGGAACCCGGCGGCGCCTCAGCGGAAACACTCACAACGCCATCGTGGCAGCCTCCGGCGTAAACCCCCCGAAGGCACGCCGGCCGTGCCGGCCCGGGGACGGCCCCCGGACCCCCCGTTACAGGGTGCGCATGACGTCGCGGATGAGGGCGGCGGTTTCGCTGGGGGTGCGGCCCACGCGGACACCGGCCTTCTCCAGCGCTTCCTTCTTGGCCTGGGCGGTGCCGGACGAGCCGGAGATGATCGCGCCCGCGTGACCCATCGTCTTGCCCTCCGGCGCGGTGAAGCCGGCCACGTAGCCGACGACCGGCTTGGTCACGTGCTGCTCGATGAACGCGGCGGCGCGCTCCTCGGCGTCCCCGCCGATCTCCCCGATCATCACGATCGCGGCGGTCTGGAGGTCCTCCTGGAAGGCCCGCAGGCAGTCGATGTGCGTGGTACCGATCACCGGGTCGCCGCCGATGCCCACCGCGGTGGAAAAGCCGATGTCGCGCAGT
The DNA here is from genome assembly GCA_019239975.1 of Streptosporangiaceae bacterium. Lineage (GTDB taxonomy): Bacteria > Actinomycetota > Actinomycetes > Streptosporangiales > Streptosporangiaceae > JAFAZE01. The sequence goes on from JAFAZE010000121.1 coordinate 48,099, forward strand.
TCGTACATCATCTGGTAGGTCAGCGTGCCGGACTTGGACACCAGGCCGATCCGGCCCTCGCTGGTGATGTCGGCCGGGATGATGCCCGCGTTGGACTTGCCCGGGGACGCGACGCCCGGGCAGTTCGGGCCGATGATCCTGGTGCGGTTGCCCGCCGCGCTGGCGCGGGCCCAGAACTCCGCGGTGTCGTGTACCGGGATGCCCTCGGTGATGACGATGCACAGCGGGATCCCGGCCTCGATGGCCTCGACGACGGCGTCCTTGGTGGCGGCCGCGGGCACGAAGACGACGGACACGTCCGCCCCGGTCGCGGCCATCGTGTCGGCCACGGTGCCGAACACCGGAACCGCCTCGCCGTTCAGCTCAACGGTCTGGCCCGCTTTCCTCGGGTTGACCCCGCCGACGACCCTGGTGCCCGCGGCGAGCATCCGCGCCCCGTGCTTGCGGCCCTCCGAGCCGGTGATGCCCTGGATCATGACCCGGCTCTGGCCGGTCAGGAAGATCGCCACCTCATGCTCCCTTCGCGACGCTGGCGGCCAGTTCGGCCGCGCGGCGCGCCGCGCCGTCCATCGTGTCCACCTGCTCCACCACGGGCAGCGCCGCCTCGTTCAGGATGCGCCTGCCCTCGGCCGCGTTGTTGCCGTCGAGCCGGACGACGATCGGGCGGTCGACCTGCTCGCCGCGCTCGTTCAGCATGCCGATCGCGGACACGATGCCGTTGGCGACCGCGTCGCACGCGGTGATCCCGCCGAAGACGTTCACGAAGACCGACTTCACCGCCGGGTCCGAGAGCACGATCTCGAGGCCGTTCGCCATCACCTCGGCGGACGCGCCGCCGCCGATGTCGAGGAAGTTCGCCGGGCGGATCCCCCCGCCCGCGCCGGCCGCCCCCTTCACCTGCTCGCCGGCGTAGGCGACGACATCCAGCGTCGACATCACGAGGCCGGCGCCGTTGCCGATGATGCCGACCTCACCGTCCAGCTTCACGTAGTTGAGGTGCTTCTCCCTGGCGCGCGCCTCGATCGGGTCCGCGGCGCCCGGGTCGGCGAACCGCTCGTGCTCCTGCCGGAACGCGGCGTTGTCGTCGAGGGTGACCTTGCCGTCGACCGCGAGCACCTGCCCGTCCGGCGTCAGCACCATCGGGTTCACCTCGGCCAGCGTCGCGTCCTCGTCGGTGAACACCGCCCACAGCCGCTCCGCCAGCGTCGCCGCGGCCTCCGCCGCCCGCTCCGGGATCCGCCCCGCGGCGATGATCTCCGCCGCCTTCGCGTGATCGACGCCCGTCAGCGGCGACACGGGGATGCGCGCGATCACCTCCGGGCTGGAGTGCGCGACCTCCTCGATCTCCACGCCGCCCTCGACGGAGCAGATCGCCGTGAAGGCGCGGTTCGCGCGGTCGAGCAGGAACGACAGGTAGTACTCCTCGGCGATGTCCGCGGCCTCGGTGACCAGCACGGTGTGGACCGTATGGCCCTTGATGTCCATGCCGAGAATTTTGCCCGCCTTCTCGAAGGCCTCATCGGGGCCGTTGGCGAGCTTCACGCCCCCGGCCTTGCCGCGACCGCCGGTCTTCACCTGCGCCTTGACGACGACCAGCGGTTTTCCTTCGGCGGCGAAGCCCGCGGCGATGCGGCGCGCCTCATCGGGCGTGCTCGCGACCTGGCCCTTTTGCACCGGAACGCCGTACTCGGCGAAAAGTTCCTTAGCCTGATACTCAAACAGGTCCACTGGGGGTCCGTTCTCGGTTCCGTCTGGTTGCAGCCGCGTAACGTACGGCGTTCGGTCTCCGGAACGAAGCCTAGCCTTTTCCAGGCGGTTTCCGCCGCCCGGGTCGCGGCGGCAGCCATGTGAGCCGTCTCTCAGTGCTGGGTCCCCGTGCTGGCTCTGAGTGCTGGCTCTGAGTGCTGGCTTTCAGTGCTGGCCGGCGACCTCGTGGCCGAGCTCGGCGTGTACCCAGCCGACGATTTCCGTGGTGGAGGCGCCGGGGGTGAAGATCCGGGCCACGCCCATGCGGGAGAGCTCCGCGATGTCCTCCTCCGGGATGATGCCCCCGCCGAAGACGACGATGTCGGAGGCATCGCGCTCGTTGAGCAGCTCGATGACCCGGGCGAACAGCGTCATGTGCGCGCCGGACAGGATCGACAGCCCGATCGCGTCCACGTCCTCCTGGATCGCGGCCGCGACGATCTGCTCCGGGGTCTGGTGCAGCCCGGTGTAGATGACCTCCACCCCGGCGTCGCGCAGCGCCCGCGCGACCACCTTCGCGCCCCGGTCGTGCCCGTCGAGCCCGGCCTTGGCAACGATGACCCGGATCATGCTCCAATCATGCCATGCACCCGACGGCGCTGACCGCAGGTGTCAGGCCGGGCCGGCGCGTCAGTAGACACAGCGTCAGTACACACAGCGTCAGTACACACAGCGTCAGTAGACACAGGGGACGCCATAAGGGGCGTTGTTGCTGACCGACACCGTGCCGCCTCCGCCACCGCTGCTGCCGCCGCCGGAAGCCGGGGACGAAGCGGACGGCGACGAGCCACCGGACGCGGACGGCGGCGGGGAGCTGGACGCCGACGAGGACCCCGCGAAGCTTGGCACGGTGGTGGCATCGGTGCCGAGCACGATCTCCACATGCCCTGCCGTGACGGAGGAGCTGGCGGCCGCGGTCACGCCGAAGGCGGAGGCGATCTTCGCCGCGTTCGCCGCGTTCGACGACCCGGCGCCGTACAGAACCTCGGTCGTGGAGTGCGAGGCCACGTTGCCCACCTGGCCCGCCCGGTAGCCGGCCGCGGCCAGTGCCCTGGACACCCGGCCAGCCAGGCCCGCCGTGAGACCGCCGTTCAGCACGTCCACGGTCGTGGAGGACGGCGAAACGGCCGCGGCCTTCCTGTTGCGCGTGGCCTTGCCGCCGGTGCCCTTGCCGTCCGTGGCCTGGTTCGTCGCGGACGGGGGGTAGAAGGCCCGCTGCACGGCGCTCCTGATCGCGGCGGGGTCGATGAGGTTCACGTCCTGACCGTCCACATGACCGCCGGTGGTGATGTAGGGCGCCGTCCGGAACGTGAGGTTCTTCCCGGTCAGGCCCCGCATCTCCGAGGCGAAGTCCAGCAGGTTCCAGCCGTCGTCGGTGATCACGTACTGCTTGGCGATCGACAGCAGCGACTCCAGCTGTGACAGATCCGACAGAACGTTCTGGTGCTGGAGTTTCCACATCACGTAGTCGATGACGGCCTGCTGACGGTGGGTGCGGTCGATGTCGCCCTGCGGGAGGTTGTCCCGTTCCCGCACGTACGCCAGCGCCTGCGCCGCCCATAGATGCTGGATGCCCGGTTTGAGATTCGCGCCGGAGTTGGCGTCGTGGAAGTTCCTGCCGCCCTCCCACGGCTTCACGCACGCCATGATGCCGCCGAAGGACTTCGCCAGCTCGTAGAACCCGGCCAGGTTCACCTCGGCGAAGTGGTCGATGTGGACACCCGTCAGCGCCTCGACCGTGGCCACGGCGGCGGCCTGCCCCGCCTCGTTGGCCTGGAAGTTGCGCTGGTTGTTGCCCATGCTGGAGTTGGCGGTCTGATTCATGCTCTGCGCCCAGGCGTCACCGTAAGCCTGGTCGACCTTGCCCTGGGACTGGCCGTCGTAGGTGTGCGGGAAGGTAACCCAGTCGTCACGCGGGATCGAGAACCCAACCGTCTTCTTGCCGCCCGCGAAGATATGGATGAGGATCAGCGTGTTCGTGGTCTCCCCGCCGACACCATTCCTGACGCCCTGGACGCTGCCGGCGTGCATCGCGGCCAGCAGGTCGGCGGGCAGGACATTGCCGTTGTAGTCGCGGCGGCTCTCCAGGCCCATGACAAGGATGTTCTGCGGGCCGATCGATGGCCCGCTCACGATCGCGTGAGACCCGCCGATGCTGCTCACATCGCGGACGACAAAATAGGAAAAGCCGCTTATCACCATTACCAGCGCCGCGACGACGCAGCTCAGCGAGTATCCCGCCTTCCCCGCGATGCCGAGCGGCGCCATCCCGGTGTCAGGCTTGACCATCGGTTCCCTCCGGGCTGGCTCGTCACCATTGGCCCGAAGACTACCCGGTAGTTTTCCCGCCAGGAGCCCGTAACAGCTAACCTCACCCTAACGGCTAATCTCAGAGAGCAGGATGACGAATCCACGAGGGCAGGACTCGTACCCCCGCGTGCCGTACGACGGCGCGCCAGGGGGATATCCCGGCGAGGCCGGGCGCGGCCGCGGGGAGCCGGCGCCGTATCCCCGCACGCCTGAGTACCAACCGGCGCCGCGCGGCCGGGAACCGGACCCGCGCGACTGGGGCCCGCGTGACGGCGGCGGCCGCCCTCCCGGCGGGCGCGGCCCGGGCGGCTACGGGCGTGACGGCGGCGGCCGTGAGCCCCGCACCGGCGTGCGCGAGCCCGGGATGCGTGAGCCCGGTAGGCGTGAACCTGGTGTGCGCGAGCCCGGAAGGCGTGAACCCGGCGGGCGTGAACCCCGAATGCGCGACCGCGGCGCACGGGATCCCGCCGCCGGGCGGCCGCCCGGCGGCGGGATGGTGCCGTGGTGGGGGACGCTCTCCGGGGGCCTCGGGGTCTGCATCGTCATCGGCGCGGCGCTGCTCGGCGCACTGGGCACCGTGATCACCAATCATGACCCGGGCGTCGTACTCAGCCTCTTCCTCATCGCCGGAACCATCGTCGCCGCGCTCGCGGTCCAGGAACGGGGCGCCTACCTGATCATCCCGGTGCCGGCGCTGTCGTACGTGGCGGCCGCCGTCATGGCCGGGGCGATTCACGACCGCGCCATCGACACGACCCACGCCCAGCTTCTCGTGAGCGCCGGACAGTGGATCGCCAGCGGCTTCCTCGCGATAACCGCGGCTACCATCCTGGCCACAGCGATCGCCGCCGCCCGCTGGTTCCTCGCGAGACGCTTACGTCGCGATTACAGCTTCTCCAGGGGGGCGTAGCGGAGGACCAGGTGCTTGACGCCGTACTCGCCGCCGAAGTCGATCTTGGCTTCGGCCTGGTCGCCGTAGCCGTCGGTGGACACCACCGTGCCCAGGCCGAACTTGTCGTGGGTTACCTTGTCGCCGGGTGACAGCGAGGGCACGGCACGGTTGCCCGGCGACTTCGTGCCCGGCCGCTGGGCCACGCGTTCCATGGCGGATGCCGAGGCCGCGGCGGCGTGCGCCGCGTCGCGGCGCCACTCGATCAGGCTGGCCGGGATCTCGGCGAGGAACCGGGACGGGGTGTGGAACGCCGGCCGTCCCCACCAGTTCCGGGAAACCGCCCGGGTCAGGTACAGCCGCTGCTCGGCCCTTGTGATGCCGACGTAAGCCAGACGCCGCTCCTCCTCCAGTTCCCTGGCGTTGGTCAGCGACCGCTGGTGCGGGAACACCTCCTCCTCCATCCCGGTCAGGAACACGACAGGGAACTCCAGGCCCTTGGCGGTGTGCAGCGTCATCAGCGTCACCATCCCGCCGTGATCGGCTCCCTCCGGGATCTCGTCGGCGTCGGCGACCAGCGACACCTGCTCCAGGAACTCCGCCAGCGTCCCGTCCTCGCGGGAGCTGTCGAACTCGCGGGCCACCGATACGAGCTCCTGCAGGTTCTCCACCCGGCTCGCGTCCTGAAGGTCATTCGAGGTCTCCAGCGCCACCTGGTACCCGGTTCGGTCGAGCACCGCCTCGGCCAGCTCCGAAACCGGGCCGCCGGCCGCCGCCTGCTCGCGCAGGTCACCGAGCAGGGCGTTGAACCCCGCGATCGCCGCCGCCGACCGGGGCGCCAGGCCGGGAACGTCGCCGGGGTCGCGCAGCGCCTCGGCGAACGTGATCCGCTCCCGCTGCGCGTAGGCGGCCACGTACTCCCCGGCGCGGTCGCCGATGCCGCGCTTCGGCACGTTCAGCACCCGGCGCAGCGACACCTCGTCGGCCGGGTTGGCGATCAGCCGCAGGTACGCGAGCAGGTCGCGGACCTCGCGCCGCTCGTAGAACCGGACACCGCCGACCACCCGGTAGGGCAGCCCCACCCTGATGAAAATTTCCTCGAAGACACGCGACTGCGCGTTGGTCCGGTAAAACACGGCCACCTGACCGGGGGCCGCCTCTCCCGCGTCCGCCAGCCGGTCCACCTCCTCCGCGACGAACGCGGCCTCGTCATGCTCGCTGTCGGCGACGTAGCCCACGATCGGCGGCCCGGCGCCCTGGTCCGACCACAGGTTCTTCGGCTTCCGGCCCGAGTTGCGGGACACCACCGCGTTCGCGGCGGCCAGGATGTTCTGCGTGGAACGGTAGTTCTGCTCGAGCAGGATCACGGTCGCGTCCGGGAAGTCCTGCTCGAACTCGATGATGTTCCTGATCGTGGCGCCGCGGAACGCGTAGATCGACTGGTCGGCGTCACCGACGACGGCCAATTCTGCGGGGGGTTCCGGGGGGTCGTCCCCCCGGGCTGGCAGGCGTGCCGCGGGAACGGAGCCGGAGTCCGGGGAGTGACCACCGTCCGTTTGGCTGAACAGGGAGGCCCGGGGGGAGCCGCCGGAGACAAGCTCCCTGACCAAGGTGTACTGGGCGTGGTTGGTGTCCTGGTCCTCATCAACGAGCACATGCCTGAAACGGCGCCGGTACGCCCCGGCGACCTCGGGAAACGCCTGCAGCAGGTTGACCGTCACCATGATCAGGTCGTCGAAGTCCATCGCCCCGGCGGCGGCCAGGCGCCGCTGGTATTCGGCATACGCCTCCGCGAGTGCCTTCTCACGCGCCGTCTGCGCCCGGGAGAAGAACGACTCGTAGTCGATGAGCTCGTTCTTCAGGCTGGAAACCTGCGCGGCCATCGCCTTCGGCGGGAACTGCCTGGGGTCCAGCTCGAGCTCGCGGCAGACCAGCGCCATCAGCCGCTGCGAATCTCCCTGGTCGTATATCGAGAAATTCGGCGGGTAGCCAAACCGCTTCGCCTCCCGGCGCAGGATGCGGACGCACGCCGAATGGAATGTCATCACCCACATCGCCCGCGCCCGCCGGCCGACCAGTGCGGCGACACGGGCGGCCATCTCGCCGGCCGCCTTGTTGGTGAACGTGATCGCGAGGATCTCCCCCGGCGCCACATCCCGTTCCGCGAGCAGGTAGGCGATTCGGTGCGTCAGCACCCGGGTCTTGCCCGACCCCGCGCCGGCCACGATGAGCAGCGGGCCACCTTCATGCACGACGGCGGCACGCTGCTGCGGGTTGAGGCCGTCGAGGAGGGCGTCTGTCGCGGTTTCGGTCACCGTACCTAGCGTAGGCGGTGACGCCGACAAAACAGGCGTGCCGCGCTCGCGCCGCTCACATCCGGGCCTTCCGGTCCCCGATTCGGCGCACACCGCGTAAGCGTAGGGCCACACGCTTGGCATATGTACCAGTATGGCCGCGATGCTGCCCTTTTCCGGGGTATCCTGGCCGCCCAGACTGACCTACGCAACGCTGCCGGCATCACCAGCTTGCGATCACCCTAACCCGCAGGGGGGTTCCATGGGATCGCGCGGACGATCCATCCGGCTGAGGATTTACTTCCTGGTCGCCATACCGCTGATCACGATGGTCGGCCTTTTCGCTTACGTGACCACTACCACGGTGCACAACGCCATCAACCTGGACCGTGCCCCCGCCCTCATCTCCGCGACCTCGCTGCCCGCCGCGCATTTCGTCACCTATCTTCAGAACGAGCGCACCGCGGCCGTCGTCTACCTGTTTGACCCGACCCCGGCGAACCTGCAGCAGTACATGGCCGCGATCAACGCCACCGACGGCGCCGAGCCGAAATTCGTCGCCGCCATGCATTCCCCGGCCACCATGAGCAGCGAGACGCCCAGCGAGGCGGACGCCATCAACAAGGTCGTCGGCGGCCTGAGCCAGCTGCAGACGCTGCGCCAGGGCGTCGAGGCGAGGGCGCTGAGCCCGCTGCAGGCGCTCGGGTTCTACAGCCAGGGCGTCGGCAGCGAGCCCAAGCTCTTCCTGGTCGAGGCGGACAGCCTGACCGACGCGTTCGCCGGTGAGCAGGCGCTCGGGCTGATCGCCACCGTGACGGCCAGGGAGGACCTGGAGCAGGAGGACGCGCTGCTGTCCGGGATGCTCGCGGCAGCGGCCACGGCCCGCGGCGGCAACTTCCCCCGGGCCACGTTCAACACCGACCGCACCGCGTTCGCCGAGATGGCCGCCAACCGGGCGTCGACGCTGCTCGACGCGGAGCAGATCCTGACCCCAACCGACCTCACCGCGTTCGTGAGCCCGCTGAACAAGGCCGCGCCCGCCGCGCTGCAGACCGACCTGACCGACCTCGAGGGCGCCGTCTCCGCCGACGCGACGGGCGCCGCGCTGCCGGTCACCCAGGCGCAGTGGCACCAGCTCGCACAGGCGGTCGAGCTCGGCTACTTCAACGGGGGAGTCAGCCTGGCGGGCGCCGAGCTCGCCCACGATCACACGACCACGCACGGGGCGTGGGTTCGGGTGGCGGAGACCAGCATCCTCGGCCTGCTCGGGCTCATCCTCACGATCCTGGCGACCTCCCTCGTCGGCCGCGGCATCATCCGCCGTCTCGGCGGCCTGCGCTCGTCGGCGCTCGCCCTGGCCGAGGAGCAGCTGCCGTCGGTGGTCTCCCGGCTGCGGCACGGTGAGACGGTCGACATCGCCGCCGAGGCGCCGCCGATCCGGACGAGCGGCGACGAGATCGGGCAGGTCGCGCAGGCGTTCGACACCGTAAGGCAGACCGCCGTCCGCGCCGCCGTGGAGGAGTCGCGGCTGCGGCAGGGCATCAACGACGTGTTCCGCAACCTGGCCAGGCGCAACCAGTCGCTGCTGCACCGCCAGCTCACGGTCCTCGACGCGATGGAACGGCGCGCCACCGACCCCGAGGCGCTCGACGATCTGTTCCGGCTCGACCACCTCACCACGCGTATGCGCCGGCACGCCGAGGGCCTGATCATCCTGTCCGGCGCCCCCCCGGGCCGGGGCTGGTCCAACCCAGTGCGGCTCATCGACGTGATGCGCGGCGCGGTGGCCGAGGTCGAGGACTACGCCAGGGTCACCGTGGTCACCCAGAGCAAGGCGGCGCTGAGCGGATCCGCGGTGACAGACGTCATCCACCTGCTCGCCGAGCTGATCGAGAACGCGACCACGCTCTCCCCCCCGTACACCACCGTGCGCGTGGCCGGTGAGATGGTCGGCAACGGCTTCGCGATCGAGATCGAGGACCGTGGCCTCGGGATGAGCGCGCAGCGGCTCGCCGAGCTCAACGAGCGGCTCGCCAGCCCGGCGGAGTTCAACCCCGCCAACTCCGAGCAGCTTGGCCTGTTCGTCGTCGGCCAGCTCGCCAGGCGGCACGGCATCCGGGTGACCCTGCGGCCTTCGCCCTACGGCGGAACCACGGCGGTCGCGCTGATCCCGAGCCAGCTCGTGGTCGTGGAGGAGGCCGTCCCGGCCGGGCTGCCGGCCGGGCCCGCCGCGCTGCCCAGCGGGCGCACCGGCGGTGCCACCGGGCCCAACGGGCCGATGCCCGGGCCGATGCGGCCCGTTGGGCCCGTCGGGGGCGCCGCCGGAAGCCTCGGTGGTCCCGGCGCCCCTGGTGGTCCCGGTGGCCCCGGTCGCCCCGGTGTCCTCGGCGGGGAGCGTGCGGCGGGGATCACGGGCGGCCCGTTCGCCGACGGCCCGGAATCCGGCATGGCCGGCGACCCGCCGTTCACGGGTTTCCGCATCTCCGGCGCGGTACGCCAGTCGCTTTCCGGCCCGCAGGGCGCGGGGCCCCGGCACGCGACGCCCGGTGCCGGCGGTACCGCCGGCGGCGCGGCCGGCACGTCTTCGGGTACGCCGCCGCCCGGCGTGCCCGTGGTCCCGGGAATCCCGCTGCCACCGGGCGTTCCCGTACCGCCCGCGATGCCGCCCGGCAGCGGGCGGGTGGTGCCCGGAGTCACCGAGCCGGCCGACTTCGATGTCTTCACTCCCCTGCACCGCGGTACCCCGCAGGCTCCGGGGGAACAGCCGCGTCCCGGCAACGGGAACGGCCTGCCAGGCAACGGGAACGGCCATGGCGCGGGCGCCCCGGGAGTCCCGGGAGTCCCGGGAGCCGCTGGCGCGCCGCAGGACGCGGCGCCCGCGGGAGGTGAGGAGTACAAGGGCCTGCCACGCCGCGTCCGGCAAGCCAGCCTCGCGCCACAGCTCCGTCGCTCACCGCCGGGCGCGCAGCCGGGGCCGTCATCGCCGCCAGCCGGGCGGCAGGCGCCCGGTGCGCAGCCCGCGGCGCAGAGCGTTCCGTCGCTCGCGGAGATCCGCAGCACGATGTCCGCGATGCAGCGGGGCTGGCAGCAGGGCAGGACAGAGGTGACGTCGAACGCGGCACAACAACAGTCGCGAGATCAGGAGCCACCGGCGGCGTTCCGCGAACCGGGCGCCGTGGAGCCAGCCGCGGGGCCGGAGGATGGCAGGAGACTTGATGGAGCCTAACCATCAGACCCCGATCAGCCAGCTCGACTGGCTGCTCGACGATCTCGTACTGCGGGTCGCGCATATTCAGAAGGCGGTGTTCCTGTCCCAGGACGGGATCGCGCTCGGCGCGTCGCGCGGGCTGGACCAGGCGGACGCCGAGCACCTGGCCGCCCTTGCCGCCGGGTTTCAGTCGCTGGCACGCGGCGCCGGACGGCATTTCGGCGGCGGCGCGGTGCGCCAGACCATCATCGAGATGGAATCGGGTTTCCTGTTCGTGACCGCCGCGGGGCACGGCACCTGCCTCGCAGTCCTCACCGAGGCGGGAGCCGACGTCGGCCTGGTCGCGTACGAGATGGCGGTTCTCGTGCAGCGGACCGGCGACCACCTTCAGGTCGGCATGCGGCCTTCCGTCCAGCAAGTTTTCGACAGGTAGGAATGAACTACCGATGCCATCAAGCGACGAACGGTGGCTCGACGCCGAAGCAGGACCGGTGGTCCGGCCCTATGCTCTGACCCGGGGCAGAACCCGCCATGCCGGCGAGGCGTTCGACCTGGTGGCTACCGTGACCGCCACTCCCGGCACGGTCACCGATCCGGCTGCGCTGGCGCCGGAACACGTCTCGGTGCTGCAGCTCGCACGCGTGCCGACGACGGTCGTGGACATCGCTTCGGACGTCGACCTTCCGCTCGGCGTCGTCCGTATTCTGCTTGCCGACCTGCGCGAGCTCGGCCTGGTCGCTATCCGCGCGCCGGCAACGACGGCGGCGCGCGGTGTAGTCGACAAGAACACACTGAGGGAGGTGCTGAATGGTCTACGGGGACTCTGACGTGGCAACGCGTCGTCATCGAGCGATAAAGATCCTGCTCGCCGGGGGCTTCGGGGTCGGGAAGACGACGCTGGTCGGGGCGGTGAGTGAGATCAGGCCGCTACGCACCGAGGAGCCGCTGACGGAAAGCGGCATTCGAACGGACAACATATCGGGCGTCGAGCGCAAGACCACCACGACGGTGGCGATGGACTTTGGCCGTATCAGCCTCCGAAATGATCTGATCCTCTACCTGTTCGGCACCCCCGGCCAGGAGCGGTTCTGGTTCATGTGGGACGAGCTGGCCATCGGCGCGCTTGGGGCGGTGGTCCTTGCCGATACCCGCCGTCTCGCCGATTGCTTTCCCGCCATCGACTATTTCGAGCGCCGGGAGATACCGTTCATCATCGCGCTCAATTGCTTCGACGGCGCCCGCCGGTACGATCCCGAGGACGTCCGCATCGCCCTTGACCTGGACCCCGGCCTGCCGATCATCACGTGCGACGCACGCAGCAGGGAGTCGGCGAAGCAGGTGCTGATAGCGCTGGTCGAGCACGTGCTGATGGTCGCCGACGAGCCGGTGGCCCCGTAACCGGTGGCCCCGTAAGAGGTGCCCGGGACCGCGCTCAGGGGTTGCGCAGGACCGCCCACACGGCCTTGCCGTGGCCGTCGATCGGTGACCAGCCCCAGACATCGCTCAGCGCGCCGACGATCTGCAGTCCGCGGCCGCTCTCGCCGGCCCAGTCCGGCTGGCGAGGCCGCGGGCCCTCGTTGCTGGGGTCGGTGACCGCCAGCATCACCTCGCCCGCCCGGCGGAGCATGCACAGCCGCAGCGCCGCCGGGGACTGCGACGGGACCGTCCGCAAACCGTGCCGGACCGCGTTGACCACGAGCTCCCCGATGATCACCTCGGCGTCATCCGACAGCTCCGCGAGACCCCAGCAGGCGAGAAGCTCCCTGACGAACTGGCGCGCGTTTCTCGCTTCCTCCGGGACCGGGCTGAGCGGGCGGCTCGTCACCGCAGACGTATCCCACCAGGCTGAGGGCACCGGCAGCAGTCGTGGTGCGGTGACCGGCTGTGCCGGGGTGCTGACGACCTCCTCGTCGTCGTCATCACCGGGCCCGTAAGCAACCCTCAGATGAGCCAACGCAACCGCTTTCTGCATCGTCATGGGGCCGTAAATAGCCTTGTTTGCCGCAGTGTGTGGGTATGCCCTGCTTGTATCGTGCCTGATATATTGTGCAAATGCAAGACCAGATGCACGTTCATTCGAGGCGTGCACAGGTCTCGGTAGCCATACGGAGGGACAGTGGGCTCCTGGACGCGTGATGTCTCGTCTGGCACGCCACGCACAGAGATGGCCTGAGCTCGCGGCTCACCGGGCGTTCAGCACAGGTCGAGACCGAACGACGCTTGGTGAACAAAGCAGGGGGCGCTTCCGTTGAAGCTCATGACAGCACCACTGGAGAGGAAACATGGCTGACATCTACAACGGCATGCCAGCTTCCGGACTGGGGAACGTCCGCTGGGTCAAGAGCCGGTACAGCAACCCGAACGGCGAATGCCTGGAGATGGCCAGCCTGCCCGGCGGGGACATCGCCGTGCGCAACTCCCGCTTCCCCGGCGGCCCGGCGCTGGTCTACACCCGTGCGGAGATCGCCGCCTTCCTGGCCGGCGCCAAGGACGGCGAGTTCGATCACGTGCTCGCCGCGGGCGAGCACTCGTCCTGGCCCGAGGGGAAGCCGTAGTAATCCCGAGGGGAGCCGCAGTAATATTGCGCGGGCGGAAGGTCTGGAGCCCTTCCCAACGGCGTGGCCGCGGTTCACCGGGGGCTACTGACCGGTAACGTGCGGTTCATCATGCGCTCATGACGTGGTGAAACGCTAGCGACTCCAGATTTCTATTGAATTGTCATGGACCGCTCTTTCGCAACCGGGTGATCACGTGGGACACTGATCCCCACCCCGCCATGATCGACAGGCACACCGAGCGAGGAGTGGCGATGCTCTCGTCTGAGGACTCGGCCTGGGATGTCCCGACCACCATGTTCGGTGCCCGCTCGGCCGGGCCGACCGTCCAGCGGCTTGTGCTCGGCGGTCACCTTCGCCGTCTTCGCGAAGACCACGGGATCACGCTCGAGCAGGCGGCGGACGCGATCCGCGGCTCGCACTCCAAGATCAGCCGGATGGAGCACGGCAGGGTCGGCTTCAAGGAGCGCGATATCGCCGACCTGCTCACCCTCTACGGCGTAACCAGCGGCGAGGAGCGCGAGGCGCTGCTGAACCTGGCGCGTGAGGCGAACACCCCCGGCTGGTGGCAGGCGTACTCGGACATCCTCCCGCACTGGGTCGAGCCCTACTTCGGTCTGGAGGCGGCGGCCTCGTTCATCCGCTCCTACCAGGTGCAGTTCGTTCCCGGGCTGCTGCAGACCGAGGGCTACGCCCACGCGGTGATCCGGCTGGGCACCGCGATCAGCGAGGAAGAGATCGCCCGCCGCGGCGAGGTCCGGGTCAGCCGCCAGGAGATCCTGAGCAGGCCGAATCCTCCGCGGTTGTGGGCCGTGATCGACGAGGGCGCGCTGCGCCGGCCGATCGGCGGCAAGGAGGTCGTCCGCGAGCAGATCCGCCACCTCATCGACATGGCGGACCACCCGGCGGTGACCCTCCAGATCCTGCCGTTCCAGGTCGGCGCGCATCCGGCGATGGGCGGCCCGTTCACGATCCTGCGGTTCGCCGAGCCCGACCTGCGGGATGTGGTCTACATCGAGCAGCTGACCAGCGCGCTCTACCTCGACAAGGCCGCCGAGGTGGACAGCTATCTCGAGGTCATGGAGCAGCTCTGCCTGCAGGCCGAGCCCGCCTCGAGCACGCCCAAGCTGCTCAACTCGATCCTCAGCGAGACCTGAGCCTCCGCATCCGCGCGCCGCCGTGGGCGACGTGGGCGCCGGATGCCAAGTCCGCATCGGGGATCAGTCCGCGTCGGGGACCAGTGTGGGAGTGGCCCTCGTCAGCGTCTCCCTGCGGAAGAACGGCGGGCTGGTGACTCGGCAGTAGATGCCGAGAGCCAGGCCGATCAGAGCGGACACGAAGGCGATGACGAACGTTCCGCCGATGTGCCAGTGCGGCCAGAAGGGCATCGTCCATGACGTGTAGCTGTTGCCCGTGCCGACATCCCAGTCCTCCCACAGGGCCCAGCCACCGGCAAAGTACATGATCAGGCCGCCGAGCACCGGCAGGATACCCCGCATCCAAAGATCACGCGCGTTCGAGGTCAGCGTCTTGCGGTAGTACCAGGCACAGGCGAAGCCGGTGAGGCCGTAGTAGAAGGCGATGAACAGGCCGATCGCGGTCACCGCGTCGGCGATGACCTTGCCGCGGGACAGGTAGTTGAACGGGATGTAGACCGCGATCGCCACGGCGCCCATGACGATGGTCGAGACGGTCGGCGTGAGATAGCGCGGGTGCATCCGGGAGAACCAGCGGGGCAGCGCCCTGTAGGTGGACATCGACAGCGTGGTGCGGGCCGTCGGCAGGATGGTTGTCTGGGTCGAGGCCGCCGCCGAGCTGAGCACCATGAGGATCAGCAGCCTGGCGAGGAACAGCCCGAAGCCATGGGCGCCGAACACGGCGCTGCCGAGCACCGACAGGACGTCACTGGCGTTGTTCGAGTTGCTCAGGCCGATGCCGGAGGTGCCGACCCCGGCGAAGGACTGCGCGGCGAGAATGACCACCACGTAGGTGACCAGCAGGATGACGGTCGAGATGATCGCGGCGCGCCCGGGCGTTCTGTCCCGCTCCGCGGTCTCCTCGTTGACCGCGACCGCGGTGTCCCACCCCCAGTAGATGAACAACATCAGGATGAGACCGCCGACGAAGGCCGAGAAGCTGGAGATGCCGAACGGGTCGAACCAGGAGATGGACGGATGCAGCGAGACCGCCGGGTGATGCCCTGTCCCCACCCGGACGAGTGCCACCGCCGAGAACAGCAGGAGGATGACCACCTCGATGGACAGCAGCCCTCGCTGCAGCCGCGCGGACACCTCTATACCCCGGTAGCAGATATAGGTCATCGCGACGATCCACATCACGCCGGTGAACAGCACCCAGCCGCTGGTGGGATTGGAGCCTATGCCGTCGGCGCCGAAGAGCAGGAACACGTACTGCCCGGCGACCTGCGCCAGGCTCGCCATGACCAGGACGTCGGCCGCGACGATCGCCCAGCCGCCGGCCCAGCCGGTCTTCGGGCCGAACGCGCGCGTCGCCCAGGTGAACGTGGTTCCGCAGTCCGGGTCTGCCTTGTTCAGCTCGCTGTAGCCGATCGACGTGAGCAGCATGGGAACGAACGCGAGCAAAGCGACCACAGGGGCGTGCAGCCCGACCGCCAGCACGATGAACCCCAGCGTCGCGGCCAGGCTGTAGGCGGGGGCCGTCGAGGCCACGCCCATGACGACGCTGGATAGAAGCCCGAGCGCCCCGGGCTTGAGGCCCTTTTCGGCCGGCTGCTCGATGGTACCGAGCGAGGCGTCCTCCGCGGTGGCCATGTGGCATCCCCTCCTGCTGATCACTGTGCCACGGTTTTAGCATAAAAATACGTCAAAAACGAGTCATTCAGTAGTTACAGCCAGGTTGCACCTCCGAAAATGGAACCGCTTACCCCGCGCCGGCGGCGCTTACCGCGGAACGGGGGTGGCGCCGCCATCACCGGTCAGCGCGGCACCCATCGCTGCTATACCCCATCGGGTATACTCGAGATCGTATCGCGGAAGTTGCGGCGCCTGGTTCCGGTACCGGGTGCGTGAACCTACGGGAGCCCGGCGTGGAGTTGGACAGCGAGACGATGGCCAGCGTGACCAGACGGCTCCGCCGCGCCCAGGGCCAGATCGGCGGCGTCATCAAGATGATCGAGGAGGGCCGGGACTGCGCGGACGTGGTGACGCAGCTCGCGGCGGCGTCCCGGGCGCTCGACCGGGCGGGCTTCAAGATCATCGCCACCGGCCTCCAGCAGTGTGCGCAGGCGCCCGACGGCACCGGCGAAGCGGATCGCGAGCAGCTCGAGAAGCTCTTCCTCTCCCTCGCCTGACCAGCTATTTCTCAGGCAAGCGGCCCTTGTGTGACCGAGCCGGCTACCAGAGTCCGAGCAGGGACCCGGCGGCGGTGCGGTCAGGGCACCCGGCCGCCGCGTGCGGGCTCTCCAGCCGGGCCGCGGCTAGTCTTGCAACGTGCTCGATGACCCCGAGATCGGCCGCGTGCTGGTGGTGACGGCCCACCCCGACGACGTGGACTTCGGCGCGGCGGGGACGATCGCGCGGTGGACGG
>JAFAZE010000088.1 GCA_019239975.1 Streptosporangiaceae bacterium
GCCCGGCGGCTAGCGGCGATCGGCACCCACTAACAGGACCTTCGGCCCCAGCAGGGCCAAGGTCCCCGCATACCGGTAGGTAGGCCTCTGGCCGCCCGGGCGGCAGCGCCGGACCGTGAAAGGGCGGACCCCGTGCCGTTCGGAAGGGTGACAACGATGAGAAGTGAGCGCAGGCCCCGCGCCGCCCAGCAGGACCGCAAGCCCCGGGTCACCCGGCTGGGCAGGTGGGTGCGCGGGCGGCGGCCGGACCGTAACCCGCTGCGGCGCGCCTCCGACCGGGCCACGCTGGATTCCACAGCGGTAAGGAGCGCCTTCTGGTGACCGAGGTCCCGAAGGGCCGATGACATTCAGCCGTGACGCCAGCACCGGTCCCGGCGGAAGACTCGAAAGCGTCGGATAAGCCGGGCAGAAACCCCGCCCGGCACCAAGAAGGAGGCATTGAAATGCGCCGCACAATTTCCGCTTTCCGGTGGTTTGGCCTCGCGACAGCAGCGATCCTGCTCACGGCCGGCGGCCTGCTGCTGTGGGGTTCGGCCTACGTGCACAACACCGTGCAGGGCCAGCTCGCCGCGCAGCAGATCTACTTCCCGCCCAAGGCCGCGTTCGCGCACCCGGTGGCCGACGGTGAGATCACCCCGAACATGATCCCGTCCGTCTCCCAGTACGCCGGCGAGCAGCTGCTGACCGGCCAGCAGGCCGAGGCTTACGCCGACCACTTCATCGCCCAGCACGTCACCGACATGGCCGGCGGCAAGACCTACTCCCAGCTGTCGTCCGAGGCGCTCGCCCAGCCGGACAACGCCAAGCTGGCGGCCGAGGTCAACACCGTGTTCAAGGGCGAGACGCTGCGCAGCATGCTGCTCAACGCCTACGGCTGGTGGAAGGTCTCGCAGATCAGCTACATCGCCGCGATCATCAGCTTTGCCCTCGGCGGGCTGGCGCTGATCGGGTCGGTGCTCGGCTTCGGCTTCGCGCGCCAGGCGCGGCCGCAGGCGACCGTCATCCCGCACACCGGCAAGACCCTCGCCGCATGACAACAACCAGCACACCGTGATCGCCGCAGCGGATGTGACAAGCTGGGCGATCACGCACCCGCGCAGGCCAGCCCTGCGCGGGCAGGCCAATTAAATTAGGAACGCGAAATGGCGAGCATCGACCTGAGCATGGCGCACACCGGCGTTCAGCGGCGCCGGCGGGTAAGCGGGTGCTGGTGGCGGGCGCGGCGCCGACCGGCCCGCCATCTCACCCGCCGGGTCACCCCGCCCGGGTCACTCGGTGGCCGTCGGGGAGCCCGGCGTTGCCAGGCACATGTCAGCCGCCCGCGCGCAGTTCGGCCAGCAGGAGGTCGGCTACCTTTCGCACGGCGTCCCTGGTCTGCGGGGATGGGGCGGCTCCGACGCCGAAGCGGTTGCCCTCGATGCCGTAGCCGGCCAGGTGCGGCGGCAGCCTGCCAAGCGCCCGGGCCAGCTCGACGACGTCGGCGAGGCTGAACGTATGGGTTCCGCGATGGCCGAACCGGCCCGGCAGCGGGCAGGCCGCGTCGAAGCGGAACACGGTCCCGGGCGGGCTGCCGGAGCACACCGCGTCGACCACGTAGACCTCGGTGGCGTCCGCCCAGGCGTCCAGCAGGCCGAGCTGATCGCCGTCCAGCAGTACCACCCGGACCCCCGGCGGGGCCGCGGCGCGGATCCGGTCGGCTACCGCCAGGCCGGCGGCATCGTCACCGCGGTCGCGGTTGCCGGCGCCGATCACGAGCTTCACGGCCGTGCACATCGCTGGCTCACTCTCCGGGCTCATCGCGGGCTCACCCTCAGGTCGAGGAAGTGGGCGGCGCAGGAGATGCACGGGTCGTAGCTGCGGACCGCCTGTTCGCACTCGTGAGTGAGCTGGTCCTGGGGCAGGTGCAGCCGGGTGGCGGTGAAGTCGCGAAGATCGGCCTCGATGGCCCGCTGGTTCTGCGAGGTGGGCGGGACGATCTTCGCGTCTTCGATCGTGCCGTCGGCCTGGATGCGGTAGCGGTGGTAGAGCAGACCGCGGGGCGCTTCGCTCACGCCGTAGCCGGTGGCTCGCCGCGGCTGTACGTCTACCGCAGGCGGGTCGGGCGGCTCGTAGCTGGCGATGAGGCGGAGTGCCTCGTCACAGGCGTACAGCAGCTCAATGGCCCGGACAATGATGCTGCGGAACGGATTGTGGCATTTGTTTTCGAGACCGGCTTCGCGTGCGAGGCGGGCGATGTCCGGCGGCAGGCGGTCGTGGTTCAGGCTGTAGCGGGCCATCGGGCCGGTGAGGTAGGTCAGGTTCCCGTCGAGCAGCGAGTGCAGGGCCGTGGAGTGCGGGACCTGGAACTCGGTGAAGCGTTCGTCGTAGTGGGCTGGGGTGATGTCCAGGCCGCTGGTGGAGACGATGCGGCCCTGGGTGATCGGGTACTCGTGTGGGTGTCGGAGGGACACGAACTCGTAGTTGTGGGAGAAGTCGGGGAAGTCGAACGCGGCTACCCAGCGGACCGTTTCCTCGGCTGTCTGCCTGGCCCATTCGAGCTCGGACGCGAGGGCGCGGAGGGCGGCGGGAGCGGGGGCGCGGTAGAAGCCGCCGACTCTGACGTTCACCGGGTGCACGGACCGGCCGCCGATGACGGTCATCAGCCCGTTGCCGGCCTTCTTGACGCGCAGGGCGCGCTGGACCAGTTCGGGGTGGTCGCGGGCCAGGTGGATACCGCTGTCGTAGCCGAGGAAGTCGGGGGCGTGCAGCAGGTAGATGTGCAGCGTGTGACTTTCGATCCACTCGCCGCAGTAGAGGAGCCTGCGCAGACGTTCGACCTGCTCGGTGACCGTGACGCCGCAGGCGTTCTCGATCGCCGCACACGCGCTCATCTGGTAGGCGACCGGGCAGATCCCGCAGATCCTCGCGGTGATGTCGGGCGGCTCGGTGTACCGCCGGCCGCGCAGCATCGCCTCGAAGAACCGGGGCGGCTCATAGATGTCCAGCCTGGCCTCGGTGACCTTGCCGCCGGAGGTGATGATCTCCAGGCCGCCCTCGCCCTCGACGCGGGCCAGCGCGGGGACCTTCACCCGGCTACCGTGCGTCATGGGCGTCCGCCTCCTTCCGGAACGGCTCCGCGGCGGCGGTGAACGTGCGGAAGGCGCGGTGCACGGCCTGGTCCGTCGCGCCCAGCTCGCGCCATCGAGCTGCCAGCGCCTTCGTATTGGGGGTTTCCATGGGGCCGAAACAGCCGTAGCAGCCGCGGTGGTATGCCGGGCAGATCGCGCCGCACCCGGCCTGGGTCACCGGGCCCAGGCACGGGGTGCCATGCGCCACCATCACGCAGCTCAGCCCGGCGCGTTTGCACTCGATGCAGACGGAGTGGCCGCGGACGTTCGGCCTGCGGTGGCTGAGCAGGGCTGCGATCACCTCCAGGAGCTGGTGCTTGCCGATCGGGCAGCCGCGCAGTTCGAAGTCGGCCTGTACGTGCTCGGCGATGGCGGTGGAGGTGCGCAGGGAGTCGATGTACTGCGGGCTGGCGTACACGAGGGGAGCCAGGTCGCCGGAGAAGTTCCGCAGCGCCTGGATGCCTCCGGACGTGGCGCACGCGCCGATGGTGATGAGGATGCGGGACTGCCGGCGGACCCTGCGAATGCGCTCGGCGTCGCCAGGGGTGGTGATCGAGCCTTCGACCAGGGAAACGTCGTAGGGGCCCTCGATCACCTGGCTGGATGCTTCGGGGAAGTTCGCTATCTGCAGCTGGCCGGCGATCTGGAGCAGCTCGTCCTCGCAGTTCAGCAGCGTGAGCTGGCAGCCGTCGCAGGAGGCGAACTTCCAGACGGCCAGGGTGGGCTTGGGCGTGGTCATCAGATCTCCCGCAGGCTGATCCAGCGGGCGAGCTGGCGGTAGCTGAGGACAGGCCCGTCCCGGCAGAGCAGGAACGGCCCGAGCTGGCAGTGGCCGCACAACGCCGCCGCGCACTGCATATTGCGCTCCATGGACAAGAACACCCGGTCCTCGGGGACGCCTCTTTCGAGCAGAGCGCGGACGGTGAACCGCATCATGATCTCCGGGCCGACCATGAACGCGGTGGCCGTGCCGGGCTCGAAGGTTACCCGGCCGATAAGGTCCGGGACGACGCCGACGTTGCCGCGCCAGTCGCGGTCCCCTACGTCCACGGTGACCTCGACGGTCAGATCGAACCGGCCGCGCCACCGGGCGAGTTCGCCGGTGAACAGCAGGTCGCGCGGTGTTCGCGCGCCGTAGAGCAGGACGAGCCGCTGATACCGGTCGCGGTGGCGCAGGGCTTGGTAGATGGCCGGACGCAGTGGCGGCAGGCCGATACCCCCGGCCACGATGATCAGGTCACCGCCCTCGGCCGTGTGCAGTGGCCAGTGCGAGCCATATGGGCCGCGCACGCCTATCTCGGTGCCTGGCGGTGTCGCGCACAGCGCGTGGGTGACCGCGCCAACGTCGCGGATGGTGTGCAGGATCCGGGTGCGCTGACCGGGGTCGCCGCTGATCGAGATCGGGACCTCGCCGATCCCGGCCGCGTACAGCATGTTGAACTGGCCCGGGTCGAACACGAACGGGGCGGGCGGCTCCAGGCCCAGCGTGACCGTGTCGGCGGACTCCCGCCGCGCGGCCGCCAGCCGCCATGGCTCGGTGTCAGCCCACATGGCCGTACACGTCGAGCAGCTGGAGCCGGGTCGCCTGCAGCCGGTCCGTCGCCAGGACGGCGAACCGGCGCATCAGCTCATAGCCCAGCTCCGGGTCCGCCGCGCACTTGCCGCGCAGGCATGCGCCGTCCAGTTCGACCGCCCGGATCCGCTCGATCACCCGGCCGTCGAACTGCCACCGGTGATGCCGTTCGATCAGCCAGGAGAAGCCCGCGACGTCGCCGACGGTCAGTGTCTGCACGGTGATCGGGCCACGGCCTGGCGCGGCCACCTCCAGCGCCAGCATGCCGTCGCGGATAAGCAGGAACATGTCGGCCGGGTCGCCCTCCCGGAACGCGAACCTCCCGGCAGGAAACACGGTGTTCTTCGCGCAGCCCGCGATCAGCGGCAGGTACTCCGGGTCCAGCCCGGCGAAGAACGCGTGGCCGCGCAGCAGCGGCTCAAGTGTCTGCGGCAATCGCGGCCACCTCCTCGGTGATGTCGATCCCGGCCGGGCACCAGGTGATGCAGCGTCCGCACCCCACGCACCCCGAGGTGCCGAACTGGCCGGTCCAGGTGGCCAGCTTGTGCGTCATCCACTGCCGGTACCGGGACCGGGCCGAGGTCCGCACCGGGCCGCCGTGAATATAGGAGTGATCGAGCGTGAAGCACGAGTCCCAGGACCGGTTCCGTTCGGCTGCCCGCCCGGCGAGGTCGGTGACATCCTCGACGCTGAAGCAGAAGCAGGTCGGGCAGGCCATCGTGCAGTTGCCGCAGGTCAGGCAGCGGGCGGCCACGTCATCCCAGCGTGGGTGCTCAAGGTTGCCGTACAGCAGGTCACGCAGGTCCACCGCCGGCATCGCCCGGCCCATCTGAGCCGCGGTCCGCTCGATAATCTGGTCCGCCGCCGTGGCGTCCCGCGGGCTGGCCGGCTGCGCCCCGGGCGTGTCCGCGATGACCTCCTCACCGCGCGGCGTCCCCGTTTCTGCCAGAAACCGGTGACCGCCCTCGCCGGTGAGCTCGGTGAGGGCGAGGTCGAAACCTGCGTCCGCTTTCGGGCCCGCCGACATCGACACGCAAAAGCAGGTGCGGGCGGCCTGGCCGCAGTTGACCGCGACGATGAACGCGCCGTCCCGGCGCGCCGCGTACAGCGGGTCGGGGTGCTGGCCGCCGAGGAACACCCGGTCCTGGACGGCGATCGCGTGCAGTTCGCAGGACCGCACCCCGATGAACGCGAACGGCTTTTCGTCGTCTGTGTCCGCTGTACCTGGCGGGTGCGAACGCCACAGCGTCGCCGACGCGGGGAACAAGTACTTCTTGGGCGACTGCGGGCCGACGTTGTAGCCGAACAGCGCGCCGTCATCGCGTCGCTTCAGGCGGTACGTCCCGCCGTCCTGCTCATCGGTCCAGCCGGCCGGCAGATCAGCCGCCGACGTGATCTCGCCATAGCAGATGGCGCCGTCGGCGACCACCGGGCCGATGAGCCGGAACCCGCGCTGCCGCAGCGCCGCCAGCAACTGGCCCAGACCACCAAGGTCCAGAACGTACCTCATACCCCAACGGTGTGGCCCTGCGAACTGTCCTCGCCAGGGAACAAAGTCCTTTGCATTACACGCCTATGGCCCTATCAGCTCACAGACACGATGCGGCGGCCGGTAATCCGGGAGGGGACAATGCTCACGAACAGCTCCCGCTTCCCGCCCGGCCACGGCTCGACACCCGCCCGCTCGGCCGACTCGCGCTCAAGCCCGGGCCGCACGTGGTGCGCCGCCCCCTGGATCAGCACGCTCCACCCCTCCCGCGCCGACACGTCAAAGTCGTCGATCTCGAACGCCACCTGATACTCGGCGTCCACGATCCCGGTTCGCAGGTCCTCATCCAGCGGGCTGTCCTCCGCGGTACGGAAGAGGATCGCTCCCCCGTGCAGCTTGTAGTTCACCGGGATCACGGCCGGACCGAAGCGGCTTTGGTAGGCGATGCGGCCGATGCCGCCCGGCGATATCAGCCGGAGGGATTCGGCCTCGTCGAGAACCTCGATCATGCGATCAGACATGTGCTGATCCTCCCCAAGCGGACGCGGCGTGTCTCGTGACGTTCAACCCGACCGTACCGGACCAAGGTCCCTGCCCCGCGGAGCGGTCTCGCGGCAAGGCTGAGAGATAGAGCCTGCGAAGGAGAGGCGGCCGGATCACCAACGTGGCCGTGCACGGCAAGCGCGCCACGCCCCGTAAGGAGTGATGACGATGAAATCCATCGTGAAAGACATCATGACCACCCACGTGGTGGCGGTGCGCAAAGGCGCTACATTCAAGGAGATGGCCGCCAGGCTCCACGACGAGCGGGTGAGCGCGTTTCCCGTCCTGGACGACGGCGGCATCGTGATCGGCGTCGTCTCCGAGGGGGACATGCTTCCGAAAGAGGCCCTCGACGACAGGCAGCCGGGCATGCCGGGAGTGATCGCCGGCATACTGCACCGCAGGGATCAGGAGAAGGCCGAAGGCGTCGCCGCCGCTGACCTGATGACCAAGCCGCCGGTGACCGTCGCGCCCGATGACACGGTCGAGCACGCCGCGAGGCTGATGTATGTCCGCCGGGTCAAGCGGCTCCCCGTGACCGACGCGGCGGGGCGCCTGGTGGGGATCATCAGCCGGGCGGATGTGCTCGCGGTCTTCAACCGCCCCGACGAGGAGATCCGCAGGGAGATCCTGGACGACGTGATCCTGAGCGAGTTCCTCACCGACCCGAGCCGGTTCACAGTAACGGTAATGGACGGGATCGTCACCCTGGAGGGCGCGCCTGAGACAGCTTCGCTTGGCCGCGACATCGTCGGCCAGGTCCGGCACGTTCAGGGCGTGGTGGCCGTGCGCGACCGCCTCGACTACCCGCCGCCCACACACCCCGCGCCAGGACCGCTGTTCTGATCGCTAGAGCGCGCCTGCCACGACAGCATCCACGACGGGAACTACCGCAGCCCACGGCAGTCACCGGAGAGCCGGATGCGGTTAACGCCGCGCCGCCTCGCCGCCGGATCGCGTGGCCGCCTCCACGCCGGCCCGCCTCGCCGCCGGATCGCGTGGCGCTTTCACCACAGCAACGTCAGTCGCAACAACAACGTCAGCCCCGCAAGCGGGAGGTGCACCAACCACATGCGCCCCATCAGCACCACGCTCCATGATCGCGGAATCGCGGGTGCCGTATTCGGCCCGCCGTTTCCACGATCGTGACGGCTGCCCCTTTTGTCCGGTTAGCGGGGGCCTTGATGGAGGAGGGTTGACGCCTTCAGAAAGGGCGAACAGGGGCAATTCGCCGCCGCGATGGCGCGGCGCGTCGCGTCGTGCGCGACCGCCGGAGAACGGCACACGCCGGCCGTGACCCTCCCGAGATGTGGCTCTGGCGCGCATCTCGGGATGGTAACAACGCGTTCCTTGCCAGGGAAGCCCGGCCCGGAGCGTCACCGGTCGGCACGCTCGTCGGCGGGGACACTCAAGCGATACCCTCCGCAACGCCGCTGCCGGCAGCGATTGGACGGCCTTGCCGCGCTGTCATGCCGGGGCGGGTGAGACACTCACGATCATGCGCATCGCGGTTTTCGGAACTGGAGCCGTCGGCCGGGCACTGGCACGCGGCCTGG
Organism: Streptosporangiaceae bacterium; assembly: GCA_019239975.1. Lineage (GTDB taxonomy): Bacteria > Actinomycetota > Actinomycetes > Streptosporangiales > Streptosporangiaceae > JAFAZE01. The sequence goes on from JAFAZE010000088.1 coordinate 8,269, forward strand.
CCGCACGCGGTCACGGCGTAGCCGTGGGCACGCGTTCGCCAGGCGACCCCGCTGTCAGGGAGCGCCTGGCGGATCTGCCGGGAGTCTGTGTCACGACGCATCGTAATGCTGCGAAGACAGCCGAGCTGGCCATCTTCGCGATCCGGTTCGACGGCCTGAACGCGGTCGCCCGGGAAATCGCCGACTCGCTGCCGGACGGGACCACCCTCATCGATGCCAGTGATCCCGAACGGCAAGGCCCCGATGGCAGGCCGGTCCTGGCAGTCGGTCACACTGACTCAGGAGCCGAGGTCCTGCAGCGCCTCGTACCAGGTGCTCACGTGGTCAAGGCCCTAAATACCGTCAACGCCAAGGACATGGTCGAGCCGAGCTTCCCGGACGGGCCCCCGACCCTTCTCGTATGCGGAGACCACCTGCCCGCCGTGGAGCAAACCATCGCGTTGTGCCGGGAACTCGGCTGGTCCGACATCCTCAACCTGGGCGGCTTGAAGCACGCGCGCCTGACTGAGGCGCTTGGCGTCATGTGGGTATACAGCGCGCTCGCCGCCGGAAGCTGGGATGTCGCCTTCCGCCTGCTCAGGCGTCCCGAAGGCGTGCCGCAGACCGAATGACACAGTCGGCTCGCCGCATGAAACAAGATGAGACGGCTAACTCCTCTCACCTCGGATCAACCGAGACTGCCTCATAGCGACCGGGGACCAACAGCTACGATCGGGGCCGGATCAATCGGCAAGAACCAGCTCGAGCGCGCTCGCAGGCCGACCGGGGCGGGCACGCTCGTGGTGACAGCCCCTGACCAAGGCTTCCCGGCCCGGCGACAACCCCCTCATGAAGGGTGCCGCCGGGCCGAACGCATCACCTGGAGAGCCGAGACTGCCGGGTCCGGAGTGCGGACCTGGCTATTGGTGCGACAGCCACGATGGCCGCGATGAGGCCGACGAAAGCGCCGAGGCTCCAGCTCACCTTCACCAGCGGAGTGACGCCTGGTGGCTTGAAGATCACGGCGATGAGCACCAGCAGGAGATTGATGCCCGATGCCGCGGCGAGCAGTCGCTCGTGGCCGACCTGGCGGCCTGGCGTATCCTTCCGTCCGGCGTAGGCGATCAGGTACCCGATCATCAGCAGGGCCACGATCAGCACGAGGTACAGGTAGCGGTGGGCGGTCATGGCATCCGCTGACGAACTGGAGGACAGGGCGCTCGGGCGGCTGCCGCGGGACCAGCGTGTCTCACGTAACTAGCAGGTGTCCTGGCGCCAGCGGGTGCCCGCGGACCAGCAGGTGTCCTGGCGCTCGCGGTTGTTCGGGTTCCCTGAAACGGGCCGGCGGGCCGCGGCATGCCGCAGCGCGGGCATGCCCCCGCGCTGTAGGCGGACTCGAACCTGCACCGAGGGCAGATCATCGGCTTCCCTTCTCCTCGCGGAGAGTCTTTCCCCGCTACCTATATTCAGGACCAGCGCTATCAAGGCGCTGCCGGGGGCCGCGATGCGCGCTGCACGACTGTTCCTGCCGCGCGGATGCCGCACGGATCGATGGCCGCTGGGCGTCTTCCACCTCTACCGGTCGCCCCCTGTGATACTCCTCAGGCGCTAAGGTAAACCAGCGGCGATGCCGAAATCAGCAACTTCAGAAGTTTCGCTTTTGTCTGTTTCAAGGGCGGAGCGACCTCGAATTACCGGCCAATTCATTGCGAAGTTCTTACGTTGCAGCTAACGGAGCCGAAGCTAGGCGAAGTTAAATTCGCAACGAGACCAGCCTGCGCTGATCCGGGCCGGCTCCGGGCCATGCGGGGCGGAAAGTAGTTATACCAATTCCATACGTTACGGAAGGTTCTTACGAGGAAGTTACGGATCGCTGCCCCGGCAGGACGCCAAGACGTCCGGCACGTCGCGGGCTTCCGTGCCAAGCGGGAACGACGAGGCACGGCTCCCGTCGGGCCCGTGGAACCCTGCCACATCCCATCCGGAGGGCGTTCGCCCGGGTGCGGCTGGGGTGGCCGCGTCCCCTGTAAACAGCGGAGGAAGGCTGCTGTGAGCGCGATGACGAAATATGTGCCGAAACGGAACATATGGCTGTAAACGTCACGCAAAAGTTCTGTCATAAATCTTTAATTTTTGCCTGCTCTCCTCGGGTGGACAAGCCTCTACAATCGGGCAGCAAGCCAGGCGGAAATGCGGGAAGCGGGGCATATATAAATGATCATCGTCGCGGCAAAGAGGCATGTGATGAGCAGGCAGGAACGGCTGCTGGCTCCCTGGCCGCTGCACGATTCCGCACGACACGCCTGGGCTGCCGGGGAAACGCGGGCTCACCAGATTTGATCTTGTAATTACGTAGGCCGGCAACCACCGGTTCAGCAATCACGCGGCTTGAATGCAACCATCCGAACTACGGGCCAGCAGAAAAGGAAGGCTTGATGAGCATCCACCGGTCGTTCCGTCCGCACCGGCGCACCGTCGCCATCGCGGCCGTCGCCGCCATGGCCGTTGCCATCGCTGTTGCGGTGACGCTGAGCGGCGCCCACGCCCCTCACCGGCTCGCCCAGGCCGCCGACGTCAGCCAGGCATCGGCCACCGCGCTGTGTTCCACCAGCGGCCCTGGCGGCACCTGGACGATCAGCACTGCCGGGATCGCGACCCTGTCCCCGGCCGGCACCGGCCCGGCCGCGCCCGGGCCGTGCACGAACATCTCCCTGCCAGACGCGGGACAGGCCAGCGCAATCCAGCAGTGCGCCAGCGCGCTCCAAGCCGCGCAGCAGCAGATCCAGCAGGAATCTGCCAGCGTCCTGTTCAGCGAGTTCATGACGAACCTGATCCAGAACAACGCCGGCCGATGGGCCTCGGCGCTCACCTCACAGGGATACCAGGGACCGGCACCGTCTTCCCAGCGGGTCTCCGACGCCATCAACCAGGTGTCAGCGACCAACTCCGACCTTGACAACGCGGTCGCCCAGGCACTTGCCAGCCTGCTCAACCATAGCTTCGATACCCCCGTTGACTGCTCCGCGGGAGCCGAATCTGTCCCGAATTGGTACAGCAACGCGTTCCAGGCCCTCGCCGATGACGATACAGAGGCGCAGCTGGTGAATCAGGCACTCAATGCGGTCGCGGGTCAGCTCCAGCAGTGGGCCAGCCTGTTCACGGCGCCGGCACCCGCTGGCGGCCGGGCGGCGTGACCCCTCCGGTGGGCCCGCCGCCCCGGCGTCCTCGGGTTCCTGTGAGGGCAACCCGTACAGCAAAGGCACCTACACCCAGCCCTCGGTTCCCTGGACTCCCCCCGCTAGCTAGAACGGCCGTGATCGGCCGAACGGCGATGCCCGCTTGTCGTTCCTTGCGCAGGCGGGCTTTCGCTTGCTCTTGGGCCGCCCCAGCGGGGCCGTTCCGCACGAGAGCAGGTCCTGCCTCGCCAACGACCTGATCAGCCTGCCACCAGCCCTTCGGGATCATGGGATTGATTGCCTGGGTGCTGAGAGACATAGGTCCCGGTAGCTGGTGGCGGTCGGCTCCTTGCCCGCCGGAGCCGCTGCCGCTGAGCTGGAAGCATGATGCTGACTCGGACGGCCACGACGGACCTGGTCGGGGCCGCGGACCTGCTGGTCGCCGGCGGTCCCACGCACATGCACGGGATCTCCAGCTCCGCCTCCCGGCGGATGGCGGTCGATACGGCCCGCAAGCAAGACGGGCTCACCCTGGACCCGGATGCTCCCGGGCCGGGGCTGCGTGGCTGGCTTGACAAGCTCAGCACACGTGGGGCGCTCGCCGCGGCGTTCGACACCCGGGTCACCGGCGCCCCGGCGCTTACCGGCCGCGCGAGCCGCGGCATCTCCCGGCTGCTCCGGCGGCACGGCTACCGCATGGTCACCGCCCCGGAGAGCTTCCTGGTGGGCAAGCAGACCACCCTGCTCGACGGCGAGACCGCGCGGGCCCGGATCTGGGGGACCGAGCTCGGAAACACCGCGGCCAGGGCGTACGCCGCCGCGTCATGAGGTGGTACGGTCACGGTTCCGCTGTGCCCGATGGCCCGTGCGCTTGATCAGGCAGGCGCCGCGTTGTGCCATGATCCAGCATCCGCCGGGGTGTACAGGCCAAGCAGGCGGAACCGGGTGGCCTGCAGCCGGTTCGCCGCGACGGCGACGAAACGGCGGGTCAGCTCGTACCCGAGCGCAGGGTCGGCCTCAAGCTGTGCCCGCACCGCGGGGCCGTCGAACTCGAACGCCTCGACGGCCGTGAGCGCCGTCGCGCCGAACACCCACCGGTACGGCGAGAACAGCCAGGACCAGCCGAGCACGTCGCCCATGCCCAGGGTTTCCACCACGGCCAGCCCCTGCCCGGGGATGAGAAGGTCCAGGGCCACGCGGCCGGACCGGATCAGCCAGAACCGCGACGCGTTGCCGCCGTCCTCGAAGATCCGGCGCCCGGCCGGGATCGCGACAACCGTCGCGGCCTCCGCGAGCTTGGCCCGGTGTTCTTCTGACGTGCCGTGCAGGAACGGGTGGCCGGCTAGAGCGGCCGTCGTCACCTCGATCATGACCCCTCCTTCCCGGGCGGCCGACCATGCTCTCGCATACACCCGGCCCGGTTTCCCAACTGCATCCAGCTGCCAAGATCCGTTCGGCATCAATGTTCGGTCCCTGCCTTTGACCGTGCGCCAGCGGATCACTGATGGCCATGGGCCTTGGTTTCGGAACGCTGGGTCTTTCGTCCCTTACCGTGCCCGCGTTGCGCAGGCAGTGTGAGGGCCGGGGCTGTCATCGCCACCGGTCGACGGAGGTCGTCATGATGGGCGGCAAGCGTTCCGAAATCACGGAAGATGCTGCTCGGCATCAAGGAGCGGGCCGAGCGCCTTAGGTGATCATGGGTCGGTCAGGTCGGCTGGCGGCCGGCGCGCGGTGGCGTGGGTGGTGTCGGCGCGGCCCAGTTGCAGCAGCATCTGCGGGGCGCCGGGCAGCCGGAGCCGGTCCCGGATCAGGGCCCGGGTCACGGCCGCCTCCAGCGGCTGGCTGTACAGGCTCGCGAACACCCACCTGCTCGCGGCGTGCAGCAACAGCCGGTGCAGCGCCTGCCCGGCGCGCAGCCAGTCCGCCCGGCTATCACCGGAAGTCAGCAGCACGGCGGTGACCGGTGGCGGCTGCCCGCCGGCGGGCAGCCGCCCGAGTCCGCGGCCGAGGTCGAAGTCGCGTTGTTGCAGGCGCCGTGTGTCGCGCAGCGCCCGAACGCCGAACGCTAGCACGGGAACGCCGTCCCGGGCCTGGTTGGCCGGGGCCCGGGTCCACCGCCGTACCTCCGCCCGGGCTCGTGGCTCGAGGTCGAGCCGGCTGGCCGCCAGGGCGGCGATGTTCGCCAGCCGCTGATACGCGAGGCCGGGGCCGACCAGGGCCAGCGTGGCCCGCTCGGCCAGTGCGTCATGCTGCAGGCCGGGGACGAGCCCGGCCGGCAGCTCCCCGGGCAGGAACTGCCCGCGGTGCGTGTGCCGGTGCGGCACCGCCTGGATCATCTGGCGTTCCATGCTGGTCAGCGGCGCCGCGGCGCCGACGCGAACGCGGGCGAGGAGACGCAGCCGGGCCGGATCCGGGAGCAGCTCGACCTGGGGCCCGTATCCCAGGGACCGCACGGCCAGCCGAAGGCCGAACAGGGCGGCGCCGCAGCTGATCAGCATTTCCCGGCCCGCCGGGTCCACCTGCAGCTTGCGGCCCGGGTCGCTGTACAGCTCGATCACCGGCCCGGCCACCCGGAACCGCCACGGCTGGGTGTTGTGCACCGACGGAGCGCGGGCCGCCATGGCGATCAGGTCATGGGCGTGTGCGGCCAGGACCACCGCCCGCCCCTCGATAGCGTTCTCAGTCATCTTGTGCATAGCACGCACCTGCCTCGTTGCCCGGTCAGCGTCCCTCGCCGCCCGCGCCGGTTATAGGGCCGAAAGGCCCGCCGTGCGGTGACCTCGGCCCGCTGCGCCGCAGGGCATGGGTACGGACGATGGGTAAGGGAGTGACGGAGGAACGGGAGATCCCATGAGCGTGGCGCAGCCAGCCGCTGTGGGCAGCGTGTTCGCGCTGCTGGCCGACGGTACGACGATCGAGATCCGGCAGGCGGGACATGACGACTTCGGCGCGGTCGAGGCGCTGCATGAGGCAATGTCCCCGGACAACTTGTATCTACGGTTTTTCAACCTCAGCCGGACCGCCGCTGAGCGCGAGGCCCGGCGGGTGTGCCGCGGGCCGGCCCCGGACCACGCGGCGCTGCTCGCGCTGCTTGACGGCGAGGTGATCGGGGTGGCCACCTATGAGGTCGCCGGGCCGCCGGACGGCGGCACGGCGGAGATCGCGTTCGCCGTGGCCGACGGCATGCACGGACGGGGGGCGGCGACCCTGCTGCTGGAGCACCTGGTTTCGCTGGCCAGAAGCCACCAGCTCAAGGCGTTCACGGCGGAGACTCTGTCGGAGAACACGGCGATGCTGAAGGTGTTCGCGGACGCAGGCCTGCCGGTCCGGCGGCACAGCGCCGACGGGATCACCGAGACGACATTCCCGCTGCCGGCGGACGACACCGCCAACACACTGGACTCCTACCTGCGGGCCGTCGAGAAGAGGGAGCGCTCGGCCGACGTGGCCAGCCTGCGTCATCTGCTGGCGCCCGAGTCGGTCGTGGTCGTCGGCGCAAGCCGACACGAGGGGTCGGTGGGCAGGTCCATCCTGGACAACATCCGCACCGGCGGCTATGCCGGGCGGCTGTACGCCGTCAACCCGCACGCCCGGCAGATCGGCGGCGTGCGCTGCGTGCCGACTGTGGCTGAGCTGCCCGAGGCGCCGGACCTGGCGCTGATCGTGGTACCGCCCCCCGCGGTTCTCCAGGCAGCCGAGGAGTGCGGCAGGCTCGGCGTGCGTACGCTGACCGTGATCACTTCGGGGCTGGGCACCGCCGCGTCGGCTGACCTGCTGGCGGCGTGCCGGCGGCACGGCATGCGGCTGGTGGGCCCGAACTGCTTCGGCGTCGCGGTCCCCGGCATCGGCCTGGACGCCACGTTTGCTTCCCGCCACCCGCGGCCGGGGGTCGCGGGGCTGGTGATGCAGTCCGGAGGCCTCGGGTTCGCGATGGTGGATCAGCTGTCGCGGCTCGGCATCGGGATCTCCTCGTTCGCCTCGGTGGGCAACAAGCTCGACGTGTCCAGCAACGACATGCTGATGTGGTGGGAAGCCGACGGGGTGACCAGGCTGGCGGTGCTGTACATCGAGTCGTTCGGCAACCCGCGTAAGTTCGCCCGCACCGCACGGCGGGTCGGCCTGTCGATGCCCGTGCTCACCGTCGAAGCCGGGCGTTCGGCCGCTGGGCAGGCGGCGGCGGCCTCGCACACGGCCGCTGTGGCCTCGCCGCTGGTCAGCCGCGAGGCGCTGTTCGAGCAGGCCGGGGTCATCGCCACGCCGAGCTTCGGTGAGCTGGTGGAGGCCACGGCGCTGCTCGCCACGCAGCCGGTGCCGGCCGGGCGGACGGTCGCCATTGTCTCCAACGTCGGCGGGGCGGCAGTGCTGGCGGCGGACGCCGCCAGCGACCTCGGGCTGACCGTGCACCAGCCGCGGGGCGCTACCCGGCGGCGGCTGCACGCGCTGGTACCGGACGGCGGCGCGATCACCGGCCCGGTCGACACGACAGCGGCGGTGCCGGCCGGCGCCTTCCGGGAGTGCCTCGAGCTGATCGGGGCGGACGAGGAGGTGGACGCGATCATCGCGCTCGTCCTGCCAACCGGGGCCACCGGCGACCTGACGGCGGCCATCCAGGAGGCCCGCGTCGGCGTCCCGCTCGCCGCCGTCGTCCTCGATCAGGCCGAGTCCGTCCGGCTGCTGCCCCAGCGCGCCTCCGTCGCCGAAGCGGACGGCGCGGGCCCTGACCGCGTGCCGCGGATACCGGTCTACGGCTACCCGGAGGCGGCTGCGAGCGCGCTGGCGCGAGCCGCCAGGTACGGGACCTGGCGGGCGGAGCCCCGCGGCCAGGTTCCGGATTTCCCGGACGTCGAAGCCGACGATGCCAGGACGCTGGTTCGTGATTTCCTCCGCCAGGCTGGGAAGGGGGGAGGGGGCTGGCTTCCACCGGATGAAACCGCCGGCCTGCTGCGCTGCTACGGCATACCCCTGGCCGAATCCATCCCGGCCGCCAGCGAGGACGCCGCCGTCGCCGCCGCTGCCGCAGAAGAGGGGCCGGTCGTGCTCAAGGCCGATGTGCCCGGGCTGGTGCACAAGACCGACGCCGGCGCGATCCGGCTCGACCTGCGCACCGAAGCCGACGTGCGCCGCTCCTACCGGTGGCTGATGAACCGCTTCGGCGGCAAGCTCCGCAGGATCCTCGTGCAGCCGATGATCACCGGCGGCACCGAGGTCATCGTCGGGGTGGCCGACGACCGCATGTTCGGCCCGCTCGTGGTCTTCGGACTCGGCGGGGTGGCCACCGAGGTGCTCGCCGACCACGCGGCACGGCTCGCGCCGCTGACCGACACCGACGCCGACAAGCTGATCCACTCCATCCGCTCCGCGCCCCTGCTGCTCGGCTACCGCGGCACCCCCGCCGCGGACACCGGCAAACTGCGCGAAGTCCTGCTGCGGGTGTCGCGGCTCGCCGACGACCTGCCCGAAGTCACCGACCTTGACCTCAACCCGGTCATTGCCCGGCCGGATGGGGTCTTCGCGGTTGACGCGCGGGTAAAAGTGGCGCCGTACGCGCACCAAGACCCGTTCTTGCGCAAACTCCGCTAGCGGAAACAGCCTGGGCTGCACGTAACACCACCGCCCGTTCAGAAGAAAAAGGAGAGTCCATGACGGTGACCGGCCAGTGGTGACTCTTCAGGAACGGATAGCGGTACGGCGGTGAACACCATCCCGGTCGCGAAGCCGACGAACAGTTCGGCCGCGTTCATCTGGAAGCCGAAGGTCACGAGCCCCGCCCAGACGGCGAAGGCGTCCGCGGCCCAGAACAGCACCATGCCCAGCACCGCCGATCCCCACCGGCGGGGGCGGACGAAGAGCTCCCGGATGAGGTGGATGGATTCCAGGAACGTCCAGAGCCTGCGGCGCCAGCCGCCGCGGCCGGGCGAATCTGTCCCGGTACCGTTCGGCGGCCCAGAAGCCGATCAGGAATCCAGGGACGGGAATGACCGCCCATGCCGCCAGGTTTGAACCGCTTTCAACGTATTTACCTAGTTCTATACAAACGTCTCCATTGCCTTCGTGTTCGAAAGTGCCTTACTGTCCTGTCGAGGGGTCGGCGATTCCCGGCGCACCACGCCAGCGTCGTCCAGGGGAGCGGAATGTGAGAATGCGTTCGGTCAGCAGGCGTATCACGGCCCTGGCCGCCACCGTACTCGTCGGTGGTGGCATGGTCAGCGCATCGGTCGCCGCGCAGCCCGCCGCGGCGGCGGCCGCGCGTAAGTCTGGCCCGGTCAATGTCCCGGTCTTCACCCCGGCTCTGCACCGTGTCGGGGAGATCAACCTCGGCGCGGCGGCCGCGGCGGCGCGCCGCCAGCATGTGGCCACCCGGGGCCAGGGGGCGCCGATCTCGCCGCGGGCCGCCGCGAGCGGCCGTTACCGGGAGGTCGACAACGCCATCCTCACCCACCGCGTCAAGGTCCGGCGGAAGGCTACGCTGAAGCCGGCGACGTCCGCCCTGTCCACGAAGAACGTGCCGGGCGAGATGGGTTTCAGCGCGCTGGGCGGCGTCCAGCAGGCGGGGACCAAGGGCGGACTCGACCTCGAGCCGCCCGACCAGGGCCTGTGCGCCGGCAACGGCTATGTCATGGAGTTCATCAACAACGCCCTGGCGATCTACGACCAGTACGGGGATCAGCTTGTGGCGCCGATCGGGTCGGCCAGCGCGTTCCTGCAGCCGACCACGGACTTCTTCTCCGATCCGCGCTGTTACTACGACGCGGGCACCAAGCGGTGGTTCTACCAGGAGTTCATCGTCGGGTCGTTCAACTCGGCCGGCAAGCTCGTGACGCCGAGCACGCAGTTCCTGGCGGTGAGCAACACGCAGGACCCGGCGGGCACGTACACCATCTGGTCCTGGGACACCACCGACCGCGGCACCAGGAACTGCCCCTGCTTCGGCGACTACGACAACCTGGGCGCCGACGCCAACGGCATCTACGTGGCCACCGACGAATTCCCCATCGTCGGCTCCGGCTACAACGGGGTGATCATCTACGCCGTCTCCAAGGCGCTGCTCGAGAACGTCGCCGTGACGGGCATCGTGCCGCCTGTCTTCGGCTACCGCCTGACCAGCGACCCCTTCGGCGCGCCCGAAATCGTGGCGCCCGCGAGCAGCCCGCCGGGGGCGCTGTTCGCACCCGGCACCGAGTACTTCGTGGAGTCCAACCAGGACCGGTTCAGCGACAACCACCTGCTTGTCTACGCCCTGAACGACACCTCCAACCTCGCCTCCCCGGCGCCGACGCCGCCCAGCCTGTACCGGGCTGAGGTGACGACCGAGGGGTACTCGCAGCCGCCGGACGCCACGCAGAAGGCCGGGCTCCGCCCGCTCGGGAACGCGTTCCAGCAGCCGGCCGGCGGCCTCCAGGCCGACTTCGACGCCGAGATGGAGCCGATGTACAGCAACGGCCACATCTACGCGCAGCTCGACACCGGGACGGCCAGCGGCAGCGACGCCGTTGACTGGTTCATCCTCAAGCCGGCGTTCTCCGGTTCGTCGCTGTCCGCCAGCGTCGTCCGCCAGGGCGTCGTGGCGGTGAAGAACACCAGCCTGCTGTACCCGTACACGGCGGTGAACTCCCGCGGCACCGGGTATCTGCTGTTCTCGCTGAGCGGCCCGGACAACTACCCGAGCCCCGGCTACATCGCGTACGGCGCGAACGGCCCCACCGGGCCGGTGATCGAGGCGACCAGCGGCGCCGCCCCCGAGGACAGCTTCACCTGCTACCCGGCCTTCGTCGGCCCCAGCTACGGGGGCTGCCGGTGGGGCGACTACTCCATGGGAGCGGTCGACGGTAACCGGGTGTTCATGGCCACCGAGATGGTCCCCGGTGGGTACCGCGACACGCTGAGCAACTGGGGAACCTACATCTGGAGCGCCCCGGCACCGTAGGCGTGGGTGTGCCGGGGAGCTGGCCACGGCGGCTCCCCGGCACATTACGGTGGAACGGTGACAGAAACGTCGATTGTGCGACCTGGTGACGGGCATCTGTTCACCGCGCGGGGCAGCCTGATGGCGTTCAAGGCGGTTTCCGCCCAGACCGGCGGGGATTTCTCGCTGATGGAGCGGACGCTGCCGCCGGGTGGCCGCCGGCCGCCGGCGCACCGGCATGTGAACTGCTCCGAGGCGTTCTTCGTCCTTGACGGTGAGGTCAGCTTCCGGGCCGGGGACGCCGACCTGACCGGCGGCCCGGGCGACTTCCTGCTGGTGCCGCGGGGCGTCGCGCACACGTTCGGCAACGCGGGAGCGGAGACCGCGCGGCTGCTCGTGCTGCACGCGCCGGCCATGGACGCCTACTTCGAGGAGCTGCACAAACTCTGGTCCGGTGAGCGGCCGCCCGACCCCGCGAGGGAACGGGAGCTCATGAGCCGGTACGGCATGGAGCCCGTGACGTTATCCCTCGGGCAGGGTCCGCGGCAGGCCGAACCGGCCCAGCACGCTGCTGTCGAGAAAGCGGGCGATCGCCGTGATCCGGTCGCCGCCCAGCGTGAGCACGATGAGCCCGTGCGCGTGCGCCAGCGGCGCGTGCTCGTCGCGCAGGTAGCAGCCGAAGGCGGGCTGCCCGTTCGCACGCGTCGGCACGAGCCGGAACCGGCGCGACCCGCCGCGGAAGGCGAGGGCCGCAAGGAAGTAACCGGCCGCTGTCCTGCCTTGGTATCCAAACGGAAGCGGCGGCATCCACAGCCACACGTCCTCCGCCAGCAGCGCGAGGACGGCGGCGGTGTCGCCGCACTCGAAGGCATCCGCGAACCTGGCCACGATGTCGCACTCGGCCGGGGAACCGGGCGGCGGCGCGCTGTCATGCCCGGGGGGCGGCAGCGCCGCCCGCGCCCGTTCCAGGGCGCCGTCGACCGCGGCGGCGTCGCGGTCGAGGATCTCCGCCGCCTCGGCGGCACCGAAGCCGAGCACGTCACGCAGGACCAGCGCCGCCCGCTCCACGGGCGGCAGGCACTGCAGGGCGGCGAGGAAGGCGAGCGACACGGATTCCCTCGGCTCGTAGCGGGCCTCCGGCCCGGGCACGGTGTCGGGAAGCTCGTCGTCGGGGTAGGGCTCGAGCCAGAACGGCTCACCGCAGCAGCCAGCCACCGGTGCCTCCGTCCATGTCACCCACCACTTCGTGTTCCGGCGCTCCGCTCGGTGTTATGGGCGCTTCGCTATGTACTGACTCCGCCGGGGCCGGAAAATAGTCGGCCAGCACGCCGCGATTTGCCGGTCAGCGGATTCAGCTTTCAGCGTGATCGTGTCTGCCGCCGCGGCATTGACAAGCCCCATAGGTGCGCAATTCACTCGGTGTCATGCTCGCGGACCACACGGGGAGGACCTTGTGAGCGACACCACAACCAATGATTCCGGCGTTCCAGGCGGGAACGCGCCGGCGGCGGGCAGCGGCAGGCTGGCCCAGCTGATAGAGACGCGCGGCGGAAAGGCGAAGCCCGAGGCGCCCTTCGTCATCGAGCACCGGGAAGCGCTTCTTTACATGCTCTGCGAGGCCGCGGAGCTCGAGCACGGCATCATGTGCCAGTACCTGTTCGCGGCGTTCACGCTGAAGCAGTCCACCGCGGAGGGCCTCACCGAGGAACAGCTCGCGGCCGTCAACCGCTGGCGCTCGACCGTGGCGCGCGTGGCCACCCAGGAGATGCTGCACCTGGCGCTCGTGCAGAACCTGCTGTCCGCGGTCGGGATGGCGCCGCACCTGGTGCGGCCGAACCTGCCGCAGCCGGCGAACCACTACCCGGCCGGCGTGCGGCTCGCCCTGCTGCCGTTCGGCGAGCAGGCGCTGAGGCACTTCATGTTCCTCGAGCGTCCCGAGACGTACGACCTGGAGGACGCGGAGGGGCTCGCGGCGATGAGCAGGGCGGAGCCGCTGATGAGCCAGCACGACATCGTGCCGCACGGCCAGGACTTCGCCACGGTCGGGCACCTGTACCGGTCCATCGAGGCGGGCCTGGCGCACCTGGCGGAGAAGTTCGGTGAGGAGTGGCTGTTCGTCGGGCCGCCGCGGGCGCAGGCGACCGAGACCCAGTTCGGCTGGCCCGAGCTGGTCCCTGTGACGGACCTGGCCAGCGCGCAGCGGGCGATCGACACGATCCTGGAGCAGGGTGAAGGTCCCCGCGGCCACTGGCGCAACGCCCACTTCGGCCAGTTCGTGAACGTTCTCCAGGAATACCTGGACCTGCGGGCGGCCGACCCGGGCTTCGAGCCGACCCGCGAGGTCATCGCCGCCAACGTCAGGCCGCATGAGCGCGAGGAACCGGTCCCGCTGATCACCGACCCGCTGACCGCGCGGGTGACGGACCTGTTCAACGTGGGCTACGAGATCCTGCTGCAGACGTTCTACCGGTTCTTCGCCCACACCGAGGAGACCGACGCGCAGCTCATGACGCTGGCCGATGCCACGGTCGGGCTGATGGTGCGGGTGCTCAAGCCACTGGGCGCGCTGATCACCACGCTGCCGGCCGGCCCGGAGTACCCGGGCAAGAACGCCGGGCCCAGCTTCGAGCTGTTCTACGAGACCGACTACCTGCTGCCGCACCGGGAGGCGGCGTGGGCCCTGATCAGGGAACGCCTCGAGATCGCCGCCGACTTCTGCGACGAGCTGTGCGGCGGGCGCGGCGCGGCCATCATGGGCCAGCTGATGCCGGTGCGGGCGGCGCTGCGGGAGATCGCGGCGTCGCTCGCCGCGCACCTGCCGGCCGGTGGCGCGCGTGCCGCGGGCGAGGGCCGGCCGGAGCCGGAGGAGATCGCCGGCGTGCTGGCCAGGGCGGCGGACCTGGTCGCCGCGGGGTCGGCGGGGCTCGCCGGCGCGCAGCGCCTCGGCGAGCTGCTGCGGCCGGGTCCGCCGAATGACGGCGAGATCTGGCAGGCCGCGCAGGAGGCCACCCGGCTGCGGGCCGCCCTGCCGCCGGAGCTGACCGAGAAGACGGCGCCGCTGGCCGAGGCGGCCGCGGCGCTGCAGGATCTCGCGCTGCGGCTGGCGCCCCCCGCCGAGCGGGAGCAGCGGCTCGCCCGGCTGCGGGAGCTGCTGGCGGGGCTGCCGGTGACCATCCAGGCCTCCCGCAACGGGCCGTACCTGGTGACAAACCTGCCCCGGCTGCGCAGCCACCTCGGCGAGGACACCGTCCCCGCGCCGCAGCTCGCGCTGTGCCGGTGCGGCCAGTCGAAGACCAAGCCGCTGTGCGACGGCGACTGCCACGGCAACGGCTTCTCCGGCGAGAAGGACCCGTCCCGGGTTCCCGACCACCGGGACACCTACCCGGGCCAGCAGGTGACCGTGTTCGACAACCGCGGCATCTGCCAGCATTCCGGGTTCTGCACCGACCGGCTGCCCACGGTGTTCAGGAGCGGAACGGAGCCTTTCGTCGCCCCCAGCGGAGGCCGGATGGATGAGATCATCCGCGCCACCCGGTACTGCCCGTCGGGCGCGCTGAGCTACGCGCTCGGCAGCGCCGAGGCACGCTCCCACGTCGACTGGGACAACGCCCGCGAGCCGGTTATCGAGGTGACCAGGGACGGGCCGTACCGGGTCACCGGCGGCATCGCGCTCGCCGGCGCGTCCGGCGAGGACGAGGCGCGCGCCGAGGGCTCCTCGCGGGAGCACTACGCGCTCTGCCGCTGCGGGCACTCGCAGAACAAGCCGTTCTGCAGCGGGATGCACTGGTACGTGGACTTCCGCGACCCGGCACCCAGCGCCGACCCGACCCCGTTCGAGTGGGCGGGCGGGCTGCCGGCGCTGACCCGGATGACCCAGCTGCTGTACGAGAAGCACGTGCCCGCCGACCCGCTGCTCGCGCCCGTCTTCGCGACCATGCCCGCCGACCAGCCGGCGCGGCTCGCCAGGTGGTTCGCCGCGGCGCTCGGCGGTCCGGCTACGGACGGGGGTGCGGCTACGGACGGCGGCGGCGCGGCTGCGGATGGGGGTGCGGCGGCCGCGGGCGGCGGGGCGGCACGGCCGATGGCCGCGGCGCAGCCGGGCGGCGAGTTCAGCGAGGAGCAGCGCGCCCGGTGGGTGGCGCTGCTGACGCTGTCGGCCGACGAGGCCGGGCTTCCGGCCGACGCCGCGTTCCGTTCGGTGCTGCAGGCCTGCGTCGAGTGGCAGTCCCGGGCGGCGATGACGGGACCGGCGGCCGGGGCGCTGCCCGGGCCGGCGCCCGGTGGCGACATTCCGCGCTGGGACTGGGGACCGGGCGGCCCTCCGGCCGTTCAGGAGGCCGCCGCGGAAGAGGACCAGGAGCCGGTGGCGGCGGCCGCGCCGCAGCCCGGCGAGCCGGTCAGCTTCGCGGCGCATGTCCGGCCGCTGTTCCGCGAGCGCGACCGGAAGTCGATGAGCTTCGCGTTCGACCTGTGGTCCTACGACGACGTCCGCGCGCACGCGGCGGCCATCCTGGACAAGCTGCGCGACGGGTCGATGCCCTGCGACGGCGCGTGGCCGGCCGACCGGACCGAGCTCTTCAGCAGCTGGGCCGAATCCGGCATGCGGCCCTGAGCCTCACCAGGGCCCTGAGCCTCACAGCGTCCTGAGCCTCACCAAGGGCCCTGAGCCTCACGGGAGAGTACCGATCTTGATGTGGGCGGGAGTACGGTAGGGAGGCGGTGGTTCCGGCCGCCTCCCGGTCCGCGGACAGGGCTGCAAGCTCACCGGGCTCGTCTCACGACCGGCTTCCTTCCCGCCCGTGTCGCGGACCCCGGGTGTGAGGAGCGATCGCCCATGTCACTGACACGTACCCGGCGCCGCGGACGGACCGCAGCAGCGCTGCTCGCCCTGATGGGCTTGGCCCTGTTGCTGTCGGCGCCCCCCTCCACGGCATCCGCCGGCGCGGCCGGCCAACGGTCCGGCACGGCCGGCCAACGGTCCAGCCAGCCGGCCCACGATCCAGCGATGGACCAGCTGAGCTGGCTGATCGGCGCCTCCGCGCGGGCGCCGCTGTCCGCTGCCGAGATCGAGCAGCATGTAGCGCGCCAGTTCCTCACGGCGGTCGGCGGCCCGGCCAGCGTCAACCAGTTGCTCGCGGAGCTGGGCACGCTCACTCTCCAGCAGGTCCAGTTCAGCGAGCCGGATCTCGTCCATGCCATCGTCGCCAGCAGCAAGGTGGGCACACTCGAAATCGAGCTGCAGACCGACACGTCGGGCCTGATCATGATCGTCCTGCCCCTCGGCGTGTCCCAGGTCGCGGCCCCCAGGAGCTGGCACGAACTGGACATGCGGCTGCGCGCGCTCGCCCCGGAAGTGTCCTTCGCCGCCATGACGATGGGGCCGGAACGCGGCTGCCGTCTGGTGCACGGTGTCAGCGCCGCGACCGCACGGCCGCTGGGTTCGGCGTTCAAGCTGTATGTGCTCGGCGCTCTCGGCCATACCATCGCCCGCCACAAGGCGTCCTGGAACACCGGTCTCGCCGTTCACGAGCAGTGGAAGAGCCTGCCTTCCGGTGTGCTGCAGAACCTGCCGGCAGGCACCGGGCTGACCCTGCGGCAGTACGCCGACTACATGATCTCCCTCAGCGACAACACCGCGGCCGACCACCTGATCCACTTCCTCGGCCGCGATGCCGTGCAGGCCCAGCTCTTCCGTTTCCGGAACCGGTCAGCGGAGCGGGATATCCCCTTCCTCACGACCCGTGAGCTGTTCGCCCTCCGGAGCGCCGACTACCCGGTGCTCGCTGACGGCTATCTCGCGGGCTCGCGTGCGCAGCGCACCGCCGAGCTGGCGGCCCTGGACCGGATACCGCTCTCCAGGCTGAGCGGGTGGACGCGGCCTGAAATGATAAACCAGATCGAGTGGTTCGCCTCGCCCGAGGACATATGCCGCGCCTACGCCGGCCTGTGGCGCGAGAACGCCAAGCCGGGGATGAGCGGCATCGGCGGCGCGCTTTCCATCAACGACGGCGGCATCGGCCTCGACCGCGCCCGGTACCCGCTCGTCTGGTTCAAGGGCGGCAGCGAGCCGGGCGTGCTGACGCTCAACTACCTCGCCCGCGCGTCCGACGGCCAGATCACCGTCAGCAGCGTGATGCTGGCCAGCCCGGGCAGCGCGTTCAACGAGGCCGCCATAGCCGAAGAGGCACTCGCCCTGGCACGCGGCGGAATCCTGCTCGCCAGCCGCTAGGGCGCCCGGTCAGATAGTCGTCAGGCCTTGTGGGGTGCGCGGTCTTGGCGCCCCGGAAAGGGGGCGCTCACCTGGGGCCGCCCGTCGCTGGGGTTCGCGTGGGGTGTGGACGGGTGGCGGCCGGGCTCGCGACCGCCGACGGGCTGCAGGTGCCGACGGGCTGCGGGTGCCGACAGGCTGCGGGTGCGGGGTCGCGGCTGGCCGGTTTTGGGTGCGATCCGTGCTGTGATAACAGCGCGGATCGCACCCAAAACCCGGTTCGGCGGGATGGCCGGGCAGCCTCATCCGGTGGCGCGCGGGCGGGCGTCGTCCACGTCGCGGAGGAAGCCGAGGACCCGCTGGGTCAGGAGTGCGGTGGCGTCCGGGTCGTAGGTGGGCAGCGAGCTGTCGGCGAAATAGTGCTGGTCGCCGGGGTAAAGGAACAGTTCCGCGTCTTTGGCCTGGCCGACGAGCTCGCGGGCGAAGTCGATGTCGCCCTCGCCGACGAAGATAGGGTCGGCGTCCATCCCGTGTATCTGCGCCGGTACGCCTTCGGGCCAGGCCGGGCCGAACTCCGAGACCGGGACGCAGGAATAGAACAGCAGCGCGCCCCGCGCACCCGGCCGGGTCTGCGCGAGCTTCTGGGCAGGGAGCACGCCGAGCGAGAAGCCGGCGTACACCAGCCCGGCGGGCAGCCCTTCGACCGCCCGGACCCCGCGGTCGATCACCTCACCGGGGAAGCCGATCTCCCCCGCGTACCCCATCCCCTCCTCGATCGAGCCAAAGATGCGGCCATCGAACAGGTCGGGCGTGTGCACGGTGTGCCCGGCGCGCCGCAGCTCGCCGGCGAAGGCGACAACGCCCGGGGTCAGCCCCTGCGCGTGATGGAACAGCACCACCTCGGCCATGCGTGCACTCCTCTCCTCGCGCGCCAGCTTCCCACACTGAGTAGAAGGTACCGGCCGTCACTGTCAGACGGCTGCCCTGGCCGCTTCCGTGCTGTCGCGCCGCATCAGGGTCATCAGTCACGCCCGTAGCTGACCTCATCAGCACCGCTGGCCGCTACAGCACCATCCTTCGTGATCGTGGAAGATTAGGTGTCGTATGAGGCCCCGCGTTTCCGCGAACATGACGCCTGTCCGTTTTGCCCGATTGACGTTGTGCGTGCGCAAGAGGCACGGAGACGTTGTGCGTGCGCAAGGGGCACGGAGGCGTGGCGGCCAGCGGGCCGCCGGGCTCACCCGTGCGGCGATCAGGCGGTCGTGTCCTCTTCCTTCCAGGCGGGGGCTCCGGTGTAGGTGTAGGGGTTGTTGAGGACCTCGTGCTCGGGGATCTCGGGGTTCATGCCCTCGCCCCAGGCCTGCTCGCCGAGCTCGCTCTTGAGGTACTCCACCGTCTGTTCCGATGCCTGCCTGGCCTTGGCCAGGTCGATGCCGACGAGGCGGTGCTCATACTTCACGACGCGCCCGTTCACGACCACGGTGTGCACGTCGCCGCGCTGCGCCTGGTAGACGACATGGCCATAGGGGTGCAGGATCGGGAAGCTGACCGGCGAGTCGTCGTTCTTGATCAGCACCACGTCGGCCTTCTTGCCCTCCTCGAGGCTGCCGATCACCGAGTCCAGGCCGAGTGCCCTCGCCCCACCGCGGGTCGCCCAGTCGACCACCTGCTCGGCGCGCAGGTGGTGGTTGGTGACGGTCTTCTCGTCCTGGTGCGCCTCGAAGTGACACATGACGCGGTCGGCGTTGAGCGTGGCGCGCATGGCGGAGAAGATGTCACCGCTCCACCAGACGCTGGTGTCCTGCGACAGCGACACCGGGATGCCGTAGTTGCGGAGCTTCCAGGTGGGCGGGTAACCCTGGCCGGCGCTGCACTCGCTTTCGGTCGAGACCGACACCGAGCCGCCGGTGGCGGCGATGATGTGGTAGGAGTCCGGCGACAGCGAGGCGGCGTGCACGTAGGTGGTTCCCGGGGTGGCGAACCCGTTCTCGTACATGTGCCGGATGCCGTTGTCGTTGGTCGCGCCCCAGACCCCGGCGTGCGTGGTCACCCGCACGCCGAGCTCCCTGGCCACCTCGAAGGTGGCCTTCTCGGGGAACGCCGGGTTGTCACCGGGTATGTCGAACGCGATCTGGAAGCCCAGCATGTCGCCCTTGCCGTCGAACCGGCGGACGTAGAAGTCACGGAACTCGGGCGCCGTGCTCCACTCCCACGATCCCTGCTGGATGTTGCCGTAGGCCAGGACAAAACGGCCGGGCACCTCCTCGAGGGCATCGGTGGCGGCTTCGGCGTGGTCGGTCGTCTGCAGGCCGTGCGACCAGTCCACCGTGGTGGTCACGCCGGCCTCCACCGACTCGATGGCCGACAGCAGGTTTCCGGCGTAGATGTCCTGCGGGCGGAACTTCTTGCCCCAGTTGAGGTAGTACCAGACGAAATACTGGGTGAGGGTCCAGTCCGCGCCGTACGCGCGCATGGCGGTCTGCCACATGTGGCGGTGGGTGTCGATCATGCCAGGCATGAGGATGCCCCCGCTGGCATCGATCTCGGAGGTGCCGTCCGGCACCTGCAGGCCGGGACCCACCGCGGCGATCCGCTCCCCCGTGATCAGCAGGTCCGCCCCGGTCAGGATGTGGTGCGCGTCGTCCATCGTCAGGATCGTGGCGTTCCGGAAGACCACCGGCCCGCCCGGGGCCGGGTCCGCTGCCGCCGCTGACTGCGTGCCGGAAACTGGCTGGGCGCCGGGAGAGGGAGCGGTTGTCATCGGAACCTCCACTTTGAGGCGGGTATGCGACGAAACGTACGGGCGTCCGCGAATCGGGCAGTAGTGCCTGACCGGAAGCCTGGCCTCGCCCGCCCGCCCCTGTCAAGAGCCGGCACTCCCCCGGTCAGCCGTCGGGGACAGTGTCATATGTCCCTGCACAGACCCCGGCGGAACGGACGGTCAAACGGCGGCCCCTGCCGTTGCCCGGGCCGGTCATGCCGCCCGCGCCCCGGGGGCAGGCGAGTAATGCGAGGCATCTCCCCTTATCGAGTAGCTTTCCTTGCCGTCGGCGCCGACCGGTATGTCACCGGCGACCGTGACCCGGTTGAGCCGCCTGGGCAGGTCATCATAGTTGTCGATCGCGTAGTGCTGGGTGATCCGGTTGTCGAACAGCACGAGCTGGCCGGGTTCCCAGCTCCACCGCAGGACGTTCTCCGGCCGGGTCACATAGGCCTGCAGCAGCCGCAGGATGTCCCGTGACTCGCCGTCCGGCAGGCCCACGATCCGCCGCGCGAACCCGCCGATGAACAGGCCGCGCTCGCCGGTCAGTGGGTGCACCCGGACCACCGGGTGCACGGTCTCGTACCTGATCGAGGTGAATATCGCCTCCTGCTCCCGCTTCCGTTCCCGCTCGGCGTCGTCCAGGCTCTCCTTCGGCACCGCGTAGTCGAAGTCGTTGGTGTGCACCGCCCACAGCGTGTCGGCGAAATCGCGCAGCGGGACCGGCAGGTCGCGGTAGGCCGCGGCCGCGTTCGCGATCAGGGTCTCCCCGCCGTACGGCGGGATCGTGATGCTGCGCAGCGTGCTGGCCTGCGGCGGATTCAGCACGAACGTCACGTCGGTGTGCCAGTGGTTCGCCTTGCCCCTTTCGTTGTCCACCGGCAGTACGCTGGGCGCGCCGGCGACGGCCGGGACCGTCGGGTGCGCCGTGGTCAGCTCGCCGAAGTAGCGGGCGAAACGCTGCTGGCCCTCGTCGTCGAGGCTGACATCGCGGAACACCAGCGCCTTGTGCTCGTTCAGCGCCGCGCGCAGCGCGGTCACGTCCGGCGGGGCCAGGTCGAGCTCCGGCCCGGCGCCGGTGACCTCGGCGCCGATGCGCGCGGTGAGCTTGCGGATGTCCAGCCTGGTTGTGCTCGCTGTTGACGTCATACGGATAACTATATAAAACCGACCTATTTAGTCGAATATGACGTGGATCACATCGGCGGCGTGGGGAATCGACGGCTTGGGGAATCGACGGCGTGGGGAATCGACGGCGTGGGGAGTGGCGCTACCGGGTGGCCTGCGCGAGCGCGGCGCGGATCTTGTCCTCGCCGGCCGGGATGCCGGACTCGTCGCTGAACGGGCCGTACGGCGCGCCGTAGGCCGGCGCGCCGGGCTCCTGGCGCCAGCTGTCGGCGAGCGATCCGCCGTCCACCGCGCCGTACCCGATCGAGTCGAGGAAGGTGGTCACCGCCGACTTCGCGGCCGCGTCGTCGCCCGCGATGGGCAGGAACGTACGGTCGGCGGCACCGGCCGGACGGGCGAGCGACTGAAGATGCTTGTAGTAGATGTTGTTGAACGCCTTCACGACCGTCGCCCCGGGCAGCTGCTGCTGAAGGAACGCGCTGCTGGTCAGCGAGCCGCCGTCGAGTTCCGCGATATGCCCGTCACGTTGCGTGTAGTAGTTGCCCGTGTCGATGACCAGCTTGCCGGCCAGGGCGCCGGCCGGAAGGTCCCGGTACGCGCGCACCGGGATCGCTACCACCACGATGTCCGCGGCCGCGGCCGCCTCCGCGCCGGCCGCCGCGCCGGCGAGCGGCCCGAGCTCCGCCACGAAATCCTTGAGCGTCTCCGGGCCGCGGGAGTTGCTCAGCATGACCTGATGCCCCGCGGCCACGCTGAGCCGCGCCACCGTCCCGCCGATCTTCCCGCTGCCGATGAAAGCCACAGTTGTCATGCGAGCGGCAACTCCGGACTACCCGCGATCATTCCGGCGCGGCGCGCTGTCCAGGGTGAGCTCGCGGAGCTGCCCGCCGCGGCCCTGTTGCTGGTAGCCGGGCTGGTATCCGGCCGGCAGGCAGGAGGGATCCTTGTCCTCGCCGACGATGAGGCAGCTGTGGCTGAGGGCCGCGGCACCGGCGATGACGACGGCCAGGGCCAGGGCCTCGCCGGCCAGGTCCATGACACCGGTACGGATGTGCTCGCCGAACAGGAACACCCCGAGCAGGCTCGCCGAGAGCGGGTCGAGAACGGTGAACCCGGGCTGCGACGCGGCCAGCGGGCCGGCCGCGAGCGCGTGTGACGCCAGGAGCATCGTCCCCGCCCCGACGGTGATCAGCACATAGACCGACCAGCTGGAGAAGACGGCGCCGACGCCATCACCCAGATGGGAGCTGAGCTCCTTGATGACCGCGGCCACGAACCCCCACGCGATCCCGGTGGCGCAGCCGAGCACGGCTGCCCGCCGGGACGCGGACGCCCCCGGGCGTTTCCCCTGCCCGAAGGCCACGGCAAGGGCCGCGAGCACGACGGCGAACGTCAGGAGCCCTGCCTGCAGCCACGACGAGCCGGCCGCGTGCAGCTGGCCCCCGGACGGCCACGCCAGGCGGAGGAACAGGCCGATCCCTGCCGACATGGCCACCGCGGCCATCCAGTCGCGGCGCCGCACCTTCACCCGCCGCGAACCGCCGACGGCCATGTAGCCGAAGACGAACAGCAGCTCGAGAGCCAGCAGGGGCTGGACCAGTGCAAGCGCGCCGAAGTGCAGGGCGGTCAGCTGGAAAACGAATCCGAGGATCATGCTCGCCACGCCAAGCACCCAGACCGGCCGGCGGGCCAGGCGGAAGAGCAGCCATATGTCGAAGCCCGCCGTTTCGCTGCTCCTGGCGGCAATGCGCTGGCACACCGAGGACGTGGCCGTACAGAAGCTCGCCGCAACGGCCAGCAGGATCGCCTTCTCCATCGGCCTCCCTTCCCGCATCCCCCGACCGGCTCGAACAGCACCGGCGCCCCGGTAATTCCAATGATTCCGGGGCGGGCGCGCCAGCGCTATCGAATTATCGCCGTAGCCACCCCCGTCACCAGCACATCGCTGATGGTGAGCCACCGTCCGTTCCGAAAAATCATTTTGATCGAACCGAACGGGACGTGGTGCCCCGCGCCGGCCAGCGCTTTTCCGGAGGGCGGGGGCTGGCCGCTGACGGGTCACCTCTGCACGGCGCCGCCAGCCGGTCAGAGCGGGGCTGGCCGCCGACAGGCCACCCCTGCACGGCGCCGCCAGCCGGTCTCGGTCCTTGCGGCCATGTAGCTTTCAGCTCGCCGGCAGCCAGGCGGAAAAGGGTTTCCCACGTCGCGAGGCGGTCACGCGCGGCGGGCGGCGCCCTCCGTTGACGGGCACCGCGGCGACCTTTGAGTGTTAGCGCTAACAAATCCCGCAACACAGTGAGGTGTCGTGATGGCCGCAAAGTTCTCCCGCGGGTCCGCCAGCCGTGCCCTGGCGGTGGCCGCCGGGGCGGCGCTGGGTTTGAGCGTCCTGGCCGCGGCCGGGGTTCCTGCCCGCGCCGCCACCGGGTGCCAGGCCAGCTACGCCATCGTCAGCCAGTGGCCGGGCGGCTTCACCGCCAGCGTGTCAATCACCAACCTCGGCAGCGCGGTCACCTCATGGACCGCCGCCTGGGCGTTTCCCGGGAACCAGCAGATCACCCAGATCTGGAACGCCACCGACACCCAGTCCGGGCAGAACGTCACGGCCGCCAACGCCGGCTACGACGGCTCCGTCGCCACCGGCTCGTCCGTCACCTTCGGTTTCAACGGCTCCTACTCCGGCACCAACGCGGTTCCCGCGCAGCTCTCCTTCAACGGCACTGTGTGCACCGGGAGCGTGGTTACCCCGCCGCCGAGCCCCACCCCGACCCCGACGCCCACCCCAACACCGACGCCCACACCAACACCGACGCCCACACCAACACCGACCCCGACCCCGACGCCCACGCCGACCCCCGCTCAGGGGACATGGGTGGCGGCGCCGGTGAACCCGTACAGCGGGGGCGCGGCCACGTTCCTCTGGCTGCTGACGGACGGAACGGTGCTGTCCAACGGCTCCAGCCTGAACCAGTGGGTCAGGCTGGTACCCGACGCGCACGGCAGCTACGCCGACGGGACCTGGCAGTCGCTGGCCGCGAGCCCGTACGCGATGGGAGCGGCGCAGGACCACATCCTCCCGGACGGGCGCTTCTACCAGGCGGGCGGCGAATACATCTACGCCTATCCCCCGGGCAGCTCGGCGAGCGACCACAACGCCGTCCAGCTGTACGACCCGGTGACCAACACGTGGACCCTCGGCCAGCCGGGCCTCTACGGCAACCTGTACGACAGCGGCAGCGCGACGCTGGCAAATGGCAGCATCGTGTCCAGCGACATCTCCGCCGCGCAGACGCAGATCTTCAGTCCCGCCACCAACTCCTGGACCGCCGCGGGCTCGCGGCCGGCTCCCTCCGGTGAGGACGGCTGGGTCACGCTGCCCGATGGGTCCGTGGTCTCGATGAGCGCCGGCGGCCAGTACCGGTACAACCCCGCCAGCAAGACGTGGATCACGCTTCCCGCGGCGCCGCCGGTCTACCAGAACGGCAGCATCGACCCGGCCATGACCACGCTGATGTACAACGGCAAGATCCTGGTCATGGGCGGCAACGGCTCGGCGGTGTACACCCCCGGCGCCACGCCCAGCGCGCCCGGGAGCTGGGCGCAGAGACCCGGCATGCCGCAGGGCAGCTACGTCGATGATTCCTACGCCGATCCCGAGCCGAACGGGAAGGTGATGTTCGACACCATCCGGTGCTCATGGATCACCAATGCATGCGGATCCGCCTCCGGGCCCGAGGTCGTCGAGTACGACCCGGCCACGAACACGATGACCCCGATCAGCGAGCCCCCCGACTCCTCCGGCCAGGCGGTGAACTTCATCAACCTGCCAAACGGCCAGGTGCTCGCCGCCGCGGGCAGCCAGGACTGGATCTACACCCCCGCCGGAGCGCCGCAGGGCGCCTGGCGGCCGGCGGTCACCTCGGTCGGCGCCAACGGCAACGGCTCGTACCATCTCACCGGCACCCAGCTGTCCGGGTTCGTGTCCACGGGGGAAGACGACTACCAGGATCCGCAGAACTTCCCGGTCGTCTACCTGAAGAACACGGCGGGCGACGTGTACTACGCACGCTCGTACAACTTCAGCACGATGGCGCCGTCGGCACCGGGTGAGGCCGAGTCCGCCGACTTCACGCTGCCCGCGGGGCTGCCGCACGGGACCTACAGCCTGTACGTGTCGGCGTGCGGCGTCTCGTCAAGCGCCGGGTACTCGTTCACGTACTGATGACCGCGTTCGCGTTCCCGGGCCTTGGCGGCCACGGATCAGGCCGTCACATCTGGTAAGTGGCTGGCCTGCCCGCGCGCGGCGCCGGCTGGGTCAGCGTCCAGCCCGGGTGCTGCTTGCAGTTGTGATGATGCCGGTATAGCGGATTATGACTCCATTCGCAGAATGGCGGTTGATCTGGGAGAACAGCTGAGGGCCGCCGCAGGTGACGTGGTGCGGACTGAAATGTCGGCGGTGGGTGCTGTGATGACGGTATGCCTAAGCGTGACGGCAAGAGGCGGCGGCCTGCCGCGGGCACTTGTCTGTTCTGCCGCCTGCGGATCCAGCCGATGACATCGGCATAAGGAATCGTTATAATGAGGAGGTGCGCTGGGAGGTCTTGCTCCTGGAGCCGGTCAACGACTGGTTTCTCGCGTTGTGCAAGGACAACCCGCTCACCGCGGACAAGGTTGAGGAGGCGCTCGACGAGCTGGCGGCCTGTGGCCCGCAGCTTGGCAGGCCGCTGGTCGACCGAATCCATGGCAGCAAGATCCATAATCTCAAGGAGCTCCGGCCCCGGGTGCCTGGCAACGCCGAGGTGCGGCTGCTTTTCGTGTTCGACCCGGAGCGGGAGGCGATAGTGCTGGTCGCGGGCGACAAGGCGGGGCGCTGGAGCGCGTGGTATGCGGAGGCGATCCCGCTTGCTGAGGAACGGTACGCCGCTTACCGGCGGGAAGTTGGCGGGGAGGAAGAATGAAGGCGGTCCGCTGGGAGGACACCAAGCGCCAGGTGCGCGAGCTGAACCCGGACTGGGACGCCCCGGAACGGACGGCAGCGCGCGAGCGGAGCCGCGCCGCGCTGCGCGCCGAGCAGCGCGGCTACCAGCTCGCGCAACTGCGCAAGAACACTGGGCTCACCCAGGCCCAGGTCGCGGCCATGATGGGCGTCTCGCAGGCCCGTGTCTCGCAGATCGAGCACGGCAAGGTGACGGAGGTGGACGCTATCCGCGGGTACGTCGAGGCCCTCGGCGGGACAGTCGATGTCGTGGCTCGCGTGGGCGACTGGACGGTCAAGGTCGCGTAAAGACGAAGACCACAGACGTAGCGTCACCACGTTGAAAGCGGTGCCTACCGGTGGTCGGGACACTACGGTTAGCATGGAGATCGTGGACGGGGGATACCTGCCGGTCGTCGTGGGCGTCGCCGTGGTCGGTTACCGCGTGCTCCGCCTGCTGTTCAGCGACGGCACGGCCGGGGATGCTGACTTCTCCGCGCTTCCGCGGAAAATGCGGGCTCGCCTCTCAGCGGTCTGCGCCGTCGGCCTGTCGGCGGGATGGTTACTTGTCGAGGAGGGCCCGGAGGGTTCGCGCGTTCCGCACGGCATTGGCGTTGCCGTCGTTGTTGAAGTAGACGTAAACATCCTGGCCGGCCGCGTTCCATTCGCCGGCGCGGCCGGCCCACCACATCAGGCTGGCATCTGGGTAGGACCCCGCGTACAGGTGATGATGGTCCGGGCCGTGCATCCGTACGTAGACGAAGTCCGTGGTCGCGCGCAGTATGCACGGCAGGCCCGCGCCACTCGTCACGCAGTAGGCGGCGCGGTGCCTCTCCAGCAGCGCGAAGATTTCCTCGCTGTGCCAGCTGGGATGCCGGAACTCCACCGCAACCCGCATCCAGTCCGGGACCAGCTTCAGGAAATAGGCCAGCCGGGCCTCATCGCGCTCATGCGACGGCGCGAGCTGGACCAGCAGCACCGCCCGCTTTTCGCCCAGCTCGTGCCAGGCCGCCGCGATCCGCTGCAGCCAGGTCTCCGGTGCGTACAGCCGGCGCCCGTGGGTCAGGCCCCGAGGCGCCTTGACCGACAAGCGGAACCCATCGGGACATCGCTGCCGCCAGGCACTGAACGCCGATGGCCGGGGCCAGCGGTAGAAGCTGCTGTTGAGCTCGGCGGTGCAGAAGGCAGCCGCATAGCGGGCCAGCCGGTCACCGGCCGACAGCCCGTGAGGATACAGCTCAGGGTGCCAGTGATCATAGCTCCACCCCGACGTGCCGATCCTGATCACCACCGCGGCCCCTCAGCCGCGGAACTGGCGCGCAACGCCGCGGCGGATGGGCGGTGATCTCACGAGCCGGACGTCTTGCCGCCAGGCTCCTGGCCGGCTCCCGGCTGGCTTCCTGACGGTACGTCGGCGTCCACCAGCGCAGTGGAGCCGGCTGGACGTACGACCGTGCCGTCAGTTCGCTCCCGCAGGCGTTCGAGCAACTCACCGTCGCCGAGCGGGATGGTGGCCTCCAGCCGTGCGCTGGCCTGCACCTCGGGCAGATCGATCACGGCATCGACCAGATTCGCCCGGCAGCCCGGGGCCACATGCCCGGATGCCGGGTGCAGCGACACGCGAGCGGTTCCGCCGGCCTCCTTCGAGGCTGCCACCTCGGCCGCTGCCACCGTTTGATCGCCATCCCTGATTTCGATGTGCCGCGGAGCATCAGGATTGGTCATGGCACTCTCCTGCAGATCGCCTGTACTCACCGGACCGGGCACGCCAGGCTGATCTCCCTTGCCTTGGCCCAGCCCCCTGGGGCCGCCCCGGCGCGCACAGCGGCATTGCTGCGCAGGTCCGGTTACTGCCTTGCCCGGGACGGTGCGGATGAAACAAGCCAGCATCTGATCAAGAACGGCGGGCTGGCCGTGTCACCCGATCGGGCGTCATGACATTGACGCCCCCGATCGGGAATGCTGACTTATGCGCCAGCAGCCCTGGGGGGGTAGGGTGTCCCGGGCCATTCACCGGCCTGGGGCACCCTCGCTGGGGAGGTCGCCTCCGGCGCGGGCGAATGACTTGTACGGCAAGATCTCGCCCGGCTTGATCACGCCGTCCTCGATCGCGCGCGCGAGCAGCGCGTCCTTGCTCGGCGCGGTCCGCCCGGTGGCCGCGTACTTGGCACGCGCGCGGCTGATGTACTGCCGGACCGTGTTCTCGGTGATCGACATGCGCCGCCCGACCGACGCTTTCGACATGCCCTGGAACCACAGCAGCAGCGCCTGCCGCTCCTGCTCCGACAGCGCCGGCCGGGCCGGGCGCTGGTCGGCGAGTATCGCCCTTGCCTGCGACCGGGTCACGTACGGCCGGTCGGCGGCAGCCGCCAGCACGGCCTCGACCAGGTGGTCGCGGCCCTCCTCCTTGGACACGTAGGCGTGCGCGCCGTTGTCCAGCGTCTCCATCACGATCGCCGGATCGCTGTGCCCGGAGAATGCCACCACCCGGTATCCGGCTGCCACCAGCCCAGGGATCTGCGTGGTGACCAGCTCGCCGGACAGCTCCAGATCCAGGATGACCACATTGGCCAGCGGCCACGGCACGGCGCGGAGCCCGGTCAGGTCGCGCGCCGTCCGCACCAGCCGCACCCGCTGGCCGGGGTCGGATCGGATCCAGGACGCCACCCCCTCGGTGACGACCGGGTGGTCTTCGATGATCGCCACCGTCACCGGCTGTTCCATCGCGCCTCCGCCCAGAGCATGCCGCCGTCTTGCTGCTGTTGGATGGTGACCCCCTCGCCGACCGCGGGCAGCCGGACGGCCGCGCCGGTATCGGCGACAAAGCTGACGGCGATTTCCGCGGCCACCGCCGCCAGAGTGATCCGCGCCTGGCTGCGCGCGGCAGTGAGAATCGCGATGGCAGCGTCGGTGATCACCCGCCGGGCCGGGCCGGGCACCTGCGGCAGCAGCCCGGCCGTCTCGATCTCGACGGCAACCCCGCGCCGCTCGGCCACGTCGGCGCTCGCGTGCAGCTCATGCACCAGCGATCCGGGCACCTCATCGCCCTCGGCCAGCAGCCGGCGCAGCCGGGCCGCCTGGACCGCGCACCTGGTGCGCACCTGCGCGTCGCCCGGGTCCGCCGTCCCCGCCGCCAGCTCGGCGACCAGCGGGACGGCGCTTTCCTGCAGCGCCAGCCAGCGGGCGTGCCGGGCGGTCCGGATGACCTCCGCGATCGCCGCCCGCTCGCGCGCGGCATGCTCACTCCGTGCCGCCGCGGCGGCCTGGCCGGCGGCGGCATCCAGCGCCCTGACCCCGGCGGCGATGGCCACCTGGGCGCCGGTCGACCAGGCCAGCACCGCCAGGAACCCAGCCAGGTCGGTGCGGTGCAGCCCGTCCCGCACCTGCACACCCAGGGTGGCCAGGGCCTCGGCGGCGAGGAACCACGCAAGCTCGGCGAACCGGCGGCGGAGCAGCACGAGGACGCCCGTCCAGCCGGCACTCCCCCACGCCCAGTTGACCGCCAGCATCTGGCCGGGCGGGCTGGCCGCCGCCGCTGCCGTGCTGGCGGCCAGCGCGGTCACGGCCACCGCCCAGGCCAGGCGCCCGCCGGGCGCTCCGCGCAGCACCAGGACCGTCCCGACGGTGATCGCCAGCGCCATGACCAGCCACATGGCGCCCTGGAAGGCGAACGAGCCGTAGGCCGACCGGTTGTGCAGCAGCTGCCCACCCGCTCCGGCGAGATGCCAGCCCGCGACCAGGAAGACCACAGCGACGGTGAAGGCCCGCTGATAGCGACCGGACATCAGCGCCGTCGGCTGCACGACGGTCATGCCGGCCAGCTCACGGTGACGATCGTGCCCAGGCCGGGACGGCTGGCGATCACGGCACGGCCGCCTACCGCCAGCATCCGCCCGGTGATCGACTCGCGGATGCCCCGGCGAGACGGCGGGGTGGCGGCCGGGTCGAACCCCCGGCCGCGGTCAGTGATCTTGACGACCGCCCAGCCCGCGCCGCCGGTGACTGTCACCTCCGCCTGGCCGGTTCCGGCGTGCCGCCCGACGTTGCGCAGCGCCTCGCCGACGCAGGCGACGAGCTGGTCGGCGACAGGAGACGGCAGCGTAGCCGGGACGAGCTCCAGCCGCACGGCCAGGTCTTCGACGCTGGCCGCGGCCCGCTCCAGCTTCGGTTTCAGGTCGGTCAGCGGCGCCAGCCCGCCCGGCACGGCGGGCTCGCCCGCGAGCCCTTGCAGCACGCGCAGGTCCCGGGCCGCCTGCGCGGTCAGCGCCGGGGACGGTTCGGCGAAGGCGCCGGCCGCGGCCATGGTCAGCGTCGACAAGACGGTGTCGTGCAGCTGGCGGTGCTGCTCTCGCTCGTCAGCGCGCCGCGCCTCCTCGGCGCGGATCCGCCGCTCGGTCTCCAGGCCGGCGGCGACTATCGCGTCCGCTTGCCGGGCGCCGCCGCGGATCACCGCCACCAGGCCGGCGGCGACGATCGTCTCCACCGCCAGCAGCCACGCATCGGCCAGGTGGCCGGCGCCGAGCCCATAGGCGATGACCACGATCGCGGCCCCCAGCAGCCCGAGCCACGGCCGCAGCGCGATCTGCAGGATGTAAACCGACGTGCAGGCCAGCGGGAGCATCCAGGTCGTGTTGTCCCTGATCAGCACGGCTGGAGTTAGGTGCTGCTGCACCAGCGCCAGCGCCGAGACAACCGCGGCGTCGGCCAGTACCACCGCGGGCGTCAGCTCGGACCGCCGAACCCGCCAGGTGAAGAAGGCTGACCACAAGCACAGCGCAGTCAGCGGCGCGCCCAGCCACCAGCCGGAGATCTGCTCCGTTGCGGCCAGCACGGCTACCGCGGTGAACAAGACCGTGCCGCCGAGGCGCAGGGCGATCGCATACCAGCCGGCCAGCCGGTGCAAGGCCTCGTCGGATGGCCCTGTTAACGGCGGGCGACGCGCCGGCCCCCCGCAGCCCGCTGGGAGCTGGAACTGCCCCCCGACGGAATCAGCTGCCGGTTCCACCGGACCAGTATGCGACAGGATCACGGCACGGGGACAGTAACGTTCAGCGTCTGGGCCGGGCTGAACGACCCGCGGCTCTTCTTCGGCGTTGAGCGGCAGTATCAGGTGGAGATTCACTCCATCCGCCATCGGCGCGACGCCTGCCGCCCCTAGCCTCGGGGAGGCTGCCCGGACAACCGGTGCCGAGCGCGGCGGGCCGCGCGGACTCGGGCGGCGGTTTCCCGCCCTCCTGCCCGTGACCGGGAATGGTTCCTGAGACATTAGCCAGCGTCCGTTCCGTAGAAAGATCTTGAATATGACAAAAGATGTGAGGCGCGCCGTGCTCGAACTGCCCGAGGATGAGGCGGCGATCGTCCTGCTGGTGCGGGAGTTCGTCGACCGCGAGGTCAAGCCGGTGGTCCGGGAACTCGAGCACGCCAACGCCTACCCGGACAAGCTCATCGAGCAGATGAAGCGGCTGGGCATCTACGGGCTGGCCATTCCGCAGCCGTGGGGGGACGCGCGCGTGCCGGCCCAGTGCTTCGCCGCCGTCACCGAGGAACTGGCACGTGGCTGGATGAGCCTTGCCGGTGCCATGGGCGGGCACACGGTCGTCGCCACGCTCATCCTCACCTTCGGCACCGAGGAACAGAAGGACCGCTACCTGCCGCGGATGGCCACCGGCGAGATCCGGGCGGCGATGGCGCTCACCGAGCCGGGCGGCGGCTCGGACCTCGCGGCGATGCGTACCGTGGCGCACCGCGACGGCGCTGAGTACATCGTCACCGGCAGCAAGACCTGGATCACCAACGCCCGCCGGTCCCAGCTCATCGCGCTGATGTGCAAGACCGACCCGGGCGCCGACCCGCCGCACGCGGGGATCAGCATCCTGCTCGCCGAGCCGGGCGACGGCATGCGGATGTCCCGCGACCTGCCGAAACTGGGCTACAAGGGCGTGGAGAGCTGCGAGATCATCCTGGACGGCTACCGCGCTCCCGGCTCCAGCCTGCTCGGCGGCCGCGAGGGCCAGGGCTTCGCGCAGATGATGCGCGGGCTGGAGATCGGGCGCATCCAGGTCGCCTCGCGTGCCCTCGGCGTGGCCCGGGCCGCCCTGGAGGACTCGCTTGCCTATGCTCAGCAGCGGGAATCGTTTGGCGTCCCCATATGGCGGCATCAGTCGGTCGGCAACTACCTGGCGGACATGGCCACCAAGCTGGCCGCCGCCCGGCAGCTCACCTGGCACGCGGCGCGCGTCTACGACACCGGCGCCCGCGCGGACCTCGAGGCGGGCATGGCCAAGCTGTTCGCCTCGGAGACCGCCATGGAGATCGCGCTGAACGCGGTCCGCATTCACGGCGGCTACGGCTACTCGACCGAGTTCGACGTCGAGCGGTACTTCCGCGACGCGCCGCTCATGATCGTCGGCGAGGGCACCAACGAGATCCAGCGCAACGTCATCGCCCGCGGCCTCATCGAGCGCGGAAGCGTCGCGCCGTGACAGGCCCGGCAGCGCTCTCCGGGGTTGCGTCGAGTGCTCTTTCCGGGGTTACGGTCGTCTCGATCGAGCAGGCGGTCGCCGCGCCGCCGGCCACCCGCCACCTCGCCGACCTCGGCGCGCGGGTCATCAAGGTGGAACGGCCGGGAGCAGGGGACTTCGCCCGCGGCTACGACCGCACGGTCAACGGCCAGGCCAGCTACTTCGTCTGGCTCAACCGCGGCAAGGAGAGCATCGCCCTCGACCTGATGGATCCCGGTGGCGCCTACGGCGCCTACGGCGGGCAGCCGCCGCAGCGGACCGGCAGCAGGCACGCGACCATCGCCCCCTACGGGCCGTTCCGGGTCGCCGGGAACGAGGAAATCTTCCTCGCCGTGCAGAACAACCGCGAATGGGAACGCCTCTGCGCCGAGGTGCTCGGGCAGCCGGGCCTCGCCACCAACCCGCGGTTCGCGCACAACCCCGAGCGGGTCGCGAACGCGGACCAGCTCAAGGCCGTGATCGAGAACGCTCTCGCCGGCATGGCGTTCGCGGAAGCCCGGGAAAGGCTCGACGCCGCGGGTATCGCCAGCACCGCTGTGCGCAGCCCGGCCGACCTGGAAACCCATCCTCAGCTCGCCGCCCGGCGGCGGTGGGCGCACGTGGCAACGCCCGGCGGCCTGGTACGCGCCCTGCGGTCACCGCTGCTGCCGGACGGCGGCCCGGACGTCATCGGGGAAGTACCCGCCGCCGGGCAGCACACCGAGCGGATCATCGCCGAGCTGGCTGCCCGCCCGGGCGGCGGTGGCGTCGCCGCGGCCGGCTCGCGGGCCGACTCGCCGGCCAGCCAGCCGCGGGCCGAAGTTCTGCCGGAGGTTCCCGCGCTCGCGCTCGCCGGCCTGCTGGGGTCCCCGCTCCCCCGCCGTACGCGGACGGGCTCGCCCTGCCGCTGCTCTGGCACTGGCTGTACCTGCTGGAGCGTCCCGCGCAGCGGGATCTCGGGACCGACGGGCACCCGAAGCGCGAGGTGCGCCCCGGCGAGGAGCTGACCGCGCGCATGTTCGCGGGAGGCCGGGTGCGGCTGCTCCGCCCCCTGGTCACGGGCCGGCTCACCGCCAGGACCCACTCGGTTGCCGGGGACGTCACCAAGAACGGCCGCAGCGGGCCGTTGCGTTTCGTCACCCACAGGTACAGCTACGAGCAGGGCGGGCGGGCCGTGCTTGTGGAGGAACGGGACATCGTCTACCGGAAACCCGCACGGCCTCCTGTTGCCGACGCCGCGGATGCGGCCGGGGAGCCGCCTGAGCCGCGGCGTGAGCCCGGCGAGGTTGGACGGCTCGAGCTCGAGACCACACCGGTCCTGCTGTTCAGGTTCTCCGCCCTGACCTACAACGCCCACCGCATCCACTACGACCGCGACTTCGCCCGCGACACCGAGGGCTATCCGGGCCTGGTCGTACACGGGCCACTGCCCTGACAGAGGACGGAATCGTCACACGGGTGCGCGACCGCACCGGCCGGACGACGGCGACGGGACACCTGAAAACCCCTTGACCCCCGCACCGCCCACTCAGTCGCCAGCCGCCGCACTCGCCCGTCTTCGTCTCGTGCGAGGCTGAGGTCATGGGCACCCTGCAACGGATAGCACCGATCTTCCCCGTCCATGACCTCGATGTGGCGATGGGGCACTACCAGCGACTCGGCTTCACCGTCCGCGCGTACGCAGGAGGCGGTTACGGCTTCGCTTGCCGCGACGGCATCGAGATCCACCTTGATGTCGTGCCCCACGACGACCGCCGCACCGGCTCGGCATACCTGTTCGTCGACGACGCCGACGACCTGGCAGCGGCGTGGCGTTCCACAGGCGCCGAGGTTCACCCACCGCAGGACATGGAGTGGGGCCAGCACGAAGGCGCCGTCGCCGACCCGGATGGCAACGTCATTCGCTTCGGCTCGCCCGTGAGGAAGACGGCCGGGAGCTGAGCTGCCCGCGGCCAAGGCAGGCAGCCGACCACGATCAGGACGAGATCGGTGCCAACAGCAGCCTGAGGGTAGCACCAGATTCGGCCGCGTGACGGCGGCCGTCATCGCTACAGGCCGTAAGCCACGCGGCAGGGCCGTCGACCTGATGATCGCCGCCACCGCAATCGCCGAGGGCCTGCCGCTGTACACGACCAACCCTGCCGGCTTCACCGGCCTGGATGCCCTCATCCGCATCGTCCCGGTCACCAGGCCGCCTGTCCCGCACGAACAGTCAGCTCGCTGACGCCGATCACCTGTGTGATTATCGTTTGCGCCGCGGACTGTGGCTGCGTCCGCAGATATGGCCATCCCGGAACTGCGAAAGTCGAGGGTGTGGTGTCCGGGTGATTATTCGGATAGTCGCGCGAAGGCGCGTACGGGGATGGTGCCGAGTCCTTCGATACGCAGCGGCACGGCGGTGAATCGGGCGCCGGCTGGGGGCAGCTGGTCCAGGCCGGTCAGGTGCTCGATGATGGGGATGCCGGCGGCAAGCAGCAGGGTGTGTGCGGGCCGTTCGCCGTCGGCGGTGTCGTCGATGTTGAGCCCGTCGATGCCGACGAGTGTGGCGCCGTGGTCGACGAGCCAGGCGGCGCCGGCACGGGTGAGGAAGTGGCGTTGCGTGGCGTAGGCCGGCGTTCCGAACTGGGCTGCGTCGCCGGTGTGCAACAGCACGGCCTTGCCCCGGACGTCATGTGCGGCCAGTGCGCCCATGTCGATACCGTGCTGATTGGCGCCGGTCACTCGCACGACGACGGCGGGGAGATCGACGGTGCGGGCTAGGGGGATGGCGCTGAGGTCCGCCCCGTTGGGATAGCGATGATAGGGCGCATCGAGGTAGGTCCCGGTGTTGCCGATCAGCGAGAGCTGTTCGATGGCGAATTCGGTGCCGGGAGCGTAGTGCTCACGCGACGCTTCCCTGGTCATATAGGGATTGATCTGCGGTCCGGGAAGTCCCGGATAGGTGATCATGCCGCCGCGGATTACGTGGCCGAGTTCGACGAACCGTCCACCTGTTGCCGTTGGGCGGGTCATGTGATCCGATGGTCCTCCCCGTGTCCCTTTGTGTGGTTCGGTGAAGACCTCGACGTTGCTGAGCTCGACGGTGTCCGTCATCATCGCCAGGCCGAGCGAGGCGACGAACAACGCGGCGATTTGGGCCTCGCCGGCGTCGGGCCCGGGAACATCGACGCGAAACCCATGAACGGTCAGGTCACCACCGTTGCTGAAGTTGATGACAGCGTCAAAGGAAGCACGGTATTCGGTCACGAACACTCCACTCACTGTGAGGGCGAGCCGGGAACTGCTGGGCGGCGTCCTCGTCGGGTCGTTCGAGGAGGTTGCCGTTGATGAAGATAGCGCCGGTTCGGACGAGCGCGACTGGATGCGGCGCGCTGACCGCACGCCAGCGGGCCTGGGCGGACTCGATGAGCCTGGCGGCCATGGCCCGGGCCGACGGCCTCGAGCGTTCTCACCGCTGAGAACCAAGCCGATCAACCGTGCGCCGTGCGCAGAACATCCAGTTCTGGCTCCTGCTATGAGCGCGGCACACTTCATCGCGGCATGGGCGGACGGTACCGGCGCCGGTGAGTGGTAATGCGCCTGATGCTCGCCTGCCGTGCCCTCTCCAGAGGGAAGAAAACGGACAGGATCGCTCTGCGAATTCCCCCGTGAACCAGCAGGCCAATCGAGGCGCACCAGTCGCGCCTGCACGTGCTCCTCGCTTGGAGCACGCCCGCTGTTTCTGTCACCACTCCTGGCGCGACTACTACGTTGACTGATATATTGGCCAACGTACTAGGAGGGCGAATGGCTGTGAACAAGCGGAACGACAGGGCCGGGCAGGACGTGCTGCGCCGGGTCGGCGAGGCATCGGTACTGGTCCTGGTCAGCCTCGCGGACGGACCCAAGCACGGCTACGCGCTGATCCGGGACATCAAGGAGCTCGCCGGCGTCGAACTTGGGCCGGGCACGCTTTACGGCGCGCTGGACCGGCTCGAGCGGCTTAGCCTGATCGAGCCGCTGCCCGCCGAGGACCGGCGACATCCCTACCGCATCACCGCGCCGGGGGCGGCCGCGCTCCGTCTGCACCTCGATTCGCTTGAGCGGGTCAGCGCGGCCGGGCGGCTGCGGCTGCAGCTGGGCGGAATCTGATGGATGACCCCCGGGCGACCCGGCTGGTCGAGACCGTGCTGCGGTGCTATCCGGCCCGCTGGCGGCAGCGGCACGGCGACGAGGCCGCCGAACTGGCCGCGCTGCTCATCAACGACGGAACCCCGGCGGGCTCGGTTGCCTGGAGCTACCTGGCCGGCGCAGCACGGGAGCGGCTTACGTTGCGCCCCGGCCCGCGCCTGACCGCGGTCGCGTGCGCGCTGCTGGTCGCGGTCTGTTCGCTGGGCGTCTCGGCCGGGCTACTGGCCTCGGCGGCGCCGGCCAGAGCGGCCAGCACGAGCCAGACCCGAGGGCACGCGCACTGCCGACCTGGGCCGCCTGAGCTCGTTCCGGGCGTGACTCCCGCCATCAGCCGCCCGCAGGTGGTCATCTGGCAAGCCGGGCATGGCCGGTCCTGCTGACGCCGGCCCTACCGGGGCAGGCCCGCGGCGGTGGCGGCGGTGGAGGCGGGCGCTGACCGAGACGACCGTCACGATCCTCGTGGCGGTGCTGCTGGGCGGCCTGGTGCGGACGTTCGCGTTCCAGACCTTCTGGATCCCCTCATCGTCGATGGTGCCGACGCTCGGCGTGTACGACCGGATCCTGGTCCGGAAGGCGTTCTTCAGCTGGCATGACGTACACGAGGGCGACATCGTGGTGTTCAGTCATCCGCCGCTCGACCACTGCGGCGGCGCGCAGGGCGGCGACCTGGTCAAGCGCGTCATCGCGCTGCCGGGGCAGACGATCTACTCGTTGCGCAACAGCATCTACGTGAACGGGCGCCTGCTCGCCGAGCCCTACCTGCCACACGACGACCCGCTCGGGACGCCGATACCGGGTGCGAGCCGCCAGCGCCCCTACCGGGTGCCGCCAGGTGAGCTCTACATGCTGGGCGACAACCGGGCGATCTCATGCGACAGCCGCTACTGGGGACCGGTCAAGGGCTCGAGCATCATCGGCAAGGTCGTGCTGGTGTTCTGGCACGACAACCACCCCGACTTCCGCAGGTTCTGATGCTGGCGCCTTCACCGCAGCTCCTAGCTCGTACGGGCATCTGATCATTTACCCCAGCTCTAATGGCAACCAGGCACGCTTCCCCTGCCAGCAAAAGTGAGGCACTCCCTGATCAGCGGGACTCCGGTGCCTCAATTGCACTAACGAAGGACACAGGCGCTCTCCGCGGCCGAGGTCGCCGTGAGAGACGATCTCCCCGGCCGTGGGCGGATACGGGTGGAAGCGGTAACAGGTGACGGTTGGCCGGAAGTCGGACGACGCCACATGCAGCTTGCGTATCAGCTTCGCCGCGGTGCGCAGGGCAGCTCCAGTTCTGGCATACGGCGGGAGCCGGTGCCCATGTCCAGGCCGCCAAAGCGGGTCCATGGCGACGTCGCCGTCGATATAGGTCAACACCTCCCGGTCGCTTTCGGTCCCGAGTATCCGTGGCGAACCTTCGAACCCCGCTGCTTCCAGATGCCGCAGGTACTCGTGTACCGCGGGTGACCACGAACCCATCGGCCGCAGCAGCCGGTCACCGCGCCGGACGATTCCGCTGGTCATGCGTCCGTTGGCATCGGCACATCGCCTGCCTGAGGCGGTTCGTGATCGGTCATCAGACCAGTATCCGCGTGTCCCGGACCTCCATCGCGGCCAGATGAGCCATCCGGTTAGGCTTTCGCAGGCATACGGCCCCGCGTGCGCCGGGCGGGCCCGGGCGGGCCGGCAAGGTTCAGCCCGGTGCGACGCCAGGTCAGCGGTGCCGCACGGCGCCGTCGCCTTGCTCCCTAAATAGCTACATTCGGCAATCCGGCACATCCGCCACCTGACGTGACACCTGCACGAAAGCCGACGGTTCCACAGACCGCTCACTTTTAGGCCCAGGCAGGAGCACCCACCCCCACGTGAAGCCTCCAGTGGGAGCGCGCCGAACCGGATCGGCGCACAGTCCTTGAGCGGCACGGAAGCCGGCTGACCGTGCATATTCGGCAGGGAGGATGAGGTTGTGCCCGAAACGGCCCTAGTTCCCCGGTTTGGGGGCGGTCTGAGCGTAGTGCCGGGCTTGGGCAAGAGGCCGGGGTCCGGAGGTCCGGCGGCCAGCAGGTGCGTGCCATCCCTCAACTCAGCAGCCTGTAGTGCAGGAGAGCTACGCTGCGGTATACTGGTCTGTGGATGAAGGAGGTTGCCGTGGCTGCAAGCACATCCTTCCGTATCAGCGACGACGCAAGGACTCGCCTGGCGTCACGCGCCGCCCGCGAGGGCATGACCGCTACAGCGCTGCTGGATCAACTCATCATTGAGGGAACCGGCCAGCTTGACTACCCGGGAATCATTTTCCGGGGGCCCGCCCATGACCGCCGCGCAGCGCTGGCCGCAGGCCCGGATGTGTGGGAAGTTGTCGCGCGCCTGCAGGAGCTGGAGGGTGGCGAGGAGCACCGGATCAGCCTCCTTGCCGCTGAGTCGGATCTGCATCCCCGGCTCATTCGCCTCGCCTTGGACTATGCCGCAGAACACGCAGGCGAGATCCGGGAACGGATCGGCAACAACCGGGACATGGCCGAACGAAGCCGCAGGATGGCTCGGCAACGCGAATCGCTCCTGGCGTGACGTCGTTCCTGATCGATGAGATGTTCCCGGTAGCCACAGCCCAACTACTGCGCGATACCTACAGTCAGGACGCCGTCCACGTCGGCGAGGTGGGCCTGAGGGCAGCTGATGATGCGCAAGTCGCCGCAACTGCACGG
Source organism: Streptosporangiaceae bacterium (assembly GCA_019239975.1). Taxonomy (GTDB): domain Bacteria; phylum Actinomycetota; class Actinomycetes; order Streptosporangiales; family Streptosporangiaceae; genus JAFAZE01. The sequence goes on from JAFAZE010000088.1 coordinate 47,762, forward strand.
GCAGAAGGGCGGGCAGTCGTGACCGAAAACGTCGCGGACTTTGCTGCGGAGCGCGATGTAGCGCCGGTATTTGTCCAGAAGAGGAACTTGCCAGCGGGAGGCGGGCAAGCTGCAGCCCTGGCAAAGATCCTGGACCGATGGGCGCAAGATTTCCCGGATCCCTACCTTGGCCATCACTGGCCGAGAACAGACTGATCGACCCGCGACGCCACAGTCAATTGCTGCACTGCAATGCCGGAAGTCTCTGCCCCACTTTAGGAAATGTTGACGCCAGAACAACCTGTTCGGCGTCATCCTCGACCGCGGCGGTCATGCGCATCGGGCCGAAGGCCTCCAGCCGGACCGCGCCGCTGTCGGCTCTGGTCCCATGGCATCAGCCCACCACAGGCCAGGGATGAGGCACCTGGCATGGTCCCGGTATCCGTGCGGTACGGATCGCCGAGCACCCGGGCCAGCGAATGAAACCGCCGTGAAACCGCGATAAATCCCGCTGCATGCACCTTGGACGTGGTCGTGGCCGTCCGGCCACGGTGACGGCGGAAGGAGGGGGCGTGACCACCGCGATCACGGCCACCGGGCTGCGCAGGTCGTTCGGCGGCAAATCGTCCTTGACGGCATCGAATTGGGGCCTGGAGATCGGCATCGCCCAGGGCACCGCCACCAGGCTGGAAGTGAACACCCGACACGGGCACGTCCACAACCTGCCGCAGAACGCCACCGGGCCCGAGGAGGCCGGCGAGACCGTCGAGGTGCGCGGCCACACCTCCTACGGCGACATCACCATCCACCGCGCCTGACTCGATTCCGGCACTGGAGAAGAAGGGCAACCATGACCATCAACCAATCCCGGTCGGCGATCGCCGCGACCGGGCTAAGACGGCTGGCCAGCGCCATCGAGCGCGCCGGCGGCGAAGACACCGGAAGTGAAGGGCCATCCCGATGACGGCGCAACCGATGACAGCACAATCGGCCCAGGCGATCCACGTGCAGGGCCTGGAGAAGGCATACAAGGAGGTGCACGCGCTGCGCGGCGTGGACCTGGACGTGGCGCGGGGCAGCATCTTCGCCCTGCTGGGCCCCAACGGCGCGGGCAAGACCACGGTCGTGAACATCCTCTCTACGCTGCTCAAGCCCGACGCGGGGACGGCCACCGTCAACGGCTTCGACGTCGCCGCGCAGGGTGCGCAGGTGCGGGAGTCCATCAGCCTCACCGGGCAGTTCGCGGCCGTGGACGAAATTCTCACCGGGCGGGAGAACCTGGTGCTCGCGGCGCGGCTGCGGCACCTGAAGGGCGCCGGCCGGATCGCGGATGACCTGCTGGCCCGCTTCCAGCTCACCGACGCGGCGCAGCGACGGGTGTCGACGTATTCCGGAGGCATGCGCCGCCGCCTGGACATCGCGATGGGCCTTATCGGGAATCCGCCGGTGATCTTCCTGGACGAGCCGACGACCGGGCTCGATCCCCAGGCGCGCCTCGAGGTGTGGCAGGCCGTCAGGGAACTCGCCGGGCGCGGCACGACGGTGCTGCTCACCACGCAGTACCTGGACGAGGCCGAACAACTCGCCGACCGGATTGCGATCCTGCACCAGGGGCGGATCATCGCCAACGGCACTCTCACCGAGCTGAAGCAGCTCTTCCCTCCCGCCAAAGTCGAGTACGTCGAGAAACAGCCGACCCTCGAGGACATCTTCCTCGCCATCGTCGGCGACGACCGTACCGGCAGCAGCGACAGCGCGGCCGACAGCGACCGCGCCGAAAGATAAGGAACGACGATGAACACGCATTTCTTCGGCGATACCGCCGTCCTGCTGGGACGGTCCATGCGCCACATCACGCGCAGCCCGGACACCATCATCACGACCGCCATCATGCCGATCGCCTTGCTGCTGCTGTTCGTCTACGTGTTCGGCGGCGCGATCAAACACGGGTCGGAAACGTATGTGACCTACCTGCTGCCCGGCATCTTGCTCATCACGATTGCCTCAGGCATCTCCTACACCGCACTCCGGCTCTTCACGGATATGCAGGGCGGCATCTTCCAGCGATTCCAGTCCATGCCGATCGCACGGTCGTCCGTGCTGTGGTCGCACGTGCTGACCTCGCTGGCCGCCAACCTGATCTCGCTCGCGGTCGTCGTGCTCATCGCCATCGCCATGGGCTTCCGCTCAGGGGCGGGAGCGCTGGCGTGGCTCGCGGTCGCCGGCATCCTGTTCCTGTTCACCCTGGCGCTGACGTGGATCGCCGTCATCCCCGGGCTCACCGCCAAGTCCGTGGACGGCGCGGGCGCGTTCTCCTACCCGCTCATCTTCCTGCCGTTCATCAGCTCGGCATTCGTGCCCACCGCCACCATGCCCGGGCCGGTACGCGCCTTCGCCGACAACCAGCCCGTGACATCCATCGCCAACACGATCCGCGACCTGCTCGCTCAGCAGCCGGCCGGCACCAGCATCTGGACCGCCCTCGCCTGGTGCCTCGGCATCCTCATCATCGCCTACGCGCTCGCCATGGTCACCTACCACCGCAAGATCGCCTGACGATATGTCTCCTCAGCCAATCAGCCATCAATGCCGCGCGGTGGGCCGGGTACCTGTGGGCGCGGGTCCTGGTCCGGCGGGACCTCAACCGCACAGGCGGGTTCGTTCCCGCAGCGCGGCGCGGACGGCGGCGCGCAGGGCTTCCGGGCCGAGGCCCGCGCACGACGACACGGCCTCGGCGTAGGCCGGCCCGTCGGCGTCCTGTGCGGCCCGCCGGGCGCGCGCGGCGGACATGGTCGGCTGGAACCCGTTCTTCAAGCCGAAGCGCTCGGCCAGCGCGATCATCCGCGCTCCTGACCTCACGGCGGCGGAGTCCCCGGCGCGCTGGCCCCGGTCGATGTCGGTCATGGCCAGGGCCAGCAGCAGCGAGCCGCAGACGGCGAGGCCATAGAAGGCGGCGAGTGTCCCGGGCGGCGGCCCCGGATCCGCGGTCAGCGCTGACAGCGCGGCGGGCAGCGCCCCGGTGATCTCCGCAACCAGGCCAAGCCGGCCGTGCTGCGCGTGGGCCACCACGGCGACCGCCTGAATATCCAGCGCCCAGGGATCCAGGCGGGACTGGTCGCCGGGCCCGGGGCGCTGCGTGTCCCGCAGCGTCGCCGCGGCCGTACGCCACAGGTGCAGGCCGGTATCAACGTCGCCGCGGCCGAGCGCGATCTCCGCGCGCGCCACGGTGTCGAACATCGGCATATCCCAGGGCTCGTCCGCGCCGTGCGGCGTTGTCAGCTTCAGCTCGCGTTCCGCCTCGTCATAGGCGCCCCGCTGCAGGTTGGCCGCCACGATTCCCTCGCGCACCCGGTCCGCGGTGGACCACGCCCCGAACGCCTCGGCCACCGACAGCGCCGCGCTCAGGTGACGCAGCGCCTCGTCGGCCGAACCGGCCTCGCCAACCTGGAGGCACAGTTCGCCGATCCGGGCATGCGCGGCGGTCCGGAGCCACGCGCACGCGCTGCCACGGCGCTCGAACGCGGCGAGCGACCGCCGCGCCGCCGCCAGCGCGCCGTCCAGGTCGCCCACCTCCTCCCAGGCGTAGCTGGCGACATAGTTGGCCATGCCCGCGACCAGCGGCTGGTCGCTCTCGCCCAGCGCCTGCATGGCCGCGAGGTGCGCTTCGGGCGGCCCGTGCAGCGCGCTCAGCACGGCCTGCGCGGCCCGGGCGAAGGTGTCCGGCGGAGCGGGCGGCAGCCGCCGCAGGCCCACCAGGAACCGCGCCGGGCTCGGCCCCCGCAGCAGGAACCCGCTCACCGCGCCGAGAACCAGGCTGGTCCGGGTGGCCTCGACGAGGGCGGGTTCGGGCCGGAACGGCGGCAGGATCCGGGCCGTGTCCCCGGCCAGGGCGATCAGCCGGCCGAAACTCGACTCGGCCGACCACAGCGCGCCCAGCACGGCCGACACCGCGGCGACCGTTCCGGCGTCCCTGAGGTCGAGCCCGTGCCGCAAGGCCTGAACCAGGTTGTCCTGCTCGGCCCTGATCAGCTCGAAGGCAGGGAGGTCGTCGCCGGTGAGCACCGAGTCATGGTGGGCGACGCCGAAGTCACGGGCCCAGGCGAGGAACCGGCCGGTCACGCGCTCGGTCTCGCCGGCGTCCTCCCGGCGCGCCGCGGCGAACTCCCGGACGGTCTCCAGCATTCGGTACCGGGTGCCCGATGCGGTGTCGGTGACCTTGAGCAGCGACTGATCGGCGAGCTGCTCCAGGACCGGCAGGATGTCGGCACCGAGCAGGTGCCGGGCGGCATCGCCAGTGAACCCGCCGGGGAACACCGACAACGCGCGCATCGCCGCCTGCCCGGCCGGGTCGAGGAGGTTCCAGCTCCAGTCGATCACGGCATGCAGGGTGCGGTGCCGTTGCGGTGCGTCCCTCGCGCTGCCCCGCAGCACCACGAACCGGTCGTCGAGGCGGCGGGCGATCTCGGCCACCGACATGACCCGGACCCGCGCGGCGGCCAGTTCCGCGGCCAGCGGCAGCCCGTCCAGGCGGCCGCACAGCTCCCGCACGGCCTGCGCGGGCAGGTCGGCGTCGGGCCGGGCCGCCCGCGCCCGCTGTTCGAACAGCTCGGCCGTTGCCGGCAGGTCCAGCTCGGGCAGCAGGTACACCGATTCCGACGACAGACCCAGCGGAGCGCGGCTGGTGGTGAGCACGCGCAGCTCCTTGCTCAGCGACACCAGGGCACCCACCAGCTCGGCGGCACCATGCACGACGTGCTCGCAGTTGTCCAGCACCAGCAGCGCCGGGCCGGGACCCAGTGCGGTCACGATCCCGGCGAGCACGCCCGGCAGGGCGCTGCGGCGGCTGACCGGGTTGCCGCCTTCCTCACCGACGCCGAGGGCGGACGCCACCTCGGCCGTCACGTCGCCGTCGGCGGCGACGCCCGCGAGCTCGACGACGTGCACGAGGCGCTGCTCCGCCTGGGCGCTGACCGCGTGCGCGAGACGGGTCTTGCCCAGGCCGCCTGTGCCCACGATCGACGTGACCCGGGACGTGCGCAGCAGGCCGGCCACGGCGGTGATGTCGTCATCCCGGCCGAGCAGTGGGTTGGGCTCGTGCCGAACGCCGCGGCGGATCACGGGCGCGTCGGCCTGCAGCAGTTCCTGGTGCACGCCCTGCAGCGCGGGGCCCGGGTCGCTGCCGAGCTCGTCGCGCAGCCGCTGCCGGTAACCGGCGTACCGGGCGAGGGCCGCCGCGGGCCCTGCGGTCGCCGCCTCGCACCGCAGCAGTTCGGCCAGGACTTCCTCGTCCCGCGGGCACCGCAGGATCAGCTCGCCCAGCGGTGCTGCCGCCTCGGCCCGCCGCCCCAGCCGTGACAGCGCCAGCGCGCGGGCCCGCAGCAGCGACTGGTACGCCGGAACCCGTGCCGCGCGCAGCGCGGACAGCGGGTCGCCGTCCCCGGCGTCCCAGTTCGCGGCGCCGTCGCACAGCGCGAGCCCGGCCTCGGCATGCCCGAGCGCCGCGAGGTGGTCGCCGGCCCGGGACCGCTTCTCACTCTCCGACGCGCTGAGCAAGATCGCGGAGGCATCGATCTGGTCCTCGCGCAGCGAGAGGCGGTATCCGCCCGGCGTGCTGACGATGACCCCGGGGCCGAGGCGGGCCCGGGCCCGTGACACAAGAACCTGAAGGGCCTTGCCCGGATGCTCGGGTTGCTCGTCTGGCCACAGCGCGTCCACCAGCCGGGAGGTGCTGCATCCCACATGCGAGTCCTCGGCCAAGAGCGCAAGAAGGGCCTGCAGCCGGGAGCCGGTAATCTCCAGGCTGCCATAACGAACCCGCGACAGCAGGGCCAGCTCAACGGTCACCGCCATCAGACTAGCCGGTCCCCTGCCAGACGACGCGGGTGACGGCAATGCCTCGTATGCACCGCTGGCGGACAGCCCGGACGGCCGGGAACAGATCACCTGGTTCAGCGTGGCATTGGGCGGTCATCTTGGTTTACCGAGCCGCCGACCATAACGGCGGGGGTGATCGGGAGGCTGCCCGGCGATGGCGTGTACACCAGCGTCCTCGCCTCGCTCGCGATCGGCATCCTCATGGACGCCTTCCTCGTCCGCACCCTGCTCGTCCCCTCCACGGTCGCCCTGCTCGGCCGCTGGAACTGGTGGCCATCCATCCACGGCACCCCTGCCCAAGCCGCCCCGGCACCGGCACACTGCCGCTAACCGCCGCGCTTCGGCGGGATGGAGCCACCCTCCATCCCGCCGAAGGTCGCAAGGCGGGCGCACTCACAGCCAGCAGCTCACCATTGAGCCTCAGGGCCGCCGTTGATGGCGAGCTCAGCAGGCAGGCTGTCACATTGCCGCGAGCCGGCTGTGGCTGGTTGATCGCGGAGAGATAGGAGCCAGTAGGCCAAGGCCGCTGGGGGACAGACGCACAACAAGATGTACAGCAGGAGCGGATCCACGACCATGCCCGTCCGTGGCGGCTGCTGCTGTACGGCGGGCAGGTCGGCGGTGAGATCGCGCAGCTGGGCCCTTGTCTGCGCCGTGTAGGCGGCACTGGCTCGCTCCTCGAGTTCGGCCTGGGTCAGCCGGGCGTCGGCGAAGTTGCGCTGCAGCAGCGCCACGGTCTGCTCTCGTTCGGCGTCGGAGGCGCGGATGGCCAGGCCGTCGTGCTGTGTGCTGGCGTCGTTCATGCTGGGCTCCCTGGCGGGGGGTTGGCATCCGGGCGGTCTTGCAGGTCGACGAGCGCCAGGACCACGCGGGTCCAGGTCCCGTCTGCGCCGGGATCGGCGAACCGGGCGGCGAGCTGCTCGACATGGCCGCGCAGCTCGGCCAGTGCCTGATCGGTGAGCCGGAGCGCGCCGCGGTGCAGGTCGACCTCCCGGCGGCGGCCCGCCTGCCTGGCCTGGTATGCCGTTGTGATGTCCATCGCGGTGGCCTCCAGCATCGACCCGAGGAACGCGGCTGTTTCCTCGAGGGTGGCGTCGTCGCCGGGCGGCTCGGTCTGCGCAGGCGCGTATACCCGCTCGGCTTTGCCGCGGGCCAGCCGCCGGTAGTCGGCAACCTCGATCAGCCCGGCGTGCTCCAGCTGGCCAAGGTGGTAGTAGAGGCGGTCAGCCGGCAGCCCGGCGCAGTCGGCCAGCTGCCGCGCCGACCGGGGCGCTTCGATCAGCCACTCCAGTAGCCGGATCCGCAGCGGGTCAGCCAGCGCCTTGTGCACCTGATGCCAGGGCTTGCGCGGCGCGCCTGCCCCGGGCAGGCCCGGGTGCACCGAGTCTGCTGAACTATTCTCCACTCGTTGAAATATATTACAGTAAGTGCCGCCCCGTCAACCCACCGGGCCGCTGTGCGGCGTCGGGGCCAGGGCGCTGTGGTGGATGACAGCCGGGATACGCGTGTGCCGGGCCATGAAACTGCGATGTAGGGGCGGCGAAACTGGGCCCGCCTAGGGTTGCTGCAGGCGCCGATCCGATATGCGGAGGAAGTACGACGATGACGGCTGTAGCCAGCGTTTATGCCAATGGGCTGGTCAAGACGTTCGGGGAGCTCCGCGCCGTCGACGGCATCGACCTGGAGGTCCGCCAGGGCGAGATCTTCGGTGTCCTCGGCCCGAACGGGGCCGGGAACCCCGTAACGGGATTGTGATTTTCATTGCCGCTAGGGCGCGGTCGCTGGATCGGCAGGAGAACTGCGTGGCATGCCTGCCCGCAGAAGCTGCCGTCATGGCAAACGGGCTGGCGGTGGTTGTCACGCTCGGGCCCGGGGCGGTGTCTTCATGGGAAAGCAGATAATCGTCCCAGGAGGACATCGTGGCGCTGCGCATGCCGAAGGCGGAGGTTCCCGCCGAGCTGCGGGAGACCTTGATCAAGCAGGTGGGCACTATGCCCGAGCCGGTCGAAGTGTCGTTCAGCAACCCCAAGGTGGCCTTGACCACCCAGGAGTTCACGGCCGGCGCGTCGAAGTGGGACACGGTGGACGCGGGCCTGAAGACGTTCGCGCACATGGTCGTGGCGGCGCAGGTCGGCTGCAGCTGGTGCCTGGACGTGAATTACTTTCTGGCACTGCACCATGGCCTGGACCTCGCGAAGGCGAGCCAGGTGCCGGTGTGGCGGGAGTCGGAGGTGTTCACGCCGCTGGAGCGGGACGTGCTGGAGTTCGCCGAGGCGATGACGGCCACGCCGACGGCCGTCACCGACGAGCTGCACGCGCGGCTGCTCGGGCAGCTCGGCCCGGCGGCGATGGTTGAGCTGACGGTGTTCATCGCCTGGGCGAACATGGCAGGCCGGGTCAACACCGCCAACGGCATCACGTCGCAGGGCTACTCCGAGGCGTGTGAGATCCCGCTTGTCAGGCGCCCCGGGCAGGCCGGCGCGGCCGCGACCGCATGACCGAGGATCCGTTCACCGCCCATCGCAGCCTGCTGTTCACGGTCGCCTACGAGATGCTCGGCTCGGCAGCCGACGCGGAGGACGTGCTGCAGGAGTCCTGGCTGCGATGGGCCGGGGCGGACCGCTCGCAGGTGCGCGACCCGCGGGCCTACCTCGTCCGGGTCGTCACCCGACAGGCACTCAACCGGTTGCGGGCGCTGACGCGCAGCCGTGAGGACTATGTCGGCGAGTGGCTGCCGGAGCCCCTGCTGACCAGCCCTGACGTCGCCGAGGACGCCGAGCTCGCCGAAAGCGTCTCGATCGCGGTGCTGACCGTGCTTGAGACCCTTTCCCCGGCCGAGCGGGCAGTGTTCGTGCTCCGCGAGGTCTTCGACATGCCCTACAACGAGATCGCCGAGGCCATCGGGAAATCCGTGCCCGCCGTGCGGCAGATCGCCCGGCGGGCCCGCGAGCACGTGGCGGAGCGGCGTCCGCGGACGCGGGTGAGCCGGTCAGAGCAGAGGGCCGTGACCGAGCGGTTCATGGCGGCGCTGCGTACCGGGCAGCTGCAGGAGCTGATGGAGGTCATGGCACCGAATGTGGTCCTGATCGCCGACGGCGGCGGCCTCGCGGCCGCCGTCCTTGAGCCGGTCCACGGCGCCGCGCTGGTGGCCAGGGTACTCGCCCGCGCCAGCCGGGACCAGTCCGCGTTCGCGTCAACGGCCGTCTGGCTAAACGGCGCCCCCGCGGCCCGCATCGAGGTTGCCGGCGAACCCTCCGCGATCAGCATCGACGTGGAGGACGGCCGGGTCACCCGGGTCTACCTGATCCGCAACCCGCGCAAGCTGACATGGCTCGACCGCCCGGCCCAGCTCACCAGGCAACCCCGCTGCGCCGGAAACAGCCGGGGAACAAGGCGATGACGCCGACGGCAAGAACAGAACGACGTTACTTTTAGCTCAGCTGAGCGGCCGCACGGCGGAATGTTTCCGGTTTCGGCTGGTCAGGTGGCACGGGATGCGCAACGGTGCGGGCAAGCCCGTTACTGATTTATGGCATCCATGGCCAGCAGAACGATTTGCCGGTTTCCCTGGTCAGGACAGAGACGATCCGCAACATAGCCATCAGCTCTTGAGGCGCGCGGCGAGGCGGTAGCGGCGGTTCGGGCTCCGGATCGACGCAGTCGTCGGCTCAAGGACTCCTTCCTCCACCAGTTCCTGTAGCACGTTGGTAAGCGTGCTCCTAGTCGCGCCTGTGATTTTCTGCAGCTCTTCCCGGCTGGCGTCATCCATGCCGCGCAGCGCAGCGATGACCTGCGCCGCGAGGTC
>JAFAZE010000007.1 GCA_019239975.1 Streptosporangiaceae bacterium
GCGCGGCGCCCGGCAACGCGGTGCGCGGCCTGCGGCCGCCCGCCGGTCCGGCCGCCGAGCAGCTCAGGCTGCTCTGAGAGCCGCTCCGAGAGAAAAGCCGTGCGTTGTGCAACCGTTTGCAACTCGTAAAGATACGCAAACCCCGGCGTACGTCCACGGCAAACTTGGCCGAATTAAGCGAACCGCAATCGCGTTCCTGATCCGGCATTCCCGATCGCCCCGAGGCACCAAGCCCCGCCTATCTCGCTGTCTGAGAAATGCCGCCGTGATTGACGCGTCACGATATGTCATTCGCGCCCGTTACCGGATCGCGGCGCGGGTGGCAGCGGATGAGAGACCGGCGGAGCCGGCCGGGCGCTGGGCCCGCCCGGGGGCGCGAGCGGGCGGGAGCGGCGGAGGCGGCGGGCCGAGCGGGTGGGGCGGGTGGGGCGGCGATACCCGATAAATTCCGGGCAGCAGGAGGTCTGTGACCGCGGCCAACACCTACACGCGCGGCTGATCTGCTCTCTTGAGCCGTCCGTGGTATCCCTGGCGTAGGACTACGCAGGAGAAAGAGCCGCCGGGCCGGATTTATTGTGGACGTTGTCGCAAGAACGGTGGAATGTGGTCAGCGGGACAGGCGAGTATTGACCCATGGCAGTTTCCCCGAACGCCAATGGCGCCATCGTGCAGCTTCCCTATCCCCCGCTGGGTGCCGCGGAGCTCTCGGCGGCAGACGCGGAGCGAATGGCCGCCATGTTCAAGGCACTGGCCGATCCGGTCCGGCTACGGCTGTTCTCCCGCCTGGCCGCGCTGGCCGATGAGGCCTGCGTGTGCGAAATCCAGGACGTAGGGGTGTCCCAGCCCACGGTGAGCCACCACCTGAAGAAGCTCCGCGAAGCGGGGCTGATCGTGTCTGAGCGCCGCGGCACCTGGGTGTACTGCCGGGTCGCTCCCGGCATCCTGCCCGCGATGGCCCGCATGCTGGCACCGGGACTGGACAAGGTGCCACGGCCCCTCGAGAGCTCCGAGAACGCGTGCATCACCGGGCCCCCGGCGGGGCTGCGGGAGTTACCCCGGCGCCGTCAGCGCCGCCCGCCTGGCGGTCATTACCTGCCTGACCGCGCGATCTCCGCTACCCGCCCTGCGGCCGCTACCCGCGTGACCAATAGAATTGCCTCTCGTGGCAGGTGAGATCCAGACGCGGATGGCCGCGTGAGGGGACTGAACGGGGATCAGCGGGGCCGTGATCGCGGCGGTGAGCACCTGGTGGTGCGGAGCACCCCTGTCGCCGACCCGGGAGATCTCCTCGGCTGGCTCCCCGAGCCGGCCGCGCTCGCCTGGGTGCACCGCGGCGCCGGCCTGGCAGGCTGGGGCGAGGCCGCGAGGATCACGCTGCCAGCCGGGGACGACCGGTTCACCGCCGGGGAGAAATGGCTGCGCGAGGTCTTCGACGGCGCGGACGTCCGCGACGAGGTCGGGGCCCTGGGCACCGGCCCCGTCGCGTTCGGCAGCTTTACCTTCGATGCCTCCTCGGACGGTTCCGTTCTGGTGGTGCCGCGCGCGGTGCTCGGGCGGGACGGGCGCGGGCGCGCCTGGCTCACCACGATCGGCCCCGCAAGCGAGAGCGCGGAGGCCGCCGCCTGGCGGCCCCCGGCCGTCTCCCCGCTCCTGCCGCCGGGCGAGATCCGCTGGCACGATGGATCGCTGACGGCGCCGCAGTGGGAGCGGGCGGTTGCCGCCGCGGTGCGGCGGATCACGCAAGGCCAGCTGCGGAAGGTCGTGCTGGCCAGGGATCTGTACGCGACGGCCTCGGAGCCGGTGGACGAACGGGTGCTGCTGCGCCGCCTGGCCGCCAGGTATCCGGACTGTTTCACGTTCGCCTGCGCGGGGCTGGTCGGGGCGACGCCCGAGCTGCTCATTCGCCGGGCCGGTACCGAGGTCGGCGCGCTCGTCCTGGCCGGGTCGGCCCCCCGCGGCTCATGCGCGGAGGAGGACGCGGCGCTCGCGGACGGTCTGCTCGGCTCGGCGAAGAACATCGAGGAGCACGCCTACGCCGCCGCGTCGGTCCGGGAGGCGCTCGAGCCCCTGTGTGCGGCGCTCGATGTCTCCCCGCGCCCGGAGCTGCTGCGCTTTGCGAACGTACAGCACCTCGGCACGCGCGTGCTGGGCGCGCTGGCCACCGACCGTTCGGCGCTGGCCCTGGCGGCCGCCCTGCACCCGACGGCCGCCGTCGGCGGCACGCCGACCGAGGCGGCGGTGGAACTCATCAGCGAGCTCGAGCAGATGGACCGGGAGCGCTACGCGGGCCCGGTGGGCTGGATGGACGCGAGCGGCAACGGCGAGTGGGGCATCGCGCTGCGGTGCGCGCAGATCCGCGGCCGCAGGGCGCGCCTGTTCGCGGGGTGCGGCATCGTCGCGGGGTCTGACCCGGCCGCCGAACTGGCCGAGGCACAGGTGAAGTTCCGGCCGATGCAGACCGCCCTCGAGCAATAGGCGGCCCCCGCAGAGCACGGGCCACCGCAGCGCTGCGCCGGCCGCACCGTCACCCGTTCAGGATGCGGGCCTTCTGCTGCTGGAACTCGGCATCGGTGAGGATGCCAGCGTTCATCAAGTCGCCGAGCTGCTTCAGCTGGGCGAGCCGGTCGCTCATGCCGGCTGACGGCGGAGCGGCGGGTGCTTGCGGCTGGGGCACCTGGGGCGCTGGGGGCGCCGGTGCACCGGGTGGTGCGGCGGCCTGGTCCTGCGCCGCCCACCGGGCTTGCTGCCTACGCTGTATCCGGCCATGCACTGAACTGGCGACGGCGACCGTAGCTGCCGTTTTCAAGATACCCACGGTAATCTCCCTTCTCTCAGGAAGACTCGGTCGCATCGAGGGCAGCCATCAGATCGCCGGCTGAAATCCCGCCGTCTGCGATCAGCCGCGCGCCGTCGCGCCGCCACGCGTCCGCCAGGCCAAGGATCCACCGGTTCTCATACACGATGACCGCGGCGGCGGCACCAGGCTGTATCGCCGCGGCGATCTCCCTGACATCGGCGTCGTCGAGCAAGCCCGACGACGCGCCTGCCCAGGCGCCGAGGTCAATGCCGTCTGAACCGCCGAGTTCGCGCACGTCGGCCATACGGGCGCTGCCAGCGGAATCCTTGGTGATGAATTCCAGATCCAGGATACGGATCGTGCCCTGACTGACGAGAGACAGCAAGTGCTCAAAACCCGGCGCGGTGATGCGCGCGCCGGGGAACTCGATCGCAAGGAAGTCGACCGGGCCGAGTTCATCCTCGTCCGGACGATGCTCGCTGGATGCCGACACTGCTTCTCCTCACGGCTCGACTGCTCGATCACAAACCAGCGGACGCCCTCGGTACAGCCCGGAGCCGTAAGCGAGCCGTCGCTGATGAATGGTCTCGCGAAGCTGGCACCCTCGAAGCTAGCGCATCAACCCGTGGCTGACCTCACCCCGACAGGGTGGTTACCTGCGGGCTGATACTGACTCATCCCTGCCGGGTGAGGCTCTGCGGGCAGATCGCCGCCATACTTTGCGAGGATTTGTTCCCGCGCGAGGGGGCACGATGCCGACTGCCGTCCAGGGCGCCCGCACACAGGTGGGCCGCCTGTGAGCAACATCGCGGTGAGCTTCGCGGTCCTCGGCGGCTACGCCGGCAGGCGATCCCGATGGGCGCTGGCGGCAAGCGAGCGCTCGCGGTGGTCATCGGGCTGGTGGTGCTCCTCGCGACGGGCGCGGTCCCGGTAGCCATCGCCGGCCTGATCGCCGCGTGCGCCATGATCCTGCTGGGGGTGCTGCCCGTGAAGCAGGCGTACCGGGGGATCAACTGGACGGTCGTCGTGCTGGTGGCCGCCATGTTCCCGCTCTCGACGGCCCTTACCGTTACCGGCGCGGGTGAGAAGGTAGCCCGCGTTCTCATCGACGCCGTCGGCGGCCTCGGACCGTACGCGCTGCTCGCGGGCCTCTTCGTGCTCACCGCCATCCTTGGCCAGGTGATCAGCAACATGGCGACCGCACTCATCATGATCCCAATCGCGCTGTCGGCCGCGACCGAGACCGGCGTGTCCGCGCGGCCCGTGCTGATGGGCATCGCCGTGGCCGCCGCTGCCTCGTTCCTGACACCGATAGCCACGCCGGTGAACCTGATGGTCATGGGGCCCGGCGGATACCGGTTCGGCGATTACTGGAAGCTCGGCCTTCCGCTGCTCCTGCTGTTTTTCGTGGTGGCGGTGTTCCTCGTGCCGGTCTTCTGGCGGTTCTAGCCGTTACCGGGTCCGGCTCCGATGCGAAGAGGCTCAGCCCGAGCCGCCGCGACAGGAATCTGGCCACGAGCTGGCCCTTGACGCTGTTTCCCGCGTTGTCGAGCGGTGGCGCGAAGGTGCCGAGTCCGCCCTTTCCCGGCGAAACGGCCATGATCCCGCCTCCGATCCCGCTCTTCCCGGGCGCACCGACGTCAAAGAGCCAGTCGCCCGAGGTCTGGTACATCCCGGCGGTCGCCATGACGGCAAGCGCATGCTGACAGACGGCGGGGGTGACGACCCGCAGCCCCGTCACGGGATTGATCCCCCCGTCGGCCAGGGTGGCGCTCATGACCGCGAGGTCCTCGGCGCTTGTGATGAGGCAGCTCTGCCTGGTGTACAGGTCGACTGATTCTGCCGGGTCCCAGTAGATCCGTTCCCGGCTCGCCAGGAGGTTCGCGATGGCACGATTCCGGTGGTTGGCCGCTGACGCGGAGGCGTAGACCTCATCGCTCAGCATGAGGTCACGGCCGGCGAAACGGGACAGTCCCTCCCTGATAGACAGCCATTTCTCCTCGCTGCTGTCACCCGGCATCAGGCTTACGGCGGCGATGGCGCCCGCGTTCACCATGGGATTCGATCTGCCGTCCGCGCTGCGCTCGACCGAGGCCAGCGAATCGAACGCGAGCCCGGTCGCGTTCACCCCGAGCTTCTGCCTGACCTCTTCGGCCCCGAGCGTCTCGCACACCAGGGCGAAGACGAACGGCTTGGCCACGCTCATGATCGTAAACTCGTACCCGGCGTCCCCGGCCCGGTAGATGCTGCCGCTGACGCCAGCCACGCAGATGCCGAAAAGGTCTCCGGGCACCCGGGCCAGCGCCGGGTAGGTCCGGGAGTTCTCCCCTCCGGTCTCCGGCCGGTATACCCGGTATGCCTCGTCCACGGCGTCCTGTACCTGCCGGGGCGACGGCAGGTGGCCGGTCGATACGTACCGGCCTCTGCCTTTCGTGCCTGTGTCCCTGCCCTGCGGGCCCTCGCCCTGTGAACCCTCGCCCTGTGGGCCGTGCTGCCGGTTGCCGCCCATGATCAGGGTCAGGTGCCGAGCCCGAAGGGGATGCCGATCAGGTACCAGACGACGAAGAAGAGCGTCCAGACGATCGTCAGCGCGATGAAGAACGGCAGCATCAGCGCGATCACCGTGCCGATCCCGGATCGTTTGTCGTAGCGCGAGGCGAACACCACGATCAGCGGGAAATAGGCCATGATCGGCGTGAGGATGTTCCCCGGGGAGTCGCCGACGCGATAGGCGGCCAGCACCGTGGCCGGCCCGACGCCGAGCCGCAGGAACAGCGGGATGAAGATCGGCGCCAGCAGCGCCCACTTGGCGATCGCCTGCGGGATGATGAGGTTGACAACGGCGGTGATCGCGATGGCCGCGAGCAGCAGCCACACGCCGCCCACGCCGGAGTTCTCGATCGTGTCGCCGAGCCAGGCGGCGGCGACCTCGGGCATCTTGGAGAAGTTGAAGTACGCGATGAACTGGGCGATGAGCAGGAACAGCAGCAGCAGCCCGGCCAGTCCCGCCCATGACTTGGTGACCGCACCGATCACGTCGCCGCTGGTCTTGAGGGTCCCGGCGCCGCGCCCGTAGGCCAGCCCCATCACGAAGAACGCCAGCGTGATCATCACGATCAGGCTGTCCATGAACGGTGAGGTGCCGATGATGGCGCCGGTGGCCGGCTCGCGCAGCGGGGCGCCCGGCGGCAGCGTCAGCAGCAGGATCAATGCCACCACGCCGAGCAGGCCCAGCCCGGCCCAGCGCAATCCCCGCGCGTCGGCGGCCGGCGAGATGCCGGCCAGGGCGTCCGGCTCGTCGGGGTGCTCCTCCCCGGAGGGAGCGAGCGCCGGGTCGTAACGGCCGAGCCGGGGCTCGACCATCCGCGCCGAGATGAACGAGAGCAGGACGGTGAGCATGACCGTGGACGCGATGCCGAACCACAGGTTCGCGGTCAGGGCGATAGACCGGCCCGGCTCGACCAGGTGGATGGACTCGTTGGTGATCTCGGTGAGCACCGCGTCCACCGGCGTAATCAGCACGTTCACGCCGAAGCCGCCGGCCACGCCGGCGAACGCCGCGGCCATGCCGGCCAGCGGATGGCGCCCGACGCTCTTGAAGGCTGCCGCGCCGAGGGGAATGAGCACCAGGTAACCCGCGTCCGAGGCGATGCTCGAAACGATGCCGAGGAACACGATGATGTAGGTCAGCGACCAGGGCGGTGATCTGGCCACCAGCTTGCGGATGAGCGAGGCGATCAGGCCCGAGACCTCGGCCACCCCCACCCCGATCATGACGATGAGGATGATCCCCAGCGCGGTGAATCCCATGAAGTTGCTGATGAACGACGTGAACAGGTACCGGACTCCCTGGACGGTCAGCAGGCCCTCGACCCGGACCGTCTCATGGACCGGCTTGTACGAATGGGCCGGCGCGGGCGCGGCGGGCAGCTGCTCGGCGGGCAGGACCGACCCGCCGACGTACTCCTCCTGCACCGCGGCCGGCGGCGGCTGCACGACCTCGGTGCTGATGTGGGCGTCGGCCAGGTACAGGATCTGCGACAGGATGATGACCGCCACGGCGAGCGAGAGGAACAAGATCGCCGGGTGCGGCACCTTGTTGCCGACGCGCTCGATGAGGTCGAGCACCCTCTGATAGCCCCCCGGCCTCTCCTTGGTCTCAACCGCCGGGGCCGCGGCCTGCCTGCTCATCAGCGGTGCCCGCCGCCGTAGCCAGCCGCCAGCCGCCCCAGCAGGTCAGCCTCGGCGAGCGTCGCCTTCTCGAACTCATCCAGCAGCACCCGCTCGTTCGGCCCGTGGATGTTCGCGTAGCCGTCGGTGGCGCCGGTCAGCAGGATGTCGGCGGCGGGCACCGCCTCGTGGAGCGCGCTGACCAGCGGGATGGATCCGCCGGCGCCGATCGTCACCGTCTGCCCGCCCCACGCGGCCGACCAGGCTCCCCGCGCCGCGTCGTAGGCGGCGCTCGAGGTGCGGGCCGCGAAGCCGTTCCCGGTGGCTCCCGGATGGACCTCGAGCCGGATGCCGAACGGCATCTGGCTCGCCAGGTGGCGCATCAGCGCCGCCTGCGCGTCGGCGGCATCCTGTTCGGGGTGGACACGCAGGTTCAGCTTCGCGCGCGCATAGGGCGAGACGGCGTTCACCGCGTCATCCACCGACGGGACATCGATCCCGATGACGGTGATGGCCGGCCCGGACCACACCCGGGAGCCCAGATTGCCGGTGCCGATCAGGGGCTGCCCGTCCTCCACCTCGGCCAGCCCGCGGAACTCCTCCTCGGTGTTGCCCGCACCGGTCCACTCCTCACGCCGCAGTCCTTCCACCGCGACGTCGCCCCGCTCGTCGTGCAGCGTGGACAGAGCCCGCAGCAGCGCCAGCAGCGCGTCCGGCGCCGCCCCGCCGTACAGCCCGCTGTGCTTGGCCGACGCCAGTGTGCGCACCTCGACGGTCACGTTGGCCGTGCCGCGCAGCGCCACCGTGAGCGTGGGCACACCCGGCCGGACGTTGCCCATGTCACCGATGATCATGACGTTGGCGTCGAACATCTCCGGGTGCTGCGGCGGATAGGTCGTCACCGCCCCGCCACCAACCTCCTCCATCCCCTCGATCACAACCTTGACGCCGACCGGCGGGTGGCCATCCCAGGCCCGCAGCGCACCGACGTGTGCCATGATGTTCGACTTGGTATCCGCGGTGCCGCGCCCGAAGATCGCGCCGTCACGCTCGCTCGGCTCGAACGGGGGTGAATGCCATTGCGAGAGGTCGCCGGGCGGGACGACGTCGTAATGGCTGTACAGCAGGACCGTGGGGGCGCCTTCGGGCGCGGGGATCTCGGCGGTCACCATCGGCGCGGTGTCCGGGAGTTCCAGCGAGCCGACCCGCTCGCAGCCGGCGTCCCGGAACAGGGCGGCCACGGCGTCACGCGCCCGCAGCAGGGCCGGACGCGAGGTCGCGGGGAAGCCGTGTTCAGAGACCGACGGAATCGCCACAAGCGAGACCAGCTCTGCCGTCAGCTGTGGCATCAGGCCCCGCACGCGGTCGGCGAGGGCGGGATCTGTGGTGTCATTGCCAGGAGCGTCGCGGGCATCCATTGTCTTGCCTCTCATCGTCCGGGGGAATGCATGTCAGCCGGCCGCCTGCCGGGCCAGCGCGGCGGTGCGCTCGGGCGTCCAGCCGGGCGGGGGGATGATGGCCGCCCAGGCGGAGGCGCCCTCGAGCGTGCCGTAGGAGTGGCCGTGGCCGGCCGGGACCGCGGTCGACAGCGCCAGGTCGCCGACGACCTGCCAGAACGTCACCAGCGGATACCACTGCATCGACGTTGAGACGTCCGGCGCGCGCTGCCCGTTCAGCCAGGCCGGCTTGTGGAACGCCAGCTGAAAGGACCACCACACGATCGGGTCCGAGGCGTTCTGCAGGTAGACGGCGCGCGGGCGCGGCCAGCCGCCGGTGGAGGCGATGTCAGCCGGGCTGTTGGCGAAGCGCACGGTCTTGCCGCCCTCGTAGACCGGGCGCCACTCGGGGGTGCCCGGATCGCGTCCCGCGGTGAACCTGCTCCACAGCGTGTTGCTGTTCGTCGGGCCGACCCACAGCACCCCGGAGGTCCGGTCGCGGATGTCGTCGGTCCCGCTGAACGCGGCCTCCCCGCCGAACGAGCCGAGGCTCTCCCCCAGAACCACGAGCTCGGGCCGGTGGCCCGCGGGCAGCTCCAGCCACCGGTCGTAGACGTCGTCGAACAGGTCCCGGCCTGCCTCCTGGGCCGGCGCCTTGTCGGCGATGAACGAGATCCAGCTCGGCAGGTATGAATACTGGATGGCGGCCATCGCGGTGTCGCCGCCGTACATGTACTCCAGCGGGTTGGTCATGGCCGGGTTGACCCAGCCTGTTCCCGTCGTGGTGGCGACGACGATGACCTTCCGGCCGAAGGCGCCGGTCCTGTCGAGCTCCCTGACCGCGAGCCGCGCCTCGGCAGCCACCGAGTCCGCCGACCTGAGCCCCGCGTAGACCCGGATCGGCTCCATCGCGGGCTTGCCGGTGAACGCGCCGATCTGCGCCGTCGTCGGTCCGCCCGCGACGAAGGTCCGGCCCTGCCTGCCGAGCGTGGACCACGGCACCAGCGACTCGGGGCTTCCGGAACGCTGCGCCGCCGTCGGCTGGACCACCCCGGTGGCCGTCGAGTCATCCAGGCCGCCGAAGACGGAGTTCGCCGCGCCGATCGCGGCGCGGGGCAGCACCCCGGTCACCAGGAAGCCGAGCACGATCACGACGACGAGTACCGCCGCCGCGGTGGCCGCGCGGGCGGGGATGATCCGGCCCAGCAGGCGGGCGACCAAACGGACCAGCCACCTTATCCCGCGGGCCAGCGCAAGCAGCGCCATCGCGATGACCGCGGAGACGAGAACGACGTACACGTAGCGGCCCTCGCCCGGCTGGTCCGCGCCGGTCAGTTCCCTGATGTCGTGCTGCCAGCGCGCGCCCAGCACGCCGAACAGCGGGATGAGCACCACGGCGGCGGCGGCCAGGGCCCATCGCGCCACGCGGCGGATACCGGCCCCGGGCCGCCACGGGATCAGCGACCTCGCCAGCCAGCCGATGAAGACGCCGATGGCGTAGCCGATGACGGTCGTTACGCCGCACATGACCGCCTCCATGTACCACACGCGGGGCAGCAGCGACGGCGTCAGCGAGAGGCAGTAGCAGATCAGCGCCCCGGCCAGGCCCGGCAGGCTGAACCTGCCCAGGTAACGGCGTGTCCGCGGGAAAGACCACCGCCGCGGTTTCTCCGGGCGACCGCGCTCGGCCGGCGCCGCAACCCCCTCGCGTCGCGTATCCGCGGCCGGCGGCGGAGGGGAGGCGGGCGCGGGCGCGGGTGCCGGGGCCGGTGCGGGTTCGGGATACGGGACCGTCCTTGGATCCGGAACGGAGGGTGGCTCGGCCAGACGGTCAGGCCGTCGTTCCGCGTCCGGGGTCATGGCGTGCCCCAGTGCCACACGGCGGCCGAGGCGAGCACGCCCAGCCCGTTCGTCGCCCAGTGCAGGCCGGCCGACGCGAGCAGGCTGCCGCTACGCCGCCGCAGCTCGCAGAAGACAGCCCCGGACAGCGCGGTGAACAGCACCGTTCCCAGCACCGACAGCGCCTGCCCTGACGTGCTTCTGCCGACCGTGCTCCCGATCGCCTGGTTGCTCGTGGCGAGCCCGAGCGACGGGAGCACATGCCACAGGCCGAACAGCGCCGACGAGACCACGGTCGCCGCCACCGCGCCGCGCCCGCGCCGCAGCAGGCCCCACAGCACTCCGCGGAACGCGACCTCCTCCAGCAGAATCGTGCCCACCGGGATGAGCACGAACGCGGTCAGCAGCGCGTCGCCCCAGCCCACGTCGTACCGCGTGTCGCGAAAGGCGCCGCGGGTCAGCGGAAGCGCCGCGCCGATCGCGAACACGAGCGCCACCGCGGCTATCTCGGCGACCGCCCAGCGCGCTCCCCGTCTCCACGTGCCGGGGCCGAGGCCGAGTTCCTGCCAGCTGAGCCCGGCGCGCCGGGCGACCAGCAGCAGTCCCGCGGCACCGGCGGGCCCGAGCGCCAGCGACGCGTGTGGCACCTTGTTGTCGATCACGTTGAGGGACACCAGAATCGCGATGACGATGGCGGTCGCGGCCACCCCGCGTGCGCGGGGTCCGGGCACAACGCGTTCACCGCTCGCGCCAGATGACGTAGCCAAGTCTCCAGGCTCCCCGCGAAGGCCGCCCGGCGGATCACCCCGGGAGGGTGAATTCCAGGCCGCCCTCCGGGTCCAGGACGATTCCGCTCAGGGCACTGGACGGGACACGCTCACAGCCACCCTGGAAGGATGTTGCCGGTGCGGTCCGTGCCCGCGCATCATCGGAAGGTGAGCACGGCCGAACCGTTGAAGAGCCGTTCGCCGGCCGCTGTCCCCGCGAAGCCGCCGGATTCTCGCCCCCGTCCGAGCCTGCTGCGCAGCTGGCTTTCCGTCGTGTTCGCTCCGGCCGGCGACGGCCGGCGACGCCGGCGCGGAAGCGACGGGGTGCGCCTGGCCTGTGCCGTGGTCGCCCTGGGGTGCAGCCTGCTGGTCATCCGCTACGACTCGCGCATCGACCGGGCCATCGCACAGGTGATCCATCCGCCGCCGTGGAGCATCACCTGGCTGGTGACGGTGGTCTACGGCGCCGGCTCGATCGGCGTGATCGTCGCTGGAACAGCGCTGGCCCTGATCGCGCGCCGCTGGGTGATCGCGCGGGATATCGCGCTGAGCGCGGCCGGCGCGGCGGCGGTGACCGGGCTCCTGGCCGCGGTGCTGGGAAGCCGCGGCGGGCGGCCCGCCGGGATCGCGATCGGCGGCTACGACCTGACTTTCCCGGTGCTGCAGATCGCCTTGTTCACGGCGGTCGCTACCGCGGCCCTGCCGTATCTGGCGCGTGGCGTGCAGCGCCTCATCGAGATCTTCATCGCCCTGGTGGCTCTGGCAGCGGCCGTCGGAGGCCATGGGCCGCCGCTCAACGTCGCCGGCAGCCTGGCCATCGGCTGGGGGGCGGCGGTGGCGGTCCGGCTCGTCTTCGGCTCACCGCTCGGCCTGCCCTCGGCCGATGACGTGCAGCTGCTGCTGCAGGAGCTTGGTATCGCCGCCAGCGGGGTACTCCCGCTGAGCCGGCAGGTCTGGGGCGTGGCGAAGTACCAGGCGACCGGGACCGGGCCGGCCGGCCCGCATGGCGGACGGCTTGGCATCGAGGTCTATGGCCGGGACGCGGCCGATGCCAAGCTCCTGACCAAGGCGGGCCGGTTCCTGCTGTACCGGGATTCCGGGCCGACCTTCACGATCACCCGGCTGCAGCAGGTCGAGCGCGAGGCCTACCTCACCTTGCGGGCCGGACAGGCGGGTGCCGCGGTGCCCGAGCTCGTCGAGGCGGGAACCGCGGGACCGGCCAAGGACGCGCTGGTGGTGTTGCGCCTTCCCGCGGGCCCGGCGCTCGCTGATGCCGACGCCACGGATGTCAGCGACGCCGCCCTCGAGGACCTCTACCGCCGGCTGCTGATGCTGCGCCGGGCGCGGATCGCCCACGGCGCCATCAGCGGTGACACGCTGCTGGTCGACCCGGGCTCGAAGACCCTCGTCCTGGCGGAGTTCCGCAACGCCTCGTCGAGCGCGTCGCCGGAGCAGCTCGACCGGGACACAGCCGGCGCGATGGCCGCGACGGCACTGGCCATCGGCGCCGAACGAGCCGCCGGCGCCGCGGCACGGTGCCTGCCGCCGGAGATTCTGGAGGGCGCCCTCCGGCAGCTGCACAGGCCGGCGCTGGACCCCGCACTCCGTCGCAGCCTGCGGGGAAAGCGCGAGCTGCTGCCGGACCTCCGGCAGCGCGCCGCCCGCGCCGCCTCGATCGAGGTGCCGAAGCTGGTGGAGCCCCGCCGGGTGAGCTGGCCGACGCTGATCATGGTCATCGGCACGCTCATCGGCGGCTGGGCCCTCATCGGCGTGCTCCTCGACGTCTCCAAGTCCTTCGACACCGTGATCGGGGCCGAATGGCTCTGGGTCATCATCGCGCTCATCCTCGCGCAGCTCGCCTACGTGGCGTCGGCCGTGGAAAGCATCGGCAGCGTGGCCGGGCCGCTTCCGTTCCTGCGGGTGGTGTCCGTCGAGGTCGCCAACACGTTCAGCGCGCTGGCCGGCGGGACGGCGGCGGTCTTCGCCACGCGGGTGCGCTTCTTCCAGCGACAGGGCTACGACGCGTCGGTGGCGCTCAGCTCGGGCGCCATCATGACCAGCGTCTCCTGGATCGCGGTCATGGTGCTGTTCGTGATCTCGCTGCCGTTCGCATGGGGATCCATCCATGTCGATGTTGGCTCGCACCTGAGCGGGGACTCGAAACTGGTATGGATCATCCTGGCCGTCGTGCTGGCCGTCGCCCTGGCCGCCGGCCTGGTGCTGGCGGTGCCCCGGCTCCGCAGGCTGGCGGCCGAGAAGGCGCGCCCGAAGGTGCGTGACATCCTGGGCAACTTCAGGGAAGTAGCCAGCTCCCCGGGCAAGCTCGTGCTTCTGGGAGGTGGCGCGGTCGCGCGGGAACTGCTGATCGTGATGGCGATGTCCGTCTCGCTGCGGGCCCTCGGCGACCATCTTCGGCTTCCCGTCCTGATCGTGGTCATCAGGCTGGCCGCGATGGTCGGCGGCGCCTCGCCGTCGCCGGGCGGCATGGGTGTGGTGGAGGCCGGCCTGATCCTCGGCCTGACCACGGCCGGCGTCGCCGAGGCCGACGCCACCGCCGCGGTCTTCATCCAGCGCCTGTTCACCTCCTACCTGCCTCCCATCTGGGGCTGGCTCACCCTCGTCTGGCTGCGGAAACGGGAGTACCTGTGAGCACCGCCGCCTCCGGGCGGCGGGCGGCTAGTGTAGGCCCGTGCGGGTAGCGACGTGGAACGTGAACTCGGTCAAGCAACGCCTGCCGCGGCTGCTGCCGTGGCTGGACCAGCGGCAGCCGGACGTGGTCTGCCTGCAGGAGACCAAGCTCGCCGATGACTCGTTCACCGAGCTGCTGGGCGGCGAGCTCACCGGCCGGGGATACGCGGTGGCCCTGCACGGCGAGCCGCGGTGGAACGGGGTGGCGATCCTCTCCCGCGCGGGGCTCGAGGACGTGGTGACGGGCCTGGCCGGAGAGCCCGGGTTCCCGAATCCCGAGGCCCGCGCGGTGGCAGCGACCTGCGGCGGTGTGCGGGTGTACTCGGTGTACGTGCCGAACGGGCGAAAGCCGGGCTCCGACCATTACCGCTACAAGCTCGGCTGGCTGGCGGCGCTCCGCAACACGGTGAGCGCGGGCCCGGAGGCCGTGATGGTGTGCGGTGACATGAACATCGCCCCTACTGACGCGGACGTGTTCGACCCGCGGGCCTACATCGGCCAGACCCATGTCACGCCGCCGGAGCGGGCGGCGCTGGCCAGCCTGGAGGCGCTCGGCCTGCACGACGTGGCGCGGGACCGGTGGCCGGACGAGCGGATCTTCACTTACTGGGACTACCGGGCCGGGATGTTCCACCAGAACCTGGGGATGCGGATCGACCTGGTGCTGGCCAGCGCGCCGGTGGCGAACCGGGTGCGCGCGGCGTGGGTCGACCGGGAGGCTCGCAAGGGCACCGGGCCGAGCGACCACGCACCGGTGATCGTCGACCTGGACGACGCGCCGGACGGCGACATCGGCCCGGTCGTGCCGCCGCCGTCCGCGCGTCCCGCCAGGAAGGGCCCGGTCAAGCTGCCCCAGGCACCCGGCGCCGAGTAGGGCGAGCTCAGTATCGTGAGCCGACTACCTTGCCGGCGAGCCCGCCGAGGACCGCGAGTTCCTCGCCGGTGAGCTTGACGTCCAGCGCGCCGACGTTCTGCCCCCCAGTTCCCGCATCGCCCCGAGCGCGGTGGTCTCGACCTCCCGCGTCCACAGCGAAAACTCGCTCTGCACCGCCGTGATGGGGTGTACCGCGTGCGCGCGGCGCAGCAGCGCGTCGTCCACCTCGGACAGGCCGAGGTAACGCA
The DNA here is from genome assembly GCA_019239975.1 of Streptosporangiaceae bacterium. Taxonomy (GTDB): domain Bacteria; phylum Actinomycetota; class Actinomycetes; order Streptosporangiales; family Streptosporangiaceae; genus JAFAZE01. The sequence goes on from JAFAZE010000007.1 coordinate 14,820, forward strand.
CCTTGCCCTCCTTGACGAGGTCGGCCATCGCGCCGGCCGTTTCCTCGATCTCCGCGGTCTGCGGCGGCCGGTGCAGGTAGTACAGGTCGATCACGTCGACGCCGAGGCGCAGCAGCGACGCCTCGCACGCGCGCTTGACGTAGGCGGCCTCGCCGCGGATCACCCGCTGCCAACGCAAACCGGCGTTCTCGTGCGGCAGGCCCCCTGGACTAACAGGGCCAGTGGAGGCGAAGCGTGTCGCCGGGCTGGAGGGCGCTCCACTCGGCGCAGAGCCGGCGCACGTCGGCGATGGCACCGGCGATCGTATTGTCGTCGAGCCGTGCGGCCAGCTCGCGGAGCCGGTCACCCATGTCCTCGGCGCCGGCCGCCATCCACACGGAGCGCATCCGGGCCCGGACGGCCGCCGGGGTGTCCGGGCCCTCGCGCCACAGGTTGACGACGGCGTTGACCGCCGCCTTGGCGACCAGATGGCCGGGCCAGTTCCGCGCGCCGAGCTCATCCAGCGGCTCGTCGGTCACCAGCCGCAGGCGGCGGTGGCGGGCTGTGACCGCACGGCTCGCGCCGGAGAAGCCGCCGCGGGCGAGCACGCCCCACAGCCCGTCCTCGATCCCGAACCGCGACTCGACGGCGAAATGCGGCAGGTCGTGGGCCACATGTATGGGAACCCGGCGCGCGGTACCGTCCGGTAGCGTCAGCCAGGTCCGGTCCCCGGCGGGCGTCTCCCCCTTCACGATCGCGATCTCCGCCATCGTGATGTCGTGATAACGGCGGGCCACACAGCGACGATACAACCTCCAACCAGCGGGGTCGATGGCGCCAGCGGCCCCGCTGGGCGGGGCCAGATGCGCCAGCGGCCCCGCCCGCCCCGCCTCCCAGGACGGCCGCGAGCACCGGAAGGCTGATGTTGCGCCCGCTCACGACGGCGACGACCTGACCGGATGCGGGGACCTTCCCGGCCAGCACCGCCGCAGCCGCGGCCGCTCCCGCTCCCTCCGCGATGACGCCGTGCGCCCGCGCGAGATACCGGATGGCGTCCCTGATCTCATCCTCGGTGACCGTGACGAGCGCCTCGACGTGGTCCGCGACAAGGCCGACGGTGACCGACCCGGGCTCGATGTTACCGGCCATGCCGTCGGCGAGGGTTTCGCCGACGGCGACGCCCACCCCATGGCCGGCGTGCACCGCGGCGGACACCGCCGTCGACGCCGCCGCCTCCACCCCGACCACGCGCACACCGCCGGCGCCGGACGCCCACAGCCCGAGCCCGGCCGCCAGCCCGCCTCCCCCGACGCCGCATACGACGGTCATCTGGCCACGGACCTGGCCGGCAAGCTCGCAGCCGACCGTCGCCTGCCCGGCGATGACGAGAGGGTCGTTGTACGGCGACAGGTAATACCCGCCGCGCGCCGCCATCTCCATCGCGCGGGCCTCCGCCTCGTCCACCGACCGGCCGGTGCGCACCACGGTGGCAGGGAACCGGCCGAGCGCCGCGACCTTGGCCGGCGACGCGTTCTCCGGCAGGACGACTGTCACCGTGCGCCCCAGGAGCTTCGCGGCGAACGCGACGCCAAGCGCGTGGTTGCCCGCCGAGGCCGTGATGACCGGGACCTCCGGGCCGAGCGCCGCGAGCGCGTTCAGGCCGCCGCGCACCTTGAACGACCCGGTCGGCTGCAGCGACTCGAGCTTCAGCATCAGCCCAGGCCCGGCGGTCACGTCCACCGGGGTCGGCGCGAGCGTGGCCCCGATCACCCGCCAGGCCGCTTCGACGTCCCCGGCCGTCGGCCGCCGCACCTGCCTCACCACGCGGCGTCTCCCTCTGCGGGAGGCCGCGCCCGGCGGAGGTTCCGTCCGTTTATGGTCTCGTTTGTCACTTCAGTGAACTCCGAACGCGCAAGCTAGCTAATTTACCAGGTGTGAATGGGAAGTTTGGCGAACGCCGCGTGTCGATCATCGTCTTATGCGAGCCTGGCCCGATGATGCGTAGGGGACACATCACAGGGGTAGCCGCCATCACGGTGGCGTTCAGTTTCACGGGATTCGCGACAGTCAACACACCATCGACACCGTCCATAACGTCCGCGAAAACATCGTCATTCTCGGCGCCGGGTGCGCCGAATCCGTCCGAGCCGCACTCTCCGCGGCTGATGCACGAGCTGGCGGGCCCGCTAGGCGGGACCGGGATGCTGTCGGCGGCCTTCCCGTCCGTACGGGGCGTCGACGTGGCCTCGTACCAGCATCCTGGGGGCGAGGCGATCGACTGGCGGCAGGTCGCCGCCGCGGGCTACAAGTTCGCCTCCGTCAAGGCGACCGAAGGCACCTACTACATCAACCCGTACGCCGCCGCGGACGTCGTGGCGGCGCGGCGCTGGGGGATGTACATGACCTACTACGCCTTCGCGATTCCCAACGAGGGCAGCGGGGCCGCCCAGGCGGACTACCTGCTGTGGCACTCGCACTGGCGGGCCGACGGTCGCATGCTGCCGCCTGAACTCGACATCGAGTACGACCCGTACAGCTCGAACGAGTGCTACGGGATCAGCCAGCGCAGCATGGTCGGCTGGATCGCCTCGTTCAGCAACGAGATCAGGCGCCTGACCGGAGAGCTGCCGATCATCTACACCACGGCCGACTGGTGGAACACATGCACCGGCGGCAACAGGTGGTTCGGGGCGAACCCGCTGTGGGTCGCGGCGTACGCGGCCGGCAGCCCGCCGCTGCCCGCGGGGTGGCGCACCTGGACGTTCTGGCAGTACACCAGCAGCGGCACGGTCCCCGGCATACCGAGCCCGGGCAACACCGACCTCAGCTACTTCAACGGCGCGCAGGTGACTCTCATCGACCCGGGCGACCAGCACGTGCGGGCCGGGAGCAGGGTCTTTCTGCCGATCCACTCGGTCAACGCGGCGGCCCGCGAGACACTGCACTACACGGCGTCCGGCCTGCCACCAGGCCTGGCCGTCGGCGGCCAGGGCTCTGTCACCGGCACCACCGGCACCAGAACCGGTGCGTACCGGGTGACGATCACGGCGAGGAGCCGGTGGAACGCGGGCTCGGTGACGTTCAACTGGCGGGTCAGCCCCTAGGCGAGGACGGGCGGCCCCTGTCACCAGCGGATTTGACGGTTTTTCCCGGTCGTGTGCGAGCCTGGGGCGATGACTCTCAGAGCACACTTCGCAGGGGCCGCCGCCGTGGTCGCGGCGCTCAGCATTACCGGTTTCACGGCGCCGGGCATCCAGCTCACGCCGGACGCGCCATCGCCGCCGGGGCCAGGCGCGAGCCAGCCCGCCGCCGGCCCGCACCAGCCCGGCGCCGCCGGCCCGCACTGGAACACCGGGGCGCCGCACTCGCCGCAACTGCTGCACCAGCTGGCGGGGCCGGTGAGCCGGACCGGCATGCCGGCCATGGCCGCCCCGCACCCGCGCGGCGTCGACGTGGCGGACTACCAGCATCCGGGCGGCGCGGCCATCAACTGGCAGCAGGTGGCGAGGGCGGGCTACAGGTTCGCCGCCATCAAGGCGACGGAGGGCACCTACTACGTCAACCCGTACGGCGCCGCCGACGTCGCTTCCGCGCGGCGCGCGGGCCTGTACACCGCCTACTATCACTTCGCGATCCCCAACGGGCCCGGCGGCGCCGCGCAGGCCGACTACGCGGTGCGGCAGTCGCACTTTGCGCCGGGCAGCCACCTGCTTCCATTCGAACTGGATATCGAATATAATCCGTACGGCCCGAACGAGTGCTACGGGCTCAGCCAGCGCAGCATGGTCGGCTGGATCGCCTCGTTCAGCAACGAGATCAGGCGCCTGACCGGGCAGCTTCCGATGATCTACACGACGGCTGACTGGTGGAACACATGCACCGGCGGCAACAGGTCGTTCGGGGCGAACCCGCTGTGGGTCGCGGCATACGGGTTCGGCAGCCCGCCGCTGCCCGCGGGGTGGCGCACCTGGACGTTCTGGCAGTTCAGCAGCAGCGGCACGGTGCCCGGCATCCGGACGCCGGGTAACACCGACGTCGACTACTTCAACGGGGCCCAGGTGACGCTGATCGACCCGGGAAACCAGCGCACCACCGCCGGCAGCAGGGTGGGGCTGCAGATCCAGTCGCTCAGCGCGGCCGCGGGTGAGACGCTCCGCTACACGGCCTCCGGCCTGCCGCCCGGGCTGACCATCGGCGGCAACGGCGCCATCACGGGTATCGCCAGCCGCGCGGGCGTGTACCGGGTGACGGTCAGGGCGGCGAACGGGTTCGGCGGCGCGGGCTCGGTGACGTTCACCTGGCAGGTCTAGCCGCCCCGGGTTCAGGAGATCGCGGCGCGGGCGGCGGCGAGGACGCTGGCGCGCAGGGCGGTGCCGGCGGCCCGGTCGGTCCTGACCTCGATCACGCGCAGCCCGCCGCCCTGCAGGGCCTTGACCAGGTCCTCCGGGCGGTCGAGGAGCTGGTAGGGCACGCCGAAGGCGGCGGTCAGGTGCGCCAGGTCCGCCCCGTGCGGGGTGCCGAAGACCCGCTCGAACGGCCCGTCGGGACCGCCGAACGCGGCCTGCTCCAGGGCCGAGAAGATCCCGCCGCCGTCGTTGTTGACGACGATCACGCACAGGTCGGGGCGCGGCTCGCCGGGCCCGATCGCCAGGCCCGGGGCGTCGTGCAGCAAGGCCAGGTCGCCGACGAGCGCGAACGCGGGGCCGCCGTGCGCCAGCGCCGCGCCCGCCGCCGCCGACACGGTGCCGTCGATGCCGCTCGCTCCCCGGCTGGCCAGGATCCGGATATCGGCCCGCGGGGGCATGTGCGAGTCCACGTCGCGGACGGGCATGCTGGACCCGGTCCACAGCAGCGCGCCCTCGGGCAGCGCCCTGACCAGATCCCGCGCGAGCCTGGCCTCGCTCAGCGTCTCCTCCCCGTCGAGCACGGCGTCGGCGGCGCGACGCGCCGCGGCGTCGGCCGCGCGCCACTCCCCCAGCCAGGCACCCCGGCCGTCCGGTTTGCCGGTGAGGCGCACGGAGCCGGCCACATCGGTGGCGCCGCGCTGCGGGTCGGTCCAGCGGCCCGGTCCCTGCGCCACGGCCACGTGCCGTTTGGCCGCTCCAGCCGTCCCCGCGACCGCGGCCGCCCCGGCGGCGAGCAGGGCCGACTGCGGGCGGGACAGGCCGGGGCGGCCGGCGGACACGATCACGTCCGGCCGGTGCCCGGCCATGAACCCCGGGGTAGCCAGCAGGTACTGGTAGGCGGACAGCGCGTTCGGGCCGCGGCGGGCGTTTGACGACGGCTCGGCGAGCACCGGCCAGCCGGCCCGGTCCGCGAGCTCGAGCAGCGGCCCGGCGTCGTAGTCACCGTCGCCGCACACGACCACGCCCCGCTCGGTCCACGGCAGCCGGAGCGTGCGGCCCGGATCCGGCGGCGCGGCGAAGCCCGCGAACCGCGTCCACGGCGCGCCGTCCGGCCGGCCGTCCAGCGTCCCGGGCCAGGAGTCCCCGGCCGTGGAGCCGTCGGGCGCGAGACCCCCGGGAGCGGGATCCCCGGTATCGGGGACCAGCGGCTCGCGGAAGGGCAGGTTGAGGTGCACCGGCCCGGGCTGGCCGCCCGCGGCGCCCGCCCCGTATGCCCACGCCTGGCAGGCCAGCGACCGCCAGTACGCCGCGCTCTGCGGCCGTTTCTCGGGCAGGCCGGCGTCGCTGAACCAGCGGACCGCGCTCCCGTACAGCTTGATCTGGTCGATCGTCTGGTTCGCCCCGGTGCCGCGCAGCTCCGGCGGCCGGTCCGCGGTCAGCACGAGCAGCGGCACGCCGGACTCGTCGGCCTCGATCACCGCCGGGTGGAAGTTCGCCGCGGCGGTGCCCGACGTGCACAGCACGGCGACCGGGCGGCGGGCGGCCTTGGCCAGGCCGAGCGCGGTGAACGACGCCGACCGCTCGTCGATCCGCATGTGCAGCCGCAGCCGCCCGCGCCGGTCCTGCTCGAAGAAGGCCATGGCCAGGGGCGTCGACCGGGAGCCCGGCGCGACGACCACGTCGCGCATGCCGCACCGGATGAGCTCGTCGCTGAACACGGCGCCGAACGCGGTGGAGGGATTCACGCCGGCCGCTCCGCGGGGAGGAACTCGGCGGCGGCCAGCGCCCGCTTGCGCCAGGGCGCCGGGTCGGCCTCCCAGCGCGCCAGCGCCGCGGCGTCGGCCGGCGGCCGGCGAACCGGCAGCTCTCCCCCGGTCTCCGCCAGCGGGGAGGCCGTGACATCCCCGGCGAGCAGCGACATCGTGGCGAGGCCGCACGCGTACGGCAGCTCGGGCAGCGCCGCGGCCAGCGCCACCCCGGCGGCCAGGCCGACCGAGGTGTCGACGGCGCTGGACACCACGGCCGGCAGGCCGCAGGCCTCCGCCACCCGCAGCGCCGCGCGGACCCCGCCGAGCGGCGCGACCTTCAGCATCACGATGTCGGCCGCGCCGGCGGCGCGGACCCGCAGCGGGTCCTCGGCCCTCCTGATCGACTCGTCGGCCGCGATCGGGATGGCGACCCGCCGGCGCAGCTCCGCGAGCTCGTCCAGGGTGGCGCACGGCTGCTCGGCGTACTCCAGCCCGAAGGCGGCCAGCCGCCGGAGCATCCGCACGGCCCGGTCAACCCCCCATCCGCCGTTCGCGTCGACGCGGATCCTGCCCTCCGGGCCGAGCGCGTCACGCACCGCCTCGACCCGCTCGATGTCGGCGGCGTCGTCCTGGCCGCGCTCGGCCACCTTGACCTTCGCCGTCCGGCACTCGGACGCCGTGACGATCTGCCTGGCGCGTTCGGGTCCCACCGCGGGCACTGTCGCGTTCACCGGTATCCGGTCCCGCACCGGCGCGGGCCAGGGCGCCAGCGCCGACTCCAGCGCGCTCGCCAGCCAGCGCGCGGACTCGCGCGGGCCGTACTCGGCGAACGGCGAGAACTCGCCCCACCCGGCCGGCCCCAGCAGGACCGCGCCCTCGCGGACGGTGATTCCGCGGAACCTGGTCCGCATCGGAATCGCGAACGCCCGCAGCCCGTCCAGCAGGCCCGGCAGGTCACCAGTCATCGCGCAGTCCCCAACGTGGTCGATGTGCCATTGAGCACGCTAGAACGTAGTCGATGACCGGTGCCGTTCGGCTGCTCGTAACCACGTCTAACCTTAACGATCGTGGTGAAGCGCTCCCTGCAGGCGGTCCTGGTCTCCGGCCCGGCGGATGCCGGGCGGCTCATGGGCCCGCTGGCGAGGGCGCTGGACGGCAGCGGTCCCGCGGTCCTTCCGCTGGACGCGGGGCTGCCCGCGGCGCGGCTGCGCGAGCTCCTCGGCGCCTTCGCCCCGGATACCGTGGTGGGCGCCGACGGTGTGACCACCGCTCGTTCGGTAAACAAAAAAACGGCCGAGGATACGGCGGTGATCATCGGCACCTCCGGTTCCACCGGCGAGCCCAAGGGGGTCGAGCTGAGCGCGGCGGCGCTGCTGCACTCGGCGCGCGCCTCGCTGGAGCGGATCGGCGCCCGGCCTGGCGAGCGGTGGCTGTGCTGCCTGCCGGTCACCCATGTCGCGGGCATCCAGGTGCTGGTCCGGTCGCTGGCCAGCGGGACCGATCCGGTGCTGGCCGACAGGATAGATATACAGAACGCGGCGTGCTGCGACTATGTGTCACTGGTCCCCACTCAGCTGCGGCGCCTGCTCGGGGGCGCCGCCGGGCGGGACGACGGCGAGCAGGCAGGCGGGCGCGGCGGCGAGGCGGGAGGCGCGGGCGCCGGTGAGCCGGCAGGGCGGCAAGGCGGCAATCCGCTGGCGGCGTTCCGGGCGGTGCTGCTCGGCGGCGCCCCCGCGCCCGCCGGCCTGGTGGCGGCGGCGCGCGAGGCCGGGGTGCGGGTGATAACGACCTACGGCATGACGGAGACCTGCGGCGGCTGCGTCTACGACGGGATCCCGCTGGACGGCGTCACGGTCCGCGCCGACCGCGACGGCAGGCTGGCCATCGCGGGGCCCGTACTTTTCAGCCGGTACCGCGGCCGCCCGGACCTGACCGCCGCGGCGCTGCGCAACGGGGAGTTCGTCACCTCCGACCTCGGTTACCTGGACAACGACGGGCGCGTCGTCGTCCGCGGCCGGGCCGACGACGTGATCAACACCGGCGGGCGCAAGGTGGTGCCGGCCGAGGTCGCCGCGGCGCTGGAGTCCTGCCCCGGCGTCCGCGAGGCCGTGGTGGTCGGGCGCCCCGACCCGGAGTGGGGCGAGCGCGTCACCGCGATCGTGGTGCCGGAGGATCCCCGCGACCCGCCGGGCCCCGAATTGTTGCGTATGCATGTGCGGGCCCGCCTGCCGCGTTACGCTTCACCAAGCGAGGTCGTGCTGGCGGAAGACATCCCGATGCTTCCCAGCGGCAAACCGGACCTCGCGCGGCTCCGCCGAGCGCCACAACAGCGGGAAACGTGACTTGCGACGGGAACATTCTCCCGCGGGAAGCGTTAGTAAATAGTGCCCGCTCCGATGCCCGGCGGGCCACCCGCCAGCAATCTGGAGCGCCGTAGGGCGTTGGTGAACGACGCAGCAAATGCGCTCGTTACAAGGAGGAGGGAGGTGTCTCATGCCGCGGATCGCCATGGCTTCGCCGGCCGCGCAAGACGATGAGGCAAGCATGACACGCGTGGACGATCTGGTCCAGCGCGGGCGCAGTCAGGGTCACCTGTCCCTTTCGGAACTGCGGACGGCTTTCGAGCAAGCAGGTCTCACGCCGGCAGAGGGACGGTCAATTCTGCGCGAGCTGAGCGAGGCAGGAGTGCGACTCGCGAACGAGGACACCGAGACGGCAGCGCCCGCCGTGGCGCGCCCCGCGCGGCGGACGAAGGCACGCCGCGCCACGGTGTCGTCCGGTGGCGGCGTGGCCGGGGAGCCGCCGGCACCGGACGACGAGGAGCCCGACTTCGGCGACGCCGACGTGGCGTCGATCGAGGCCGAGGCGGCCGCTCTCGTGGAGAGCGGCAGTTCGGCTGACCTGGATGACCAGACGCCCGCCATGGGCGACTCGGTGCACACGTACCTCAAGTCCATCGGGCGTACCAGCCTGCTCACCGCGGAGCAGGAGGTCGACCTGGCCAAGCGGATCGAGGCCGGCCTGTTCGCGGAGCACAAGCTGGACACCGATCCCGGCCTGGACCCCGAGTTCCGGCACGAGCTCGAGCTCGTCGCCGAGGACGGCAGGCGCGCCAAGGCGCACATGCTCGAGGCGAACCTGCGCCTGGTCGTTTCGGTGGCGAAGAAGTACAGCGACCGCGGCCTGTCGCTGCTCGACGTGGTGCAGGAAGGGAACCTGGGCCTTATCCGCGCGGTCGAGAAGTTCGACTACACCAAGGGCTACAAGTTCTCCACCTACGCCATGTGGTGGATCCGGCAGGCCATTCAGCGCGGCTTCGCCGACTCGGCGCGGACCATCCGGCTGCCGGTGCACGTGCTGGAGATGCTCTCGAAGCTCTCCCGCGTCGAGCGTGACATGCACCAGCGCCTCGGCCGGGAGCCCACCCCCGAGGAACTCGCCGTCGAGCTGGACCGGACCCCGGACCAGATCGAGGAGCTGCTGCGGACCTCCCGCCAGCCGATCTCGCTCGACTCCACGATCGGCGAGGACGGCGAGACGTCCATCGGCGACCTCATCGAGGACGTCGACGCGCCCGAGGCGTCGGAGCTTGTCGACCGCCAGCTGATGGCGGAGCAGCTTCGCTCGGCGCTGGACGCGCTGACGCCGCGGGAAGCGACGATCATGGCGATGCGGTTCGGCCTGTACGACGGCAACCCGCACACGCTGGACGAGATCGGCCGTGCCCTCGGGCTGACCCGGGAGCGGATCCGCCAGCTGGAGAAGCAGTCCCTGTCCAAGCTGCGCCACCCCAGCCGCGCCCAGCCGCTGCTCGACTTCGCGTCCTAGCGAGTTTGACGCGCCTTCCCCGGCGCTGACCACGTGCCGGACCCGACCTCCCGCCGGGTCCGGCACGTTGCTTTTGGGTGTACTTGTCTCCGGCGCAGTTCCCAGCCACGCTACATTTTGCAGATCCGAACGAGATAACGGAGGACCGGACTGTGAGCGACGGGGGCACGGTGGACGACGAGATCGGGGCTGACTACAGCCCGCAGCTGCGCCAGGCGGCCGAGATACTGGCCGAGGACGCCAACGGGGCGATTCCCTACCTGCTGTTCTCCATCGCCAAGAGCCTGGAGGACATGTCGTTCCTGCTGGCGAACGACAGCATCAGCGTCATCACGGACGCCGACGTCGACGACTGACGACGTCGGCGGCTGACTGCTTGGCGCGTAGCCGGCTGCGCGGACAGGGGCTGCGACGCCGCCGCCTGCCGTTCGCCGGCGAGGGTGACCGCCGGGGCCGCCGGGGCCGCCCGGCCGCTTTCACCACAGCAACGTCAGCCGCGATGGCAACGCCAGCCCCGCACGCCCGGGGGTGCGGCAGCCCGTCGGCCCCCCATCGCGGGGCCGTTGGCGCATTTGGCCCCGCCCAGTGGGGCCGTTGGCGCATTTGGCCCCGCGCGGGGGCCGGCCGCCGGCCCCGCTACCCCGCTGGGAACTGCCCGGCGTAGCCTCGTAGGCGTGACGACGAGCGCAGCGCCTACGCGTACAGAGCGCCGGAAGATCCTGCGGGTGTCGCTGCCGGACGAGGTGGGGCAGCCGGGGCAGACCGGGCAGCCGGGGCAGACCGGGCACGCCGAGCCGCGCGCCGACATCCTCGCGGTGGAGGAGCCGCTCGAGATCCGCGTCGGCGACACGCCGCTCACCGTGACCATGCGAACTCCGGGCGACGACCTCGACCTGGCGGCCGGCTTCCTGTTCACAGAGGGGCTCGTGGCGGCTCCCGGTGCCATCCGTGAGATCCGCATGTGCGACAGCAACGTGGCCGCGGTATCGCTGTCCCCGAACGATGACACGCTGCGCGTCCCGGGCCGCAACTTCCTGATGAACAGCGCGTGCGGCGTCTGCGGCAAGGACTCCATCGAGGCGATCCGGGTCCGCTCCGCGTTCGATGTCGCCGCGGACGACACCCGCGTGCCCGCCGCGACGCTCGCGGCGCTGCCCGGCCGGCTGCGCGCCGCGCAGCGCGTGTTCGCCTCCACCGGCGGGCTGCACGCCGCGGGCTTGTTCACCGCCGCCGGCGAGCTTCTTGTGCTGCGCGAGGACGTCGGCCGGCACAACGCGGTCGACAAGGTCGCGGGCTGGGCGCTGCGCTCCGGAAGGCTGCCGCTGGCAGGCTGCGTGCTGCTGGTCAGCGGGCGCGCCTCCTTCGAGCTCGCGCAGAAGGCGCTGATGATCGGCGTCCCGGTGCTAGCGGCCGTCTCGGCGCCGTCATCGCTCGCCGCCTCACTCGCCGAAGACGGCGGCATGACCCTCGTCGGATTCCTGCGGGGCACCACGATGAACGTCTACACCGGCTCCCACCGCGTCACGGTCTGACCAGCGGCTGACGGTCCGGCCGGTACGGCTGATAGAGTGCCGGTATGCGTTGCATGTCATATGTGGGGGCGTGGCGTCCCGTTTAGGGACGGCCCATGCCTTGCCCGCGTTCGGGGCCGTCCAGATGGACGGCCCTTTTTGCTGGGGTCCGGCGTCTGGGCGGTGCCCGCATCTAGCCAGCCGCATCTATCGACGGAGGACCCGATGACCGCTGAACTGCTCGACACCGACGACACCGTTCACGGCGACACGCTTCACGAAGACACCGGCAACGGCACGCTCGCGGCCGCGCGGCGCCGTTCGGCCGAGCTCGAGGAGCTGGTCAGGCAGAACCCCGCTGCGTTCCGTATCCTGAGCGGCGACCGGCCGACGGGGCCGCTGCACCTTGGGCACTACTTCGGCACCCTGCGCAGCCGGGTCCAGCTGGCTGGACGCGGCGTCCAGCTGTTCGTCCTGATCGCCGACTACCAGGTGCTGACCGATCGTGACCACGCCGAGCACCTCGGCGACTACGTGACCGGAATGGTGCTGGATTACCTGGCCATCGGGATCGACCCCGCGCGGGCGACGATCTTCGCGCACAGCGCGGTGCGGAGCTGAACCAGCTGCTGCTGCCGTTCCTGAGCCTGGTCTCGGTCTCTGAGCTGCGCAGGAACCCGACCGTCAAGGATGAGATCGCGCATTCCAGCCAGGCCGCCGTCAGCGGGCTCATGTTCACCTACCCGGTGCATCAGGCGGCCGACATCCTGTTCTGCAAGGCCAGCCTCGTCCCGGTCGGCCAGGACCAGCTGCCGCACGTGGAACTCACCCGGCTGATCGCGCGGCGTTTCAACGACCGCTTCGGGGCCCGGGTGTTCACCGAACCGGATGCGCTGCTGTCGGACGCGCCGCTGCTGCTCGGCACCGATGGCGGAAAGATGAGCAAGAGCCGGGGCAACGCGATCCCGCTCGCGGCGAGCGCGGACGAGACCGCCCGGCTCATCCGGGGCGCGCACCGACTCCGAGCGGCACATCAGCTACGACCCGGTTCGCCGGCCCGAAGTCTCCAGCCTGGTGCTGCTCGCGGCGCTGTGTCTCGGCCAGGATCCGCACGACGTTGCGGCCGGGGTCAGCGGCGCGGCGGCCCTGAAGCAAACGGTCACCGCCGCCGTCAACGATCACCTGGCTCCGGTCCGGGCCCGCAGGGCCGAGCTCGCGCGTGACCGGGGCTACGCGCGCCAGGTGCTCCGCGACGGCTGCGAGCGTGTGCGTGTCATCGCCGGCGCGACTCTGGCCGAGGTACGCGAGGCGATGCAGACCTGCTACTGAACGTCTTCCCGGGTGTCACGGGCGGGATCCAGCTTCTTCCTGTGCGGGAAGGGCTTGCGCCTGACGTCGACGGCACCCCAGAAGGCCACGCCGTTGATGACGATCTTCGGCGCCCCTGGCTTACCGGGACCGGTGGGCCCGTGCTCGAAGGCGCCCATCACCCCGGTGCCGGTGACATGCACCTCGGCATCCTCGGGCACGATGATCGCGATGCCGCCCATGACCGTGACGGCGTGGATGTTGACGACGCGCTCGGCGAACCGCGCGGTCCGCAGGTCGATCTCGCCGCCTGCCATGATGGCCACGGCGGTGAAATTCCCGGGCACCACCCATTCGCCCTTGCGCGAGAAACCGCCCATGACGGCGATGGCCGCGCTCGAGGTGGGCTCGCCGCCGAACCGGTTCGCCGCGGTACCGGCCGCCGGGGCGGGCGCAGATCCCGGGGCGGGCTCTATCGCGCCGTGCGGCAGGTCCTGGACGATCGGCTCCAGCTCGGCATACGTCTTCGCGGCGTACACGGCGCTCAGCCGCTCGTCGAGCTCGTCCATGCCGAGTCGGCCCTCGCCGGCTGCATCGCGCAGTATCTCTGCCATGCGCTCGCGATCTCGATCGGAGGCGCGCAGGCTCTTCGGGTCCGGGGCCGCCGGCGGATTGGTCATGGAGAGAGCCTACGCTGCCCGTTTCCGGGCTGCTGATAACGGCGGGCCGCCGTTCAGAGCCGCCGGGTGTGCCGGCTACGCGGCGGGTGCCAGGCGGTCGAGGGTGGCGAGGGTGCCGGGGGGCAGGCGGAGGCCGCCGGCCGCGATGTTGTCGTGCAGGTGGGCCTGGCTGGTGGTGCCGGGGATGAGCAGGGTGTGCGGGTAGTGGGCGAGCTGCCACGCCAGGCCGGCCTGGGCGGGCGTCGCTCCGAGTGAGGCGGCGGCCGCGACGACGGCGGGATGGTCTGTGACCCTGGCCACTCCGGGAAACCCGCCGGAGCCAAGGGGCCAGAACGGCACCCACGCGAGGCCGTGCTCGCGGCACAGGGCGAGCACCGGTTCACTGGAGCGGTCAAGGACGCTGTAGGCGTTCTGCACGCATGCGATGCCGGCGGGTAGCGCATGGCGGAGTTGCCCGGGGCTGACGTTGCTCAGGCCGATGGCGCCGATCTTGCCCTCGTCCCGCAGCTTTATGAGCTCCGCAAGCTGGCTGTCCAGGTCGACAAGCTGGTCGCCTTCGGCCCTCAGGCCGGGAGGCGCGTCAAGCCGGCGCATGTTGACCACGGCCAGCTGCTCGGTGCGCAGGCTGGCGAGGTTGGCCTCCACGCCGGCGCGGAGCTGTTCGGGCCGCTGGGCCGGAACCAGGCTGTGGCCGCTGTCGTCGACGCCGACCTTGCTCACCAGCACGAGATCATGCGGGTAGGGATGCAGCGCGTCGCGGATCAGCTCGTTGCAGGCCCCGGCTCCGTAGAACTGCGCGGTGTCGATGTGGTTGACGCCCTGGCCGACGGCGGAGCGCAGCACGGCCAGGGCCGTATCCCGGTCGGGAGCGGGGCGCCCGGGACGCATCGCGGCCAGCTGCATCGCGCCGAACCCGATCCGGGCGACGGTCCGCCCGGCGAGTGTGGCGGTGCCGCCGGGCGCGTTCTGTGTTTGTTCGGTCGTCATTGGGGCCGTCCTCGTTGCTGTCCCGAAGTGGCATAGTTGTGGCCGGGAGACGATGCGGATGATCCTCCGCATCGCGACTCAGGCTAGCATAAACGGAGGAATCTCCGCTTACTCGGGACTGGCGCCGGCGCGAAAGCCGCCGGACCGGCTCGGTGTTAAGAGCGCCTCCCGGGTGGAGAGGAAACCCGGGAGGCGCTCGGCGGGGATTGTGCCGCAGGTCCCGCCGTCTCATGGTCCCTGCGGCATGGGGGGATCGTTTACCAGTGAGTTGGCATCGCGGTGGGGTTGCCGGAGGGGCTGCTGCTGGCGCTGCTGCTGGGGGCGCCGGTGGGCATCGTCATGGTGGGCGAGCCGGTCGGCATCGCCGGGCTCGGCGAAACGGACGAGGAAGGTGACGGTGATGCGGACGGGGACCCGGAGGGGGTGCTGCCAGCCGTTGCGAAGGTCGTGATGTCGGTGCAGAGCATGGGCCTGAAGTTCAGGGTGGGCATGCCGTTGGCCAGGATCTGGTTCATGCCGCCCTGGTGCAGGTTGAGGTACCAGTTGCCGGGCGCGGGCACGCTCGTGACCCCGCTGACTACCCGGGTCTGGTCGATGATGTCGCCGTTGGCGTCGGCGGTGAAGTCGGCCAGCATGTACTTGACCGGGCCCTGGTTCTGGCAGCTGCCCAGGTGGATGTGCGCGGCGTGCGGTCCCGGGTTCAGCCCGTACGCCGTGACGGTGATGGTGAGGGTCTGCGCGGCGGAGTCGTAGCTGAGCGTGGCCCGGCCGGCGGGCCGGCCGAAACTGGCGCCGTTCGTGTCGAAGGTGACGGCGTGGAAGGCGAACACGCCGCCGCCCTCGGGACGCGGGGGCAGCACGCTGGTTTCCGCGATCCGCTCCGCGGCCAGCGGGTCGCCGCTGCCGGTGCCGAGCCTGACCACGAACCGGCTGAGCGGCGGCAGCCAGCGAACCCTGTCATTCGAGGTCAGCGTGGTGTCAGCCTGGCCGGCGGAGTTAGCGGTCAGCGCCGGGAACCCGACCCGGTGCCCGAACGGGCCCTGGATGGATACCGCGTGCGAGGATCCGGGAGTCAGCCCGAACATCTCCACCTGTGCCTGCAGATGACCGTCCTGTCCGCGCTCAAGCTGGACAGTACCGGCTGGCATCGGCGCCAGGATGTAGCTGCCCGGCCCGGTATTCACGCCCGCGCCGGATCCCTGGGTCACCGGGGAACCCGAGCCCGCTCCGGAACCGGCCACGGAGCCCGTGCCGGTCACCGCGGCCACGGACGCCGGAGCCGTCACGCCCGAGTCAGCGGGCTTCGGCCCTGCGGAGGTCGTGGGCGGCGTGCACGCGGAGACTCCCAGGCCGATGCCGGCCAGGGCAAGAGACCCGAACAGCAATTTAGTGTTTCTCACAGCAAGTCCTCACCGTGGGGATTCAGGCAGCCGAGGGGCTTGTGTCCCCGGACCGCGACGGCGGATGCCGTCAGTAGCGGTCACGGCCGGTGGCAGGCGCCGGTTCGCCAGTTAATGACCTTGAAAGAACTCCGGCACAGGCCAGGCGCTGCCAGGCGGCGAGCACCGTCGCTGTGGCGGATCGCCGCGCCGGGGAGCCATGTCATTCCCGACATGTGTAGCCGATCCGCTATGTCAGGTAGGTGGTGGGCCGGGTTGCGCGGCTGCGTCCGGAGGGGCCGGTCCAGATCATGACTCCCGGTTCCGGCTGCTCCAGTCTCCACCCGGTATCTTGTTTGCATCTATGGTGGTGCCTGCACGGAGGGCCCAGATTGCACTGGCAGGTCGGGCCCGATGGCCACGGCACGGTGTGGTCGGCGTCGCATTCGGCGGCGGGGCGGGTGCAGCCGAAAAAGTGGCAGCGGGCGGTGCGGGCCGTGATGAGGTGCCTGAGTTTGCGGCTGGGCCGGTAGCCGGGCTCATAGCTGGTGTGATCGCAGCTGCCTTCCGCGATCGGGGTGAGCGTCACCCGCAGGCGGCGGAGGAAGTCCGCGGCCTGCCCGATTTCGCTGGCCGACGGACCATCGCGGGTTCCGGCGCGCTTGCCGCGACCGCCAGGCCGGTCACGGCTCCCGCCGCTCCCTGCGCTGCCTTCGTCTGCTTGGCTTTCTCCGCCCGGTCTGCTTGGTGCGGGACCTGGATGCGGGCCGGGGGTGGGGTACTGGCTGGGGTGGTAGGGGTGCTGGCCGGGTGCGCAGCCGTGCGCGGTGGCGGTGCCGTCGTGGCCGGTGATGGTCACGCACCAGCGTGTGGCGGGGTGGGTGGAGGCGGTGGCGGCCAGGTCGCGGGCGGCGCCGGGGTCGAGCAGGCCGAACCCGGCGGCGTCGCCGGGGGCTGCGCCGGTGCCCAGGAGGGTGGCCAGCGGGACGGTCAACGTTCCTTCGTATCCGTGGTATGTCGGTATACCGTCCGTGACCGGAGTTTGTCTCATCCCATCGTCCCATCACGCGCGTGTCTGCACGTATAAGGCACGTACGCGGATGAGACGAGAGTATGGGCCGTTCACAGAACGTGACCGGCCGTCTATGTCTACGTCCAGCGCCGCGCGTCTGCACTCGATGGGCGAAGAGAGCTCGTAGACGTAGACATAGACGATCACATAGCGTAGTCAGATTTTGGAGGCTCCTCGCGGTTGTGCAAGTGCAGGTGCATAGTGCACGAGTGGCCATATACGTGCAGACGCGCGAGGAGTCGTGCACTTGCACTAACCCGTGCACAGACTGAGGCTGCCTGACTGCCTACGTAGCGTAGGCTGGACCGGCAGGCGTCATCCGCTGTTGAGAGAGGCTCTCATGGCTGCTGACGGCACGGGCAAGAACCGGCCGGGCGCACCGAAAGCGCCGAATCTGGTATTGCGCCGTATCCGGGAGCAAGAACGTCATGAAACGCGCGAGGAGTTTGCCGATGCGATGGCGCGTGTCGCGCGCGAGATGGGAGCGTCTGTCTATCCTGACGCGAAATACGTCGCGAGGCTTGAGACAGGGGATATCAGGTGCCCGCGGCCGCTGTACCGAAGCATTCTCTCCCAATTGTGCGGGCGGCCCTTTAGCGCCCTTGGTTTCAGTCCCCCTCCCGGTCTTTCCCTGCCCGGCGATCACGGTTCCAGGCATCCCGGTCCCGCTAATGCCGATGGCGTGGCGCCGGCGAAGCGCATGAACGTGGCGCTCCGTGGCGCGGTAATGGCTAGCGGCCTGGAAGTGCCACAAATAGCGCGTAAAGTGGGGGTGGACCCAAAATCTGTTCAACGGTGGATCACGCGCGGCGTAGTCCCGCACCCAAGACACCGCTGGAAGACATGCGAAATCCTCGGATGTGATGAATCCGAACTATGGTCCCACGAGAGTGGCAGCCGTAAGGAATCGCAGGCTAGTGGAGCTTACGTAGGGACTGATCAGAATGTCGCACAGCAAGCCTCGCCTGCTATTGCCGAATTGTGCGCTGCTCTGACAGATTACGGTTTCGGGCTCGATCAATTTGCTTCGCTTCCCCGTGATATGATGCCGTCGCTTCAAAATCTCGAGCGCGACCTTGAAGTTGTCTTCAGCGCGTACCAGCAGTCGCGCTTCTCGGCCGCCGCGAGCCGGGTTTCTATGCTATTGACTGACGCCCAAGTAGCCGCACGAGAATGTAAGGCGACAGAGCGAGCCAGAGTCCTGAGAGTGCTGGCTTTGTCTTATCAAGCCGCCGCATCGCTTTTGACCAAAGGCGGGCAGCCTGACATTTCCTGGATTGCCGCCGAACGCGGGTTGAACGCTGCTGAAGCTTCTGGCATGCCAGCCGTCCGGCTCTCGCTGATCCGATCGGTTGCATTCGCATTGCTCTCAACGGGGCGCTTTGAATCCGCAATAAGGCTCGTGGAGTCAGGCGCAGGTTCTCTAGAAAGTGAAATTACTGAAGATGATACCGGGCTATCCGTTTACGGGACACTTTTTCTCGCGGGCTCTATGGCTGCGGCGCGTTTCGGTGATGGGTCAAGGACTGCCGAGTACCTACGGGAAGCAGACAGCGCGGCGAGTCGTCTAGGCAAGGACGCAAACCACCTTTGGACTGCTTTTGGGCCTACGAACGTCGCTATTCATCGCGTCAACACGGCTGTTGAACTAGGCGATATACAAACCGTGCTAGACTATGGCCTTTCATTGAATACTAAGGCGGTGCCAACGGAACGCCGAGTGAGGTATCTCCTAGACGTCGCCCGGGCACATAGCCTGATAGGAAACCAGGAGGGAGCACTAGGAGCGCTACTAACTGCTGAAAGGCTAGCACCTGAGCAGGTGCGCCAGCACTACCTGACCAGAAAGGTAATCACGGCTTTGATTAAAAGCGCAATAGGAAGACCATCTGTCGAACTTGACAAGCTGGCCGCACGCGTTAACGGACGAGATCTAATCTAATGGACAACCCAACGGCCAATTTTGCAACACCACGCCTGGCTTCCGGCGCGCTCTTTGTCGACCATGATAAGATTCTCCTGGTCCGCAAAACATACGGAAATGGCTGGGACATTCCGGGCGGCTATGTCGACCGTGGCGAATCGCCGGCTGGCGCATGCGAACGCGAAGTACGAGAAGAACTGGGCCTGAACAAAACTGTTGTGCGTCTATTGGTTCACGATTGGGCACCAAGCGACGCCGAAGGTGACAAGATTCTCTATGTCTTTGACTGCGGAAAGCTCGGTGAGGACGAGAGCCATATTCGCCTTGAAGGCACTGAAATCGACATGACAGCATGGGTGCTGGTCAACGATCTTGCACGCTATGTAATACCACGTCTAACACGCAGGCTGACTAACGCATACCGCTCGTACAAGTCCGGTGAAGTCTTGTACCTGGAACACGGCAAGCCGGTACTTGAGAGCGAAACGCGCAATGGTCCCGCTTGAACGACGCCAGCGGCTATTTCGTGGCGCCGCATTTAACGCACATTGTTACCATAACTGACTTCCCGTCTTTGGTCACTTCTTGGGTGACGAATACGTGAGAGCAGTCTTGCTTAGGCATAACCTACCTTCCGTCTCTTCCATCCATGTCCTGGATGGTCCGCTCACAGGCATCAGCAGCCCCGGACTGTCACGGTGCGACCAGCACCTTCCCTGTGTTGTGCTGTTTATGCTGGCGGGTGCCTCCTCTGCGGTCAGCCGTTGTGCGCAGCACGACGGCCCCCGGTGCCATCTGTACCGGGGAACCTGTGTTCCCTGACGGGCCGCCCCGGCCTTTTCCACGGGCGAGGGGCGGCCCGTCCCCCTTTCTCGGTTCCTTTCTCACCTCCCAAAGCGGGCGCGAACCGGTGCTTACACGTGGCGACAGTAGTGTGCTCGCTCCGGGTCGCAGGCGAGGTATACGCACAATGCCAGGGGTACGGGTATTACGAATGTCATAGCTGGTCCCGGTCTATCGCGAACGCGAGATGAACGGAGAAACCTGGGTCTTCGGGAGTCCTCACCGAATGCGGCAGGTTCTTCGGGATCAGGAGGACGTCTCCGGTATAGGTTGTCACTTTCCTGGGTGCGGGTTCGGTTTCGCCGGGCAATCCCTCTCCGAGGGTCCATTCCTTTGCCCCGGCAAACATGATTACCGCCCCGAACCATGTGTCCTGGTGCGCTCCGAAGGTTTCGTCGCCGTGCTTGTTCTCGAATACGCTGCATGTCACGTGGAGTCCGCTGCGCGACAGGCGTGTCAGGTAACCGGCGGTGAGGGCGTACCAGGCATCACTTTCGTGCCCGATATCTTCGTATACCTTGGTGCGCGGTCTGCGCTGGTATTCTTCCCGTAGCATTGCGGCATCTCTGTGACGCTCGAATGCTGAATGCCGGTTGTCGATCAGTGCGACTGGCTGCACCGCTGGCTTATCGTCACCTATGGGCAGGGAAAGGGATTCCAGCCAGAGCGGCCCGAACACTGCCGGGTAATGCCGGTACTGCTTGATGCGTATGCCCCCGGAAGACCGGATTGCCTGCCACAGAGCCCCCGTGATCCTCGCGGCCTGCTCTTGTGCTGGGGTCATGCGTTCTCCGCGCGGTATGTCATCAGGTGCATGCCGTCTAGCTTGTTGTACCTCTCGCGGCGGGTTGCCGGGAACAGCTCCCACGGCTGGGTTAGCTCACGGAAGCTGGCTGAGTCTTCTTCTGCAAAGTGAGTGTTCTGGCTCTGCGGCTTAGGCCAGTCATAGGTGATCCGCTGCGCCGTGCCCTGGCTCTCCAGGAAATCGGCGGCCGCCGTCAGCATGACCTCAAGTTCGGTTGCCGGTATGCCTGGAATCTCGTCTGCCGTGGCAGTCATCAGATGGGCTCCTCTCTTCGGTTCAGCATGGAATTAGGGCTACGGTTAGCTTTACCCGGAGACGGCTGGTGCCAGGTGACCTCGTTGCGCCGGTTTCGCCGTCCGATAATGTAGCCGCCAGTAATGAGATCATGAATCATGACAGCAAATACTGTCTCCTCGCTCAGTAGCGCGCAGCCGAAGTTTACTGCTGGCGTGAGTCTCGTGAAGGCCGGGAATTCGGCCGCCGAGTCACCCAGAATGACGTGATCATAGGCCCGGACCTCGTACATCGGGTCGTCCCTTTCCGTCGTTTCCCTTCGCGGCTCCTTCCCGCGCATTAGAGCCGGTGCCTCTTTCTTCGGTTCGTGATCATTCGGGGGCGGGGACGGCACGCCGCCGGGCCTCCGCTGACTCTCGGGTTTGATGCCGTCCCCGCGCTCAGCCCCTGCCCTTTCTTTCCGCCGGGGCAGGGGAGCTTTTCCTGGCCTGCCGCTGTTTCCGCCGCCTGCGCAGGTTTGTCGATATAGTGAGTTGCCGGCGTTCAGGATTGGCGGGCCGGTCGCTCATCCACTTGCGGGATGGTTTTTCGTGCTCATGCCACAGGGCGAAGAACAGTTTCCGGGCTTGGCGAAGCTGACTACGGAAGGTTGCGTGACTTTTCCCGAGAGACCTGGCGGCGGACGTTATATCCCTATGCCGGGCCAGAGCCGCGATAGCCTCACGCTGGGTAACGGTCAGCTTGGGCCATATCTGCGCTAGCGCTATCGAATCAACCACCTTGTCTTCGTGGCTATTGGTCACGCCAGCATGAAAATACCAGTACGTGACATACCGTTCGCGCTTCGTGCCATCGCGGCTGGTAAAACCTTTCGGGATTCCGTGATGATGACGCAATTCGGCATATTCGGCCCTGATAGCGTCCATGCCCGCTTGCACTAGCTCACCGGCGGGTAGCCCGCCGGAAGAACAGAATTTCTCGGCAATGGCTTCCCACGCTATATCGAAGCATTCCTCACGAGAGAAGACCTGCCTGCCCGCTGCCGTTCTGGCAGCCTTGCGCGCCAGGGCATACAGGTCTTCGGGGGCGACGCAATCAACGGAAGAAGAAGCTGCCGTCTGTTTCACGTTACACCTCCTATACATGGCGGGCTGCCTGAAAGTGATCGCTCTATACGCTGCATATCTCCCGCAAGCTGATCCGGGTTATGGTTTTGAAGCCGGATTGGCCTAGGAGTGAGACCGGCTGGCTCGCCCTGAGCAGCGATCTCTTCGAGTTTGTCGAGAAGGTCTTTCAAGACATACTGGCAATGCAACTCGAAGCCGTTGGACAGGTCGCGGTATGCGCGCCATATTTCCACCGAATGGTCGAAGCCGATTCGCCATTCCGGGTACTGCCTGCGGAATGCCGCCAGACGCCGTGCCTGGCCTGCTGGCGTGCATGAACTTACGGTATCCCGTCCGTCTGTCATTTGATTACTCCGCATTTCAGGTCATCCTGAAACCCGGCCTGTGCTCCGCAGCCACGAGAGATGACTCACACCAGGTCACCTCGTCATAGCGGTTACGCCGTCCCATGACGCAGTCACCAGTGTCAAGGTCCCGAATTAGCACGAGGAATACTGCATCGTCGCTCAGCAACAGCCAACCGAGATGCATCGCGGGCCGAAGCTTCGTAAACGCCACCAGTCCCGGGGCGGCGTCGCCTGTCACCAGGTGACCGA
The DNA here is from genome assembly GCA_019239975.1 of Streptosporangiaceae bacterium. Classification (GTDB taxonomy): domain Bacteria; phylum Actinomycetota; class Actinomycetes; order Streptosporangiales; family Streptosporangiaceae; genus JAFAZE01. The sequence continues at coordinate 37,187 of JAFAZE010000007.1, forward strand.
AAATTTGCAACTCATACATTGGCGGCAGTTAATCGCAGGGCACGCCATCATCGGCACTACGCACGCAGAACACCCCGGACACATGACGGGGGGTGGAAACGTCCCCCAACATCCCGCTATTGCCCTGTTGCCGCGCCAGGCACCGGACCTACGCTTGTTGGTCCCGTGGCGGACGCTGGCAAGCTCGCCAGAACGGCCCAGGACCGCCGTGGAGACGCGAAGAGTGCTTGGCCTACCCCCAAGTTGGCCCCGGCGCTCCGAAGCGCTTACCGGCGTTCGCGGGCCGTCGGCTTTGCCGGCCCGGTGTCTGTCACGGGACAGTGATCGCCCGTCCAGCGTCCACGCGCCTCGCGCCTGCGCGTAGAGGCCGCACACGCGCCGTGGACGTGGACGACACGCACCGCACCGGGATCCGGCACGAGAGACGGAGAGGAGGGGATGCCCACCGAGTCGTGCGGGAGGAGGTGACGCCCGACGACCATTCCGGCTAGGGACGAGACCGACACGGAAGAGGTGACTGCCTATCGGCAGGACATTAGTCAAGACGCGCTGCGCGCGTACCACCTGCGCAGAGTAACGAGCCAGTTCAAGACGACGATCAGCGCGGAGAACGCGCTGCGGCTGGCCCGGCTGCTGGCGCTGGACGACGGCACGGCTGACACGCGGAAGGACTGACGGCGCACAACAGAACGTAGAAAGGGGACCCTGCGGTGCAGGGTCCCCTTTCGCTGTCTTCGGGCTGATTAGAGCTGATTTTGCTCGATCTCGATGCGGCTATAATCGAATCGTCCGGCTGGTGCGGTGTTCTCGCCGATGCGGATCGCGGCGAACAGGAACCGCAGGACCGCGTTCAGCCGTTCGAGGTTTCCGGCTCGCTCGTGCGCCTCCCAGGTTTTGCGCGCGTCTGGCCCGGTCATCCCCGCCAGCACTTCCGCGGCTGGCCGGATCATCGTCTTGGCCTCGATTTTCCTGATCCTGGCCTCCACCGTCTTGCGCATTTCACGGTATTCGCTGGTGCGAATCTCCCGCGCGTCCCACATCGCTTTCAGTTCGGCTAGTTCTTGCCCATCGGCCTCGATCGCTTGCTTGTCGGCTTCAGTGAGCACTGCTGCGGCTTGCGCACCGGTCACGTCGAGGCGTTCCAGCAGGTTGATAGCGGCGTCCTTGACGAATGCCTCCAGGCTGGCCCCGCCTACCCTGCGATAGCATTTGGGCCGGTCGGAGTACCGGAAATTCGAGCACACATAGTTCATGCGCCCGTCGGTTTCCGGGCGGCCCGCCATGCGCGTTCCGCATTGATCAGCGCGGCGAGCGGGGGCCGGGCCGGGACGGATCCGGGCGGGGTGGCGGGGGCGGGCCGGGGGCCGGTGCCGCCACCCCCGGTGCTGCCGTCCCCGGTGCTGCCGCCGTCACCGAGGCTGCCGGGGACGCCGCCGGTGGTGGTGGTGGTGGCGGGCTGCTGGCCACCGGGGACATCCAGGCGGTCCCGGGCATCGCGTTCTTGCAGCAGATCCAAAAACGCCCGGGCACGCAACTCAGTGACCGTGCCCGCCATCCCCGCGGCCCGGTAACCCACCGCCCGGGCCTTCACACTCGCCCACGACGCCAGCGTCTCACCCACCGGCAGGTCCCGGCCGGAAAGCCCCGCCGTCCCCGCCTCCTCCCGAAAACACATCACCCGCGCGTTCTTGCCCGCCGCCTCTTTGCGGCGGCGGGCCGCCTCCGGATCCAGCATCATCACCAGCCGGGCGGCGGCATGCCGCAGCCGCCCGTAAGTCAAGTCCGCCGCCGACACGGCGAGCACCTGGTCGGCGTCGGCGGCATGCTCATCGGACAGGTACCCGGTGGCCTCAGCGATGATCTTCACGCGGTACCCGTCCACCGTCCCCGCGCGCAATGCGGCGAGCGTGGCGGGCAGGCGGCGGGTGACGGTTGCGGCGTAGGCGAGCTGTTCGGCGGCGGCCAGCGGGGTCAGCTTCAGCTCCGGGGCCAGCTCATCCCCCGCGAACTCACTCAGCACCTGCCCGGCCACCACGCCGGGCAGGTCCCCGGTGCGGCGGCGGGCGGCGAACTCGCTTGCGGCAGCCAGTTCGATCCAGGTGCCCAAAGCCGCGAGACGTTTCCCGGCGCCAGCCAGGCCGAGCACCTGGTTGCTGGTCAGGGTGCCCAAGTCGGCACAAGCAGCTTCGGCGAGGGCGGCCAGGGCCGCGCCAGGAGTCATCGTGTCCGCGGCGCCGCCCTGGGCGAACCCGGCGGTGTCGGCGGCGGCCGGGTCAGTGACCTCGGCCAGGCTGATCGTCACGCCCTGCGCGGGTGCGTCGTCGGGCGGGATCTCGATCAGTCCGGCGTCGATGTCGGCAGCCAGCCGGTCCAGGTACGCCTCGTCGAAATCATCTGCACTGGCGTCGGCGTCCCCAGGTCCGTTCCCCGCACCTGGCGCGGGCGACGGCTCTCCACCGTCTTGCCCGTGGCCGGGGAACGGGTCCTGGGACATTATCCACCTCTCGTTCGTAGTAACGATCTTGGTTTCTATTTCTACGAATAGAGAATCGTGAATATGCATATATTTCAACTGATCATGATGTGTTTCATGATCTTTTCGATTGCTTTGTGCAGGTGGGCGACGTCGCCTTGGCCACGCCAGGGCGCGCCCAGGGGCCGCGGGCTGTCAGAATCCGGCCACGCAGCACGGCAGGGGCCGCGGGCCGGCCGGCGGCCGCGGCCCCTGCCAATGGCACACGTCAGCGGGAGTGCGGTGGAACCACCACCGTCGTCAGGGAGCGCGGCGGGGCGCTGAGACCGGCGCCTGACGGCTCGGGGGTCAGCGCGTTCGTCTCGTCGGTGAGGTACGCGGACGCGCCGTCCAGGCTGATGCCCCGCAGGGAAACCGGCTGCGCGGTGGTCGCGGTGTTGAGGATCTCCGCGACCAGTGAGCCGTCGTGGTTGCGGAACGCGGACACCTGGAGGCTGCTGTCCGTGCTCGCCGTCTCGACGCGGACCGCGCCGGGGCGGATGTAGCGGGCGAACGCGGCGAAGGCCCAGTAGCGCTTGGACAGGTTGATCGTCGGGCCCTGGACCTGGATGAGCCCGGAGTTGGCGGTGCTCGCCGACGCGCCCCACCAGTAGAAGAAGGCGTTCACATCCGCCGAGACGAGGGCGGTCTGGATGTTCTGCGCCCAGGTGAACCCCGAGCCCGGCGTGCCGTCGTCCCAGGTGGGGTCCCAGGGGCTGAAGTTCGCCCATTCGCTCTGCCACACATGGCGCCTGCTGGTCAGCGGGACGGTCGGCGGTGCGGTGTAGCCGTGGCTGGTGATCAGCCCGATATAGCGGGCGGACTCGGGAGAGCCGAGCACCGCCTGGGTGTAGGCCGCGCCGTCGGTCCAGCCCTCGGCGTCGCAGCAGGCGACCTTCGTGCGCAGGCCCAGCGAGGCCAGCGCCCGGCCCAGGTGCGGCACGAAGTCAGCGGCCTGCGCCGGTGTCATCAGCATGCTCGCGTAGGCCGGGCCGATCTCCGGCTCGTTGACGAAATCGACGTCCTCCAGCGGGATTCCCTGATCGGCGAAGCCCTTGGCGAGCGCGGCGAGCTCGTCGGCGTAAGCCTGACGGTAGTCACCGTTGGCGCAGCTCTCCCCCGGCACGCCGCACAGGTAGCCGCCGTTGTCGAGCGAGCCGTTGGTCTTCATCTCCGGCGGGGCGCTCCAGGCGTCGGCATAGAACTGGTGTACGCCGTACTGTTCGGCAAGCTTCCCGAGCCAGGCCTGGTCGGCCACGTCGCCGGGGCCGCTGATGTGATCACCGGGGTCGGTTGATCCGCCGAGGCCGAACCGCACGATGCTCATCCCCGCGCCGTTGACCGGGTCGAACAGCAGGGAGCCGAGCTGCTGCTGTTCGGACGCGGGCAGCGCGGTGATGACCGGCTCGCGGAACGCCTCGGCGAAGCCGAAGCCGTCGATCACCTGGCGCCCCTCGCGCGGGTCGACCACGACCCTCGCGGCCCCGGCCGGGATCCGCGTCCCGGCAGCGGTCCGGGCTCCCGCAGTGGTTCCCGCCCCCGCAGCGATCCGGGTTCCCGCCGGGGTGCGGGTTCCCGCCGACACGGGGGCCACGGCCAGCGCAGAGGCGGTGGCGGCTGCCGCGAGGACAGTGGCCGCGCTCACGATGACAGTTCTGCTTCGTCGCATGATGAACTCCCTTCAGGTGGCGGCCGCTAAGGTGCCGCGCGCTCGCGCCGCCAGCGCCCCCCTCCCGGCTCCGTCCTCTCCGAGCGGGGACGGAGAGGACGGAGCCATCCGGAGCCGGGCCGCCGGCCTGGCCGCACGCCGGTCCGGCGGCCGGCACCGGGCCGGGCACCGGCAGGGGGGGATGTGCCGGCGCCCGGGTCACTACGGCCTGAAGGCCATCTGGCCGCCGAAGGAATTCCACCCGCCCGGCGGGATCGTGGAGCCCGTCGCCTTGGGAAAGGCGGCCCGCGCCGCTGGCCATCCCGCTGCGACTCCATTGACGCTCATGACGCCTGTCTCTCCGAACACGTGCATCGTGCGGTTTTCGTGGTTAAAGGGTTAAGTGATGATTCCGAAACTTCTCCGAAAATTTGCTTTTGATAAACCCAGACTAATGATCTGGACGTCGGCTGACAAGCCTAATGTCATGAGTTATTTACGGCCGGGCGGATTGCGGTCCGTCGTTTCTCTTCCGAAAATTTCGAAAGCGATTCATTCGAGCATGCCGTCAATCACCGCTGGCGTGTCCCGAATTGCCGCAGGCGTGTCCAGGACCCGGCCGGCGCCGGCGGCCCGCTGCGGGCCGGACAGCGTGAATGACCCGCGCAGCTCCAGCCGGTCCGATGCGCCGCCGATCGCGACCTCGATCTCGCCCGGCTCTATGATGCGCTCACCGGCCAGCCCGTGAAAGGCGGTTCTGTCGGCGTGCAGCCGGAAGACGACCTGCCGCGCCTGCCCCGGCTCGAGCGGCACCCGGGCGAATCCCGCCAGCCAGCGCACCGGGCGCGCCACCTGGGCAACGGGATCGTGCAGGTAGAGCTGCACGACCTCGGTTCCGGGCCGCTCACCGGTGTTGCGAACCGTGCAGGAGATTTCCGCAGTCCCGTCGGTGGGCACCTCGCCTGGGCTGATCGCCAGGCCGGCGTACTCGAATGTGGTGTACGACAGCCCGTGGCCAAAGGCGAACAGCGGCGTCGGGTCCACCACGCTGCCGCCGTGCCGCCCGGCGAGCAGCGGGCGCAGGTAGGGCGACGGCTCCCCGGCCGCGAGACCGGGGATCTCGATGGGCAGCCTGCCGCTGGGCGTGACCCGGCCGGACAGCACGCCGGCGATCGCGTGGCCGCCCTCTTCGCCGGGGAAGAACGTCTGCACCACGGCGGCGGCGCGGTCCGCCAGGGCGCCGATCGCGTAGGGCCGCCCGGTGACGAGCACAAGGATGACCGGCGTCCCGGTATCGGCGAGCGTCGCCACCAGGTCCTCCTGGACACCGGGGAGCCGCAGGTCCGTCACGTCGCAGCCCTCGCCGGAAGTCCCGCGGCCGAACAGCCCCGCCTCGTCGCCCACGACGGCGACGACCATGTCGGCGTCCCGCGCCAGCGCCTGGGCCGCCGCGAAGCCCGACCGGTCGGGCGAGCGCACGTCGCAGCCGCGCTCGAAGGAGATCTTCGCCTCGGGCAGTTCCGCGCGCAGCGCGCCGAGAACGGTGGTCACCTCGACCCCGCGGGCGGCCGCCGGGAACCGGCCGCCGAGGTGACGGGGCATCGTGTAGCAGCCGAAGAACGCCATCCCGTCGTCGGCGAGCGGGCCGATGACCGCGACACGTGCCCCGGAAGCCGAGGGGCCGAGCGGCAGCGCTTCCCCGCGGTTGACGAGCAGGATGACGGATTCCTCGGCGAGGCGGCGGGCGAGCGCGCGGTGCCCGGGCGGGTCGAGGTCGATGTCCGCAGAGCCGTCGCCGTCGGCGCCGTCGGCGCCGCCGCCTTCGCCGGCGGAGAGGGTGCCCGCGGCCGCCGCGCTCACCGGGTCGAGCAGGCCGAGCTCGCACTTCTGGGTGAGCACCCGGCTCGCCGCGATGTCGATCACCTCGGCGGGCACGTGCCCGTCGCGCACGGCCTCGGCCAGCGGCGGGCCGTAGCAGCGGACGCTGGGCAGCTCGACGTCGACGCCCGCGGCGACGGCGAGCGCGGCCGCCGCGCCGGGCGCGCCCGCCACGGCGTGCTGCAGCTCCAGGAACGACACCGCGTAGTAATCGGAGACCACCAGGCCGTCGAAGCCGAGCTGGTCACGGAGCATGGCGGTGACCAGCGACCGGTCGCCGGTCACCGGGACGCCGTCGATGTCGGTGTAGGACGGCATAACGCAACGGGCTCCGCCGAGCCGGATCGCCATCTCGAACGGCGGCAGGAACACGTCGGCGAATTCCCTCCGGCCCATGGCGACGGGCGCCATGTTCCGCCCCGCCCGGGAGGCCGAGTAGCCGGCGAAGTGCTTGAGCGTCGCCTGCACGCCGGCGGACTGCAGTCCCTGCACGTAACCGGTGCCGATGGTCCCCACGAGGTAGGGGTCCTCGCCGATGGTCTCTTCTGTGCGCCCCCACCGCGGGTCGCGTGCCACGTCGAGCACCGGGGCCAGGCCCTGGTGCACGCCCAGCGCGCGCATCGACGCGCCGATGGCCGCGGCCATCTCGCGGACCAGATCAGGGTCGAAGGACGCACCCCAGGCGAGCGGGGTCGGGAAGATGGTGGCCGTCGCGGCGGCCAGGCCGGTGAGGCATTCCTCGTGCGCCACCGCCGGGATGCCGAACCGGCTGGCGGCCACGACCCTCGCCTGCAGGGCGGCCAGGGCGCGCATCCCGGTGGCGGGCGGCACCGGCCGTGTGCCGAAGACGCGGGTCAGCTGGCCGATGCCGTGCCTGATGAGCTCCTCCAGCGGCGGCCGGCCGTCGCTGAATTCGTCCTGCATGGGGGCGACGCCGTCGCCGTCGCCGGACGCCCCCATCCAGACGCTGCCGAGCTGCGCGATCTTCTCCTCGAGCGTCATGCGCCCAAGCAGGTCGGCGACCCGCTCCGGAACCGGCCGGGCGGGGTCGCGCCATATCTCCGTCGCCGGACGGACCAGCGGCGGCGTCACCTGGCCGGCCCAGCGCCGGCGGCCGCCGCGGTTCCCCCGGCCGCGGGAGTCTCCCCCGCCATCCCGGTTTCCCCGGCCGGCCATACGGGCGGCGGGGCCGTGGACTCACGCACGATGAGCTCGGTGGACAGCTCCACCCGGCCCGACCGCAGCGGGAGCCCCTCGACCAGCTCGCCGAGCATCTGCGCCGCCGCGCGGCCCATCTCGGTGAGCGGCTGGCGCACGGTGGTCAGCGGCGGCGACACCCAGCGCGCGACCGGCAGGTCGTCGAAGCCGACCACGCTGAGGTCCTGCGGCACCCGCAATCCGCGCTGGCGCGCCGCCTCGTAGACGCCGAAGGCCTGCTGGTCGCTGCCCGCGAAGATGGCGGTCGGCCTGTCGTCCAGGTCAAGCAGCTCGCCGCCCCGCATGAAGCCGCCCTCGTGCTGGAAGTCGCCATGCCGCACCAGCACCGGGTCGAACCGCAGCGAGGCCCGCTCCAGGGCGGACCGGTACCCGTCGATCCTGGCCCGGCTGCACAGGTAGTCCCCGGGGCCGGCGATCGCGGCGATCCGGCGGTGCCCGAGGGCGAGGAGATGCTCGGTCGCCGCGAGACCGCCCGCCCAGTTGGTGGCGCCGACGCTGGGAAGGTCGGGTGGCGGCGGGTTCACCGGGTCGACCACCACGAGCGGGATGCCGGCGCTGCGCAGCTGCCCGAGCTGCACGCCGGTCAGCTCGGAGGTCACGAGGATCACGCCGTCGGTGTCGTGGCTGGCGAGCGCGGAGGTCCAGCTGGCCGGGCGGGCGTTTCCGTGCCGCACGGCGGAGACGGCGACCCCGGTCTCGTGGCTGGTGCCCCATTCCTCGACGCCGCGCAGGATCTCCACCGCCCACGGGCTGTCCAGGCCGTTGAATACCAGGTCCACCAGGCCGGAACGGCGGCGGCGGCGCAGGCCGCCCCGTGAGTACTTGTGCTCGTCAAGCAGCCGCTCCACCCGCGCGCGGGTGGACGGCGCGACGTCCGGCCGGCCGTTCACCACCTTGGAGACGGTGGGCAGCGAGACGCCGGCTTCCGCCGCGATGGTGGCGAGGGTCGTCCTCCGCTCACCAAGCTGCCGCTGTTGACTGCCCTCCTGTTGACGCACGGCACCACCTTCCTGACCGGCAGGGCCGGCAGTTCCCGGCCGGCCGGGCCGGCATTTCGCCGGCCGGCAGGGCCGGCAGTCGAAAACGTTTCGCTCTCAGTATCGCAACCTACAGCGCCCGCAGGCACTGTGTCCACGCCGCCCACATCGTACGCGAACGCCTGGCTGGAGGGAATCCCTGGACCTCACAGACGTCGAACCAGCGGACCTGATCAGGAAGAACTTTAAACCTGGTAACACTGTGGAAACGAAGGGTTGACCCTGGCCAGGGACGAATTCTAGGATGACGGCACGTCGAAAGTCTTGCTAAAACTTTCGAAACGCCCGCCAGGCAGCACGTGCAGGTCTCGCCGCCCGGCTGTCCGGGCCAACATCGTCAGGAGATGACCACCATGCGTTGCAACCGGACGATCGCCGCCATCGCGGTGGCGGTGACAACAGGAGTCGCGGTCGCCGCGTGCAGCAGTGGCAGTAGCAGCACCAACGGCGGCACGAAGAGCAACTCGAGCAGCGGCTCGAGCACCAGCACCAAGGCCACCCTCACCTGGTGGCACAACGGCAACACACAGCCGCTCCTTGGCGTATGGCAGAACGTCGCGACCACGTTCCACACCGCGCACCCGAACGTTTCGTTCAGCATTGACCCGATCCAGAGCGACCAGTTCGCCAACAAGATGCCGGTCGCCCTGAAGTCGAACAACCCCCCGGACATCTTCCAGCAGTGGGGCGCCGGCCAGGAGGCCACCCAGCTTCAGTCCGGCAAGCTGACGAACCTCACCCCGCTCGTATCGGGCTGGATCGGCGAGCTGGGCCACGCCGCGGCGGGCTGGCAGGTCAACGGGCAGCAGTACGGTATCCCCTACGACCAGCACGTGGTGGGCTTCTGGTACCGCAAGGACCTGTTCACCAAGGCCGGCATCACATCCCCGCCGGCCACGCTGGCCCAGCTCGAGTCCGACGACGCGAAGCTCAAGGCCAAGGGCATCACCCCGATCGCGCTCGGCGGCCAGAGCCGCTGGCCGGACGCGTTCTACTGGGAGTACTTCGCGGTCAGGGAATGCTCCCAGTCCGTTCTCCAGCAGGCCATCTCATCCGTCAACATGAGCGCCCCCTGCTTCTCCAAGGCGACCAAGGACCTCACCGCGTTCATGAACACCGGCCCGTTCCAGCAGGGATTCAACGCCATCCAGGCCCAGACGGGCGCCGGCAGCTCGGCGGGCGCGCTGGCGAACGGCAAGGCGGCCATGGAGCTGCAGGGCGACTGGGAGACCAGCGTGGTCCCCGCGCTCACCACCAGCAAGAACATCATCTCCGAGCTCGGCTGGTTCCCGTTCCCCAGCGTCTCCGGCGGCGCCGGTGACCCGAGCGCCGTGCTGGGAGGCGGCGACGGCTTCTCCTGCACCACAGGGGCCGCGGAACCGGCCTGCGCCCAGTTCCTGCAGTACATCTCCAGCACCCCGGTCCAGGAGGAGCTGGTGCAGAAGGCGAACATCGGGCTCCCCGCCAACAGCGCCGCCGACGCGGTGCTGACCAACCCGGCGCTGAAGGCGGTCGCGCAGGCGCACAACAACGCCGCCTACATCTCGGAATACTTCGACATCGCCTTCCCGACCAATCCGGGCCAGGCGCTGGACAACGCGATCGCGAACTTCTTCGCCGGCAAGGGATCGAACACGACCATCATCAACTCCGTGAGCAGCAGCTCGGGCCACTGATGGCACGTACCGAGAGTGCCGGGACGGCCGCACCGGAGACGACGTCCGGCGCGGCCGTCCCGGCCGCCACCACCAGGGCACCGGCCCGGCGGCGCGGGATGCGCAGGCGGATCGAGCTGACCGTGCTGCTGGCCCCCCCGCTGGTGCTGTTCATCGGGTTCGTGATCGTCCCGATGGTCTTCGCCGCCTGGTACAGCCTCTACAACTGGAGCGGCTACGGGCCGCTGACCGACTTCATCGGCGTGCAGAACTACAGGGGCGTGCTGACCGGCCCGGTCTTCCACCAGGCCCTGACGCACAACGTGATCATCGCGGTCCTGTCCGTGGTCATCCAGCTCCCGGTCAGCATCGCGCTGGCGCTGCTGCTGAACCGCCGGATGCGCGGCCAGACGGCCATGCGGCTTGCCGTGTTCACGCCGTACGTGCTGTCCGAGGCCACCGCCGCGGTGATGTGGCTGCTCCTGCTGCAGCCCAGCGGGTTCGTCAACGCGCTGCTGAACGGGGTCGGCCTCGGCGGCCTCGTCCACCAGTGGCTCGCCAGCACGTCCCTCGTGCTCTACATGCTGTTCGTCGTGATCACATGGAAGTACATCGGGTTCGGGATCGTGCTGCTGCTGGCCGGCCTGCAGGGCATCCCGGCCGAACTGCGCGAGGCGGCGGCCATCGACGGGGCCACGCCGTGGCAGGCGACCCGGCGGGTGACGCTGCCGCTGCTCGGCCCCACGATCAGGATCTGGATCTTCCTGTCGGTGATCGGCTCTTTGCAGCTCTTCGACATCGTCTGGATCATGACCCTGGGCGGCCCGGCGGACGCGTCGCAGACGATGCTGACGTACCAGTACATCAACGGCATCCAGCGCACGCAGTTCGGGTACGGCGCCACGGTCTCCGTGGTGCTGTTCGTCATCTCCTTCGTCTTCGCGCTGGCCTACCAGCGGTTCGCGCTGCGCCGGGACACCGCCGGCGCGGTGACGAGAGCAGTGGGGTGAGGCCGATGTCGGCAGCCGTCAGTGTCCGGCCACGCCGCGGCCCGGGCCACGCGAGACCGCGCCGGACCTGGGTCACGATGCCCGCCAGCTACCTGGTGATCCTGCTCGTGCTGGCGATCACGCTCGTGCCCATGCTCTACCTGATCGTGGGCGGCTTCAGCACCACGGCCCAGCTCAACACCGACCCGAACTCGCTGCCGCATCCCTGGGTGTGGAGCAACTACGGGTCGATCATCACGTCCGCGCTGTTCTGGCAGGCCGTCGGCAACAGCGCGGTGATCGCCGTGGTGGCGACCGGGCTCGCCGTCACGCTCGGCTCGATGGCGGCGTTCGCGCTGTCCCGGTATTCGTTCCGCGGGCGTGAGGCCGTGTACCTGCTGTTCACCGCCGGGCTGCTGTTCCCGCTCAACACCGCGGTCCTGCCGCTGTTCCTGCTGCTGCAGAAGATCGGCCTGACCGACAACCTGGCCGGCGTGGCGCTGCCGGAGGCGGCGTTCTCGCTGCCGGTCACGATCGTCATCCTGCGCCCGTTCATGCGCGCCATCCCCGGTGAGCTGGAGGACGCGGCCGTGGTGGACGGCGCGACCCGGCTCCGGTTCTTCGTCCGGATCCTGCTGCCGCTGTCCCGGCCCGCCCTGATCACCGTCGGGATCCTGGCCTTCGTCACGAGCTGGAACACCTACCTGCTCCCGCTCGTGGTGTTCACCACCCCGTCGCATTTCACCCTGCCGCTGGCGGTGGCCACCTTCCAGTCGACGTACACGCAGGACACCGCGCGGGTCTTCGCGTTCACCGCGCTGTCGATGATCCCGGCGCTCGCGATCTTCGTCTTCGCCCAGCGCAAGCTCGTCGGCGGCCTGGTCGGCGCCGTCAAGGGGTGATGGCAGCCGGGCCCGGAGCGGTGCTTCTGGCCGCTGCCGGCGGCCGCGCGGTCAGGCCGGGCCGCCGGCGGGGTCCGGCGGGTCGTCCCCCCGGACCAGGACCGCCGCGGCCGGGTCGTAGCGTGTCAGCCGGCCGCACATCCCGTAGCCGCGAGGCCCGGCGGGCCGGCCGAGCCGCCAGAGGCCGCCGTTCCCCAGGACTCCCGCCCTGGGGCCGGCGATGTCGTCGAGCTGGCCCCCGGTCAGCTCGACGGTCCGCAGCGCCCCGGTGCGCCACCGGTCCCGCCATTCCGGTACCCGGCCGGCCACCAGCCGCGCCGCCGCGGCGTAGAAGCCGTCCAGCGCCCTCGGGCCCTCCTCGGCCACCTGGCCGCGCAGCGACAGGTACCCCTCGATGGCCAGGTCACGGCGCCGCCGGGCGCTGCTGGCCCTGGGGGACGACCCCGTTGCCGCGCGGGCGTAGGCGTCGGGGTCGGCCAGTATCTCGGGGGGGAACGTCAGGACGGCGTCCCCCGCCTCCGGCAGGCCCGCGTTCTGCATGATCGCCAGCAGCCGGAGGCCGCCGTCGTTGACCAGCCGGTGGATGATCCCCGGCGTGAACCACAGGCAGTCGCCGGGGCGCAGCGCCGATTCCGCGTACCCGTGGCCGCCGAGCGTCTGCAGCTGTCCGTGGCCGCTGAGGACGACGTAGCCTTCCGCCGACGCGAGGTGGACGTGGGCCGAGCCGCCGCGCAGCCCGTCGGGCGCGACCCAGTCGTAGACGTCGAGCACGGTCAGCGCGACGGCACCGGGGAGGACGGGGCCACCGTCGGCGGCAGCGCGGGGCGCGGGCCGGGATACCGGCGCTCGTTCAGTCAAAATGTCCCTCCATCCACCTTCCGGTCTGGCCGGCGAGCATGCCGCAGCGGCGCGAATCGAGCCGCCCGTCGGCGATCACGACTCCGTACCGGAGCGTCAGCGGCGACCCGGCCGGCACCTCGTGTTCCGCCGCGAAGAACGGCGCGGGGCACACGCACGCGAACGGCGTGCTGCGCACGAACCACTGGCCCGGGTGGCTGAAGTTGGCCGGCGCGTCACGGAAGATCAGCGTTGATTCCGGGCCGGCGAACGCCATCCACGGGCCGCGCCAGCCCATAAGCTCGTCGCCGCCGGTGCCTTCCGGCGTCATCACCTGGCCGTTGGTGAACGACCGCGGCCCGCGCCAGAACAGGCCGCCGTACCCGGCGTTTTCCCTGCCCTCCGTGGTCGGGCTGCCGATGCGGACGGGGTGGCCGCTCACGTTCCGCATCGTGATCTCGAACCCGCAGGCCCAGGCGGCTTCCCCGGGCCATGCGGTCACCGCGGTCCGGCGGCGCTCGGTGAACCAGGTCTCGCCGCCCTCGGTCACCCAGGTGAGCCGCTCGTCCAGGTGCGCGGCGCCGTCACCGGCGGCCGCCACGGCGAAGCGGTCGTGCCGCACGCGGCCGTTGTTGGCAAGCTGGATGTAGCCGTCCCCGCGGCGGTACGTCGGGCCGCCCCAGAAGTTCTCGGTGCCGACGTTCGGCAGCGACCAGGCGATCCCCTTGTGCCAGGGGTGGTCATCCGGGCGGTACGCGGTCACCAGGTCCCCGGACAGGGTCCGCACCGGGTGGAAGTACGGCCGCGGCGACTCGACCTGCGGCTCGTCGGGCCGGTACACGTAGCGGAACAGCGCGGCACCGTCCCAGCACACCTCGACGGCCGTGCCGTCGCGGTCAAGGGCCATCACCACGCCGCGCGGCCTCCGTTCATGGCCTCGTAAAACGGTGTGCCGGGCGCCAGGTCGCCGGGAGTGACCGGGCAGCCGCCCTGGAAGGCGGACGCGTAGATGGCCGCGACAAGGGAGAGCGTACGGCGGCTGTCGGCGGTTTCGACGGGCGGCCGCGTGCCGGCCCGTAGTGCCGTCAATATTTCACGGAACTGGGCGTGGTGCCCGCTCCTGCTCACGCTTCGCCCGCCGGGCGGCTCACCCTGCCACCCGGCCAGCACGGCGTCCGCGTGCCCCGGCGCCGGGGTGACCCGCCAGTTGCCCTCCCCGTACCCGTACAGATGCGTCAGCTCGACGGTCGCGTTCTCGAAGTCGTACCGCAGCAAGCTTTCCTCCCGCGGCGAGATCACGCTGTTCACGACGCTTGCCACTGCGCCGCTGCCGAACGTCACGTGCGCCAGCGACACGTCCTCGGTCTGCGTGCGGCGGGCCAGCGTCCTGGCGGCCGCGGACACCGTGGTCCAGTCGCCGAGCACGTCCAGCAGCATGTCCATCTGGTGAATGCCGTGGCCCATGGTGGGGCCGCCGCCCTCGGTGTCCCAGCGACCGCGCCACGGCACGTCGAAGTACGCCTGGTCGCGAAACCAGGTCGTATGGCAGACCGCCAGCAGGGGGCGGCCGAGCGTGCCGCTCGCCGCCAGTTCCTTCAGCGTGCGCTGCCCGGGCCCGAAGCGGTGCTGGAAGACGGTGGCGAGCCAGGGGCCGCCCGGCGTCCCGGCTGGGGCCTCCGCCGCGGCGAGCTCCTCAAGTTCGCGCAGGCTGATCGCCGGCGGTTTCTCGACCAGAGCGGTCACACCCGCCCGCAGGCAGGCCAGCGCCTGCTCATGATGAAGCCTCGGCGGCGTGCAGATGTGCAGGAGATCGGGGCGGACCTCGCTGAGCAGCTCGCCGGCGTCGTGGAACGTCGCGGAGATCTTGTGCTCACGGGCGAAGGCGGCCAGCCTGCCCTCGTCGATGTCCGCCGCCGCCACGACCTCGGCCTTCACCGGCGCCCCGGCGGCCGGCGCGGCCACCTTGGTGAGCGCCGCCATGTGGATGCGGGCTATGTTCCCCGTGCCTACTATCGCTATCCGGATCGGCTCGTGTGGCACGACAACCTCCGCTACGGAGCGTAGGTTCCGGCGGGCGGAGGGGCAATGCTTTTCGGCCGAGTTTCGGCCAGCGGGCCCGCGGCGGCGGTAAGCCGACGATCGCGTCCTTGGCTCGTTCCGAGTCCGCGACCTGGGACGCAGCGATCAGCCGCCTGATGGCACTGGCGAGCATGCTGTCGAGCTCGGCGGGAGCCGGAAACTCGGCGGCCTCAGGCGGGTCGGTGTGATCAGCTGCGGGTAGCTGGTCCATCCGTGTAACCCCCGACGTTGTGATTGGCGGGGATAAAGTTACTCCTCTGAGATGTTGACCGCCCGCATTTCGGCCGCGACGCGCCGTGCGGCGGGATTATGCCGGCCGCGCCGTCAGGCGCTCGCGGTGAGGCCCCAGCGGCGGCGGATCGTGCGGTCGGCGGCGCCGAACGCGGCGTCCACGCAGATGCCGATGATGAGGATGACGATGATGATCGCGGTGGCGCTCACCAGGTCGGACTGGTCCTGGTTGGTGTTCAGCAGCACGCCGAGCGACGGCTGGTTCGCGATGATCACGAGCAGCTCGCCGGCCATCAGGCTGCGCCACGCGAACGCCCAGCCCTGCTTGAGGCCGGCCACGAACGCCGGGAGCGAGGCCGGCAGGATCAGGAACCGGTACAGCGAAAGGCGGCGCAGGCCCATCATCGTCCCGGCCTTCAGCAGCAGCGGCGGCGTGTAGTCCACGCCGGTGATCAGCCCGTTCGCGATCGACGGCGCCGCGCCCAGCACGATCACGAACAGGATCGCCGTCGTGTTGTTCCCGAACAGGATGATCGCGAACGGGAACCACGCGATCGACGGCAGCGTCTGCAGGCCGGTGATGAGCGACCCGACCGCCGCGCGCAGCGGCCGGATCCGGGAGACCAGCGCGCCGACGACGCCGCCGATCAGGATCGCCAGGGCGAAGCCGATCACCGCGCGCTGCAGCGTGGTGCCGATGGCGTGCCATAGCAGGCCGGTGTGCAGCTGATCCCAGAGGTTGGCCAGCGTGGGGCCCGGCGCGGGAAAGATGCTCTTCTTGTAGCCGCTGAGGTGGATCAGCTCCCAGATGGCGAGCACGAGCGCGATCGCGAGCACCTTGGGCCACAGCGAGGCCCAGATGCGGGCCGGCAGCCCTCCCGTGCGCTGTTCGCGCAGGTCAAGCGCGTCCAGCCCGGCCAGCGCCGCCTCGGACGCGGAACCACCGGGAAATACGTGCCCGGTCGTGGCCGCCGGCGTCGGCGCGTCAGCCGCCATGCCTGGTCATCTCCTCCCGCAGCCGGTCGGTGACCTCCGCGGCCAGCTCGGCGACGGGCGCCGAGTCGATCCGGCGGGGCCGGTCGATGGGGACCGGGAACTCCGCGATCACCCGGCCGGGGCGGCTGCTCAGCACCACCACGCGGTCGCCGAGCCGGACGGCCTCCCGCACGTTGTGCGTGACGAACAGGACCGTGAGCCTCCGCCCGGCGCAGACCCGGTCCAGCTCCTCGTGCAGCACGTCCCTGGTCATCGCGTCCAGGGCGCCGAACGGCTCGTCCATCAGCAGCACGTCGGCGTCCTGGGCGAGCGCGCGGGCCAGCGCGACCCGCTGCCGCATGCCGCCGGACAGCTCGTGCGGGCGCTTGCCGCCGAACCCACCCAGGTGCACCAGTTCCAGCAGCTCCGCCGCGCGCTGGCGGCGCTCGGAGCGGCCCGCGCCGCGCGCCCGGAGCGCGAGCTCGATGTTCGCGGCCGCCGTGAGCCACGGGAACAGCGCCGGCTCCTGGAACATGAGCGCGACCCGCCGGCCGCCGGCGGACACCGTGCCCGCGGTCGGCCGCTCCAGGCCGGCCACGAGCGACAGCAGCGTGGACTTGCCGCAGCCGGACGCGCCGATCAGGCAGGTGAACTCGCCCGGCGGCACGTCCAGCGACACCCTGTCCAGCGCGCGCACCGCCGAGCTGCCCCGGCCGAACACCTTAGAGACTTCGGCCAGCGTGACGGCCGCGGACGTCTGCGTTACGGCGGTGGTGGTGGTCATCGTTACGAGCTCACCTGTGCCTCTCCTGCTGCGGCCAGCGCCTTGTTCAGCGGGCCGAGATCGAAGATGCCGGTCAGGGTGACCGGCTTGAGCAGGCCCAGCGACACGGCCTGCTGGGCGTCGGCGGTCAGCGACGACGCGTCCGGGTCGTCGGTGAACTTGATCTCCTTGAACGAGGCGGCCACGATGCTCGCCTTGAGCGGCTTGCCGGTGTACGAGGCGAGCTCGTCGTTCGCGGCCGTCTGCGCCCCGGCGGGGTTGCTCTTGATGAAGTCGTTGGCCTGGATCTGCGCCTTCAGCAGGTCGGCCACGACGGCCGGGTGCGCGGAAAGGAACGACTGCGTCACGACCAGCAGGGTGGTCACTCCCGGCTCGCTGAGCAGCACCTTGCCGCCATCCTTGACCATCTCGACGTCGTAGGGCGCCGGCTCGGAGCCGCCGGCGATCTGCCCGGACTTGAACTCCAGGACCGCCGCGGAGTTGGGGGCGGTCGGCTTGACGAGCACGTCACCGCCGCCGGTGGCGCTGGTCGCCAGCCCGTTCGTCTTCAGCCAGTAGCGCAGCGCCACGTCCTGCGTGTTGCCGAGCGACGGGGTGGCCAGGCTCTGGCCCTTCAGCTGGGACGCCGACGAGATGCCCGGCTTGACGACGATGGACGCGCCGCCGGCCGCGGCGCCGGAGACGACCTTGATGGCCGTGCCGCCGGACTTCTGCCAGGCGTTGATCGTCGGGTTCGGTCCCACGTAGGCGGCGTCGAGCTGGCCGGCCAGAATCGCGGTGGTCTCCTGCGTTCCGCTGCTGAAGGCGGTGGTCTGCACGGTCCCGGCGGAGCCGAGGGCCTTGCTGAAGAACCCTTCCTTGATGCCGACCAGCGCGGACGCGTGGGTGATGTTCTCCAGGAAGCCGAGCCGCACGGTCACCGGCGCCGAGCCGGTCGTTCCCGACGTGCTCCCGGAGGCGGCCGGCGAGTTGTTCGCCGACGAAGACGATGAGCAGCCGGCGAGCAGTAGCGCGCCGCCGGCGGCCGCGGCGGCAATGAGTCGTCGCATCTATGTCCTAAATTCCATCGGTTAAGTAGGGATTAATTACTATACCGCAAGTCGGCAATGTGGGAATAGCCCTGGTGGCCCGGGGGCCGAAACCCCGCTAAGACCCCTGATCCGAGGAATCCTGGAGGGTGACGCCGGCCACCGAGGGGAACTTCGACAGGCATACCTCGAGGCGGGCGATGTCGGCGTTGGAGGCGTTATTGACCTGGTACGCGATCTGGGCGACGTCGTAGGCCGCCAGGCTGCCGGAGGGCAGCGGCGCCGCGCTGACCCGGGGCGGCTTCGCGCAGGTGGCGCGGACGTGCAGGCGCTCGGCCGTGGACGTGCCGTCCTTGAAGGAGACCAGGGCCTGACGCTGCCCCAGCGCCGCGTCGAACTTCGAGCACCCCGTCAGCACGGCGCCCGCGATGAGGGCCGGTATAACGACACGGGGTAGTACTCGCATGGCGCCAGCCTACGCGGCCCCCGTACCGAGTACGGTACTGGGGAGACAGATCCCGCGGGCGGCGCGGGTGGGAGGTACAGTGGCCAGCCGTATCGAGGATTACGCCATTGTCGGCGACATGCAGTCGGTCGCGCTGGTGAGCGCGGACGGCTCGGTTGACTGGCTGTGCCTGCCCCGGTTCGACTCCGACGCGTGCTTCGCGGCGCTGCTCGGCGACGAGCGCAACGGCAGCTGGCGGATCGCGCCCGCGGGGCGGGCCACCGCGACCCGGCAGTACGCCGGTGACACGCTGATCCTGGAAACGCTCTGGGAGACCGGCACGGGCGCCGCGCGGGTGATCGACTTCATGCCGCCGCGGAACGGCGACCATCCGTCGCTGATCCGCATCGTCGAGGGAGTGCGCGGCACGGTGGAGATGGAGGCCTCGGTCCGCGTGCGCTTCGGCTACGGGAAGGTGCTCCCGTGGGTGTACGCGCTCCCCCGCGGCATCCGCGCCATCGCCGGCCCCGACTCCGCCTGGCTCGACACACCGGTCAAGCTGAACGGAACGGACTTCGCCCACCACGCCAGCTTCACCGTCAGCGGCGGCCAGCGCGTGCCGTTCACGCTCACCTACCTTCCCTCGCACATAAGCGAGCCGTCATGCCCCGATGCCGGGGAAACCCTCGAGGCCACGCGGAAGTACTGGGACGGGTGGGTGTCGCGGTGCACCTACCGCGGCAAGTACCGCGACACGGTGGTCCGCTCGCTGATCACGCTGAAGGCGCTGACCTACCAGCCCACCGGCGGGATCGTGGCCGCGGCGACGACCTCGCTGCCGGAGGACATCGGTGGCGTGCGGAACTGGGACTACCGGTTCTGCTGGCTGCGCGACGCCACGATCACGCTGGAGGCGCTGCTGCGCACCGGGTACACGGACGAGGCGGCCGCCTGGCGGCACTGGCTGGCACGGGCCGTCGCCGGGGACCCGGCCGATGTCCAGATCATGTACGGGGTGGCCGGCGAGCGCCGGCTGACCGAGTGGCAGGCGGACTGGCTTCCCGGCTACGAGGCGTCGGCGCCGGTGCGGATCGGCAACGCCGCGTCCGGCCAGTTCCAGCTCGACGTGTACGGCGAGGTCGTCGACGCGCTGCACCTGTCCGCGAAGTCCGGGCTGCCGCCGGACCGGCACACCTGGGCTCTGGTGCAGCGGCTGCTCGAGTTCGTCGAGCGGCACTGGGACGACCCCGACGAGGGCCTGTGGGAGGTGCGCGGTCCCCGGCGGCACTTCGTCCACTCCAAGGTCATGGCGTGGGTGGCCTTCGACCGCGGCGCCGACATGGCCGACGCGATGAACGACGCGAAGCGGGCGTCGAGGTGGCGCGAGATCCGCGACCGTGTGCACGCGCAGGTGTGCGAGCAGGGCTACAGCGCCGAGCGCGGCGCCTTCGTCCAGTACTACGGGGCGACCGAGCTCGACGCCGCGGTGCTGCTCATTCCCGAGGTCGGCTTCCTGCCGCCGGAGGACCCCCGGGTGGTCTCCACCGTCGACGTGCTCCGCCGGGAACTCGTCTCCGACGGGTTCCTGCGCAGGTACGAGGTGGACGCGGGCGGGACATCAGCGGTCGACGGGCTGCCCGGCTCCGAGGGCGCCTTCCTGGCCTGCAGCTTCTGGCTCGCCAACGCGCTCGACTTCAGCGGCCGCAGGCCCGACGCGGTCGCGATCTTCGAGCGGCTGCTGGGGCTGTGCAACGACGTCGGCCTGCTGAGTGAGGAATACGATCCCCGCTACGGGCGGCTGGTGGGGAACATGCCGCAGGCGTTCAGCCACGTGCCGCTGATCCAGGCGGCGCTCAACCTGTCCGATCATGCCGGGGAGCACCGCCGCGGGTCCGCGGACCTCGGCGACGAGCGCCGCATCGTTTCTGGCTAAGCCGCGGGTCCCGATGCCGTCAGCACGTCACGTCCTCATCGTCAACGCGCGCAAGGTCGCCCAGCCGGTCTTCGTGATCGGCGCGCCGCACTCCGGAACGGAGCACATCGGCCGGGCGCTCAAGAGCTCCCCCGGTTTTCACGTCACGATCGGCCAGCGCAGCGTGCTGCGGGTGGTGTACGCGTTCGCGCGCCGGCCATCCATGTACTCCGGGCGCGGCGCGGCGGCGGCCGCGGTGATCAGGGACGCGTTCGCGCAAGGCTGGCAGCTGACCCCGTCGAGCTGCCTCGAGTGTTCCGGGCTGTGCCGTTCGGCCGCCGGGCTGCGGCCGGGGGACGTGGGCCCGTGCGCCGAGCAGCGCGGCCTGGCCAGGTTCGGGGACGCCAGCCCGGACCTGGCCTACTGCGCGGAGGCGCTGACCGCGGCCTTCCCCGACGTCCAGATCGTCCAGGTGATCAGGGACGGGCGGGACGTGGTCGCGCGGATGCTCGCCGACCCGGCGGTGATGGCCTGGTTCCGGCCGAGCTTCGCGAACGTGGACGCGGAGTTCCCCAACCCTTTCTATGGTGTCGACGACGAGGCGGACCGCGACGGGTGGCCGAGCCTGTCCGCCGCCGCGAAGTGCGCGCTGCGCTGGCGCTGGGCGATCCGCCTCGCGGCGCGGCTGCACCACTCCCTGCCCGACGGCCAGCTGAAGACCGTCCGGTACGAGGAGATGATCCGCAGGCCCGCGGCCACGGGCGAGGCTCTGTCCGCGTTCACCGGGGCCCAGGTCAACCCGCCGGAGGTCGGCGCGGCGGCCGCTGCCGCGGACGCCGCGACCTGGCGCCGCACCCTGTCGGCGACACAGGTCGCCGACATAGAGAAGGTCGCCGCCGAGGAACTTCGCAGAATTGGTTATTAACATGGTTACTTCCCGGGGGAAACCCCCGGACCCCCGCCCGCTGCCGCGCGACCCGCCGTTAGTTTGCCGCGGGGCGGAGCACGCCCCGTTCGGTAACTTCTGCTTTTGATCTGTCCTGGGCGGCGAACTGGGTGCGGTAGAGCTCGGCGTACAGGCCGCCGTCGCCCAGCAGGTCCTCGTGCCGGCCCTGCTCGACGATGCGGCCGTCGTCGACGACGAGGATCTGGTCGGCCTCGCGGACGGTGGACAGCCGGTGCGCGATCACCAGGGACGTCCGGCCGGTCAGCGCGGTCTTGAGCGCCTGCTGGACGGCGGCTTCGGACTCGGAGTCCAGGTGCGCGGTGGCCTCGTCGAGCACCACGATCGACGGCGCCTTCAGCAGCAGCCGGGCCAGCGCGACGCGCTGCTTCTCGCCGCCGGACAGCCGGTAGCCGCGGTCACCGACGATCGTGTCCAGCCCGTCGGGCAGCGCCGAGACCAGGTCCCAGATCTGCGCCGCCCTGAGCGCGGCGATCTGCTCGTCCTCGCTGGCTTCGGGACGGGCGTAGGCCAGGTTGGCGCGGATCGTGTCATGGAACAGGTGCGCGTCCTGGGTGACGACGCCGACCACGTCGTGCAGCGATTCCAGCGTGACGTCCCGCAGGTCATAGCCGGCGATACGCACCGCGCCGTCGTTCGGGTCGTACATCCGGGCGACCAGCGCGGTGATCGTGGTCTTGCCCGCGCCGGACGGGCCGACCAGCGCGGTGAGCTTGCCGGACGGCGCGCGGAACGACAGGTCGTGCAGCACGCCCTGACCGGCGTCGGTGCGTTCGGGCGTCTTGAGCGCGATGGACTCCAGCGACGCCAGCGACACTTCGGCCGCGGTCGGGTAGCGGAACGACACGCGGTCGAACTGGATATCCGGCGCGGTGCCATTGCCCTCCGCGGTGCGGGGCAGCGCCCCGGCGCCCGGCTTGTCCGCGACCAGCGGTTTCAGGTCCAGCACCTCGAAGACCCTGTCGAAGCTGACGAGCGCGGTCATGACCTGGATCTGCACGTTGGACAGCGAGGTGATCGGGCCGTAGACGCGGCCCAGCAACTGGGTCAGCGCGACCAGGGTGCCGAGCTGAAAGGCTCCGGCGACCACCATGCTGCCGCCGACGCCGTAGACGACCGCGGTCGCGAGCGACGCGAGCAGGGTGAGCGCCACGAAGAACACCTGGCCGTACATGGCGGTGACGACGCCGATGTCGCGGACCTTCCCGGCCTTGCCGCCGAACGACTCCGCTTCCTCGCGCGGCCTGCCGAAGAGCTTCACGAGCATCGCGCCGGCGACGTTGAACCGCTCGTTCATCATCGAGCCCATCTCGGCGTTCAGCTGCATGGCCTCCCTGGTCAGCCGCTGCATCCGGCGGCCGAGGAGCCGCGCGGGCAGGATGAACAACGGGATCAGCACCAGCGCGATAACCGTGACCAGCCACGACAGGTAGAACATCGTCACCAGGATGACCACCAGCGACAGAATGTTGGAAAGGACGCCGGAAAGGGTGGACGTGATCGCCTGCTGGGCGCCCATCACGTCGGAGTCCAGCCGGCTGACCAGCGATCCCGTCTGCGCCCGGGTGAAGAACGCGATCGGCTGCTGCTGCACGTGGCCGAACACCTGAGTGCGCAGGTCGTAGATGAGGCCCTCTCCGATCCGCGCGGAGAACCACCGGATCGCGAAACCAAGGAACGCGTCGAACAGCGCGACCGACGCCACCGCCGCGGCGACGATGACGATCACCCGGTCGTTTCTGGCCAGAATGCCGTGGTCGATGATCTCCCGCAGCAGCAGCGGGTTGACGACGGTGATCAGCGCGTCCAGCGCCGTGCAGAGCAGGAAGGCCGCCAGCAGCCACCGGTAGGGCCGCGCGTACCTCGCGATCCTGCGGACGGTACCCGGCTTGAGCTTCTGCTTCGTGATGGACGGGTCCATCTTGAACCCGCGCATCATCACGATTCCCCGGCCGTACATGGTTTTCTTAACCTTTCATAGCCGGGCATTCGTTCCCGTACGCGATCAGCCCTGAGCGAACCCGGCCGGCGGGGCCTGCAGGCTCCCCATCAGTTTCCCGCCGCCGGGTGAGGCGCGCGCGCCGTTATCCGGCTACTGCGCGTGCCTCGGTCTTACCCCGTGTGGCGCCACCGCGCCCGCGCAGTTCCACGCCCGTCTCGGTCAGAATCCGGTGCACGAACCCGTACGACCGTCCCGTCGAGGACGCCAGAGCCCGGATGGACTCGCCTGCGTCATACCGTTTCCTCAGGTCGGTCGCCAGTCTGTTCCTGTCCTGGCCAGTCACCCGGGTCCCCTTCTTGAGGGTCTCGGCCACATGTACCTCCCGTTAGCCGGAGTGATCATTGCGTTACGTCCCCCATCGCAATGATCACGCATCGGCGCGTGGTTGGCCACCCACATCACGGCAAATGATCACGGGATCTTTATCTGCCCGTTCTCGGGGCGTGAGATCACGCGAGAGCGACCAGATCCGCGAAATCTTCGCTCCACGCATCTTCGGTGCCTTCGGGCAGCACGATAACGCGTTCCGGTGAAAGCGCGTCAACCGCTCCTTCATCATGAGTCACAAGTACAATCGCTCCGCGATAGCCGCGCAGCGCAGCCAGGATCTCCTCCCGGCTCGCCGGATCCAGGTTGTTTGTCGGCTCGTCAAGAAGCAGCACGTTTGCCCTGGATACCACCAGAAGGGCGAGTGCCAGCCTGGTCTTCTCGCCACCCGAAAGAACACGCACCGGTTTATCGACGTCATCGCCGGAGAACAGAAATGACCCGAGGACCTTGCGCTGCTCCGAATCGGTAAGTGAGGGTGCGGCGGATCGCATGTTCTCCAGGACCGTGCGCTCAGTTTCCAGAGTTTCGTGCTCCTGCGCGTAATATCCAAGGCGAAGCCCATGCCCGGGCGTCACTCTTCCGGTATCCGGTGCTTCCACCCCGGCGAGGAGGCGCAACAGCGTGGTCTTGCCCGCCCCGTTGAGCCCGAGCACCACCACACGGCTGCCCCGGTCCACCGCGATATCGACGTCGGTGAATACCTCCAGCGAGCCGTAGGACTTCGAGAGGCCCGTGGCGGCGAGCGGTGTGCGCCCGCAGGGCACCGGATCGGGGAAGCGGAGTTTCGCAACGCGGTCGGCGGCGCGCTCGGAGGTGACGCCGGCGAGCAGCCGTTCGGCGCGGCGCTGCATGTTGTGCGCCGCCCGGGCCTTCGTCGCCTTGGCGCGCATCTTGTCCGCCTGCTGCTGCAGGGCGGTCGCCTGGCGCTCGGCGTTGACCCGCTCGCGGCGCCGGCGACGCTCGTCGGTCTCGCGCTGCTCCAGGTAGGCGTGCCAGCCCACGTTGTAGATCTCCACGACCGAACGCTGCGCGTCGAGATAGAACACCTTGTTCACCACGTCGCCGAGCAGTGCGACGTCGTGGCTGATGACCACCAGGCCGCCCCGGTAGGACTTCAGGTGGTCGCGGAGCCACGCCACCGAGTCGGCGTCCAGGTGGTTGGTCGGCTCGTCGAGCAGCAGCGTCTGTGAGTCACCGAAAAGGATCCTCGCCAGTTCCACGCGCCGCCGCTGGCCGCCGGACAGCGTGCGCAGCGGCTGGTGCAGCACCCGGTCCGGCAGCCCGAGGCTGGCTGTCAGCGACGCCGCCTGCGCCTCGGCCGCGTACCCGCCGAGCACGGCGAGCCGGTCGGAGAGGCTGCCGTACCTGCGGATCGCCTTTTCCGCGTTACCACGGTTGTTGTCGGCCATCTGCGCCTCGGCCGCGCGCAATTCGGCCTTGAGCTCGTCGAGCCCGCGCGCGGACAGCACCCGGTCCAGGGCCATCACGTCAAGGTCCCCGGTCCGGGGATCCTGCGGAAGGTAGCCGACGCTGCCGGTGCGGCGCACCGTGCCAGCGGCCGGCTGTCCCTCGCCGGCCAGGACCTTGGCCAGCGTCGTCTTCCCGGCGCCGTTCCGGCCGACGAGGCCTATCCGGTCGCCCTCGGCTACCTGGAACGACGCGTTGTCGAGCAGCAGGCGGGCACCGGCGCGCAGCTCTATGCCGCTTGCAACGATCACGGTTAACCACTCCAGCGAAAAGGTGTATGACGATCTGCCGGGCATCTATGCCATCTGTGCCAGGGCATACGTCCGCCCCGGCACATGGCTGATCGTCATACCGTGAGTGGCAGCATGCGCCAAGGGTACCCCAGACCCCCGCGATGTGCCGACCGTAATAACCGTCCGGCCGCCGCTACGCTTCCCCGCCCGCCGGGTTCGCGGGGTCCGCGCCGACCGGTTCCGTGAGGCGGACGCGGATCGCGAGGAAGAGCCGGGGCGTGTCTTTGAGGACCGCGAGTTTGGGGTCGGGAACCGTGAGAAAGCGGTCGGTGGCCACGGCCAGGTAGGGCGCCAGCCGCGGGTCCGCGCGCAGCGGCGCGACCGTGCGCCTGTCCCCGCCGAGCACCACCGCGTCGAGCGCGCCCGGGCCGCGGCCGAACACCTGAACCGCCGCGTCGGCGGCCGCGTGCAGCGCCTCCGCGGCCTGTTTCTCGCGGCGCCTGGCGAAGCGGTGCTGCGACCAGCCGCCCGCCGCGCTGCGCCCGTGCACAAGCCTGGACCCGGTCTTCGAGACGGCGAGCGATGGCGGCGACCCGGTGAAGACGCCGGCCGCGTAGCCGCCGAGCCTTACCAGCAGGACGCCCACCGTGCGTTCGGCGAGCGCGTGCGCGGCGATCGAGGCCGCCCAGCGGGCGGCCTCGTCGTCCGTGGCGTCGCTGTCCCCACCGTCCCCGTGCGGCTGGCCGTCCGGGGCGCCCTCGCGGGGCAGCGGCGGGAACGGCGGGTGGGCCTCGGCGATGGTTCCGTCCGGCGCGGTGAAGGTCACGGCCGCGCGGCCCGCCGCCACCGCCACGTCCAGCGCCGCGGCTTCGCCGCCGCGCGCTCCCGGCGCCGCTGCTTCCTCCTCCGGCGCCCCCTCCTGTGGTGCCCCCTCCCGGCGGCCGTGCCGCGCGGCGAACGAGGCTATCCAGCCAGGAAACCGGGCGGGAGCGACCTCCACCCACCGGCCGCCACGAGCAGGTACGTCGTTCACTACTCAATGCCTTTGAGTGATTACTATCCGTATCATTGGACCATCAAACCACTGCGCGTGCCAGTGGCCGCAACGGGTGCGCTTGGCGTCTCTACAGTGCCACGCGTTCCGCCACATCCGCGACTGAGCGCGAGCGCGACCCGTTATTGCGTGCGATTTGGGGCGGAAAGCCGACCCAAATCGCACTCGATCATGGTGAGTGGGGGCGGCGGGACGGGGGCGGGGGGACGTAGGCTCGGCGCGGTGACGGCTGAGGAGTTCGTGCTGGCGGCGACGGAGCCGGGGGCGGTTCCGTTTGTGCCGGAGATCACGCTGCGGATGGCGGCGGACCCGTTCGGCCTGTGGGAACGCACCGAGGTGGAATGGGCCGGACGGGAATGGCCCGCGGGAGGCATAGCCGACATAGCTTCCGGGCGTGCCACCGCGCTGCCGCCGCCGTTCTGGGCGTTTCCGTGGGCGGGTGGCCAGGGGCTTGCCCGCTACGTGCTCGACAACCCCGGCACGGTGGCCGGGCGCGCTGTGCTCGATATGGCTTCCGGATCGGGGCTGGTGGCGATCGCCGCCGCGAAGGCGGGGGCCGCGCGGGTCACGGCGACGGACATCGACCCCCTGGCGCTCTCGGCGGTGCGGGTCAACGCGGCCGCCAACCATGTGGCGGTCACCGTGCGCTCCCGCGACGTCCGGGCGGGCGGCGGCGGTGGCGAGGCACCGGAGGTGGTCCTCGTGGCCGATGCCTTTTACGAGCGGGACCTGGCCGAGCAGACGCTGGCGCTGCTGCGCCGCGCCGAAGACGGCGGCGCGCGCGTCATGCTGGCCGACCCGGGCCGCGCGTTCCTGCCCACGTCCGAACTCACCGCGATCGCGGAGTACGAGATCCCGGTGGTCGCCGCGCTCGAGAACGCGGACTCCAAGCGGGTGACGGTCTACGGACTCAGATGTTGAAGCTCAGATGTTGAAGCCCAGGGCGCGCAGCTGCTCGCGGCCGTCCTCGGTGATGTTCTCCGGGCCCCACGGCGGCATCCACACCCAGTTGATGCGGAAGTCGTGCACCACACCGTCGAGCGCCTCCCGCGCCTGGTCCTCGATCACGTCGGTCAGCGGGCAGGCGGCGCTGGTCAGCGTCATGTCGATCGTCGCCACGCGCGCGTCGTCCACGTCGACGCCGTACACCAGGCCCAGGTCCACGACGTTGATGCCCAGCTCGGGGTCGACGACATCACGCAGCGCCTCGAAGACGTCCTCGACCTCCTGCGGCCGCGCCTCCGTTTCCTGCGGCTGCGCCGTTTCGGTGTTCTCAGTCATGATCGCCCTCCATGGCCCGCGCGGTGGCGTCTTTCCACGCCATCCACGCAAGCAAAGCACACTTGATCCTCGCCGGGTATTTCGCCACCCCGGCGAACGCCATCGCGTCCTCGAGCACGTCCTCGTCGGGCGGCGCCGCGTCCGGCGCGGCGTTGGAGCGCATGAGCGACACGAACGCATCGCCGACCGTCATCGCCTCGCTGACCGGCTTGCCGATCACCAGGTCGCTCATCACCGACGCGCTCGCCTGGCTGATCGAGCAGCCGAGTGAGTCATAGGACACGTCCTCGACCACCGGCTCGCCGCCGGTGTCCTTCAGCGCGACCCGCAGCGTCACCTCGTCCCCGCAGACGGGGTTCACGTGGTGAACCTCGGCGTCGAACGGCTCCCGCAGACCCTTGTGGTGAGGGTTGCGGTAGTGGTCCAGGATGATCTCCTGGTACATGGACTCAAGCTGCATAACGGTCCTTCGGGGGGTTCCGGGGGTCGTCCCCCGGGCCAGCAGAGCCTAGAACGCCGCGCCGCTGGGCCATGTTCCGTCCGCCTGTCCTAAACGCCGAAGAACTTCTTGGCATACCGCACCGCGTCCGCGAGCGCGTCCACCTCGGCGTGCGTGTTGTACACGTAGAACGTCGCCCGGGTGGACGCCTGCACGCCGAGCGCACGGTGCAGCGGCCAGGCGCAGTGATGCCCGGTCCGCGCCGCGACGCCGAGCTCGTCGAGGACCTGGCCCACGTCGTGCGGGTGAATCCCGTGTACCTCGAACGCGACCGAACCGCCGCGGCCGGAGGTGGTGTCCGGGCCGAGGATGCGGACCCCGGGAATCTCGCGGAGCGCGTCCAGCGCGTGCGCGGTCAGCGACTCCTCGTGCGCCGCGACGTTGGCCATGCCGAGCCCGCTCAGGTAGCCGGCCGCGGCGGCGAGCCCGGCCGCCTGGGCGACCGGCGGAACGCCCGGCTCGAACCGCTGGGGCGGCGGCAGGAACGTCGTCTCCTCCATCCGCACCACCTCGATCATCGACCCCCCGGTGAGGAACGGGGGCAGCGACTCGAGGAGGGCACGCTTCCCGTACAGCACGCCGATCCCGTAGGGACCGAGCATCTTGTGCCCGGAGAAGGCGAGGAAGTCGGCGCCCAGCGTGGCCACGTCGACCGGCTGGTGGGGCACCGACTGGGCACCGTCGGCGAGCACGACCGCGCCGGCCTCGTGCGCCAGCCGCGCGATCTCCGCGACCGGCGGGATCACGCCGGTGACGTTGGACTGGTGGGTCAGCGCGACGAGCTTCGTCCGCTCCGTGATCGGGCTGGGGTCGGTGTCCAGGCGCCCGTCGGGGGTGACCTTGAACCACCGCAGGGTCGCGCCCGTGCGCTGGCAGAGCTGCTGCCACGGCACCAGGTTGGCGTGGTGTTCCATCTCGGTGATGAGGATCTCGTCGCCGGGGCCCACCGAGCCGGTCATCGCGTACGCCACCAGGTTGATCGCCTCGGTGGCGTTCTTGGTGAAGACGATCTCGCCGGGGGTCGCGCCGAGGAAGGCGGCGATCCGCTCCCGCGCGCCCTCGTAGACTTCGGTGGCCTCCTCGCCGAGCAGGTGCGTGCCGCGGTGCGCGGCGGAGTTGTGCCGCTCGTAGAACTCGCGCTCGGCGTCGAGCACCTGCCGCGGCTTCTGCGACGTGGCGCCGGAGTCCAGGTAGGCGAGCGGCCTGCCGTTGCGCACCGCCCTGGACAGGATCGGGAAGTCGGCGCGGATCGCGTCGACGTCCAGGGAGGCGCTGTTCAGGTGCGCGGTCGTGGTCATGATGCCGCCGCCGCGGTGAAGCGCTCGTACCCCTCGTTCTCCAGCACCTCGGCGAGCTCGGGACCGCCCTCCTCGACGATCCGGCCGCCGACGAAGACGTGCACGAACTCCGGCTTCACGTACCGGAGGATCCGCGTGTAGTGCGTGATCAGCAGCACGCCGTGCCCGGGCTGACCACGGAAGCGGTTGATGCCCTCGGAGACGATCTTGAGCGCGTCGACGTCCAGGCCGGAGTCGGTTTCGTCGAGCACCGCGATCTTCGGGTCGAGCAGCTCGAGCTGGAGGATCTCGTGGCGCTTCTTCTCCCCGCCGGAGAACCCCTCGTTGAGGTTCCGCTCGGCGAACGCGGAGTCGATGGACAGCGAGGACATCGCGCCGCGCAGCTCCTTCATGAAGTCGCGCAGCTTGGGCGCCTCGCCGCGGACGGCGGTGACCGCGGTCCGCAGGAAGTTGGACACCGACACGCCCGGCACCTCGACCGGGTACTGCATGGCCAGGAACAGGCCGGCGCGGGCGCGGGCGTCCACGCTCATCCCCAGCACGTCCTCGCCGTCCAGCAGGACGGCGCCGTGCGTGACGTGGTACTTCGGGTGCCCGGCGATCGCGTACGCCAGGGTCGATTTGCCGGAGCCGTTCGGTCCCATGATGGCGTGCGTCTCGCCCTCGCGGACCGTCAGGTCCACGCCGCGCAGGATCTCGCGAAGCGTGCCGCCCGTGCCTGGGGACTGAGCCTCCTCGACGGCGACGTGCAGGTCACGGATCTCAAGGGTGGCCACTATGACTCCTGAGTTATGTTCTCGTCGAGTGCGACGTAGACGTCGTCGCCGTCGATCTTCAAGGGGTAGACGGGCACGGGCTCGGTCGCCGGCGGCCCGGTCGGCTCGCCGGTGCGCAGGTCGAAACGCGACCCGTGCAGCCAGCACTCGACCGTGTGGTCGTAGATCTCGCCCTCCGACAGCGGCACCTCGGCGTGCGAGCACACGTCGCGGATGGCGAAGTAGTTGCCTTCGGCGCTGATGATCGCGACCGGCTCCCCGTTCACCTCGACGCTGATCGCCTCGTCGTCGCCGGGAAGGTCCGCGGCCGAGCACACCCGGATGAACCCGCTCATGCCAGCTCCGCATCGAACGCCGCCGTGATCCGGTCGCGCAGCTCGGGCGCGTCGATCTTGGCAATCAGCTCACCGAAGAAGCCGTGGATCACCAGCCGTCGCGCCTCCTCGACGGGAATGCCGCGCGCCATCAGGTAGAACAGGTGCTCGTCCTCCAGCCGCCCGCTGGCGCTGGCGTGCCCCGCGCCGACCACCTCGCCGGTGAGGATCTCCAGGTTCGGCACCGAGTCGGCGCGCGCGCCGTCGGTCAGCACCAGGTTCCTGTTGTACTCGTAGGTGTCGGTGCCGGTCGCCTCCGGGCGGATCAGCACGTCGCCGATCCACACCGTGTGCGCCTCCCCGCCCTGCAAGGCGCCCTTGTACCGGACGCGGCTGCGGCAGTTGGGCGTGTCGTGGTCGACGAACAGCCGGTGCTCCAGGTGCTGGCCGCCACCCGCGAAGTACAGCCCGTACAGCTCGGCGTCGCCGCCCGGGCCGGCGTAGCGCACCGACGGGGACAGCCGCACCAGGGACCCGCCCAGCGTCACCGCGACGTGCGTCAGGTGCGCGCCGGCGCCGAGCTGGGCGTGGTGGTGCGAGACCTGGACGGTGTCGTCGTCCCAGTCGGCGATGGACACGACCGACAGGCTGCCGCCGTCTCCGACGACGATCTCCACGTTGTCCGCGTAGGTGGCGCTCCCCCGCTGGTCGAGCACGACGACCGCGCGCCCGTACGGCTGCACGTCGATCACGATGTGCCCCGCCGTGGCGGGCTTCGCGCCGGCGCCCCGGACGGTGATGACCGTGGGGCGGGAGGCGGTCGTCTCCTTCGGCACCGTCACAACGGTTGCCCTGCCGACGGCGGCGAACGCGCGGGCGCTCACCCGGTCAGCGGGAATGAACGCACGTCCCACGGATGGATGCGCCCGTTCGGCAAGCTCAATGGAAACCTCGGGTGCCGGGTCGGCTTCCACCGTCACCCCCGCGGTGCCCAGCCGAGCGTCGCTGTGCAGGCCGCGAAGGCGGCGCAGCGGGGTGAACCGCCACTCCTCCTCGCGGCCGGCCGGCACCGGGAAGTCCGCGGGGTCGAAGGACCGCAGCTCGTGCAGCCTCGACACGGGGGCGGTCTCGACCGCCCCCTGGAGCTGGGACATCAGCCGACCGCCCCTTCCATCTGCAGCTCGATCAGGCGGTTCAGCTCGAGGGCGTACTCCATCGGCAGCTCGCGGGCGATCGGCTCGACGAAGCCGCGCACGATCATCGCCATCGCCTCGTCCTCGGTCATGCCGCGGCTCATCAGGTAGAACAGCTGGTCCTCGGAGATCTTCGAGACCGTCGCCTCGTGACCCATCTGCACGTCATCCTCGCGGATGTCGTTGTACGGGTACGTGTCGGAGCGGCTGATGGTGTCGACCAGAAGCGCGTCGCACTTCACCGTCGACCTGGAGTGCTCCGCGCCCTCCTGGACGTTGACCAGGCCGCGGTAGGAGGTCCTTCCCCCGGCGCGCGCCACGGACTTGGAGACGATCGTGGAGCTCGTGTTCGGCGCGCAGTGCACCATCTTCGCGCCCGCGTCCTGGTGCTGGCCCTGGCCGGCGAACGCGACCGACAGCGTCTCGCCCTTGGCGTGCTCGCCCATCAGGTAGACCGCCGGGTACTTCATCGTGACCTTGGACCCGATGTTGCCGTCGATCCACTCCATCGTCGCGCCCTGCTGCGCGACGGCGCGCTTGGTGACCAGGTTGTAGACGTTGCCCGACCAGTTCTGGATCGTCGTGTAACGGCAGCGCGCGTCCTTCTTCACGATGATCTCGACCACCGCGGAATGCAGCGAGTCGGACTTGTAAATGGGCGCGGTACAGCCCTCGACGTAGTGAACGTACGCGCCCTCGTCGACGATGATGAGGGTCCGCTCGAACTGCCCCATGTTTTCCGTGTTGATACGGAAGTAGGCCTGCAGCGGTATCTCGACGTGCACGCCCTTCGGCACGTAGATAAAGGAGCCGCCGGACCATACCGCGGTGTTGAGCGCGGCGAACTTATTGTCGCCCGGCGGGATGACCGTGCCGAAGTACTCCCTGAACAGATCCGGGTGCTCCCTGAGCGCGGTGTCCGTATCCAGGAAGATGACACCCTTTTCCTCGAGATCGTCCCTGATCTTGTGATAGACGACCTCGGACTCGTACTGCGCGGCGACGCCCGCGATGAGCCGCTGCTTTTCCGCTTCGGGGATGCCCAGCTTGTCGTAGGTGTTCTTGATGTCCGCGGGGAGCTCGTCCCAGCTCGCCGCCTGCTTTTCCGTGGACCGCACGAAGTACTTGATGTTGTCGAAGTCGATCTCCGACAGATCGGCGCCCCAGGTGGGCAGCGGCTTGCGGCCGAAGTACTTCAGGCCCTTCAGCCGCAGGTCGAGCACCCACTCCGGCTCGTTCTTCCGCGCCGAGATGTCGCGGACCACCTCTTCGGAGAGGCCGCGGCGCGCGGACGCGCCGGCCACGTCAGGGTCGGCCCAGCCGAACTTGTACGTGCCCAGGCCCTCGAGCTGGTCATTCGCGATGGTCGTCATATGAAGAGCCCTCCGGACTCTGTAGTGTCATCTTCTCCAGGTGATTCAACCTTTTCCGCCGGGCTCGCCTTCCCCGGCGGCTTCGCCTTACCCGCGATGTGTCCCGTGACGTGCGTGGTGCAGATGCCGTCGCCGTGGGCGATGGTGGCCAGCCGCTGCACGGGCGTGCCGAGCAGCCTGCCGAACGCCTCCGTCTCCGCCTCGCACAGCTGCGGGAACTCGGCGGCCACGTGTGCGACCGGGCAGTGGTGCTGGCAGATCTGCTCCCCCGGCACGCTCGGTGCGCCCGGTGTGCGCGGTGTGCCCGGTGTGCCTGCCGCCGGGCCGACGGCGGGCGCCGGTCCCGCGGACGCGGCATAGCCGTCGGCGGACAGCGCCTCGGCCAGCGCCTGCACCCGGTCGGCCAGCTCGCCCCGCGAGACCGCGGGGGTGTACCTGCGCTCCAGGTCGGCCACCTGGCGCCGCGCGAACTCGGCCACGGCCTGCGGGCCGGCCGTCTCGGCCAGGAAGCGCAGGGCGCTGGTGGCCAGGTCGTCATAAGCGTGCTCGAACGCGCTGCGCCCGGCGTCGGTGACGACGAAAAGCTTGGCCGGACGGCCCCGGCCGCGGTTACCGTAGGTCCGTGCCGTCCTGGTCTCGATGAGGCCCTCGGCTATCAGGTTGTCGAGGTGCCGCCGGATCGCCGCCGGGGTCAGGCCGAGCCGCCCGCCGAGCGTGGCGGCGGTCGACGGACCGAGTTCCAGGATCAGCCGTGCCACCTGGCCGCGGGTGCCGCGCTCCGACCGGGAACCCGCGGCGCCGTCGTAGCATCCGCTGCCGGGAAGCGTCTTGCTCCCGGGAGGCGTCGCTTGGGGCGGCGCGGCGGTTTTGGGCGCTGCGGTGATTTTGGGCGGCGCGGCGGTTTTGAGCGCCGGAGTTCCGGGCAGCGCGGTGCTTCCGGCGTCGCGCTGGACGGCGCCGGGACCGGACATCCCGACGGTTTTCACAACACCAGTGTGCCGTAAATCCCCGGGTCCGCGCAAGTTTTCTCAACATCAACGTGACGTAAATCATGCGCGCCTCCGCGTGACGGCGTCCCCGGGGCGGCGGCCGGCAGCTTGCCCGCCGCCCCGTACCATCGCGGCGCACCTGCGCCACCAGTCACGCCTGTAGCTGACCCCTCAGCCCCGCTGACCGCTCCAGCACCACGTCTTATGATCGCGGAAGTCTGGGTGTCGCCCGCGACCCGCCGTTTCCGCGATCATGATGGCTGTCTGTTTGTCCAGTGAGTGTCGCGCTGTTTTGTCCAGTGAGTGTCGCGGGCGCGCTGGCGGCTGCGCGCCCTGCCCGACGACCTGGTGGTCAGCGCTCCCCTGCAAGGCGTCCGCCGGCGGAGGCCGGGCTCGGGATGGTGCTGCGGGCGATCCGCCGCGTGCATCCGGACGATACCGCCGCGACCGCGGCAGAACCGGATCGCCAGGGCATCGGCTCCCCGCACCGGTGACGCGCACCGGTCAGCGGAGAACCGGCCGGCAGCAGCCATCCCGGGCCGGGCTCTCCCCTCCCCAGGGGCACTCCCCTTCCCCAGGGACCCCCTCCCCGAGAGGCCCTCCGGGGTCCAGAGGGCACCCCCCCCTCCGCGACTCGTCAGTCTTCCTGGCCGAACGCCTCGCGCAGCTTGGCCTCCTGGTCGCTGGAGAGGTTGGTGCTGATGAGTTCGGCCTGGGTGTCCTTGAACTCGTCCCTGACCCGGTCGATCACGGCGTCCGAGCTGAGCAGGAACAGGGCCGAGGTCCCCGGCGTGACCTGCTCACGTACGGATTTGATGAACGAGTCACTGATCCCGACGTCGGAAAGCGAGCCCAACAGCGCGCCCATGCCGGCGCCGATGGCCAGCCCGAGGAGCGGGACGAAGAAGATGAGGCCGAACAGCAGCCCCCAGAAGCCGCCGCCGAGCGCACCGCCCTTCGTCGTGTCATGCAGTTCCCTGGTCTTGGGCTTACCGCGCCCCGGCTCCCAGCTGACGACCGCCGCGTCCAGTACCTGGATCAGCTGCCGTGCCTGCAGCCCCTGCAGTTTGTCCAGCGCCTCGTCGGCGCCATAGGGAGATTGGAACTTCCAGACGGTTAGTGATGCCATCACGTCTCCGCTTCGTGGTTCCCGGCGGAGGCGGGTTCCGTCCGCCGGCGGCCTTCCGGCCTCTAGCACCATGTCCCGGCTTGGCTTGCGGCTTCATCACCCGCCAGGAGTGAACAGCGCCCGGTCAGCCTCCGCGAAACCAGGGCCCGAGCTCAGGCCCGAACCCGGGGGCACGAGCCCAGCGGCATGAGCTCAGCGCCCGAACCCCTGGGGCCGGCCCCGGGCGCGAGCTCACAGCAGCTGCAGCCGGCGGCCACGCGCTATGGCCGCACGCCGCGAGGTCACCCCCAGCTTGTGGTAAGCGGACCGCAGGTGGGTCTTGACCGTGTTGACGGACAGGAACGCGGCCGCGGCGCCGACCGCGCCGAGACGACGGTTCGCGACCGCCGCCACGAGGAGGGCCGTGATGTGGTCTCGCGCGGTCATCCCGGTGGCGGTGCCTTCCAGGCGATCGGCCGCCTTCAGGGCGGCCGCGGGGTCGCCGCCAGCGAGCAGCAGCCGTGCCCGCGCCAGGATCTGGTCCGCGCGATCGGGCGGCCCGCCTGCCGGCCCGGCGCGCAGCGCTTCACCGGTCGGCAGCACATCACCGGCGCGCAGCGCGATGTCGGCGTCGAGGACGCTGAGCACCGACGGGTCGAGGCCCGTTTCGCGCAGCAGCGTGACCAGGCCGCCCGCGCCCGCGATGTCGCCCGCGGCGAGCGCCCGCCGCGCCTGGATCAGCGTCCGTACCAGCGCGGCGTCCGGCTCGCCCGGCAGCCGCCGCACGGCCGGGGCGTCAGCCTCGTCGAGCAGCCGCGCCGCCGAGACCAGATCATCTCTTTCCAGCGCCAGCTGGGCCGACGCGAGCATGCCGAAACATTCCGTGGCGGGCTCGGCCGGGAAACCGCTGCGCAGCTCCGCGAGGACCCTGTCCGCGGCGCCGAGGTCGCCGTAGAACGCCTCGGCGAGCACCTGCCATCCGCAGGCTCGCGCCCGGAGCCCGGCGAGGCCCGCGGCCGACAGCTGGTGCCCGGCGTGCCCCAGCGCACGCCTGGCGTCCGCTATCTCCCAGCGGCGCAGCAGCACCGTGCCGAGGGCGAGCCAGAGCAGGCCCAGCGCCCGGTGGACCGGCAGCGTCCCGGCGGAGGCCGCCAGCCACAGCTCGATCACCGGCCGCGTGTCCTCCGCGCAGTCACCGATCGCCCGTTCCGCATAGTCCAGGTACGCGGCGGCGGATTCCGGGTCCGCGCCGCACAGCCGGGCCGCGGCGAGCGCGGCCGCAACCACCGGGTCGCCCGAGCGGCGGTCGGCCGGGAACCCGCCGAGCACCGTCTCCAGCTCGGCCGCACCGTCCGGCAGGAGCCCGGCGATACCGGCTTCGGCCAGCGCCTTCGACGCGTACTTCCAGTCCGCCGCCTCGGCCGAGCAGCGCACCGCCTCGACGGCCTCGCCGCGAGCGGCGTACCACCGTGCCGCGCGGCCGAACAGCACGGGCACCTCGTCCGGAAGCTGGCGCCGAAGCTCCGCGAGCAGCGTGTCCCGCAGGAAGGGGTGGTACCGGTACTGCCCGCTCTCGCCAGGTACGTGTTCCACCAGGTTGTTCTGCCGGTTCAGGTGATCCAGGACACGGGCGCCGCCGGACCTGCCGGTGAGCCAGTCGGCGAGTTCACCGGTCAGCGGCTGCGCGACGCTTGTCCTGCGCATGAACAGCTGGACCTCGCGCGGCAGCCTGCCGGTCACCTCATCGCGCAGGTAGTCGGCGACGATCGTGTCGTTCCCGACACCGGAAGTGACCGGGGCCCCGCCGCGCCCGGCGGCGAGCGTGACCAGCCGCAGCCCGGTCATCCAGCCCTCGGTATACCGGAGCAGCTCGTCGCGCTCTGCCGCGCTGACCGCCAGGCCGGCCCTGCCCAGGTACGCGTCCGCTTCCTCCGCCGTGCAGGCCAGGTCCGTGGCGCCCAGCTCGGCGAGATCCCCGGTGACCCGCATCTTCGCCAGCGCCAGGCCCGGCGCGGACCGCCCGCACAGGATGAGGCGCAGCGCGGGCGGCGCGTGATGGACAAGGAAGTCCAGCCCGGGCAGCACACCGCTGCCGGCGAGCTCATGCACGTCGTCGATGACGAGGACGACCGGTACGGCGATCTCACGCACCGCGTCCACCAGGCTCACCGGCAGGTCGCCGGGCCCGGGACGGCTCCTCGGCACCAGCGGCGCGGGCGGTGCCGGCGCCGCGCTGCCCACCGCGAGCGCGGCGGTCACGGACGCCCAGAACCGCGCCGGGTCACGGTCGCTTTCGTCAAGGCTCAGCCAGGCGATCCTGCGTGACCTCAGCGCGGTGCTCGCCCACGTCGCGCAGGCGATCGTCTTTCCCGCCCCTGCCGGAGCGGTGATCACCGTCACCGGATGACTGACGGCCCGGTCGATCAGGTCGGTCACCCGGCCCCGGCGGAGCACGTCGGCGCCCAGCTGCGGCACACGCAGCCTGTCGTCCAGGACGCGCAGCCCGCGGTTCACTCTCTCCTCACCCGCCGCGGTAGCCATTGGCGTCGTTCATCCTCCGTTACCCCCCTCCGGAGGGCCGGAAACGTAACCCCGGCATGCATCCGGCAATCCGCCCCGGCCTGACAGAACAGAAGGTTCCGGGGACTTCACCCGCAGCGGGTGAGGCCGCGGGCGTGACCGCCCGCCCAAGGCCGATGACCGCGTGAATGTGACGTTTGGCCGGCAGGCGCTGGCGGGCGGGGAAGGTGCTCAGGCAAAGGGAGTGATCGCCACGGTGATGCCGTCGATGCCCGTGGGGTGAGGGGCCGGAGCGCGGGTCAGCGTGCCGGCGCGGGCCGCCAGCCGCAACGGCTCGGCGATCAGGTCGAGCAGGGCCGCTGCCGCGGGGGTGTGCGCCTGCAGCGTCAGCTCGCGCAGCCGGGCCGGGTTGCCTATCCGCAGGGAGCTGCGCAGCACGCGGGTCGCGTCCAGGATCACCGCCATCTGATCGATCGCCGAGCGGTCCGACCGCCACCGCGGGTCGGCCGCCGGCCACGGCGTCACGTGCAGCGACGGCGAAGACTCGCGGGCGGCGTAGAAGCGCTGGTACAGGTGCTCGGTCACGAACGGCGCGAACGGCGCGAACAGCCCGAGCAGCACCCGGTAGGACTCCCACAGCGTCCAGCGGGCGCTGTCCGCCCCCGCGCCGGAACCCAGGCGGTCCTTGATCATCTCGAGGTACCGGTCACAGTAGACGGACCAGAACATCCGCGACGCTGCCTGGTGGGCCCGCATATAGTCGTGCCCGTCGAACGCCGCTGTCGCCGCCGTCACCGTGCCCGCCAGGTGCGACAGCACCCACCGGTCCACGATGTCCCGCTCCCCCGGCGGCACGGGATCCCCGGAAGGGCCGGACACGCCCAGGTTCAGGGACAGGAACCTGCCGACGTTCCATAGTTTCACGGCAAACTTCCGGCCCGCGCGCACGTCCTTCTCGTTGTACCGCAGGTCGGTGCCGATGCGGCCCTTCGTGGCCCACAGCCGCAGCGCGTCCGCGCCGTACTTCGCCAGCACGTCGTCCGGCACATAGCGGTTGTAGCCTCCGGCGGAGGTATGGCGTTCCAGGTCGCGCTTGGAGATCTTCCTGCCCTGCTCGTTGAGCCCCCACCCGGAGACCAGCGCGGTCCGCCACGGCACCCGGCCGAAATGCAGCTCCGACTGCACCACCGAGTAGAACAGCCAGGTGCGGATGATCTCGAACGCCTGCACCCGCATGGACATCGGCGCGAGCGCCGGGTCCGAGCCGCCATCCGCCCTGGCCGCCCAGGCCCAGCCGTCGTTGATCTGCGGGGTCAGCGACGACGTCATCCAGGTGTCCATCACGTCCGGGTCCCCCGCGAGCCCGGCCGCGCCGCACGACGGGCACGCGGGCACCGGCGGCTCGTCCGTCAGCGGGTCCACCGGCAGGTCCGCCTCCCTGGCGAGCACGGGATGCGAGCACGACGCGCAGAACCACACGGGGAACGGCACGCCGTAGTGCCGCTGTCTGGTGATGTTCCAGTCCCATCTCAGGCCGTCGATCCAGTCCTCCAGGCGGTGCCGCATGAACGGCGGGATCCATTCGAGCTCCGCCGCACGCGCGCGGAACCGGGCGGCGTTCTCCCGGACGGCGATGAACCACTGCGGCCTGATCTGGAACTCGACCGGGGTCTGGCACCGCTCGTGCACCCCGACGACCTGCCGCACCGGCGTGCTGTCTACCAGGAAACCCGAGGTCTCCAGCCGGGAGACGATCGCCGGCCGCGCCTGCGGCGGCGGCAGCCCGGCGAACTCCCCCGCCAGCGGCCCCAGCCGCCCGTCTGCCTCGACCACCATCCGCAGCGGCAGCCCGTCCCGCCGCCATTTCAGCACGTCCTCGGCGTCACCGAAGGTGCACACCATCATCAGCCCGGTCCCGTACCCCGGGTCCACGGACTCGTCGGCGAGCACCGGCACCTGATAACCGAACAGCGGCACCCGCGCCGTGGCGCCGTCCAGCGCGGCGTACCGGGGATCGGCGGGATGACGGTACAGCGCCACGCACGCCGGCAGGAGCTCCGGCCGGGTCGTGGCGACCGCTCCCGCCTGCGGGAACGTGATGCGGTACAGCCTGCTGGTCCGCTCCAGGTCCTCGACGTCCGCCTGGGCGAGAGCGGTGCGGTCTTCCGGGCACCACAGGATGGGATCGCTTGCCCGCCGCAGATACCCCGCCTCGTTCAGTCTGATAAAGCTCTTCTGAGCGGTGCGCTGACAGCGGCTGTCGATGGTCGAGTACCGAAGTGACCAGTCCACCGACAGCCCCAGCCGCCGCCACAGGTCCTCGTACCGCGCCGCCGTGCGCCGCGTCTCGGCCAGGCACAGCCGCACGAACTCGGCGCGCGGCATGTCAGCCGCCCGGACCCCGTACGCCTGCTCGACGTAGCGCTCGGTGGGCAGGCCGTTGTCGTCGAACCCGATCGGGTAGAACACGCGCTCGCCGCGCATCCGGCGGTAGCGGACGATGAAGTCCGGCTGCGAGTAGCTCATCGCGTGCCCCACGTGCAGGTGGGCCGCTGATACGTACGGCGGCGGCGTGTCGACGCTGAAGACGGGGCCAGCGCCGTCCCGGTCGTACCGGTAGATGTCGCGCTCCTCCCACAGCGCCCTCGCCGCCTCCTCGACGGCCTGGTGGTCATACTCGCCGGACTCCATGCCCGCCGAGGGTATCCTGCCGGTCACGGGCCGGCGAAGGCCTTTTTGTCTTAGAACACTTTTTGTCTTAGAACATCTGTCTTAGAACATTTGTCTTCAGAACGAACGGTGGTGTTTCCTCACGGCCAGGCTTCAGGTGCTTGCGCCAGGGAAGGAACTGGATTGTCATGGCCTCGCCACAACCTGACGTCACCCAACTCCTCGACGTAGCCGTGCCGCCGGGCGGCAACGTGATCGCCGTTAGCGACCTGCACCTGCCGCCCGAGCGCACCGCCGTGTCCGGGCGGTGCTGCGAGATCCTGGTGCGGCGGCTGGCCGCCGAGGACGGCCAGCCGGTCGTGGTGCTCGCCGGTGACATCGTGGAGCTGCTCGCCTTCCCCGAGGCCTCGGCGGCCGACATCCTCGGCGCTCACGAGGACCTGTGCGCGGCGCTGACGGCGGTGACAGAGCGCGGCGGCCAGGTCATCTACACGATCGGCAACCACGACGGCGACCTCGCCTGGGACGTGAAGGCCGCGGACGCGGTACGGGATCTCACCGGTGCCCGGCTGTGCCTGGCCGCCGACCTGACGCTGCCCGGCGGTCGCCGGGTCCGGGTGGAGCACGGCCACCAGCTCGACCCGTACAACTGCTTTCACGACCCGCGCAACCCGCTGGACACCCCGCTCGGCCATCACATCGTCCGCGAGGTCATCCCGAAGATCGAGTGGCTCGGCCGGGACTGGCTGAACGGCGCGCACGAGATGGCCGACCCGGCCGACTTCCCGTCCTTCGTCGCGTCCCGGCTGGTCTACCGCAAGCTCGCCAGGCATCTGTGGTGGCTGCTGCTGCTTCCGGTCGTGCTGCTCGTCCTGCTGCGGATACCCGAGGTGGTGTCGATCCGCACCCGGTACCCGGACACGGCGGTGTGGCTGCGCGACGGTGAGATCCTCGGCTACGGCGCCGTCGTCGACCTGCTGGTGATCGCCGTGATCGTCGCCATCGTGGCCCGCCGCGCGTGGACGTCGATCAGCGCGCTCGCCCTGGCCGAGCGCGGCTACGGGCAGAACCAGGCGGCCAGGCAGCGGGCCGCCGACCTCATCGGCGACGGCTACGCGGGTTTCCTGTCCGGGCACACCCATCATCCCGAGCTGGGGGCCTGCGGTTCCGGCTTCTACGCCAACTCGGGCTCGTGCACGTCCGTGGTCGAGGCGATCGACACCGTCAGGGGCCTGCCGCCCGCGTACCTGCGCACCCAGCAGCTGTCCTGGCTGGAGATCACCGCGGGCACGCAGCGCTCGTTCACTGCGCAGCTGAAGTCCGCGCGGGTCCAGCTGCCCGGCGCTACCCGGCTGGAGCGCTTCGCCGCGGCGGGCCGCAACCCGCACGCCTCCGCCCCCTGCCCGGTCGCCTCGTGGCCTGCCGGCCCAAGCTGGCCGCCCACTGTCACAACGGCACGGCCGGCGAAGAAGCACGGCAGGCGGCAACAGCAGCCGCCCGTTTGCTTGGGACGTTAGTCTCCAGCCGCGACCGTGACCGTGTCACGGCCCCGCGGGGCCGCCTCCAGGCTCCCCCCCAACAACCCCAGCCTGGAGGCGGCCTGCCCCCACCGGTAGGCTCCGCCCCAAACGGGCTCATGACGTCACGGAGAGTAGCGCCAGTGTTTCACCTCACCGGCACTCCGTGCGTTTACGTTCGGTGCGTTTATGTTCGCCAACGGGTCACCAGGGTCCAAGGTGACGCCCATATGCGGCCGACGCCGGCGCTGCCGGGACCGGCCGCCCTCACATGGGCAACTATTACTCTCCGTGCACCCTGACGTCAAGACGATCATGTCATTCGCTTTGGGCGCGAGTGTGGCGGCGGCCGGACAATAGACTGCCTGGGTGAGCAGCACGCCCGCGGTCGAGATCACCGGCATGGTCAAGCGGTACGGACAGCTGACCGCCGTCGACGGGCTCAGCCTCACGGCGCGCGGCGGCGAGATCACGGCGATCCTCGGCCCGAACGGCGCCGGCAAGACCACGACGATCGAGATCTGCGAAGGGTACCGGCGGGCCGACGGCGGCACGGTCCGGGTGCTCGGTCTCGATCCGGCCCGCGACGGACGGCGGCTGCGGCCCCGGGTGGGCGTCATGCTGCAGTCCGGCGGGATCCCGCCGTCGGTCCCCGCCGGCGACTACCTGCGGCTGCTCGGCCGGTTGCACGCCCATCCCGCCGACCCCGTGGCGCTGCTGGAGACCGTCGGCCTGACCGCGGCGGCGCGCACCCCGTACAAGCGGCTGTCCGGCGGGCAGCAGCAGCGGCTGTCGCTGGCCGCCTCCGTCATCGGCCGGCCGGAACTGGTCTTCCTCGACGAGCCCACGGCCGGCATGGACCCGCAGGCACGGCATGCCACCTGGGACCTGATTTCCGGGCTGCGCGCCGCCGGGGTCAGCGTGATCCTCTCCACGCACTTCATGGAGGAGGCGGAACGGCTGTCGGACTACGTTGCGATCATCGACCGCGGCAGCCTGGTCGCCTCCGGGACGCCCGCGGAGCTCACCGGGTCGGCCGGGCAGCTCCGGTTCCGCGCCGAGCCAGGGCTGGACACCGACAGCCTGCTCACCGCCCTGCCGCCGGGCAGCGCGGCGAAGGAATCCCCGTCCGGGCACTACCTCATCGAGGTGCACGGGGCCGTGGAGCCCGCGCTGCTGGCCGCGGTGACCGCCTGGTGCGCCGAACGAAGCGTCCTGCCCAGCAGCCTGCGCATCGAATCCAGGACCCTGGAGGATGTGTTCCTGGAACTGACCGGAAGGGAGCTGCGCGGATGACGGCGCTGGACTTCACGCCCGCGCCGGGGGCGGCGCCGATGCGGCAGATGATCACCGCGCAGGCCGTGATGGAGACCAGGACCCTGCTGCGCAACGGCGAGCAGCTGCTGCTGACGCTGATCATCCCGCTGCTGCTGCTCGCGGCGTTCAGCCTGGAGCCGCTGGTCAACTTCGGCGGCGGCAGCCGGGTGGACTTCCTGACCCCCGGCATCATCGCGCTGGCGGTCATGTCGACCGCGTTCACCAGCCAGGCGATCGCGACGGGCTTCGAGCGCCGCTACGGGGTGCTGAAGCGGCTCGGCGCCACGCCGCTGAGCCGTGCCGGGCTGATCACCGCCAAGACCGCCACGGTGATCGCGGTGGAGCTGCTGCAGGCGGCGGTGATCGTCGCGGTCGCGGCGGCGCTCGGCTGGGGGCCGCACGCCTCCGCCACGGCGATCGTCAGCGTCCCGCTGCTGGTCCTGCTGGGCACCGCCGCGTTCAGCGGCCTCGCCCTGCTGATGGCCGGCACGCTGCGCGCCGAGGCGACGCTGGCCGCCGCGAACCTCGTGTACATCGTGCTGCTCGGCATCGGCGGGGTGGTCTTCCCGCTCACCAAGTTCCCGGCCGGTGCGCGGCCGTTCCTCGAGCTGCTG
Organism: Streptosporangiaceae bacterium; assembly: GCA_019239975.1. GTDB lineage: Bacteria > Actinomycetota > Actinomycetes > Streptosporangiales > Streptosporangiaceae > JAFAZE01. Next base: position 80,836 of record JAFAZE010000007.1, read on the forward strand.
CCCACCGGGGCGCTGTCCACCGGGCTGCGCTCGGTCCTCCAGCACGCGGCCGGCCTGCCGGCCGGGAACACGGTCACGCTCGCGGTCTGGGCGGTCGCGGGGATCACGCTCGCCGCGCGAACGTTCCGGTGGGAGTGAGGCCCCTCGCGCTTCCTGCCGCGCTGGTGTTCACCGGGATCGTGTCCGTACAGGTCGGGGCGGCCCTCGCCGCCCGGCTGTTCGCGGAGGTGGCGCCGGCCGCGGTGACCGCGGTGCGGCTGTGGGCGGCGGCGCTGATCCTGCTGCTGGCCGGCTGGCGGGGCATGGCCCGCGCCGTGGCCGGCCTGGTGCGCGGGAGATCGTGGGCCGACGCGGGAACCGCCGCCGCGTTCGGTATCTCTCTCGGGGTTATGAATTTTTCTATTTACCAGGCGTTCGAGCGGATCCCGCTGGGCATCGCGGTCACCGTCGAGTTCCTCGGGCCGCTCGCGGTCGCGGTCGCCGGTTCGCGCCACCTCGCCGACCTGGGATGGGTAGCGCTCGCGGCGCTGGGCGTCGTGCTGCTGGCCAGGGGCGGCCACGGGCACCTCAACCTGGCCGGCGTCGCGTTCGCCGTCGTGTCCGCCGCCGGCTGGGCCGCCTACATCCTGCTCAGCAAGGCCACCGGGCAGCGGTTCGCGGGATCGTCCGGCCTGGTGATCGCCATGTGCGTGGCCGCTTTGCTCGTCACCGGTCCCGGGGTCGCCGCCGGCGGCGCCGCCATGCTGCGGCCGCGGGTCCTGGCGATCGGCACCGGGGTGGGCCTGCTGTCCTCGGTCGCGCCGTACTGGCTCGAGCTCGAGGTGCTGCGGCGGATGCCGGCCCGGGTGTTCGGGGTGTGGATGAGCCTGGAGCCAGCCGTCGCGGCCCTGATCGGCTTGGTCATGCTCGGGCAGCGCCTCAGCCTGCCGGAATGGGCGGCGGTCGGCTGCGTCATGGCCGCCTGCGCCGGCGCCGCCCGCAGTGCAGCTGGCGGGGCCGGGACGGCGGATAGCGCGGGGCGAAGCCCTTCGCGATCGCGCGACCGTGAGGGGCCTCTGGCCCCTCCGGGAGCGTGATGATATGGCGGGGACCGCAGCGGGCCGGGGGTCCGGGGGTGTCCCCCGGGCTAGCATAGAGCGCATGTCTGACGACCGTTCCTGGGTGGCCCGGTTCACGGACCCGGTGCTGCACCCCACGCGGTCGTCGCTGCGCGTGCTCGCCCTGGCGGCGGTCGTGGCGAACGCGGTGATCGTCTCCACCGGCGAGGCGGTTCGGCTCAGCTCCTCCGGGCTCGGCTGCCCGGACTGGCCCAAGTGCACGAACGCCAGCCTGGTCGCCGCCCGCTCGGCCGGCCAGACCACGCTGAACACCTGGATCGAGTTCGGCAACCGCCTGCTCAACTTCCCGCTCGTCGCCGTGGCCGGGCTGGTCTTCATCGCCGCCTGGCAATACCGCCCGCACGGCCGGCGCCGCCGCGATCTGGTCTGGCTGGCCGCGGCGCAGCCTGCTGGTGTGATCGTCCAGGCGGTGGTCGGCGGCATCCTGGTGCTCACCAAGCTCAATCCCGCTTTGGTCTCCGTGCACTTCCTGCTGTCCTCATCCGTACTCGCCGCCGCCGTGGTGCTGCACGTGCGATGCGCGGAGGGTGACGGGCCCGCCCGGCCGGTGGTGCGGACGGACCTGCGGGTGCTCACCGCCCTGCTGGCCGGGGCTGTCCTGGCGATGCTGGCGGCCGGCACCGTGGTGACCGGCACCGGGCCGCTCGCCGGCAACGCCACCGCGTCCCGGTATCACCTGCCGCTGGAGGGCGTCACCCAGCTGCACGCGGATGTCGGCTGGTTCCTGGGCGCGATAGCGGTGGCGCTGGTGATCGGGCTGCGGTTCAGCGACGCGCCGCCGCGTGTCGTCAGGTACGGCTGGGTCATGCTCGGCGCCATCGGCATCCAGGGCGTGATCGGCTACGCCCAGTACTTCAGCCACCTTCCGGCCGGGCTGGTCTGGGTGCACGTCACCACGTCGATGGTCATCTGGATCCTCGTGCTGCGGTTCTTCCTCGCCACCCGGGAGCGGGCGGCGCTGCCCGGCTCCGGCCTGGCGCCGGCCGGGGCCGCAGTCGCGGAGACGGCCACGGCCAGCTAGCGGAGCGGTCCTGGTGCCGGCGGCAGCGCGGCCGGGAAGACCTGCGTGTGCGCGAACCCGGAGGCCGGCGCCCACGGCGCGAGTGGCGGGCGCGGCCGGCGCCGCAGGAACTCGGCGCGCGCGACGTTCATCAGGCCGAGCAGGTCGCTCTGGCGTTCCCGGAACCGCCCCGGGGTGATCATGCCCCGGCCGGCCTTGTCGTGCAGCAGCGCGAGCTCGGTCGCCGCGAGCTGGTAGTCGCCCATCGCCGCGGCGGCCGGCAGGCCGCCGGTGGCACGCGCCCAGTTGCGGGCCAGGCGGCGCGCGCGCAGCGAGCTCAGCATGGCTATGTCCTCGGCCGTGACCAGGCCGGTGGGCTCGTACGCCGGCAGCCGGCCGGTGATCAGCCTGACCAGCCGGCGGCGGTCGAGCACCAGGACGACGATGATCCCGGCGAGCACGCAGAACATGATCACGTAGGCGACGGCCAGCCCGGCGAGCCCGAAGATGCTGAGCGCGTTCCACACCCCGTGCAGCAGCATGGCGCCCAGCCAGCCAAGCGGCAGCGCCCACAGCGCCCGCCGGTGTGACGCGGCGTAGGCCGCGCCGAGCCCGGTCATCGAGGTGAAGATGGGGTGCGCCAGCGGCGAGAGCACGCCGCGGAGCACGAACGTGTAGCCGAGCAGCCGTGCGCCGCCGTCCACGGGCGTGACCAGAGCGTTCACGTAGTAGCCGACGTTCTCGATCATCGCGAAGCCCAGGCCCACCATCGCCGCGTAGATCACGCCGTCGGTCGGGCCGTCGATCTCCTGCCTGCGCCGCCAGACGAGCCCGGCCAGCACGGCTCCCTTGAGCGTCTCCTCCACCACCGGCGCGCCGAGCGTCGCCGAGACGTACTGGCCGGAGCCCGCGCCGAGCGCGGGCTGGGTGATGTATTCCAGCCCCGCGGTGTTGATGAGCGCGGCGAACAGGGCGGCGATGCCCGCCCCCCACAAAAACGCGAAGGCGAGGTTCGCCCGGGGCTCGGGTTCCAGCCGGTCGACGAACAGCACACCCGCCACGAGCAGCGGCACCGGCAGCAGCGCCAGCGGCAGCGCGATGAAGAACGGCGCGACGCTGTCCCCCGCGCTGACGCTCTGCAGCGCGTCGATGCCCAGCGCGATGATCCCGCAGACGACGGCGATGACAATCCCGGCGATGAGCCCCAGCCTCGTCCTTCCGGGGGGCCGCCCCTCGATCACCGCCCGGGGATCGAAACCCTGCGCTGGCTCCGTCATAGCGGGCAGCCTACTGGCCCCGCCGCGAGCGCCGGGCTACGGGCGAGCCGGCCATCGTCACTACTGCCCCAGCGGGCAGCGGCGGGATCCCTCGGGATAGGCTCTTTCCGTGGTGCCTTCGCGGCGCACGGGGTTTCGCCCTGCCCGCATGAGGCCTGTTCAGCAGAAGGGAGCCGTGACACAACGGTGAGCAACCAGTCGCAATCCGACTTCGAATGGTCGGCCGCCGACGCCCGCGCCGTCGACCTCATCCGGGTCCTCGCGATGGACGCGGTCCAGGAGGCGGGATCCGGCCATCCGGGGACGGCGATGAGCCTGGCGCCCGCGGCCTACCTGCTCTACCAGCGCGTGCTCAGGCACGATCCGTCGGACCCGGCGTGGACGGGCCGCGACCGGTTCGTGCTCTCCTGCGGTCACACCAGCCTCACGCTGTACATACAGCTGTACCTGTCCGGTTACGGAATGACTCTCGACGACCTGAAGCAGTACCGGAAATGGGGCAGCAGGACGCCCGGGCACCCGGAGCACGGCTTCAACATCCCCGGCGTGGAGACCACCACCGGGCCGCTGGGCCAGGGCCTCGGCAACGCGGTCGGGATGGCGATGGCGGCTCGCCGGGAGCGCGGGCTGTTCGACCCGGACGCCGCCCCGGGCACCAGCCCGTTCGACCACTACATCTACGTCTTCGCGTCCGACGGGGACATCGAGGAGGGCATCAGCCACGAGGTGAGCTCGCTGGCCGGCCACCAGAAGCTCGGCAACCTCATCCTTCTCTACGACGACAACCAGATCTCGATCGAGGACGACACGAACATCGCCAAGTCGGAGAACGTCTGCGCCCGGTACGAGGCCTACGGCTGGCACGTGCAGCAGGTGAGCTGGCGTACCCCGAACGGCTATCACGAGGACGTCGAGGCGCTGTACCGCGCGTTTCTCGCGGCGAAGGAACACACCGAGGCACCATCGCTCATAGCGCTGAGCTCGATCATCGGCTGGCCGGCGCCGAAAAAGCAGAACACCGGCGCGGCGCACGGGGCGGCGCTCGGCGCCGAAGAGGTCGCGGAGACCAAGAAGGTCCTGCACTTCGACCCGGCGGTGAACTTCCCGGTCGAGGAAGACGCGGTGAACCACGCGCGCCAGGTGGCCGAGCGGGGCAAGCGGCTGCACGCGGAATGGGAGGAGCCCTTCGGCCGGTGGGCCGCGGCCAGCCCATCGCGCAAGGAGCTGTTCGACCGGCTGACCGCGCAGCGGCTGCCGGACGGCTGGACGGACGCGCTGCCGTCGTTCCCGCCCGACACGGAGAAGGGGCTGGCGACGCGCCGGGCGTCCGGCAAGATCCTCACCGCGCTCGCGCCGGTGCTGCCCGAACTGTGGGGCGGCTCGGCCGACCTGGCGGAGAGCAACGACACGACGATGGAGGGCGAGCCGTCGTTCATCCCCGCCGAGCATCAGACCAGGATGTGGCCGGGCAACCCGTACGGGCGGACGCTGCACTTCGGTATCCGCGAGCACGGCATGGGCGCGATCCTGAACGGGATCAAGCTGCACGGCGACACCCGCCCCTACGGGGGGACCTTCCTGGTGTTCAGCGACTACATGCGGCCGTCGGTGCGGCTCGCCGCGCTGATGGAGCTGCCGGTCACCTATGTCTGGACGCATGACTCGATCGGCCTCGGCGAGGACGGCCCCACCCACCAGCCGGTCGAGCACCTGTGGGCGCTGCGCTCCATCATGGGCCTGGACGTGGTCCGCCCGGCGGACGCCAACGAGACCGCCATCGCCTGGCGGACGATCCTGGAGCGCGCCCACCGCCCGGCCGGCCTGTGCCTGAGCAGGCAGGCGGTGCCGGTCTTCGACCGGTCCGGCGAGTTCGCGTCCGCGGAGGGCACCGCCCGCGGCGGGTACGTGCTGCTCGACGGCACGGACGTGATCCTGATCGCCACCGGCAGCGAGGTGCAGCTCGCGGTGGCGGCCCGTTCCCTGCTGCAGGCGGACGGCGTTTCGGCGCGGGTAGTTTCCATGCCCTGCGTGGAATGGTTCAGGGAGCAGGACACTTCCTATCAGGAGGAGGTTCTTCCGCCCGGGATGCGCGCGCGGGTGTCGGTCGAGGCAGGCACCACGACCGGCTGGCACGCGCTGACCGGGGACACGGGAGAGTCCGTGGGGCTCGATCACTTCGGCGCCTCCGCGGCCTACCAGAAGATATATGAGGAATTCGGCATCACGGCGGAACGGGTGGCGGAGGCCGCCCGGGCCAGCCTCGCGAGGGTGCGCTAGCCGACACAACAAGGGAAGGATGCGGTCATGAGCTCTGGTGACATACTTGGGGAGCTGACCGAAGCGGGCGTGTCGGTGTGGCTGGATGACATCAGCCGCGACCGGCTGAAGACCGGCAACCTCGAATCGCTGATCAGGGACTTCCACGTCCACGGCGTGACGTCGAACCCGACCATCTTCGCGCACGCACTGAGCAACGGGGACGCCTACGACGGCCAGATCGCCGACCTGACGGCGCGCGGCGTGTCGGTCGAGGAGGCGTCCCGCGCGATCACCACCTACGACATCCGGTGGGCCTGCGACGTGCTGCGCCCGGTCTACGACGCCACCGGCGGCGTGGACGGGCGGGTGTCCCTGGAGGTGGACCCGCGGCTGGCCAACGAGACGGAGAAGACGATCGCCGAGGCGAGGGCGCTGTGGTGGCTGGTGGACAGGCCGAACCTGTTCATCAAGATCCCGGCGACCCCGGCGGGCGTGCCCGCGATCACGGCGGCGCTGGCCGAGGGGATCAGCGTCAACGTGACGCTGATCTTCTCGCTGCAGCGTTACTCCGAGGTCATCGACGCCTACATGGTGGGGCTCGAGCAGGCCGCCGAGGCCGGGCACGACATCAGCAAGATCGCCTCCGTGGCGTCGTTCTTCGTCAGCCGGGTGGACACCGAGGTGGACCGGCGGCTGGACAAGCTCGGCACGGATGAGGCCGGCGCGCTGCGCGGCAAGGCGGCGATCGCGAACGCGCGGCTCGCCTACGAGCTGTACGAGCAGAAGCTGGACACCCCGCGCTGGCGGCTGCTGCGCGACCGCGGCGCCCGGGTCCAGCGCCCTCTCTGGGCGTCGACGAGCACCAAGGACCCGGCGTACCCGGACACGATGTACGTGGTCGAGCTGGTGGCACCGGACACGGTGAACACGATGCCCGAGTCGACCGTGCACGCCACCGCCGACCACGGCGTGCTGCACGGCGACACCGTACACGGCACCTACGATCAGTCGCGCCAGGTGTTCGATGACCTGGCGAAGCTGGGTATCGGCTACGACGACGTCGTCCAGGTGCTCGAGGACGAGGGCGTGGCGAAGTTCGCCGCGTCGTGGAACGACCTGCTCGCGACGATCCGGACAGAGATGGGCCAGTGACCAGGGGTTGTGTGATCGGAGGTTCCGCATGACCGAACCGCGTGCCCGCGGGCTCGCGCCGGCCAGCCCGGGGCATATCGCGGGCGAGGACAACGAGCCGCTCAACCCGCTTCGCGATCCGCGCGACCGGCGGATCCCCCGGGTGGCCGGACCGTGCGTCCTGGTCATCTTCGGCGTCACCGGCGACCTTGCCAGGAAGAAGCTGATGCCGGCGGTCTACGACCTGGCCAACCGCGGCCTGCTGCCGCCCGGCTTCTCCCTGGTGGGTTTCGCCCGGCGGGACTGGGCCGACGAGGATTTCGCCCAGCTGACCTACCAGGCGGTGAAGGAGCACGCGAGGACCCCCTTTCGGGACACCGTGTGGCAGCAGCTGAGCGAGGGCGTGCGGTTCGTCTCCGGTGAGTTCGACGATGACGACGCGTTCGACCGGCTGGCGCAGACCGTGCGGGAGCTCGACGCGGAGCGCGGCACCGGCGGGAACTACGCGTTCTACCTGTCCATACCGCCGCGGTTCTTCCCGGTCGTCGTCGAGCAGCTGAAGCGGTCGGGCCTGTCCACGCCCGGCCCGGCCGACGAGACCGGCCGCGCCTCCTGGCGCCGGGTGGTGATCGAGAAGCCGTTCGGCCACGACCTGGCCAGCGCCCGGGGGCTGAACGACATCGTGGACGCGGTGTTCCCGCCGCACTCCGTGTTCCGCATCGACCATTACCTGGGCAAGGAGACGGTCCAGAACATCCTGGCTCTGCGCTTCGCCAACACCCTGTACGAGCCGATCTGGAACCGCAGCTACGTCGACCACGTGCAGATCACGATGTCCGAGGACATCGGCATCGGCGGCCGGGCCGGGTACTACGACGGCATCGGCGCCGCGCGGGACGTGATCCAGAACCACCTGCTCCAGCTTCTCGCGCTGACCGCGATGGAGGAGCCCGTGTCGTTCGACGCGGACTCGCTCCGGATGGAGAAGGAGAAGGTTCTCTCCGCGGTCCGGCTGCCCGCCGACCTGGCCGCGGGCAGCGCCCGCGGGCAGTACGCGGCCGGCTGGCAGGGCGGCGTCCCGGTACCGGGGTACCTGGAGGAGGAGGGCATCCCGCCCGACTCGCGCACCGAGACGTACGCGGCGCTCCGGCTGACCGTTGACACCAGGCGCTGGGCGGGCGTTCCGTTCTACCTGCGCACCGGCAAGCGGCTGACCCGCCGGATGACCGAGATCGCGCTCATGTTCCAGCGGGCGCCGCACCTGCCCTTCACGGCCACCGATACCAAGGAGCTCGGCCAGAACGCGCTGGTGATCCGGGTGCAGCCGGACGAGGGTGTCACGGTCAGGTTCGGGTCCAAGGTGCCCGGCTCGGCCATGGAGGTGCGGGACGTCAACATGGACTTCGCGTACGGCGAGTCCTTCACGGAGTCCTCGCCCGAGGCCTACGAGCGGCTGCTGCTCGATGTCCTCATCGGCGACCCGCCGCTGTTCCCCCGGCAGGAGGAGGTCGAGCTGTCATGGCGCATCCTCGACCCGGTCGAGAAGTTCTGGGCGGAGTACACCAAGCCGGAGCAGTACCAGGCCGGCGCGGCCGGCCCCGCGTCCGCTGACGCGCTGATGGCTCGCGACGGGCGCAGCTGGAGGCGGCTGTGACTATCGACCTGACCGACACCACCACCACAGCCATCGAGCACGCGCTGACCGAGGCGCGGCGGCGGCTCGGCGGGATGGCGGTGGGCATGGTGCTCACGCTGATCATCGTGACCGATGAGGCGGAGCAGTACGACGCGATCCGCGCGGCCAACGAGGCCGCCCGGGAGCACCCGGCGCGGGTGATCGCGGTCATCACCCGCAAGGCCAGGGCCGACTCGCGGCTGGATGCGGAGATCCGGGTCGGCGAGACCAGCCCGGGCGAGACGATCGTGCTGCGCATGTACGGCTCGCTCGGCCAGCACGCGGACTCGGTGGTCGCCCCGCTGCTGGTCCCGGACGTCCCGGTGGTCACCTGGTGGCCGGACAACGCCCCGTCGATCCCGGCGTCGGATCCGCTCGGCGCGCTCGCCCAGCGGCGTGTCACGGACTCGGCGGCCAGCGACACCCCGCGCGAGGCGCTGGCCTCCCTGGCGCGCGCCTACCACCCGGGCGACACCGACTTCGGGTGGACCCGCGCGACATCGTGGCGCACGCTGCTGGCCGCCACCCTCGACCAGCCGCACCCGCCGCTGGAGGGCGGCGAGGTGCAGGCGGAGGAGGGCAACCCGACGGCCGACCTGATGGCCGCGTGGCTGAGCCTGCGGCTGGGAATCCCGGTGCGGCGCACCGTCTCCCCCGGCCCCGGCATCACCGGCGTGAGCTTCAGCACCGGGCCCGGCGCGATCGTGCTGAGCCGCCCGGACGGCCGGACGGCGACGCTGTCCTGGCCGGGGCGGCCCGACCGCATGGTCGCGCTGCACCGGCGGGACATCGGGGAACTGCTCGCCGAGGAGCTGCGCAGGCTCGACCCTGACGACGTGTACGCCGAGACGCTCGGCCGGCTGGAGGCCGGCGTCGCGGGAGCCGTCGACGCCCCTGGCGAGCTCAGCCTGTGACCACCCCGGAGATCGTCGTCCACGCCGACGCGGGGCTGCTCGCGAAGGCGGTCGCCGCGCGGCTGGTGACCAGGCTGGTCGACGCGGTCGCCGCGCGGGACACCGCGTCCCTCGTGCTGACCGGCGGCGGGATCGGCACGGCCGTGCTCGCCGAGCTGGCCGCGACGCCGGCCCGGGATGCCGTGGACTGGCGGCGTGTCGACATCTGGTGGGGCGACGAGCGGTTCCTCCCGGCCGGGCACCCGGAGCGCAACGAGACCGGGGCCCGCGCCGCGCTGCTCGACCACGTGGACTGCGATCCCGCCCGGGTCCGCCCGATGCCGGGACCGGACGGCCCGGACGGCGACGATCCCGAAGCCGCGGCGGCCAGGTACGCGAGCTGGCTGCGCGCCGCGACGCGGCCGGAGGATCACGGCTCCGTGCCCTCCTTCGACATCCTGATGCTGGGCATCGGCCCCGAGGGCCACGTCGCGTCGCTGTTCCCCGGTATGCCGGCGCTCTACGACGAGCGCCCGGCCGTCGCGGTGCGCGGCTCCCCCAAGCCGCCTCCCACCCGGCTGACGCTGACGCTGCCCTCGATCCGGGCCGCGCGGGAGGTATGGATCCTCGCCTCCGGCGCGGAGAAGGCGGACGCGGTCGCGCTCGCGCTGTCCGACGCCGGGCCGGTCCAGGTCCCGGCCGCGGGGGCGCGCGGCAGGCAGCGCACGCTGTTCCTGCTCGACGCGGACGCCGCGGTCAAGATCCCGCCCGGGGTCGGCCGCCCGGCCGCGCACTGAGATTCACCGGGCCCGCCGACCGCGTATGAGGAGGTAACCCGTGACGACCAGGCTGAACAAGCGCTCGTTCGCGTTCGCGCAAGATCTGATCAAGGACGGCAAGGTGGTCCGCGACCAGCGCGACGACTGGAGCGAGCACCAGCCCTCGACCCGCCAGGAAAACGAGTTCATCGAGGCCCACGGCTGGGACGAGTTCGAAAGCTGGCACCTCGGCATCGACGACGAGGCGTCCGAGAACACCAAGGCCAGGTACAAGTACCCGTACGGCGACTTCACGAAGGCGCACCGCTGCGGACTGCTCGCCGCGGAGACCCGGGCGGGCCGGAACAAGCACCGCGACATCGAAGACGCGACCCTCAAGCTGCGCGACATGATCGACGAGAAGGGCAGCTGACCCGAGCGGGTTATTCAGCAAGCGTCAGCGCGTTATGTGCCCAATGGTCAGCGGCGGGCGTTGCGCGGGTGGTTCTTGGCGCTGCGCTCGTTGCCGCGACGGTACTGGCCGGTCCAGCGGGCCATGACCTCCTGCGGGTCGTCCTGCTCGACTTCGGCCAGGAACGCCGCCGCCCGGCCGCCGCGCACCGCCGTCACGGCGCGGCCCCTGTGCGAAATAGACACTGAGCCATCCGCTCGGACCGCGTAGTCGAAACCCTCAGGGGCAGCCATGCCAGGATCATTACACCCCGCGCCCCACGCCGCCAGAGATTTCCGCCCGGGCCGGTAGCCGAATCCGTCACGTTCTCAAAGCGGTTCCAGTCCGTAAGATTGCGGGTAAGGCGGTCAGGTACCTGATCCGGGCGCGCACCGCCCGCTGCCACTTCTTCGACTGCACCCGGCCCGCCACCGAATGCGATGCCGACCACACCGTGCCCAGGCCATCGGCCCGGCCTGCCAGTGTAATTTGGGCCCATCGTGCAAACGATAACCACACAGGTCAGACGATCCGGCGTAGCTGGCCACGAGGCTGCCGCTACGACTCAGGCTGTGCTCCGGTGACGTAGGCCACCACCTGGCGTACGAATTCCTCAAGGTCGCCCAGGCTCTTCAGCCTGCCAACGACTATCGAGTCATCGACCACGATGTAGTCGTGCACGAGCACGTTACGGAACCCGACGGCCTTGCGGATCGAGATAGCCAGCTCAGTTGCGAGGACTCCGTGCTCTCCTAGCAGCCGGACAGCGTCACCATTGTCGGTCGGGGGTCCCCAGCCTTCCGTGGCGCAGATGTGCTGCGCGACATCGACGCAGGCCTCGATGGCGGTAACGAAAGTGTACTTCACGCCGCGCAACCAGATGGGATCCTGGCGGCGCTTCTCGCTGGCTCTGGCTTCCTTCCGGAGGACGGCGGTGTCGTCGGCAATGCTCCGGAGCAGCCACAGTACCCGGTCTTCGTCTACCACGGGCTACCCGCGTCGGCCGCTGACACTGGCTGCGAACTCCCGGTGTGCGCGGGTGATACGCGGAAGCTCGTCGAAGTAGATTTTCCTGGTGGTAGCCTCCCACCGGACCCGGCTGACGGGATCATCCTCGAAGAGCAGCCTGCCATGTGCCGCTACCCGGCCGGCCAGCTCCAGCGGCGCATCGTCGAGTACCAGGAGGTCCACGCCAGGCGGCACCAAGATGTCGAACGCGTTCGGCGGCTGGCCGCCGAAGTACGCTGCGATGTCGATGTCCGAATCCGGGCGGTATTGCCCGGAGGCGCGACTGCCATGCAGGTAGGCGAACCGTGCCCCGGCGTTCTTGAGCACGGCAGCGGACTCCGCTATCACTTCCGCTGCCCTGGCTTCATCCATCTTCCCAGTCTGGCAGATCAACGGGATGCTTGTTGGCTGGCGGCGGCCGCCCTGATGATCGGCAGCCAACGGCGAGGGCATCGACAGTGACCATCTATGCCAATGCAGCCACACTCCATGATGCAAACGATAATGACACAATTATCCGCCTGGCTCAGGAAGTGGAGCCAGGTCATGCACCACGAGGACAACGACGGCAAGTTCCCTGATGAGAGCCCGGTCGAGGTCCACTACCCGCGCTCGAAGCACGAGGAACATAGCGACCGCGAGCGGTGGCCGTGGCTGCCAGGAACCATCGTAGAACAGTGCGGCCCGGACGAATGGTACGTATGCATAGAGGTTCGCGAGCTGGCCGTGCTGCGGAACGGCCGACGTGCGCCGCGCGGGACCGCCAGCCGTAACCTCTACTATCCCTGCTGCTTCCGGGACGGCTCGAAGATCCGGCCACCCGCATCGAGTGGCCCGGCGTCGGCGACGCGGCGTAGGGCGAGCCGGTGACCGGGGACCGGGTGATCCGCCTCACGATGGCGGCCGTGGTCTGCGCCGTGGCCGCATTCGCGGCGGTAGTCAGCTATTCCCACATCTATGGGCTGGGCCGGGCGCACGGACAGGACGGCACGGCGCCCCGGGATCTATGGCATGTAACCCGGTTCCACACCGACGCACCAGAGGCCGTCGGACGGTCCGCACACCAGCTTGACTGCCCATGGGGCTACCACGGAACAGCGCGCGGATATCCATGCCAGGACTGTGGCCGGCCCTAAATGCGCGCCGAAATAGTCCAGTCATCCAATGATTTATTGACGTTCGAAGCGGGAAGGCTCGGCTAGCACGGCGGCGGCATGGTCCAGGTCGGCGAGGCGCGTTGCGAGGGTTGCGACGGCTAGATGGCGAGGCAGGGCATCTGAGAATTTCAGTCCTGCCAGGGCCTTGTCGTCGATTTCCGGCAGGCAGAGATGCCCGCGCAGTTCTTTTACTGCCGTGGACCACGTCTGCGGGCGCAGGTCTGGGCGCAACCGGATGCTCAGGTCGTCCACGCGCTGAGACTCATCGGCGAGGTTACCGAGGGTGGCCTTGAGCGTCGCATTGGCCCGGTAGCCGGCCCAGGTCCACCAGCGCAGATCATCGTCACCGCCGCTGACGACGGTCCCGTCGGGACGCGCGCGTCCGATGGAATCCGACCGCAGGGCCGCCAGGGTCCCGGCCGCGCGCCGGGTGAGGGTGACGGGCGGGTCGGCGCCCAGCAGCACGTCTCGCATGGCGCGGGCCAGTTCGTAGGAGGTGCCGCCTGGGACGCTGGTCAGCCAGCGAGCCCGGCCGCCGGACTCGGCGGGCTCGACGAAACAGCGGCGGCGCTTCCAGTCGGTCCAGGTAACCCGCCAGCTCCGCCCGCCGAGAAGCAGCAGCCTGGGTCCCTGCACTCCGTCGATGAGCAGGACCGGGTCGACGCGGCCGATCTCGTTCCTGCCATGCAGGACGGTGAATTCCGGCGGGGCGGTGAACACCGCCATCAGGCTCATGAAGTGGCGGCGGCCGAAGTGGCGCTCGGCTTCGGGACCGATGAACAGCATCCCGTCCTCGCGGTCCACGAAACCCTGCTCGATCAGGTAGTCGGCGACCGGCCGGGCGGAGACCGTCAGCTCGGGCAGGGGCAGCCAGTCCTTCCAGAGGCCCTGTCCGACCCGCTTCTCTTGCAGGCACAGGGCGAGGAGCTGCTGGGCGACGATGTGCCTCGGCTCCGGCGGCGGAGCTACCTGTTCGACAAAGCCGCGGCTCCAGGCCAGGAGCAGGCCGGCGGCATGGAGGAGTTCGTCCTCGTTCAGGGCCAGGAACAGGCAGTTCCGCGTCGTGCCGGGGCGGCGACCGCTGCGGCCCAGGCGTTGAAGAAAGGCCGCGACCGTGGACGGTGAGTTCACCTGGATGACCCGGTCCAGGTCCCCGACGTCGACGCCAAGTTCCAGCGCGGATGTGGACACGATGACACAGTCGCGGGCCTCGGCGAACGCCTGCTCAGCGCGGCGGCGCTCATCCAGCGACAGCGAGGCGTGCACCAGGTGCGTGGTCACGCCGCGCACCCGCAGGTCGGCACCGAGCATCTCGACCAGGCGCTTGGAATCGCAGAACACCAGGCGCTTGTCGCCCCGGTACAGCTGCGCGATGACCTTGGCCGCGTTCTCCACGGTTCCGACGTAATCAAGCTGGACGTCCTGCCTAGGCCCGTTGTGGATCATTCCGAACGAAACGTGGCTCGACATCTCCTTCCCCCACTCCGGCTGCGGGGCGACGACCACGCTCGGCCGCTTTCCGACCCCCGATCCCTGTAGCCAGCGCAGCAGTTCCGCGGGGTTGCCGACGGTGGCGGACAGGCCGATCCGCTGCAGGGGATGCCCGCAGAGCCGGGTCAGCCGTTCCAGCACCGCGAGCAGGTGCCATCCGCGGTCGCCGGAGCCGAACGCGTGGACCTCGTCCACGATGACGGCCTGCAGTCCGGCGAACAGCCTGTGGTGATCGACGTTGACGCTGACCAGCATGGACTCGACGGACTCGGGGGTGGTGAGCAGGAGGTCAGGGGGATCAGCCATCATGGACCGCCGCTGCGAGCCGGCGGTGTCGCCGTGCCAGAGCGCCACCCGCCGCCCCGTCCAGCCACCGTAGGTTTCCAGTCTGGGCAGCAGGTTGTTGAGCAGTGCCTTCAGCGGGCACAGGTAGAGCACCGACAGCCCGTGCCATCCTTCGGCGGCCATCCGCGACAGCGCGGGGAATGCGGCGGCTTCGGTCTTGCCTCCCGCCGTGGGGGCTAGCAGGAGCGCGTCCTGTCCGGCCACGATCGGGGCTATCGCCGCCCGCTGGAGGGGGCGCAGTTCGGTCCAGCCGAGCGTGCCCACCAGGTGGTGGGCAAGTGTGGGATGAAGGCCGATCAGCTCGGTCACAGGTCGAGTTCCACCTCGTCGGCGGACGCGGGCCGGAACGCCGCCGCGTTGCGCTCCACGTCGGTCAGTTCGGTGCGGGACAGGGTCAGCTTGTAGTGCTGCCGCGGGTCGAAATCACCGAACTCCGCCACCCGGTCCAGCACGTCGGCGACGAGCTTGCGCAGGAACACGCGGGGTGCCACCCCGATCTGGCCGCCCAGTTCACCGGCTACGGCCTGGGCCAGATCGGTCACGTAGTCGTCGTTGACCAGCGTGGCTACCCGGTCCTGCACGCCGGAGCCCTGTGCGTAGAGATCCCGGATCGTGGTGCCGAGTTTGGCCAGCTTGGGCAGGTCGAATCCGGACAGCCGGAGCTGCACCGCGCGGGGCGAGTCGAACCTTGCGTCGGTGCCGAAGTCGGTCGCGAGCCGCTGCGCCAGCGGTGTGAGCCTGGAGACGCCCTGCGTGCCGTCGTAGAAAGAGGGCGTGCCGGTGATGAACAGGTACAGTCCGGGGAACCGGCCGGAATCGACATCGTCGATGAGCTGCCGCAGCGCGTTGAGGCCCTTGTCGCGTACGTCGGAGCGCACCCGTTGCAGGGTTTCTGTTTCGTCGAGGACCACAAGCAGCCCGGGATGGCCCGAGTCACGCAGGATCGTCAGCAGCCCCTGCAGGAAACCGAGTGCGGCGAAGTGATCCAGGTCGCCCCGGACCCCGGCGGCGCGGCGGGCCGAGGCCGCCACGTTGGGCTGGCCGCCGATCCAGGCGATCAGGCTCTCGGCGGTCGCATGGTCGCCGGCGAGCGTCGCGTGCCGGTAGGCGCGCAGCGCCGCCGCGAAGGCAGGCGTGGTCCGGGCCACGTCGGCGAGCCTGCGCTCTAGCAGCGCGTCCACGCCCCTGGTTAGGGCCTCGGCGTCTTTCGGCTGGATCGCCCCTTCGGCGAGGACGTCTTCTTCCAGGGTGTAGAACCAGGCGGCGACGACCTCGCGCAGGGCGCTGGGCGGGTAGGCGGCGGTGGACAGCTGCTCGGTCAAGCGCCGGTACACGGTCTCCAGGCGGTGCAGCGGGGTCTCGGTCTCAGAGATCTGGACCTCGGCGGTGGCCATGCCGCGCCGCTTGGCCCGCTCGGCCAGCCAGCGGGCGAAGAACGTCTTGCCCGAGCCGTACTCGCCGCGGATGGCCTTGAAGGTCGACCGGCCCGCCGCGACCCCGGACAGTTCGTCGTCGATGGCGGCCTCGAACCGTTCCATCCCGACCGCGAACAGGTCCAGCCCGGCCTGCGGCACGGTACCGCGCCGCAGTGCGTCGATGACCTCGCGGCGGCGCGCGGTGCTGACCGCGGCCGGGACGGTCACGGATGCTCCGTCAGGAACTGCTGGCGCAATAGCTCGATGTTCAGCTCGACCGTCCTGCCCTGGTCGGTTACCCCGATCACAGCGTAGCCGTCGGCGTTGAGCAGGCGTGCGACCTGCGCCAGGTAACCGGACATGCGGAAGGGCGGCTCTCCTGTTGCCTCGGCCGCCACGGTGACAGGGATCTTGCCGCCGGCTTCGGCGAGACGGTCGATGAGGCTGGCCACCTGGCCGGCCTCGGGTGGCCTGCGGGCCAGCTTGCGCTGCGCGGCGAACAGAGCCGATCCGGTGACCTGGCTGCCCAGGGCGGGCGCTGATGGCACGCTGACCGCTGGCCGGCCGGGCAGCATCTCGCCCACCCCGAACAAGGCATCGTCAGCAGGCTCCGCGGCCTCGGCCGTGATCGAGTCGGGAAGCGCGCTGCTCCACCAGGTAGGCGGATGCCAGACCGGGTCTAGCACGTGCCAGCCGCGCGGGACGGGTGACTCGGACGGGATGAAGACGAGGACGGGGACGACCACTTCGGATGGGGCGGCGCCTCCGTGGTACCCAGCCTTGCGCGGGGTGTAGCGGATCTGTTCGTCCCAGGCCGCGACCACCTCGCCGTCGGCGGCCAGTACACGCAGGCCACGGACGGTCAGCTCGCCCGGTCCGGGCGTACCGGTCCGGTAGCGCGCCGCGGCGGATCGTTCCTCGTGCACCGGGGCTCCCCGGTCCGGGAGGTGCCCGTGATCGGAGGTGAGAATGACCGGCCGCCCGGCCCGGGCCGCCTCATCAAGCAGGTCGCCCAGGTACCGGATGCCGGTGAGCCGCCACTGCGGCGCGTCGCCCTCCCGGCCCCGGTCCAGCGAGTCGTCCACGGTATTCAGGACCACGCCGACGACGGCCGCGGGATCGTGGATGGCGTCCCGGACAGCGCGATTCAGTCCCGTCCCCTGGACGCCGGGCAGGTCGCCCTTGTGGAACAGGCGGGTGGCCCGCGGCCGCCAGAACGCGGCGAACCCGGCATTCTCCTCCGCCTGGCCGCCGGTGCGCAGCTTCCCGCACAGCAGGCTGGTCCGCGAGATCGACGTGATGGAGGGCACGGTGGCAAGCGCCGACTCGCGGCCGTCTTCACGCCGGCCCACCTCGACCCACCGCCGCTGCGCGATGATGTCCTCGGCGATCTGGCTGCCCACCGCGGTGCTCATCCCGTCCAGCACGACGATCAGCGGCAGCCGCCGCTCGGCCACCGGCCGGGCGACACGGTCCAGGACGTTCTCCACCAGCAGCAGCTCATCCGTGCTGGACGAGGTCTCGGTCCAGGCGGCCAGCTTGCGGGCGAACCGCCGGTCCAGCCCAGCCCGTCGCTTGACTACCGTCTCGCAGAGCTTGGCGTAGGCGGCGGCCAGCTTGGGCACCCGCCCGTGCCCGCCACCGGCTACGACGGCGAGCGCGCGGTCGGCCCAGGCCCAGTCCCGCAGCATCAGTTTGGCGCTGTCGGCCAGCGTCCCGGGCATCGCCTCAGGGACGGCAAGCCAGCGGGCCAGGCTGACAGCGGCCTGCGCCGCGGCGCATTCGGGCTCGTGTGCCCCGGACCTGATATGGCTCGTGGCCAGGTCGAGCGCGTCCTCGGCGCCCCGCAGGTCGATCGGCCGGGGGTCTGGCAGCAGGCCAGTGAGCACGTCGGCCAGGCCGGCCAGCCTGGCTTCGAAACCCGCGTCCAGGATCTGGCTGGTCGCGGCGAGATCACCAGCGCCCAGTTCGGCCAGGATCTGCTCGGCCCGGACGCACAGCTCGCCGGCCAGCCCGGCATGCGGGCCGTCGCTCCACCGGCCGATCAGCGACTCGGCGGCCTCCGAGAACTCCCGCAGGTCCCTGTCACCCGGCGAATGCCCGCCGAAGAAACGTTCCTCGGCGCGCACACGGGCCGTCTCCTGGGCCCGGCGGCGGCCCCCGGGTTCGGTTAGGCCGCGCAGCGCCAGCCCGAGCGGAACCGCGTCGCCGACCTCGGCGTGCTCCAGCAAGGCGAACACCGCCCAGGCGACCGGCCCGACCGACTCCCGCAGCCAGTCGGCCAGCCCGGCGCGTTCATCCGCGGGGAGCCGTCTGAACGAGGCGACCCGGAATTCGTTCCGGGTCCACTCCAGCAGAGCCGCCGCGTCCATGACCGCGTCGTCCCGGCCGTCACTGATCCCGAACCTGACGCCCACCAGCCGGTTCATCGCGGAGTCGAGCGTGAGCACCGGTCCGCTCACCTTGCCCCAGCCACCGCTCGGCTGGGCATCCAGCAGCGCCCCGGCCAGCCACGGCTGTTCCCGCCCGTTCAGCCCCAGACCGCGCCGCCTGGCCCCGAACGCGTCCAGCACCAAGTCCCACCGGCTGATCGTGTGGACCTGGTTCGCGATCACCCGCGCGAGCACCGAATCGCCGAGTTCGTCGTCGTCGCAGGGGGTGAGGATGACCAGGTAACCGTCTTCCGGCCGGGTGGCCAGCGCATCGAGCACGGCGAGCACCGTCGGGCATCCGGCTACGTTCGCCGTGACGGTGCTGTCGTGGCCTGTCAGGCCCGACACGGTGAGGCGCGGCTCGTCCAGCCATTCGGGCGCGGCCCGGAGCAGCAGCACGCGGGAGGGCCCGGCCGGGAGGTTCCGGCTGTCCTGCTTGCGGTCCTGGCGTTCGACCGCCCGGCGCAGCTCGGCCGTGACCACGGTCCGGTTCGCGGCCGGGACGGTGCCGTTGGTGACGGGACCCGGTGTGGTGGTGCTCACCGGGGCACGACCCGCCAGGTGATCTCGAACTCGACGTCCGGGCTGGCATCCGCCGCCGTGCAGATCTCCTCGACGACCTCGAGGACCCTGGCCCCGCGGGCCCGCCGGACCTGCATTGCCGAGCCCAGCTCCGGCTTCTGCTCGTGGTCGTCCTTGGCATCTGGCTGCGGCTCCCGCATCGATGCCACGTCGAGGGACGGGACAGTCGACCGCTTCGATGCCGCGTCGAGGAACAGGGCCGTCGCCCGCTGCTCGACCTGCTGCAGAGTCTCGGCGAGCCCGACCTCGTGCTCGTCGTGGCGCGCGGCCGAACGCAGCTCACCCAGCAGCGTCTGCGCGGCGGCGGCGTCCTCGCCGTCGGTGACCGTGGCCAGCTGGTCCAGCACCTGCCACCGGCTGGCGTTGATCCCTGTCGTCACCTTCCGGGCGCTATCCAGGTGGGCGCGGTAGATCGCGTTCTCCCGCGGGAGGCCGGCCGCGGCCAGGGCGCGGATCAGCGCCGTGGCATCGGTGGTTCCCGCGAGCTGGTTGAGCAGGCCGGAAAGGGCCCGAGCGGTCGCGAACCTGGGTGCGGAACCGTCCAAGCCCAGCGTCTGTGCGTGCATCTCCAGTGCCTCGGTCAGCGCCTCGGCCGCGGTGAGCAGATCGCCCGCCTGCTGGCGGAGACCCCGGGCGATCGCGTTGACGGCCCGGTTGCTGCGCACCGGCTGGCGGGCCACGCCGAAGATGCCCTCGGCGCGCCTGGAGGCCTGGTCAAACTCCTCCTGGCTGGGCAGATCCTGGCTGCGCAGCACGAGTTCCGGGCGGATCGCGGACAACTCCGGCGGGGCCATGACCGGCCCGGCGGGCTGGGTCCACGCCCGGTCGGCCTGGATCGCGTAGCAGGCGATGACCAGATCCTGAACCGATGCGGGCATGCCGGGCCGTTCGTCCTCCACCCAGCCGCGGAGCTGGGTGACCGTCACCTCGCTGCGCCCGGCTACCTTCCGGTCGAGAAGCTGTTTCCAGTCGTCTTGCAGGACGAACCTCGCCTCGTGCATGACCCCGATCCCTAGGGGGTTGGCGATCCGCCGCAGGACCGGCCGGTCGGCCTGCGATGGCTCATAGAGGCCGACCGGGTTCTGCGCGGCCTGCTCGACCGCCCGCAGCACCGTGGTCAGCTCCATGGCCTTGACCGCCTGCCGACGGCCCTGCGGGTCGAAGTCCGGATGCCGGGGGTAGCGGTGGTCCAAGAGCTGGTAGCACAGCCCGCGCAGCGCGGTGCCAAGACCCTGCCCCACCTGAGGCCGTGGCTCCACCCCCGTGTCGAGGCTGAGCAGGTGGGTATCGGTGCGACCGCCGAGGTCCTCGTCTTCCTGGCTGGCCACCCCGTAGGCTCGCTTGATCGCGTCCCGCAGCCGGGCGGTGAGCGCGGCCCGTCTGCTGTCGAGCTGCAGTCGGGCGTGGTGCCGGTCTTCCGCGGTCAGGTTGGGAGTCAGGTCCTCCAGTACCCCCGGCCGCAGCACATGTGTGATCACGATCAGGTCGCTGAGGTCGTCGAGCCGCCGCGCGGACAGGAAATGCGGCAGCCACACCAGCGTGGCGGCGCTGTCGAGCTGGGCGGGCAGCCGCTTGACCCGGTTCACGTCCTCGGCCGGGGAGTGGTTCCCCTCGTCAAACGGGTAATCGGTGATGACCCTGATCGCGCCGGGCTCGCCGGGCTCGAACTGCTGCCACGGCAGGCTGTCCTCGTCCCTGACGTTGCCGAAGAGGAGCTCCACCCGGCGCGCGGTGCCACGCCAGACGATGCCGATGGCGGTGACCAGCTCACCGCTGTCGGCGACGTCCATCTCCTCCCAGAGCAGGTCCCTGATCACCCGGCGCCGGGCCACAGAGTCGTCGACGTACCGGGCCTGGCGCAAGATCCCGTCGGTGTCGATGCCGATCAGGGCCAGGTCCACCCGCGGGTCCTCGTCATCGGAGACCCGGAACTCGCCGAACTTGCGGGCCAGGTCGCGTAGCGTCTTGGCCACCGTGCGGCGTTCCTGGTTGGGCAGCATAGCCACGATCGAGCCGTGGTTCAGGGCGGCCAGGCGGCTGGCGGTCAGACCGCGCAGCGCGGGCACGTTGGGTACCAGCGCGGCGAGCAGCAGCGTCTTGGCCACCAGGTCATCGGCGCGGAACGCGTGCCGCGGCCCCAGCTCGCCGACCTGCTGCTCGGTCAGCCCGTACCGCTCCAGCAGGAACGGCCTGACCTGGTTAAAGTAGAACCGCTTGGCCTGGTCGAACTCGTCCCGGAGCTTATCGGTGAACGGCCGGTCGGCGCCGCTGGCCAGCACGTCGAAGATCGCGCCGATCGGCATCAGCTGACCCACCGGCAGCGTGTCCCGGTAGTCGACCAGGAGCTGCTGCATGAGCTTCAGCGCGGTCCGCTCCCGCTGCAACGCGCCAGATATGTCGACCATCGCGTGCAGGAACGCGGGGCTGAACGGGTACGTCGCCCGGAACGCCACCCGGTCGGCCCTCTCGCCGTGCACATCAATGAGCGTTTCCCACACCTCGGCCCGGACGCTGGCGGTCCGGCTGAACGCCTCATCCAGCGCGGCCTTGGCGGCGTCGTTCTTCGGGCGAAGCAGCCGCTCCTGCACGATGGCGGGCAGGTTACGGTCGTCCAGCGGGATGCGGTCGAACCGGCCGTCCCAGTACTTCAGCGTGTCGAACAAGCTGGTGACCACCGCCCCCGGAGTGTCCCGGCCGACCAGGTCGCGCAGGTCCCGCTGGCGCGGCACGAAGCTGATGATCGGGGAGGGCCGCTCGTGCTCGGCGGACTCGACCAGCTTCGACACCTTCTGCGCCTCCCGGCTGACCCGGATCTGGTCGCCGAGGTACCCAGCTAGCCACAGCACCAGCTCGTCAAGCAGCAGTACCACCGCGTCGTACCCGAGCACCTGCTTGGCGTGCGCGCTGATCACCGAAAGGCCCAAGTCCAGCGGGATATAGGATTCGGCGTCACCGCGCACCGCGCGCGCGTACCGGCGGAACGGCCCGGTCAGCAGGTCACCCACCAGCCGCCGTCGCTCCGGGTCGCCCGGCAGCGCGGCGAACGCGGCGTCCAGCAGCGCCGGATCCCAGCCCGGCGTCCCCCACTCATCGTCTCCCGCGGGAAGCTCGGCGGTGAACTGCTCGTCGCCAAGGCGGGCCCGCAGCTCGCGCGCGTCGCTGAGCAACTCGTCGTCCACGTAGACCGCGGGCAGCACCGCGTCGGGGTGAAGCTTCTGAACATGATCGACGTAGCCGCCGAGGATCGCGGAGTCCAGCGTGATGGCGTCGGGCAGGTGGTACGGGACCAGCAGGAACTTCCGGCCGCGCAGCCACGAGTCGTGTTTGGCGACCACATCGGCCAGGCCCTTCTTCCCCCGGGCGTCCGGGTCCCTGCGCAGGATCGCGTACAGGATCGCCATGAAATGGCTCTTGCCGGACCCGAACGACCCATCCAGGTAACTGGCCCGCGAACTCGACGTCTCCACCGCGGTCTGGATAATCCCGAGCGCCCGGTCGAATTCCCCGGCCAACTGCTCGGTAACCACGTACTGGTCGATGGTCGACTTTTCGCCGATCCCCTTGGACAGGGCCAGCACGAAATCCCCGGCCAGTACCCGGTCCGGTATCTCTATCAGGTCACGCAGCAGCGTGGTCATCACACCCCCTCGCCCTGACCGGGCAGTTCAGGGTGAACGCTACCTTTCCGCCTGCGCCCGCGCCGCTGTCCGGCAGTCGGCGGCGACCACGTGCGCAGATCTTTCTCGGAAAGGCCGTACTTGATTCTCTGGTCTTCGAGATACGCGTCGTACGCCTCCGCGATGTTGATCCCGGAATCGGAATCGATCCCCGCATGCCACTGGCGCACCCAGGGCATTACCTCGGCCAGCCCGGCGATCAGCGGCGTGAGCCTGTCCCTGTCCCAGCCGTCTTTGGCCGAACGATCCTCGATCAGCGTCATAAGTGCATGCGCCTGTTCCCGGTGGTCCCACCCAGCCCAGCCGAGCAGCAGAGAGTCATCGCTGTCCGGGCTCGCCAGCGGATAGGAAATGAACCGCTCCTTCGGCACATCCAACTTCCCGCGCTGGCCCCAGTATGAGCCCTTGAGGAAGTTTTCCTTCTTGTACTTCGGCGGCACGGCAATGTCGAGCCGGGTACCTTCCGCATCCTCTTTTCGCTGGAGGTCCCAGGTCTTTTCCCACTGTGCGCGATTACGCATCCCGGTAGCCGTGTAACGAAGCTGGGCCAAGTACGGCACATACTGGTCAGCGATGATCCTGGTCAGCACATCCGCGAGGTCGGCATCCGACCCGTCCAGCAACCGGGCCACCAAAACGACCTCCGCGTCGGCCCGTAGTCGGTGGGTCAGCCGGCTGATCGTCACCGGCCTCGGCTGCTCGCGCCCCCACTCGTCAGGCGCAAACCACAGGCCGTGGTCCTCGCATCGTCCAGGAGCCAGGTCGTGAGCGCAGCATGCTCCTTCACCTCCCACGGGTCTGACGACCACCGCCGCTTGCATTCCGGGCGCTCGATCAGCGCGATATCCCGTCGGTTCTCGATCGCCTCGATCCGCTTGCCCACCACCGCCTTGTATGGCTCGGGCCAGTGCGCAGGTATGTCTGTTGTGGGCTTGGACCGGTGCCGCTTAAACCACTCCGTCTCGATCTCGCCCGCCGCCATCCGTCGCGCCAGCACAATCTCGAACGCGCGGTCCCCCAGCTTCAGCTCCGGAACGCCTTTCGGAGCTACTATCAGCTCCGCAGCCTCATCGTTATTGAGCAGGCCGTAACGTTGGTACACATCCCAGTCCAGTTCCTCCTGGAGCGTGATCATCCGGCCCAGGATGTGCTCATGCTCCATTCGCGCGGCATCAAGCCGCTCTCGCGTCGGGATGCCTGCCGCACACACCGCCGACGGCTCCACAGCGCCCAGCCGCCGCGCCAGTTCATCCAACTCCCGCCCGAACTCAAGCGGCAGGTTCGATGGAAGCGGAAACTGGTCCAGCTTGGTTCCGGTGAACTCATAACGCGGCTCCCAGCTTTCATCCCCAATCCCGCCGCCGATTCCACCATTTCCCTTATTCTGGCTAACCTGCTTGAGCCAGAAGCAGGCGGTCGAGCTGTTGAGCACGCTGAGGAGCCCAAGATAGTCGTCCTCGCTGGCTGATTGCGGGAGCTTGATAACTGGAGCTGAGCGATTACCTACTTGACCGCTGCGATCAAATACGAAGTGATTGTGCGTCGCAACGAATGCATAGGTAAGCGAGCGAATATCTCGCAATCGAGCATGCGCCACTTGATGCCATTCAAACCAGGGGCGCCCCTCCGCGAAGTATGTGAGTCTGGAAAATGTAGCACGATTTCCCAATATTGTTTTGCTGGCCCACAGCCATCTAAACGCATAGCTACTGACATTTAGAGCGGCCCCGCCATCTTGATCTTGATACGGAAAGATCGCCGAACCCATGTCGCCGATTCGAAAGTCCCTGACAAGCTCGCCTGTAGCGACTAGCTTAATGATGCCAGGCTCTACGCGCCCCCGGTAGAATTGAGTTGCAGTGGCGAAGAATGCATCATCCGCGTTGGTCTGGCCAATGTAGCCTATCGATTTTGCAACATCATCGAGCTTCTTCATACTGCCATTAAGCCATCCAAGAACTTCCGCTGAACCTCCACCACTGAGGCTCCAGGGGTGCTTGCTGAAGGTATCACGCGGAAGATCAACAATGCTGACCCACTCGCTCTCGCTGCCAGACTGGCCGATCTGGTCAACAATTGCCTGCCAGACATGGCCCTTGGCGGGAACCTCGGGCTGCTTGGGTTCGCCTCTGATGCCGAGCACGGCGCGGATCGATGACTCGTTCCGCGGCAGGCGGCGGCGTCCGAAGAGGATTACAGTGGGCGTGCCGTGGCCTGGAATGTATGCACCGGATGTATCGATTACGTGGGTCAGGTCGATCTTTTGGAAGAAGTCCTCGATGAGCTTTTTACCGAACTCGCGCTTCATGAAAGCGTTCGATGTGATCTGGCCGATGTAACCTGCTCCGCGGCTGTCGATGCTGCCGAACTCGGCTAGCAAGAAGAACCTTTCGGCAAACGGGACCGTCAGCTGGTACCCACGATAGCAACTTGGATAGGCTCGATAGTTGGTGTTCTCTTTCCCATCCTCGACTGTGATGTACGGAGGATTACCAACCACCACATGATAGCTGCCAACGCCGAGCATATCGATGGACTTGCTGTAGTCGTAAATATCTTCGGTGACGTATGTGTGCGTGTGCATACCAGAGTGATTCAGAAGATCGAATTCGAGTTGGATGCCCGGACCACCTCGGCCGTGTAGGAGTGAGTCGCCTACCGCCACGTTGATCGGGAACTCGGGAGCGTTGGACAAGCACTTCTCCTTGGCGGCCTTCATCGCGGCGATGAGGAGGCGGAAGCGGGCTATCGCGGCGGCGAAGGGGTTCTTGTCTACGCCGTGGACCGAGGACAGGGCTCGGGAGATCTGCTCCCAGCGGTCGGCGTCGGGGGCCTCCTTCTCCCACTCCTCCAGGAGGCGGTGGAAGGCACCGAGGAGGAAGTGGCCGGAGCCGCAGGTGGGATCGATGACCCTCAGGAGGCTGGGGAGGTCGGGGCGCGCCTCGGGAGGGGCGGGGGTCAGGCCGAATTCTTTAATGGCCGGGGTGAGGGTGTAGTTGAGGATGAACTCCTCGACGAACTCGGGGGTCTGGAGGAGTGCATAGGTCTTCTTGGCGTGGTCGGAGAGGTCCTGGTAGAGGTCGCCGAGGAAGCGGGTGTTCCAGTCGGATCCGGCGAAATCGTGGACGATTTCGCCGGATTCGGCGCGGCGGCGCCAGAAAGCTAGGAGGGCCTTGGCGGCATCATGGGACGGGGTCACCGTCCACATGGGGTTGTGGGCCTCGTCGAAGAGGTCGGCCGCGACCTTGGATACCGACAGCGCCTTGATTCCCTGGAGGATCCAGTCACGGTCGGTCGTGGCCGGGTTCTCGGTGATGAACTCGTTCTGGCGTTCGCCAGCTATCGCCAGCCGCTCGCCGGGACCCGCGATGACGGGCAGGTCGATAAGGCCGTTGTCCTCACAGAAGCGGATGAAGACGGTGGCCAGGATCCAGGCCACCGCCGACTGGGTGACCCGCTCATCCAGCCACGTGTCGTAGCTGGCCGCGGTGCGGTGGGAGTGCTTGGCGTCTTCCCACTCCAGACGGAGGGTTTCGTCGAACTCGGGGACGTCGGCGCTGCGCTGGCGGAGGTCATTTTCGAGCAGGCGCCGCTGCGGCTTCAGGTCGCGGAGCAGTGCGGTGCGGTCGATCATGATGCTCTCCTGGCTTCGGCGGCGAAGGTGGAAGGCACGACGAGTTGTTCGGTGTCGCCGGGGATGACGCCGACTGTGAGTGCGTCGAGCCTGGGCGGGAGTTGCAGGTCCTGGCGCATCGGGCAGAGCAGCCACAGGCCGTGCGGGGACTCGCCGACGCGGCGCGCCGAGCTGACGAGACGGGCGAGGAGTTCGTCGCCGCCGGTGTACCGGGCCAGCGGGGTGGCGTCGTGCAGGAAGACCACCCCTTGGGCCGAACGGATCCGGCTGTCGAGCCGCCGCCATGCCTCATCGACCAGGCGGGCGAAGCCGACCCGGGCGCTGGGGGTGACGGCGGCGGAGTCGGCGGCGAGCACGGTGCCCCAGTGGGGCTTGCCCTGCTCGTCGACGATCGCGTGCAGGGCGGCGACGAACTCCGCGGTGACGTTGACTGGGGTCACGCCGTCGAGCTGGGCGATGGGCGCGGTGACCTGCGCCGCCGTGCTCACCCATGCTTTGATGGCGACGAAGCCGCCGCGCTGCGTGGCCTGGTCGAGGCGTTGCCATACCTCCCGGGCTGAGGTGCCGTACCTGGTTTCCGTCCCGGTGCGCGGTTTGGGGCTGGACCCGCTGGCCTGGGTGTCGGTCGGGATTACGTACCGGCTGTTGATTACCTGCACGTCGTATTTCAGGCGGCGCAGGAGGTCACGGAGCTTGGGCGCGTCCGGGAGGGCCGCTAGGTCGGGGAAGCGGGCTAGAACCCGGTCGCGCAGTTCCTCGGGCGACAGTCCGTGTGGGGCAGAGAGGTAGCTGACGACCTGCGACAGCTTCAGCGCGCGTTCCGGTGACAGGTCGCGCGGGTAGAGTTCGAGGCGGCCGGTCACCGCGGTGTTCGCCGACGCCGCGGCGGCCAGGGCGACCAGGTCGGTGTCGGACAGAGCCGCTCTCGGGGGCGAGATGGCCCGCAGTTCGCTGAGCGTCACCGTCACGCTGGGCAGGGGGTCGCGGGAGGCTAGCTCGTTTGCCGAGCCGGAGCGCGTAGCCGATCAGGTCGTCCGCCGCGGGGGCGGCGGGATCGCCGGCCGGGGTGAGGGCGACGAGCACGCGGTCGTCCGTGCGCCGCGCGGCCAGCCGCGGGTGCTCCCGTAGGGTTTCGGTGTCGATCGCGGCGCGCGCGCAGACGCCGGCCAGGTTGAGCCGGTCCGAGGGGTTCTCCAGGTCCGAACCGCGGCGCATGAGCAGCGCGGCTGCGATCTGGTGGTCGGCGAGCACCCGGCCGTGCTCGGCGAGGATGGCCAGCACATCTTCGCGGACAGCGGTCACGGCGGGAACCGACTTGGCCCAGCGCTCGCGGAGCCGGGCCAGCAGGCCTGAGACTTCTTGCTGGCTGCGCCCGGTGGTGCGCTCGATGTCCCGCTGGGCCGCCCACGGCCGAACGGGCGACGGATGACCCTGGCCATCGGGCAGGCCGAGGACCGTCCGCATGGCTTGCGTCTCGGCGTCGCCGTGTGCTGCTCCGGGGATGAGCTGCCGGGCGACCTCGTCCAGGCTTCCGGTGACCGAGACCTCGGGTGTTCTGTCCGCGCCGGGGGGCGTGACGGTGCGGGACGGCTGAGCCGAGGACCGTTCGGTATCTGATGTCTTTTCTGTGATGCCCGCGGTCTCGGTCAGGCCGAGCTGACGGCGCCACTGGCCGGCGCGCCGCACCAGTTCGTTGCGAGGGATGATGCCGATGCCGCGGAGCTGCATGATCCGCTTGGGCTGGACCCGGAGCAGCTCGCCGACGGTGGTGGCGCCGAGCTGCTGCTGCACGATGGACAGCGCGCGGGCGGTCAGGCCCGCGGCGGCCAGCGGGGTGTCCGCGGTGGCCGCCTTGGCGGCCGCGTCGCGTGCCTCGTCCGGTTCGGCGCTGTCATCCAGCGTGATCGTGTGCCGGGTGGTGAGCGGCGGCGTCTCGTCCAGGCCGCGGAAGACGTCCGTCCAGGCCCTGGTCATCTCCTTGAGCGAGCCGAACCGCCGGGCGGCGTCGCGGTGCAGCGCACGGTCGAAGAACGCCACCAGCCGGTCGCGCAGCACCGGGTCGAACGAGTCCTCAGCCAGGTGCGGCAGCTGCTCCGACGGGTCGAGCATGCTGGCCTCGACCAAGCCGTCCCCCCAGGACGGGAGCTCGCCGCTGGACATTTCGTGCAGGGTCACCGCGACCGCGTAGCGTTCGGCGGCCTGGTCGTAGCGCTGGCGGTGGCTGGTGCCGAGGAACGGGTCGAGGTAGACCGGGGTGCCCACGCCAATCTCGCTGTCCGGGACGTCGGCCAGCGAGAAGTCGAACAGGACCAGGCGGCGGCCCTTGCGGGACACCTCACGCAGCGCCAGGTTGTCCGGCTTGATGTCGCGGTGCCAAACCTTCTCCTCCTCCAGGTAGAGCACCGCGTGCAGCAGATCCTCACCCAGCTTCTCCAGCTCGCCGATGCTCAGCGGGCCCTGCTGGCGGATCTCGTCGGCGAGCGTGCGCTCGCCCGCGCGGTCCAGGGCGATCACCGTCCGCCCGGCCACCTCGAAGGGCCCGTCGATCAGCCGGACGATCCGGGAGTCGGCCAGCTTCCGCAGCGTGGCCGCCTCCCAGGTGAGCCGCTGCGCGGCGGAGGCGCTGAGGGCCACCTTGAGAACCTGCCGCTCGCCGCCCTTGTCGGCCAGCAGGGCCCGGGCGGTGGAGCCCTTGCCGAGCACCCGCTCCACGGTCCAGCTTCCAACGACCGTACCCTTGCCCGCCGTCAGCGGATCCGGCTCCTCGGCTGGCTCCGGGGCGGTCAGCTCGTCTTCGACGTCGTCGAGGTCGGAGAGGAAATCCCGCACCGACTCGGTGCGGTCGGCGGACTGGACCGCGGTGGCGCTTCGGATCAGCCGGTCCATGACGGCGGTGAGGCCTTCGGCCACCGGGGTGAGCGCGCGCTCGGCGGCGAGCCGCTGGCCCAGCGCGGCGCGGCTCTCCGCAGGAGGCTGGCCGGTGAGGATCAGGTAGCTGAGCGCGCCGAGCCCGAACACGTCGAGCTGCGTGGGCGGCGCGTCGGGGCTGCCGAACTCCGGTGCCAGATACGGCCCGGCCGAGCGCTCGATATGCGCGGCCAGCGAGACGACGCCAGGACCGCTGGAGCCCGGGCCCGTCGCCGTGACCGATGTGCCATGCGCGGGCCTGGCCGCGACCTGCCAGTCGCAGATCCGCAGCCGCGGGTACCGGCCGTCCAGCTCCACGTAGACGCAGCGGGCCGCCAGCGCCCGGTGGTACAGGTGACGGCGGTGGGCGTGATCGACCGCCTCGGCAAGCTGGCGGACCATCTCCACCCGGGTCTCGATCGGCAGGTCACCGTCGTGCGCAGCCATGAACTGGTCCAGCCGCTGCCAGTTCTTGCCGTGTCGGAAGACGACGGCCGGGCCGGCGTCGTGCTCGTCGCTGTACTGCTCGGCGCGGACGATGCCGTCATGGGAGATCCCCTGGAGCGCCAGGTACTCCCGTCGCGCCGCACGGCGGGTCGACTCGCGCGCCTCCTTGGTGGCGCCCAGCTCGGACAGGTAGATGCGGACCCTGCGGACCTGATCGTCCGGCAGCGCGGGGTTGCTGGCGAGGTAGTCCTCCCAAGTTGGGCCCGTGTCGAAGGCGCGCGGCCCCAGCTCGTATGGGCCGATCTTCCCGTGCTGGTGCTGGCGCTGGATCCCGATCTTCCGCAGCAGCTTGTCGAGTTCCTTGGACAGGCCCGGCGTCACCCTGTTCTGCTCGCTGCCCGGCGGCTGGTTCAGCAAGCCGTGCCAGATTCCGGGAAGCTTGGTCTGCCCGGTCAGCCCGTCCCGGCCGTAGACGCAGGCCCGCTGAAAATCGTCCAGGTCACAGCGCAGGTTCGAAGCGGACAGGAAGACCGCGGCCTCAATGCGAGGAACCTTGTGCCTGACGTTGAGCGCCCTAGCGGCTTGCCGGAGCTGACCCGCAATTTCTTTCGCCTTCTGGTCGGTGAAATGCAGCGGGTTCTCGATCGTCCGGGTCCGTTCGTCACGGAAAAGCCAGGTGGCGCCATTGTTCGTGGCCCGACCAGGGTGGCTCTTGATTTCGATAAGGAACAGCCCACCTGGCGTCGCTATTAAAAGGTCAACCTCGCGTACGTGACCGGTGCTAGCGGTAAACGTGAACGTCTGCCAGGCTCGGTACGGCTCCGCATCGGGCATCTGCCCTCTGATGTGCCGGAGAGCGTCTTCTTCCCACGGGAAGTCCGACTTCCAGCCCTGCCATCGGTGTGACGCCCCACCCATCAATGCCCATCTCTTCGTATCGCCCGACGCTGAAGGGAATCCCTCCAAGACTGCGGGAATTCCGCATCCAAGGACAGCGAAACGATACGTTCGTTATCAGAGCTAGATATACCGGATGTTGATTGCACCCCTCGGCGAGAAGGGCAGGGTTACACACCCGGTCCGCTCACGCTGATGACATTCATGATCAACTCCACCGCCTGCGCTGGACTATTCATGAGCCGTGTATGTCGAATATTTGTTCGATCTATTGGTGTATGATGCAGAAATCATGCAACGAACAGCGCGCCCTATGGATCCACATGGAGGGTTTAGCTGCGTCCCCACTGGCAGCCACCGCCGGAGCCACGGCGGATCCCGGAGCGGCGCACCCCCGAGGTATCGCCGCGCGGCACGGTGGTCGGCCGGTGACTTGTGTCTCGAATTCCCAGGCGATCCTGGGCGCTGCCGACGGACTGCTTGAGGGTGAAGTAGTGGCGGCCCTGGACTGTGCGCAGACGCAGGAAACAGACGTCCCTCCAGCACCGGAGGCCCTTAGGGCAACGCGGCGCGCCGACCGGCGAAACTTCGCTGTCGGCCGTTCGCATCCGGCCGGGCGTCCGTGTCCACACGAAGCGGCCCTAACCGCATCGTGCCGACAGACCGGCCCCGGTCGTTGAGCTAGATACGCGCGGCTCAGCGCGAACAGCACGCCGAACAGGGGCTACTCGCCGGCGCTGAGAGCGCCATCCTCGCTGTCGGGCTGAGGCTCGCCATCCGCGGTGCCGGGCTCGCCGCCCGGCTGGACGCGTACGCCGCCGGGCTGGGCCGCCGGCTCGGTGCCGAGCAGGCCGTGCTCGCGCAGCCAGCCGCGGACGCTCACCCGCTCGCCGTCGCCGCCGAAGCCGCGCACGCCGGCGAACGCGAGCCCGGCGGCGAGGCAGGCGAGCGGCACCGCGGCCGCGACGTACCGGTAACTGAACCCCGCCGCCATCGGCGGCAGGACGACCAGGAGGACGGCGGCCAGCCACGGCAGCAGCACCAGACCGCCCCAGCGGCGCCAGCGCGCGATGACGCCCACGGCGCCGGCAAGCAGGATCACGGCCAGGAGCGTGCCCCGCAGATATACGAACCTGGCGTAGGCCCGGACGAGCCCGGCCCACGGCGACACGACCCGCGGGTGCCCCAGCGACGGGCCGCCGTAGCGGACCAGGTCATGGTAGATCGCCTGGGCGGCCTTGTCGCCCGGGTAGTTGGTGGCCCAGTAGGGGGTCGGGGTGGCGGTCTCGCCGAACTGGAATGTCGGGCCGGAGCCGGTCGCGTTCGACGGCTGCCGGTCCCAGCCGAACGTGCGCAGCGTGTCGTGTATGACCACCGCGGCGTAGTCCAGCGGCTGGGCGAGAACGGCACGCTCGGCGAACCGCATCGTCAGGCTCTCGATCCGCGGCGTGAACCGGTTGGCGCTGTTCGGCCCGGTCAATGCCGCCAAGGGGGTGCCGCGGTCCCAGATGTACTGTTCGGCCCCCTGCCGCTTCCCCGGCGGCCTCGGGTCACACAGCACCCGCAGGTCGGCGGGCGGGTTCATCGTCGAGCACTCCGCGAAGCTGCTCACCCGGCCGTACAGGAACGTGCCCTGCGACTCGGTGATCGCGTACTTTCCGTACACGCCGTGGAACCAGATCATGTACGCCGCGATCGGCACGACCCCGGCGGCGAGCAGCGCGACGATGCGCCGCCACCCGGCGCGCCGCGCCAGCAGCGCGAGCGCGACGGCGATGAGCAGCGGCTCGCCGGCCGACCTGACCACCGTGGCATACCCGATCGCGAGCCCAGCGCCAAGCACCGCCCACACCGGCGGCCGGTCCCGCCAGCACAACACGACGACGGCCCCGGTTATCAGGAACGTGAACAGCGTGTCGGACGCCACCAGATGCTCGAGCATCATCTCGTACGCGTCGAAGAGCGCCGGCACGGCGCACAGCGTGGCGCCCCACCAGGGCAGCCCGCGGCGGCGCAGCAGCGCGTAGATCGCGATTCCCATCGCCACGCCCATGGCCGCCTGCAGCACGGCGACCAGCGTGAAGCTGTGCGGCGGGAGCAGCAGCCAGAGCAGGAACGGGTACCCCTCGGGGCGTGCGGTGTCCGCGGTCCGCGACACGGCGTCCGCGACGTAGAAATACGAGTCGTTGAACCACATGATCGGCGGGTAGCCGAGCATGACGATCGTGCGCACCGCCACCGCGGCCAGCACGACGATGCTGAACGGCCCGTGGGTGGCGGCGAAGCGCCGGAGCCGGGTGGTGGCCCTGGCGGTCTGCTCTCCGGCCGCCTCGCTTACCTGCGTCACCGGCGCGGAGCGGGTGCCCAAGATCGGCCGCATTTGACAGAGGTTACTAGATCCGCCCTGGCCCGGGTGGCACGGGCTCGCGGAACCCGCCGGCGCTGGCCCTGGATGCAGCAAAACGCGGCGGGCAATTCCCCGGGATGTGGGATAAACAGGCGCGGAATAAACCGGTAAACCATATTACGCCCGGGAAGCACGGCAGAAGGTATCGGGCGGACGTTAAGCCGAATGTCGTTGCTGCGCCCGGCGGCGGTCACGGCGCGTCGCGATTGTCTCCCGGGCCGCGGACCTCACGGTATCCGTCGCGACCGGGCCCGCCGCCGTGCCTGCGCCGCCTCCCTGAGGAAAGGAAGATCATCAGCATGACGAGCCCTATTACGGCCACCGGCGCCGCGGCCGGCGAATGCGCGGCCACCGTGATAAGGAACCACATCGCGAAGATCGGAAGAATCGGCGCGACCGGGCGCCTGCCGACCCGGCGCTCCCGCGGCGGCCCGGCGGGGGTGACGGTGGGCGGCAACGCGGCGGGCAGGTCGGCGCCCAGGGCAGGCTGCTCGGGAAGATCCTCGGTCAGCGTTCGCAGTTCACCCCATGTGCGGCCGCCGTACGCCGCTGTGGTCCGCTCGTCGAACTCCTCCGCGTTCAGCCGCCCGGCGGTGTAGGCGTCGCGGAGCACGGCGACGACCGCTTCCCTGTCCCGATCCGACGCACGGATCATGTGGTCGTTCGCCATCGCCGGGCCTTCCTGTGACATTAGCCCTGGTCTGGAACAATCCTACCGGGCGGGCACTCCGGTGTTTTCACTATGATCTGCGCATGCCCGCGCCCGCACAGACCGGGGGTCACTTCGTCGTCTGCGGGGACGACCCGCTCGCCTTCCGCCTCGCCGAGGAACTGACCTCCCGGTACGGCGAGCAGGTCACCGTCATTCTGCCGTCCCGCCGGAGGAACGAGGGGCCCAGGATCATCGCGCTGCCGGGGGTCCGGGTGATCGAGAGCGCCGAGCTCAGCGACCAGGCGTTCGCCGACGCCGGCGTCCAGTCCGCCCGGGCGATGGCGCTTGTCGCGCAGGACGACCTCGGCAACTTCCACGCCGCCCTGCGCGCTCAGGAACTCAACGCCGGCCTGCGGCTCGTGCTGGCGATCTTCAACCGGCGGCTGGGCGATCATATCCGCGGCTTCTTCGCGGACTGCACCGTTTTGTCCGGGACGGCGATGTCGGCGCCGTCGTTCGTCGCGGCCGCGCTCGGCGCGCCCGCACCAAGCCATGTCCGGGTGTCCGGGCGCACCCTGTACGTGGCCAGGCGCGAGGATGTCCCGGCCGGGCAGGTGGTGTGCAGCCTGGTCATGGTGACCAGCGATCCGGCCGGGCCAACGCGGCTGCTCCCGCCGGTCCTCCCGCCGGACGCGCGGCCCGGCCCCGGCGGCCCCGATCTCGTGCTCGCCGCGGCCGACGGGACGCCGCGTAACCCGCTGGCCCGGCGCCGGAATCCGCTCAGCGCCATCGCGGCGGTGTTCCGCCGGCTGACGCTGAACGTGTTCGGCCTGGTGTTCATCGTCCTGCTCCTCGTCATCGTGGCAGGCTTCGTGCTGCTCGCGACCGGTGCCCGTTACTCGCTGAGCAACGCGCTCTACCTCACGATCATGGATCTCACGGGTTCCGCCCTGACCAACCCGGCTCTCGACGGTCCGGAAAAGGTCGCGCAGGTGATCCTCACCGTCGACGGCATGGCATTCATCCCGGTGGTCACCGCCCTTGTCGTCGGCGCCAGGCTGACCGGCTCCGTGCGCGGCGCGCCGAGGCCGCCCGGCGGTCACGTCATCGTCGTCGGGCTCGGCAACGTCGGCACCAGGGTGGTGGGCGAGCTGCACGACCTCGGGTTCGATGTGGTTTGCGTGGACAGGGATCCGAACGCGAGGGGGGTACCTCTGGCACGAAGGCTTGGCCTGCCGGTGGTGATCGGCGAGGCGCACCTGGAGGAGACGCTGCGCGCGGCAAGCCTGGAGACCAGCATCGCGCTGGTGTCGGTGACCAGCCGCGACATCGTGAACCTGGAGACCGCGCTGAACGCGCGCGCGCTGCGCGCGGACCTGCGCCTCGTGCTCCGGCTGTCCAACGACGACCTGGCAACGCGGGTGCAGGAGACGGTCGGCAACTCGGTCTCGCGCAGCGTGTCATACCTGGCGGCGCCGGCGTTCGCCGCCGCGCTGCTCGAGCATCAGGTACTGCGCACCATCCCGGTCGGCCGCCACGTGCTTCTCATCGCGGACGTCCGCATCGAGTCCGGCGCCGACCTGGCCGGGCGCCCCATCGAAGACGTCGAGCGCGACGGCCAGACCTGGATTCTCGCGCTGCAGGCCGGCCAGGCCGCACGCCTGGACTGGTCGCCGCACCGCGGCTACCTGCTCGCTCCTGGAGACCGCGTCGTCATTCTCGCCACCAGGCTGGGCCTGAGCAGGTTCCTCGCGGGAAGCCGTCTGGATACCGCTCGATTAGGCCGTGACCGCTTACCGCCCCGTGATGCCGCTAGTCGCTAAGCGATGCCCGCTTGTCGCATGAAACCGGCCTATCTGGCCTGCTAACTGCGCCTTTGCGTCTTTGACGCGGAATTTTAGGTCTCGCACGGTAAGGGGGCGCGGCGTTACGCTAAAGGCGGAACTTCCATCTGGTAACTCTGTGCCAGATGGGAACGAGAAGGTTGATGCATGAACGGAATTAGGCCGGCGCGAAGCACCGGCACCGGAATGCGAACGACGCCGGCCCCGCGGGCCGCGAAACGCGCCGGGCGCACGCCCTTGCGCGCTGGTGGCCTGGTTCCGCGATCACCGAATCACGCGCCCGGAGGGCGGCAGCCGCGCCGCCTGGACCCGCAGCCGGGCGAGCATGTCCCGGAGGGATCAACATGAGCGTCAGCGAAGACCGCACAATAACGCCCGCCACCCAGCCCGCCCCGCCGCTGTCCGGCATTGCCGACCCGGCGCCGCTCGGCCTGGCCGCGTTCGCCCTCACTACGTTCCTGCTGTCGGCGGCGAACGCGAACTGGATGTCGCATGCGACTACCGCCGCGTTCCTCGGCTACGCGTTCGCCTACGGCGGGTTCTGCCAGCTGCTGGCCGGCATGTGGGAGTTCCGGAACAGGAACGTGTTCGGCGCCACCGCATTCTCGTCGTACGGCGGCTTCTGGATCGGCCTCGGCCTATGGGCCGTGCTCGTCAAGGTCCCGGCGCTCAACGCCGCGAAGCCCGCGACGCTGGCGGCCACGGTCACAGCGCTCAACCACGACGTGGGCTGGATCCTGCTCGCGTTCGCCATCTTCAACACGTACATGATGGTGCTCTCCGCACAGGTGAACATGGCCGTGTTCGGGGTGTTCCTGACCCTGGAGCTCACCGAGATCATCGGGTTCATCGGGTTCTTCAACGCGGGCTCGAACGTGCTCCCCACGTCCGGGATCATGGCCGCCGGCTACATGGGCATCGTCACGGCGGCCGTCGCCTGGTACACCTCCATGGCGGGCGTGGCGAACGGGGTTGGCGGCAGGCTGCGGCTCCCGGTCGGCAGGCCGCTGCTGGTCGCCGCGTGACGCTGCTCACCTGAAATAAGCACGCCAGTTCCTGCTCCTCCCCGCGCGCGCCGGGTACGGTAGGGCGTTCAGCCAGCACCGGAACGACGCAACGGGAGGAGCAGGACGTGCATGCCCAGGACGGGCAACAACTCGACCTGTCTGCCCAGGTAGCGAAAATGAAAGAGAAGACGCGGCCGTGGAAGTCGATCATCGCGCTAACCCTCGCGATCGTAGCTGCCAGCGTCTCGGGCTGGGCGCATCACTACTTCACATACTTCTTCGAGAAGAACAGCGTTCCGCATCAGATCATCGCCGCCGGCACAGCGGTGGCGTTCTGCGTGTTCGGCGCCTCGGCCACCTATGGCCTGTCCGGCCAGGCACGTGATGTTCTCGAGCGCCGCGCGGGACCCTCGCACGCGGCCGTGGTCCGCTACGCGATCCTGCTGATAGGCGCCTTCACCACGCTCGTCGTCACGCTCGTGCTGTTCGACGTCCCGGTCGGGCAGCTCGTCCTCGGCGGAGCGCTGACCAGTGTTTTCGTCGGTATCGCGGCGCAGCAGGCGCTCGGCAACGTGTTCGCCGGGATAGTCCTGCTGCTGGCGCGCCCGTTCCGGGTCGGCGACAACATCCGGCTACGGGCCGGCGCGCTCGGCGGTCAGCTCGACGGCATCGTCACCGACATCGGCATCACCTATGTCCGCCTCGACACCGGCGGCAGCGTGATGTCCGTCCCGAATTCGCAGGTCCTCAACGCCATCGTCGGCCCGGTCCCGCAACCCGGGCAGGAAACGCCGTCCCCCGCCGCCGCGCCCGCTCTGCCGGGGAAGACTGGCACCAGGGCGCAGAGGGCTGGCAGCGCGGACGGGGCGGCTGCGCCGAGCAGCCAGACCAGCCTCGCCAAGCCGGGACCGCCGGAAGGGCCCCCGGTCTGAGCGACCACCGGTCTGGGATGGGGGCCGGTGCGGAGGTCGCCTCCTCGGCGAGAGGCGCAACGCGGCTCCAGCCGTACGGTATTCCGCGAAGGCAATAATAGGTGCGGCCCGGGGGACCCTAGCCGCACCGGCCAGTTGTATCTAACGCCGGGGAGGGTACCGCTGTTCCCGGCTCGGAGGAGGATTTCCGTACGGGAAGCTCGACGCGGCCTGACCGCTGCCGTCAGTTGGCCCGGGCCCGGATGCCCGGTACGGCTGAGGGAACAGCTCGGGTGAGTCGCCCGGGTAAGGGCCGTTGAGCGGGTCCTCCGCGAACGTCGGTGTCCGGCGCTGCCCGGCACCGTCGGCGTAGCGGCTGCCGTACACGTTGTCCGCAGGGTATTCGGCCGCCGGGTATTCGCCGGCTGCATAGCCGTTTCCGCTGGGGTACTGCGCGTACCCGTCCGCGTCGGGGGCGTGGCCAGTGCCGTTCGGGTCCGTGTAGCGGGCTGCCTCGTACCCGGCGTAGGCGCCGTTGCCGGCGTACCCGTTCCCGTACCCGGGATCGCCTGCGTAGCCGTCACTCGCGCCACCCGCGTACCCCGCATCAACGTAGCCGTTTGCGCTGGCCGGGGCGGCGTCCTCGGGGTACGCGGCCGTCGGGTACCCGCCGGTTGCCTGCCCGGGATAGGGCGCGCTGGGGTATCCACCGGTCCCCGCGGGGGGTCCGGCCGGGTATCCCCCGGTGGCCTGGCTGGAGCCGCCCGGGTACGCGCCCGTGGGGTAGCGGTCACCCGTCCGGCCGTTGCCGCCGTAGCCATCGCCCTCCGCGTAGCCATTGCCCTCCGCGTAGCCATTGCCCGCGTTCCCGGCGTAGCCGTTGCCCTGGGGGTAGCCGTTATTCTCGGCGTAGCCGTTGCCCTCGGCGTAGCCATTCCTCTCCGCGTAGCCATTCCCTTCCGCGTAG
Organism: Streptosporangiaceae bacterium; assembly: GCA_019239975.1. GTDB lineage: Bacteria > Actinomycetota > Actinomycetes > Streptosporangiales > Streptosporangiaceae > JAFAZE01. Next base: position 119,178 of record JAFAZE010000007.1, read on the forward strand.
CCGTTGCCCTCGGGGTAGCCGTTGCCCTCGGCGTAGCCATTCCCTTCCGCGTAGCCGTTGTTCTGGGCGTAGCCGTTGCCCTCGGGGTAACGGTTGCCGGACGGGTAGCCCGCCTCGGCGTAGCCGTTTTCCCCGTCATAAGCGGCGGCGCGCGGCTCGCCGGGATAGCCCGGGTCACCGGCATAGCCGTTACGGCCAGGCTGCTCCGGATACGCGCGCTGGTCGGGATAGGCGCGCTGGTCAGGGTATGCGCCCTGGCCAGGGTATGCAGGCTGCTCCGGATAGGCCGGCTGCTCCGGATACGCGGGCTGCTCGCGGTACGCGAGCGGAAACCCGTCACCGGACCGCGACGTGGCCGGGGCCGGGAGGGCAGCCGGAGCGGGGAGACCAGCGGGAGCGGACATTCCTACCGGGGCAGAAAGCGGGTCGGCGTAGCCCTGACCCTGCCATTCCCGGTTCCGGTAGCCGTTGTCCGCGTTCTCCGGCCCGCGGTACACCTGCTCAGCACGGTCCGGGGCAGCGTAGCCCTCTTCGTCGTAGGGGTACTGTTGTGCTTCGCCTGTGTACTGCTGTGTCTCTGGGTACTGTTGTGCCGCGCCATACTGCCGTGCTTGTGGGTACGCCTGCGCCTCGGTGTACTGCTGCGGCTCGGCGTACTGCTGTGCCTCGGCGTACGCCTGTCCCCCACCGTACGACTGTCCGCCCGTGTACGGCTGGGCCTCCCCATACCGCTGAACCTCCCCATGGGGCTGCTGCGGGTCGCCATAACGCTGGGCGTCTCCGTAAGACTGGTTCCCGCCATACGCCTGGCTCTCGCCGTATCCCTGGGTCTCGCCGTACCCCTGGGTCTCGCCATACCCCTGGCCGTCACCGTATCCCTGGCTCTCGCCATACCCCTGGCTCTCGCCGTACCCCTGGGCATCGCCGTAGGCCTGGCCGCCACCGTAGGGCTGCGCGTCGCCGCGCGACTGCCCCCGGGGGCGGTAGTCGCTCAGGTAGGCGGGCTCGGCGCGGTACTCGGGCGCTGGCGGCTGCTCGTCGCGGTACCCGATGGCCGTCATGGCGCCGGTGTACGGCTCCGGCGACTGCCCCATCGCCGTCATCGCCGGGTCGGTGGGCGCGCCGATCGCCAGCCGGGGGCGGCGGCCGGTGCCGGAAACGTCGCGCAGCTCGGGCGCGGGCCCGGTGTTTCCCTGCATGCCCCGCTGCAGCGAATCGAGCAGCCGGGGCAGGTCGTCCATGGGCAGGCGGAACGTACCCGTGCATGTTCCGCCCTGCCAGATGCTGAAAACCGCGATCCCGGTATCGGCGTACCAGCTCAGGCGCATGCTGCGCGAGCTGCCCCGCACGTCGAAGAAGACCTCGCCGAGCCGGGGCAGCGGTGCTGGATCCGACGCTGACATGCAAGCCATGGTGGCGTCCGCCCCAGCGTTTGTCCAGTTCATACGAATTTTTGCTCACTACGGTGCGGCACGACGGCGTCACCGGTCAGCGCCGGGCACACTCATGCGCGCAGGATGCCACGGCGATTCGCGCCTGCGGCCGACCCGGGGCGCGGCATAGAAAATTCTGCGGTCCCTGAGCGGAAAACTTCGGCACCCCGCGTGCGCGGACACTACGGCGGATGGCATCATAGTCCGCGGGCTTGCACACCGTCCTGTCCGCATGTGCCGGGGGAGGCGGTAACCACGCTACGCCAGCCTTCCGGCTGACTGCCAGCAATGTCCGCTAGCGTGCCTCCGGCCAGCGCGTCTCGGGGATGCCTGCTAGCGCGCCTCATGCACTACGTGCCCGGGCATGGGAACACTCCCTTGCGTGGGAACACCACGGCGTCATGGGGCGTTGCATATTGCAACGGCAGTTACCGCGCTGGGCTGGGCTCGCGTGCTACGAGCCACTAGCAAGAGTAACGCACTACTAAAGCAACTTGGTTGAGGTGACTGATCCATGTCTCAGGTACGCAGGCAGACGGCGATGCTTCCCCGCCCGAACTGGGGGTGGCAGGACGCTGCCGCGTGTCGTGGCGAGGATCTTATGCTTTTCTTCGGCCCAGACGGCGAGCGCCAGCCCGAGCGGGACATCAGAGAGCGGAAGGCGAAGGCCGTCTGCGCGAGCTGTCCGGTCCGGATTGAGTGCCTTAACTACGCGGTGGCACGCCCCGAGAAGTACGGCACCTGGGGCGGCCTGAACGAGGACGAGCGCTCGGCTGAGCGCCGTCGCCGGATGCGCCGCGCCAACGCCGCGTAGCACTCGCTCACGGGGACACGGGGCTAACGGCAAGGCCGGTCAGTTAACGGGGCTGGCCTGCTGTCAAATCGCTTCGATAGGTACTGATGCTGCTGCGAAGGCAGCGGGGCTCCTGTAAGTGAGGTCTGTCCGCCATAGACATGCCTCGTACCAGGGAGCCCCGCTGTTGG